>JBBSGR010000004.1:0-206543 GCA_038253945.1 Gaiellales bacterium
ACGCCGAAGGCGTGATCGGTGAGCTGAAGAACCAGGGCACCGCGGCTCGCGCCCAGCGGCGCGGCACGCCCCACTTCCACGTCCAGCTGCTGCTTAACTGCACCGCGGTCAACTGTAAGCGGCTCGCCGATCACGCCCAGCAGGGGCAGGGCGGGGTCGCAGCCGCGCCACAGACTGCGGAGTCGCAGCCGCGGCCGGCCAGATCGCGCGCAGCCGCCGCGCAGCCCGCGACAGCCGCCGCCGATCTCGCCCTCTGGCTCGCCGCACTCCTTGCCGCCGCTCCCTGCGCGTGCGATTACCCGATCTCGCTCAACTGAGCCACGCGGCCGTGCTCAAGGCGCCTTCTTGGACAGGCCCCTAAGCGGTTCCGAGCCTCGTCGCAAGGCCACCACGACCACGTGGAGTGAGCCGCGGCAGGGCGCTCGTTCTGGGGACACGCCCGAACGCTGGCGCATTCGAGGGTGTCGCCCCTGCCACATCTACGCACGTCCATGCACCGCGTCTGTTCAGCGAACTCGGGCGCGACCGCTCGCGAAACTCGGTAGGGCGCGTCGGTATCTACTCTACTTCGGCGCGGTGACGGCGAGTGCCTGGTCGACGAGGTCGTCAAGGCTCGTGGCCGCCGCCGCGTGCCGTGCGGCGGCGAGCTGCTCGGGAGGTAGCTCGGCCTCGAGAGCCTCGAGCGCCGGTCGCGCCGCGATGCTGTACGCAGGCGGGAGCTGCTCGTGGCCGAGTGCGAAGGTGAGCACCGTCGCGGCCTGCTCCCGCTCGCCCGTCTCGCGGAGCACCGCGCCGGCGCCGCTCAGCGCGAGCAGCTCGAGCGAGATCGCCTCCGAGGTGTGTGCCCGCTCGAGCGACGCGCGGAACGTCCGCTGCGCCTCGTCGACGTCACCGAGCGCCAGCGCAGCAAAGCCGATCCGGCAAAGGGCGGCGATCTTGCCCCACCTGTGGTTGACCTCGCTGAACGCCTTGTAGCCGACCCGACCAAGCCGCAGCGCTTCCTCGTACTCCTCTATGCCGTAGGCGCTGAGGCTCGCGCGGCTCAACGCGTAGCCGGCACCGCCCGCATTCCCTGCGGCGTGGAGCTTCAGACGTTGCGAGCACTTCGACGACGATCTCGCATGTCGGTAGACGCGGATGACAGCCTCGACGGGTTGCCCCGCGAAGAACGCCAGTGCGCACATCCCGTCGCGGGCGCGCTATCGATCGACCAGCGAGCCTCGTGCGGTGATGACGCGGTCGACGTATGCGCCCCGAAGCCACCGGTCGTTCGGCGTTGATCGACTGGTGGCGGCTCCGATACGGAAGATCGTCACGGCACCCGAGGTCAGATCTCCGTTCTCGTCGAAGCGAATCGGTCCGAGGATGCCTCGGGCGGCGCCCGCGGCTCGAAGTTGCCGGTTGACTGAGGCGCGTGTTCCGTCCGAGCGAGCGATCGCGTCGAGAAGCAATTCGGCGGCAGCGGCGGCATAGGTCGCCGTGTACCACTGAATCCGATGGCGGTAGCTTCGCGCGAACGCTGCGAGGAACCTCTTGCCGACGCGCCCGAGAGCAGGATCCGGCATACCCGCGAGGCTGACGTAGAGCCCGTTCGCCGAAGAGCCCGCGGCGTGGATCAGCTCGGGCACGGGAAGGAAGCCGTCGGGCGCGATCAGCGTGACATCGGGGCCGAGCGTCGCGCGGAGGTCACGGATCAGTCGCGCCCCGTTCGAGAACTGGTGGCCCCCGAGGAAGACGCCGTCGGCCCCGGAGCGCTCGATCCGTCGGGCGAGCGGGCGGTAGCTCGCCGCATGGGCATTCCAGTTCGCTGAGCCGGCCAACCTGAGCCGAAGCTTGGCAGCAGCCCGCAGGAAGTACGCGTCGAGCCCGCCGTTCTGGCCGTCGTCCAAGACGAACACGCGCCGCAGTTGGAGCTGCTTGGCGAGCTGCGCGTCGGCGGCCGCCTGCAGATGATCGGCCGCGATCACGCGAACATAGTTCCGTTCACCGGTTGGGTACCGAAAGCGGAGCTCGCCGGGGCGGGTGCCGGGTCCTGCGCGGGTCAGGCCGAGGTAGGTGTTCGCGGGACTGATGATCGGCAGCGGGCCGGGGCCGCGGCTCGTCACTCGGATCTCGATGCCGCTGCAGAAGTTGTCGTAGGCGCCGACGACGCCGACGATCGCTGGATCGGCTGCGTACGCCTTTGCATTCGTGCCGCACTTCTCGAAGTCGAAGCCGCCTGCCTGAGGCGTCGAGTCGTCGCAGGAGCGGTAGCCGACCGTGTACTTGCCAGCCCTGAACCGCCGCTGCTGCAGGACGAACGACACTGCAGCGGCCATTGTCTGAGTGGCGACGTGCGGGAAGCCTTGCAGCGGCAGGTCCGAGACGACTACCAGGTCGGGACGGCCCGGGCCGTAGACGAGCGCGCCGCACTTCGCTTCGGGCAGCGCCTTCACCACCCAGCCCGCGTTCGCGCTGGCGGCGACGTTCTGGGGTGCTCCCACCTTGATCACGGCAACGCTGTTCGTCCGCGGGTCGATCCTGAGGAGCTTGTCGTCGAGATGGTTGACGACCCAGACGGCGTCTCCGCCGGCATCGACGACTGCCCCGCCGGGGCCCACGTCGATCGTCTTCGTCAGCGACGGCGGCCCGGGCTCTACGCGCCAGAGCGCGCCGCCGAACGGATCCGTGACCCAAACTGCACCGGAGCCGACGGCGATGTCATTCATGCTGCCCGCCATGAGACGGATGCTCTGCGCGACCCGGTTCGAGCGAGGACTGATGCGGGCGACGGCGGAGCGTGACTGATCGATGACCCAGATTCCCTCGGCGCCCGCCGCGATCGCCGAGGCGGCGATGCCGTGGACCGTCGCCACGATCTCGTTCGTTTCGGCGTCGATCCGGGAGATGGTGCCGTCCGGGTTGATCGCCCAGGCGCTTCCGGCGGCGAGCGCTATGCGCGACTCGCCGGCCCGTCCGCCCGCCGGCGGACCGCGCGGGAGGCGGATCGTCGTCGTGCGGCGACCGGTCTCCAGATCGAACCGCCCGATCGCGCTCGAGGAGTCGCCGACCCAGAGGGAGCCGTAGCCGACGGCGAGGTCCGTTGGAGTCGAGCCGGTTCCGAAGGTGCCGGCGAGCTTCCGCGCCTTCAGGTCGATCCGAGAGATCGTCCGATCGTCCGCGTTGAGCGTCCACGCTGCGTCGGCACTCAGCACGATGCTCGACGGCGTGTTGCCGACCCGCACCGTGTCGACGACGCGATTCGACTGCGAGTCGATGATTCCGACGGCGTTTCCGTATCCGGCAAGCGAAGGGCCGCTCCCCTCGTGGAGCCACTCGAGGAACGTCGTACCGGCTGCGGCTGACGCGAGCAGCGCGCCCAGCACCAGCGCAGCAGCCTTCACGTGGGGGCGCCTCGTCTCGCCGCTGCTGCCAGGCGTAGCCTCCGGGGATCGAGGGGGTGCGGCCAGCAACGGATCCTGCGCGAGGATCTGACGCTCGAGTTGACGCAGGGCCGGGCCGGGCTCCAATCCGAGCTCCTCTCCGAGTAGGCGGCGAACGTTTTGGTAGGCCTGCAGCGCCTGCGCCTGGCGGCCGGAGCGATACAGCGCGATCATCAGCTGGCCGCGGACCCGCTCGCCAAGAGGATGCTTAGCAACGAGCGCCTCGAGTTCGGAAACGAGGGCATCGTGGCGGCCAAGCGCGAGGTCGGCTTCGATCCGATCCTCGACCGCGGATAGCCAGAGCGCCTCGAGTCTGGCGATCTCGACCTGCGCGAACGAGTCGTAGGCGAACTCTCCGAGCGGCGGGCCGCGCCAGAGCGTCAGCGCCTCACGGATCGAAATTCCAGCCGCCTCCGCCCGCCCGGCTGCAAGCGCGCCTCGCCCCTCATCGAGCAGAGACTGGAACCGATCGAGGTCGAGCTCGCCTGGCGCCACCCTGAGCACGTATCCGTGCGGGCGCGTCAGCAGGATCCCGTTCGGACCTTTGTCTGCCGGCCCGTCGGTCGATTCGCCCTCGAGTGCTCGGCGCAGCTTCGAGACGAGCGCGTGGACGCTCTTCGTCGCGCTCGGCGGCGGGTCGGCGCGCCAGAGCTCCTCGATGATCTCGTCGACCGGAACGACCTGGTTCGCCCGCAGAAGGAGGAG
The DNA here is from genome assembly GCA_038253945.1 of Gaiellales bacterium. GTDB lineage: Bacteria > Actinomycetota > Thermoleophilia > Gaiellales > Gaiellaceae > JBBRYW01. The sequence continues at coordinate 4,128 of JBBSGR010000004.1, forward strand.
CGCGAGCAGAGCTCGTTGCTGATGCCCCCCGAGCGTAAGCGGCAGCCCGTCGTGATCGACCTCGAAGGGACCGAGAACTCGGAAATTCATGCGCAAAGGCGTTCGCCTGCGGCGAACCTAGCAGCCAGAACGCGCGGCAGGAACCGGGCCAAGGAAACTCACAACCCTGCGCCAAGGCGATTCCAGCCGATCGCCAACCGCTCCTCGAGACGATCGCTAAGCAATGACGATCGGCGAAAGCGAGGGCGAGGATGGCCGTGTCTGACTGGAACTTGCTGGCAGCTGGTTCGGCGGCAGTCGGGATCGGCCTTGCCGCCGTGATCGCTTCCAGACGACGTGGGACGAGGCGTCGAGCCGCTTTGGCGAGCGACGCCGTCGAAAGCGAACCGAAAAGGAGGATCGATGTCGTGGCGATCGACGAGGGGCCCGCACGCGCCCCGAAGCAAGAGGCGAAACCGTGATCTCGGACAAGGAAGGAAAGGAGTTTCGATGTTTGCACGTATAGGCCATTTGCTGCGGAGGCCGTCGCCGGCGACGGCGCTCGCGGTGCTCGCGCTGACCGTCGCGCTGACGGGCACAGCCGGTGCTGCCGGCGTGCTCGTGACGAGCAGCCACATCCAGGACGGAACGATCCAGACCGTCGACATCAGCAAGGCAGCGCGGGCGCACCTCAAGCGCGACGAAACGACCGGCGACAGCATCGAGGGGTCGTGGTCGATCACGGTCACCCGTGTCAATCCCCCGCCGGGCCTCCCGGCGACCTTCGAGTCGTTGATGACGTTCGCCGCGGGGGGTGGGCTCGTCGAGACCAGCAGTACCGGCACCAGGGGCCGCGGTCCCGCGCACGGCGTCTGGGAGCAGATCAGGGGCCGGGAGCGGATCAGAAACGGCCTTTACGCCACCACGATGCTGCTGTTCCGGTTCGACCCGGTGACTGGCGCTCTACTGGGGTCACAGAAGGTGAACCGGACGATGCGGCTGTCGGAGGATGGACAGACGTTCCGGGCTGTCTCGATCGCGACGCAATACGACCCCACAGGGAACGTCGTGCTCGGCGGGCTGCGGGCGACTGAGGTCGGCGAGCGAATCCAGCTCGAGCGGATTCCCGATCTGCCATGACCGAGAGAACGCGACCGGCGACCATTCCACGAACGCAGATTCGTCCTTGAACGAGAAAGAGGAGAACGTCGTGTTCCACATGCATTCAAGGGCGGGCGGGTTGGCCGGCGCAGCCGTCGTGCTCACGCTGCTGCTCGTAGGAGTCCACGCTGCGCTGGCCGACCCGCAGACCGAAAGCGTTTACGCCGACGGCCAGACCTACCAGATCAACACCGGGGCCGCGGTCGTCTTCGACGCCGCGCCGGGCCTGCTCCGACGGGCCTCGCCGATCTACATCATCGGCTTTCCCGTGGCAGCGGGGACGACCGGTCCGATCAGGTTGCCGTCCGGCTACCAGCCGCAAAACAACGGCCTTCCGTCCCCGATTCCGTACCACGACCACGTGCTGGTCGCTACCCCAGGTCAGCCGAGCTACGGCGCCCCGCTCAGAGTCGTGCAATTGCGGTACACGTGGGCGTACGCCGACAGCCCCAACTTCGTTCCGGTGAAGAGCTACGGCGAGCTCGTGGCGGGCGAAGCCGCGGGGATCTTCGAGGCGATCAACCCGGATGCGGCGAATCCGTACGAGATCTGGACGGCGACGGTGCTGATCCGCCCGATCGTGCCATAACCCCAGAACCCCGCGAGGAGCAGCATCGATTCGCCCACGCTGCTGCTCCTCGCCACCGGGACGATCCCCGAAGTCGAGCGCGCAATTGCCTCAGGGACTCCCGCGCGTGGGGTGTCGGTGTGCGGTCGGCAGGGCACTGCTCGAATCGCAGGATCCGGGTGGCTACTAGCTAGCGCTGCGCGACCGCACCACGGGTCGGTCGTTCACGACCGAACGTCGCATGCGCGCCCCCGAGACAGCCTCGGCGGAGTGGATCGTCGAGGCTCCGGCGGTTTGCCTGCACCTCTGCGTGCAGCTCGCCCTGGCCGAGTTCCGCCGGATCGGCTTCAGCGCCGCGTCCGCGTCGGCCGGCGCCCACACAGGGCCGATCGACGATCCGGCCTGGCTCGCCGAGCGGCTCGCGATCGGATTGCGCGGCGCCGCACCCGCTGCACACCCCGGCGCCTTGTCTGCCGCCGGGGTCTCCTTCGACGTGGAGACCCGCGACCGCCTGGGTCGCGGCGAGGACCCGGCCGTGGAGCGCGAGCCGGGCGAGCGTTGCAGCACTTTAACTGCGCTTCAGAAAGTCCAAAGGTCGTGCGGAGACAATGTCGCGGAAAGCATTGATCCTCATGGCGCTCCTCAGCGCCGGAGCTGCAGCCTTGGTGGACGGAGGTTACGGAACTCGATCGCAGTCAAGTCCGAGGGCGGTGGTATTCGCGCGGCCCTCGCGCAAGCCACTCCGGGGCGCAGAACCGTCGCTAACGGTCGCAAGTTTCGCTCCCGGATGGTCGATCCGTGCGATGCTCGTCGACGCTCACGCGGGAATTCACCGAAAGGAGAGGCGATGGTCACCGTAGGTCTATGGGTTCCGTTGGAGGCGAAGCCCGGCAAAGAGGACGATGTGGCTCGCTTCCTCGAAGGAGGACGAGCGCTCGTCGACGCGGAACCGGCGACGACTGCCTGGTTCGCAATCCGGCTGAGCGAGTCTCAGTTCGCGATCTTCGACGTTTTCCCGGATGACTCGGGCCGCCAAGCACACTTGTCGGGCGAGGTTGCTGAGGCGCTGATGTCGCAGGCCGACGATCTTTTCGCGAAGCCTCCCGACATCAAGCCGATCGACATGATCGCAGCCAAGCTCGCAGAGTAACGATAGCCTCCGGCACACGACCGCAACCGAACTGATCCGGCAAGGCGTGAAGCCGGAACAGGTGCAACTCTGCTCGGCCACCACGCTGCGAGCTTCACGATGGACACCTACGCCCATGCACGCTCGGCGGACCTCCCGGATGGCGAGGTTCTCGACGAGCTAATCGGTGGGGGACCCGTGGGGGACCAAGACGAGCCGATACCAGCCGAGACGCGACCACACCTGCACCTAGTAGAAAAGGTGATTTAGCAGGGTCTTACTCAGACAAACCGAGACGACCCGAGACGCCTCGGGTCTACTCTGGATCAGGTAGTCAAGGTTCGAGTCCTTGCCCCGCAGCCTCACAAACCAGCTGGAAACAGCGGGTTTCGTGTTTTCAGTGTAGACGCGGGAAAACGGCCTGGGGCGATGGTCTGGGCAACACGGGCTTTCGCGTCCGCCCCTGCATCGCTCGCAGCGCCGGGCATCCTCGATCGCGACACCGCCGCAGCGTCCGCAGCGGTTCCCGACCGGCCGCTCGAGTGCTTCGCGCCGCCGCCGCGGCGACCTGGCGGGCAGGCGCTGCCAGTCGAACTCAGAGCCGCAGCTCGAGCACATCTTTCGACCCGGAGTCGCGCGTTTAGCGCGGCGCTCCGGGACGCGGGATCTGGCGCAGCTTGGTCAGCGATGGGATGCATCCCCCTCTTCATACTCGTTTGGTTTGGATTTCCGCTCCACGACGATTTGGCCGGGCGTGGGGTCACAGGCCACTCGCCCAGAGATTGCACCGACCCCTTTCGTTCATGCTCGCGCTCTCGCTCCGCCCTTGCGTCCGCTGCCACGGTCGAGGGCAGGCGCTGCCCAGCCGAGTCGGGGCAAGGTCGCCGGCGTAGTCATTGCGCTTCCCTCACGAGGACCGGATAAGGTCGCCCCACCCCACGCATGGAGGATCGCGCCATGAGCATCGTTGTTCGCTTCAACCCCGCAAACCTGACGACCGAGAAGTACGACGAAAGTATCCGGCGGCTTGAGGAGGCGGCCGGCGGGTTTCCTCCGGACGGACTCGATTATCACGTTTGCTTCGGGTCGAAAGGAAACCTGCGCGTCAGTGAGATCTGGGACTCTCGGGAACAGCTCGAGGCGTTTGGTAAGCGGCTGATGCCCATTCTGGCCGATGTCGGAATCGAGGTTCCCGGCGAGCCGGAGATCTTCGAGGCTCACAACATCGTCAAGCGCTAGGTGCGGCAGGTTTCCGCCAATCGTTTTGGCGAGGGCTCCTGCTGCTCGGACGGCTGTTTGACCTGGACGACGGACACGATCGCCGGCCGCACGTAGAGCAGCCCCAGTCGACGAAGGCCTCGAGCAGTTCGCCGGATGCCTTAGTAGTGCTTTGTTACTCACGCTGGGGGTAGAGGGGGAGCTCGAGTTGGTTGAGGTCGACGGGTTGGTGGCAGGTTCGGCAGCGGCTGTCCCAGCACTTGAAGACGGGCTGGATCAGCAGCACCGTCTGGGGGAGTGTCAGGCCAGCCGCGGGGCTCTCGGGCATAGGCGTTCCAGGGTGAGGAAGCCGTGGGCGACGGTGACAAGTGCGGTGTGGTGGTGCCAGCCGATCCAGGAGCGGCCTTCGTAGTGGTCGAGGCCGAGCTCGCCCTTGAGCTGTTTGTAGTCGAGCTCGATTCTCCAGCGCAGCCGGGCGAGCCGGGCGAGCCGTTCGGGCTCGCTGTCGGCCGGCAGGTTGCTGATCCAGTAGTCGCTCGGCTCGTCGGTGCCGGCGGGCATTCGGCGATCAGAAGCTCCTCGCGGGGCGGGGATGGCGTCGCTTTCTGCCAGTCGTGCGCGGCCCTGACGCGAACGAACAGAAACCGGGAGGTGACCGGGTTGCCGTCGGGCCCGTCGCGGAAGGCGACCGTCTGGGCGGATCCACTGCCGACCCTCGCGACCAGGTCGCTGATCGCCTCGGGCTCCCGGTCGGGCCGCGGCCGGCTCCTGGGCCTACCCGTCGCTGCCGTCCGCTCTGGGACAGCGAACACGGTCTCGGCCGGGAACACCTTCGTCTGGCCGCCGAGCGCGAGCACGTACTCGCGTCCGGCCTGGTGGAGCCGTTCACGCAGCATGGTGTTGTCGCCGTAGGCCTGGTCGCCCAGCACCGGCCCAGCAGGGAGGCCCCAGCCGGCCGCCCGCTCGACCAGATCCACCCCGAGCTCGGGCTTGGTCTTGAACTCGACCTCCGCGGGGATCTTCGCCCTCGCCCGCCGCTCCGAGTCGGCGCACCACTCCTCGGGCAGGTACAGCGCCCAGCCAAGCGGCGCCGTGCCGCGCTCCCCGACCGCGTGTACCGACACCCCGATCTGGCAGTTCCCGATCTTCCCCAGCGTCCTCGAATACTGACGCTTCACCCCTGGAGAGTGCTTGCCGTCCTTCGGAAACCCCGTGTCGTCGAGCACCCACGCTTCGACACCAAGCTCGGGAACGACCCGTTCCGCGCAGCGCCGCACCACCAGCGCCGGATCCCACGGCGAGTCGGCCAGGAACTGCTGCACCGACTCGTACCGCGCCGACGTCTCCTCGAGCCGAAACAACGTCGGCTGCAGACTCTTCCGCCCGCCCTGCTCGATCAAACCACGCACATACAACCCCGCGTTCTCCCGCTGCCGCACATGCGGCAAAGCCGACACGATCCCGTCGACGAACCCGACCAGACGCTCACGCGTCTCGACCGCAGGCATCTCCAGAGCAAACACCGCTTCCATCAAACCCTCCCTCAACGATGACCGCTGACGCGGACACCGTTCGACGCGAGAGCAGAGGACCCTTTTTCAAGACCAACAAAGCACTACTAGGGGCCTGGGTCCGTAACAGGAATCGGCGCGATCCAGGCGAAGTGATCGGTGGATCTGGTGGCGCGAGCGAGCGGCGGAAGCGCGCCGCGAGGGAGCGGATTGCTGTCGCGAGCCGCGCGAGGGAGCTGCGTTTGCCTGCTGAAGGGCTCGCGGGAGCGCTGTTTCGCTCCCTGATCAGCTCGAGTCCGCCGGCCCGGTGGAGCTTGAGCAGGTTGTGGATCGCGCAGTGGAAGCGCCACTGCCCGCGCGCGGCCGGCTTGCTGCGCAGGAGCAGCCGTCGGGCGTCGACGATCGTCTTGCGCCGGGGGTTTTTGGCGACGGCTCAGTCAAGATTCTATCCACCTCGGCGCCCTGCTCTTCATTTCACAAGAAATAATCCTCCAAACAAGCTACTTCTTCCAGATCAATCGAGAATGCCCCCGACAAGAATCGAACTTTGCACGCGGTTTAGGAGGGCGCCTCTGAGGTCGACGCAAATCGCATCGTTGAGCCAGGTCCAGCTGCTTCCGTCGCCATTGCGACAGCCGCTGTGACAGTCTCGGGATGGCGCCCCGCCTTCTCCGGCGGCAGCCGCTCACGTCTGCTGACCTCCGCTCTGGAGGGTCGGAGGCAGGCAACATGCTGGGACTCCAAGCGACGGGAGGCGGCGTCCTTCGGGCCGCCTCCCGTGCCGAAGATCCTGCTTCAGCCGCGCAGCTGGAAGTAGTGCTCGGCGACGTAGTCGCCGACGTTACGGCCGAGAATGGCGCCCTGCACGTCAGAGTTCCGGAAGTGGAAGCCGACGAGGACGCGCGCCGAGTCGACGTCGTCCACCACGTCCTGGAGGCGGTCGTAGCGCTGTGTCGTGCCCGTGACGCGGCTGTCGAGCGTGAACGGGACGTTGTCAGTGCCGAAGAACGCGTCGAGTGCCGCGACGACGGCGCTGCTGTGGCAGGCGTGCGCCGACGGGTACTCGGGGAAGTTCGGCACGGTGCCGAGTGACTTCCAGTTCGCGTCGGCGGTCGTCTGCGGGTTGCCGTCGCTGTCTGCCTGCTGGATTGCCTGGTAGGGGCGCCAGAACCAGTAGTGGTACTTGGCGTCGAAGCAGGCGATCATCGCGTCGCCGCCCGCGACGTGCGCCATCGCCAGCATCCGCGCGGTCTGGACGAGGTCGAACCCGCGGGCGGTGGCCAGGCGTAGCAAGCCGTCGTTCCACTGCCGGATGTCGTGGTCGGTCCAGAACCGCGCCTCCGTCGTCTGCTCGGGCGTCCTGCCCGTGCTGTTGAGACTCCCCAGGTTCTTGACCTCGTTGAAGTCGTCGGCGTACGCCTGGCTGGTAAGGGCGTTCAAGCCGCCCCTCGTTCGGCGATCGCGAGATCGGCCGTCGGGGCGGAACTGCGACGCGCTCTCGAGCGCGAGCGGCCGGACGCCGGGCAGGCGAAGACCGAGCGCCGGCCCCGAGGCGTTGGGCTGCCAGATACCGGGGCCTGGCGGCGGCGGGTTCAGATCGGCGAACATCGGGTTCTTCTCGAGGCCGTCGTTCTTGCGCAGAGCGAGCACGGCTGCGGCCACCTTGCGACCGACGTCGATCCCGCTGTCTTGTGCCGACCCGCCGGGGATCGCGTTCACGTACGCGGCGTAATCGCCGTCGAGAATCGCCTGCTGGGTGGGGCTCAGGCCGAGCCCGGGCAAGCCGACGAGCGTGTCACGCGCCGCGGTCGCGATCGCCGCCTCCGGGGAAGCACCCGGCGCGCTGCCTGCGATCGCGTACGGCGTAGAGCCGCCCTCGATCGCTACAGCCGCGTCGTAGATCGCGACATGGACGATGCCCATGTACACCGCCGCCTCGCCCGGGAACTTGTTACCGAAGTTCTCCGGTCCTGCGCTCGGCGGAACGATTGCGCACCGCGCCTCCGTGCTCCAGAAGGCGACCGGTGTCGTCGCGGCAGGGTAGTTCGCGGCAGGCGCGCATTGCGTCGCCGGTGGTGCGCCCGCGCTCGGCCCGGCGCCGATGAACCCGGTCGCCGCCAGGAGAATCAGTAGCAGGGGGATGCCCAATCGCAGTCTCATTGCTCCTCCATTCGTGTGGGGATCGCCTCAACGACGCGAAGCGGCTCGAGCGCGGCCCGGTGAGCCACAAGCGCGGCCTCACGGCCGGACGCGGCCACGAAGCTGAAGAAGCAGATCTCGTCCTCGGGGACGTGGATAGATCCCTCGAAGCCGACGCGCGTCCCCTCACGCGTCATCTCCTCGGCGGCTGAGCGCGCCCGCCGCTCGCGCGCTTGCCGCTGGCCGGCGGCGCCGCGGGCGAGGAACGTCTCGACGAGGTAGCTCGGCACCCGACCGACGGTACGCGGCGGTACTCAGCTTGAAATCGTGAGTCCCCCTGAACTTTGCTCCGCCGCTTCGGAGTCCGGCGGGTATGCGCGCGCGAGCTCGGCCCGCGACCGGATGCCGAGCTTGGCGTACACGTGGGAGAGGTGCGTCTCGACCGTGCGCTCCCCGAGAAAGAGGGCGGCGGCGACCTCCCGGTTCGTTCGCCCCTCGGCGACGAGCGCAGCGACTCGGCGCTCCGCGGCCGTCAGCCCCTTCTCGCGCGTACGCCCGCCGATCCGGCCCAGCTCGGCGCGGGCCTTCTCGATCCACGTTGCGGCCCCGAGCTGCTCGAACCCGTCGAGCGCGGCGGCGATCGCTTCGCGGGCGGCGCGTTTCTGCCGCTCGCGCCGGCGGACGACCCCGAGCGCGAGCAGCGCGCGGGCGCGCCCGAACGCGTCGCTGGCCGCTTCGTGCTGCACGACGGCGTCCGCCAGGAGCGCAGCGGCCTCGGCGACGTCGCCGCGCGCCGCGGCGACGAGGCCGTGGCAGCGCGTCACGTGCGCGAGCACCCGGTCGTCGCCCGCCTCTCGCTCGTTCTCCCAGGCATCGAGGACTGGCACGGCGGCGTCGACACGGTCGAGTTCGAGCAGCGCCGCGACGTGGTCGGCGACCCACCAGCGGTGGCCTGCTTCGTGCCAGCCCAGTCTCGTGGTTACGCCCTCGGCCTCGGCGAACCATCGCAGCGCCGTCTTCGGATCGCCGCTCTGCAGCGCGACGAAGCCGAGCGTGCCGAGGTGCACGGGCGTGTGCCGCTCGAATTGCTCCTCGCCGAGCTGCAACGCGCGCTCCGAGTGTGCGCGCGCGAGCTCGAGCTGTCCGCGGTGCGCGGCGACGACGGCGATCGGCAGGTGGGCCCAGGGCACCTCGAGCCCGTACTGGGTCATCAGATCGTAGGCGCGCTCCGCGTACCCGGCTGCGATGTCCCATCGGCCGGCCCAAAGCTCGAGGTACGCGAGGCGGCTCAGTGCATCGGCCGCCGAGAGGTCGTCGCGCTCGCGGGACTCCTCGTACTCGCGCTCGAGCAACCCACGTGCGGCGGCGTGGTCGCTGATCTTGATGGTGCCGAGCAGCGCGAACCGCGCTCTGCGTACCAGCCGCGCGTCGCCGGTCGCGACTGCGATCTCGTGTGCCCGCTCCGCGTACGTTGTCGCCTCCGGATCGCCGACCGCCGAGCCGAGAAACGTCATCATGTCGAGCGCCTCCACCCGCAGCGCGTCGTCGTCGACTTCATCGGCGAGCTCGAGGGACGCACGCGCGTGCTCGAGCGCGCCGTGGAACCCCTTCTTGAAGCGCACCGACCATGCCAGCCGGCGCTGGATCGCCGCCTGCAGGGCCGGGCGCGACGTCGCGTCGTGCAATGCTTCCTCGAGTAGCGCGACGGCGCGGTCGAGGCCCTCGAGGTCGGCGAGGAGGATCAGCACGTCGGCACGCAACGCGCCGAGCCCGGTCTGCTCGAGCAGCTCGCTCGCGATCGTCCGTGCGCGCGTCCATTCCCCGGAGGCGTGATGGGCGCGCGCTGCGGCGAGCGCGCGCCGGTGGCGCTCTCCGACCTCGTCCGCCGGTGTCAGCCGCAGCGCCGCCTCAGCCAGCTCGGCCGCGCTCGCCGAGGCGCCGCGACCGGCGGCGATCGTCGCCGCATCGTCCAACTCGGCGGCGACGGCGGCGTCGGGCTAGAGCACCGACGAGAGCAGCGGGTGGGTGAAGCGAATCGCGCCGCGCTCGCGCTCCACGACGTTCGCTGCGATCGCGGGGTCGAGCGCGTCCGGCGCGATACCGGCGCGCCTTAGGAGCGATTCCGAGGGCGTTCCAAGAGCCGACGTAAGCGCGAGCGCGTCGCGCGTTGCCGCAGGAAGGCCGTCGAGGCGCGTGCGGACGAGCTCGTCGAGCGTCTCCGGAACTGGCAGCGGCTCGAGCGGGTCGACGTTCTCGCCGAGCATGCGGGCCAGCTCCAGCGCGAAGAACGGATTTCCGCCCGAACGCTCATGGATGCGCAACAGGGTCTGGCGTGCGAACGGCCTGCCGAAGCGGTCGTGAAGGAGGCGATGCAGCGCGCCGACGCTGAGTGGGCCGATCCGCAGCCGTTGAACATCGCCCGCCTGCTCGAGCTCGGACGGCTCCAGCCGGCGGGCGAGGAAGAGCCGGACGTTGTTGTCGAGGCGCCGCAGCGCGAAGGCGAGTGCGCTCGCCGACGAGGCGTCGAGCCACTGGACGTCGTCGATCGCGACGACAACCGCTTTTCGCTCGCTCAACAAGTCGAGCACGTCGTGGACGGCCACGGCGAGAGCGCGATGGTCCGCGACGTCGTCCGCGTTCTCGTCCCGCAGCAGCGCGACCTCGAGCGCGCGCCGTCTGGGCAGCGACAGCTCGCCGATCACCTCGTCGAGGACGCGGTCGAAGAGATCGCCGAGCCCGACGTGCGCGAGCCCACGTTCTGCCTCGGCCGGTCGTGAGAGCAGAACTCGCAAGCCCCGCTCGCGCGCGTGCTCGACGCCCGCAAGCCACAGCGTGGACTTCCCGATCCCCGGCTCCCCCTCGAGCACGAACGCAGCGGGGCCTTCGCCTTCCTGCGTTCCTGCGATGCAGGCGCGAATGAAGGCGAGTTCCTCCTCCCTGCCGACGACCTCGCGCGCCATAGTGGTCGCACGGTATCGTGGCAGAGGTAGCGGCAAACGCAACCTCGAGGCCGATCCAAGGCCGTATGCAGGATCGGCGGCTACCCAGCGCCGTTGCTCCGATCAGGTGATCAACGGCGCACGTCGGCGATCGTCACGGTGTACGCCGCTGCCGACCGGACTAGACCTAGGATCGCCGTCGACCCCTACGTTCGCGTCGACAGCTGCGACTACTCGCTCGATCCGTTCCTGGTCGGCCGGCGCGTCGAGCTGCGCATCTCGCAACGCGAGCTCGTCGCCTGCTGCCTCGACACGGGCGAGCTCGCCTGCCGGCACCGGCGCTCGTTCGCCCGCCACCGCACGATCACCTACGAGCGTGGCCGCGCCTTTTCTACCTCGTGCGCGAAGACGCGTTGTCCGCGGCATGAGCCGCACCCGACACAGGGCTCGAGCACGTCCCATGGCGAGCACGAGCGCGCGGCGGCTCGACGGAGCGACGGCACACCGCAAGTTCAGTGTCCCGCCGGGATCTATTCAGAGGCAACCGTGAAAGGGGTCTACAGGATGAGATGTCGAGCCGCGCTGGTCGTGGTGCTGGTTGCCGGCGCCTTCGCCTCGGTCGTCGGCGCCGGTCTTGCGGCCCAGGCCAGCAGCCCGGGCAAGGTCGCGATCTGCCATAAGACGAGCTCCGGCAACTTCGTGAAGCTCAAGGTCGGCAAGAACGCGATCGACGCTCACCGCGCTCATGACGGCGACGTGGTACTCATGGACGAGAACGCGAGTTGTCCGACGTCCTCCATGACTCCGCCGGCCGCCACTGCCGAGTCGAGTCCGGACAAGGTGGCGATCTGTCACCGGACGAAGTCCGTGAGGCACCCGTTCGTGAAGATCTCCGTCGGTAGGAACGCCCTCGGCGCGCACCTGAAGCACGAGGGCGACATGGTGCTGATCGACGAGAAGGCGAGCTGTCCGACGGCCGCGGCAAGAGGCGCGGCGGAAAGTAGGGGTCCAAGATGAGATTGAAGCTTCTAGTTCCGGTGCTGTTCCTCGCCGGCTTCGGTGCTTCGTACGCGATCGCGAGCCCGGACGCCGCGTTGCACCTGATCAAGACGGGCACGACCGGTAAGCCGGGCAAGGTCAAGCTCTGTCATAAGACGGGCTCGAAGAAGAACCCGTCCGTGACCATCTCGGTCAGCCGGAAGGCGCTCAAAGCGCACCTGAGGCACGGCGACACGATGGACGCCTGCCCGTCCCGGACGACCTCGACATCCGACTCGGCGTCGACCTCGACGTCGACCTCCACCTCCGCATCGACGTCCACCACCGACAGCAAGGTGGCCATCTGTCACAGGACTGGTTCGCCGAGCAATCCCTACGTGAAGATCACTGTGAGCGAGAGTGCATTGGATGCGCATCGGCGCCACGGGGACATCGTCCCGGCGCCTGCCGCAGGCTGCCCGACCGGGGTATCGGGCACGACGACCGACATGACGGGCGGCAAGGGAAAGGGCCGCTAGTCGTCGCAGGTCGTCGGGAGAGGGGCGGCCTTCGGGCCGTCCCTTCTCTTTCATCTGCCCGTCCGTTGCGCTTAGATGGGCGGCGTGAGCCTGCTCTCTTTGCCGGACGCACAGCTCGTCGCCCGCTGCCGCGGGGGCGATCAGGAGGCTTGGCGGGAGCTCGTCAATCGCTATTCGCGCTATGTCTACGGCATCGCCGTACAGGCGTTCCGGCTACCGGCGCACGACGCGGAGGACGTCTTCCAGGAGGTGTTTGCGCGTGCCTACGAGCACCTCGGCAAGCTGCGGAACGACGACGCCCTTCGCCCCTGGCTCGGTCAGCTGACGCGGCGGCTCTGCATCGACCGTCTGCGTGCCGGGTCACGCGAGCAACCTCTCGTCGAGGACATGCAGGAGGCAGCCGCGGAACCGCTCGAGCTGCTCGAGGACGCGATGGCGGTGAACGAGGCGCTCTCCGGTCTATCCGAGGATTGCCGCGAGGTTCTCGACCGCTTCTTCACACGCGACGAGAGCTACCGCACGATCGCCGAAGCCCTCGATCTCCCGGCCGGTACGATCGCCAGCCGGATCTCCCGGTGCCTCGGCAAGCTCCGGTCCGCCCTCGAGGGAAGAAACTCGCCGCCCCACTCGTCTTAAGAAGCGTGACTCCCATGAAGAGGTATGACGAAGAGCATCTCGCCGAGCTCCTCCGGGCTCTTCCCCCGGCGCCCGGTCACTGGGTCAAGGCCGCGCAAGAGCTTCCCCTCGCGCGTAGCGGCCTCGACGAGATCGTCGCACGAGCAGAACGCGACGTGGAGTTCCGGCGGGCGCTCCTTGCCGACCTCGAAGCCGCTCTGGCAGGAGCGGGGTACGAGCCAAACCCGCTCCTGCTGGAGTCCGTGCGCGAGCGGTTCCACTCCGCCTAGCGCTCCCCCAGCACGCGCCCCACCCGCTGCGGGAGAATGGCGCCGTGGCGACCAACTCCCTCCTGGGCGCGTCCGTCGAAGAGTTGCTGGACGCGCTCGCGACGGCGGACCCAATTCCAGGCGGCGGAGCCGTTGCCGGAATCGCCGTGAGCATGGCTGCGGCACTTTGCTGCATGGCCGCCCGGGCGTCCGAAGGCTGGCCCGAGTCCAGGGGCACCGCCGCCCAGGCCGAGGCGCTTCGCGCGCGCTCGGCTCGGCTCGCCGAGGCGAACGCGCACGTCTACGGCGAGGCGCTGGCCGCCTTCCACCTCCCGGGTAGCCTCAAGGCCGAGGCGCGCGACTTCACGCTCGGCCAGGCGCTGGCCCAATCGGTCGAGATCCCGCTGGCGCTCGCCGAGGCCGCAGCCGACGTCGCCGAGCTGGCCGCCCTGCTCGCGCGGGAAGGCCAGCCTGCGATGCGCGGCGACGCGGTCGTCGCGAGCGTACTCGCGTCGGCAGCGGCGCGCGCTGCCGCCTCCCTCGTCGCCGTGAACCTGGCCGTAACCGAGGACGACCACCGGCTCTCATTCGCACACCGTCTCGTGGAAGCAGCTGCACAGGCGGCCGCTCGGGCAGAGCGCACGATCGCGTAGCTGCCCAGGCCTCTCGAGTTGAAGCGACCCCTCATTTACGCATCAGGCGTGATGGGGTATGCACCGGGGTCTGCACCGGTGGGACTTCCGCGTCGAGCCGGAGACGGACCGACTCGTCCGCCAGGCGGCGGCGACATCGCAGCGCACGCTGACCTACGGCCGCCCGCGCCACTCGAGAAGCATCACCGCTTCGATCACTTCGACTGCGGCAACCCGCCGTTCAACGAGTGGCTCGCGCGGCACGCGCGCGCTCACGCGTCCGGTTCGGCCCGCGTCTTCGTGACGACGCTCGAAGATGGGGAGACCGTCGTCGGCTACTACGCACTCGCTGCCGCGCAAGTTGCTCCCGAGGCCGCTGCAAAGGGGGAGGTCTTCTCGCCGAGGTCTGCACCGGGGTCTGCACCGCTTGAGCCTCCGTGGTCGAATCCGCACAGTCGGCGAAGGTGCGTAGCACACTTCGTGCTACAGTTTGGCTGTGGCACGTTCGCTTCACGTCCGGCTAGACGAGGCCTCCGCAGCAGCACTCGAGATCGTCCGCGCCGGTGGGTTAACCGACTCGGAAGCGGTGCGCGCCGCGCTGCGCGAGGCGGCGGCCCGGCGACGTGTTCGCTCGGCGATCCGCGACGAAGTGCGCAGCCTTGCGGCCGACGAGAGCGACCGCGAGGAGATGCGGCTGATCCGCGAGCAGCTGGCCGGGCTCGCTCCGCCCGCTATGGACTGACGTGGTAAGCGGCGAGCTCTTCCACCTGCCGGCGCCTCGCAGCACGCGCGGCCACGAACAGCGCGGGGCCCGTTACGCAGTTGTGGTCCAGGCCGACGAGTTCCTCGACCTCAGCACCGTCCTCGTCGCGCCCACCTCGACGGACGCCCGCGCGGCGAGCTTCCGCCCGACGATCACGCTCGAGGGACAAGAGACACGCGTCCTCGTCGAGCAGACGACGGTGGTCGACCCGCAGCGACTCGGCCGCTCCGCCGGACGCCTCGAAGTGGATGAGCTCCGCTCCGTCGACGAGGCTCTCACGCTCGTCCTCGGACTCTGAGGCCGGAAGATCAGTCGAGCAGGGCCGCGTATTCGAGCTCCCGCTCGTCGGCGACCACGTGCGTGTACGTGCGAGCGGTAGTCATGAGGTCTTAGGCGCACGGAGCACCGACAGACCGTACTGCGCTCGAGCGCGCGCTCTCCTGACCGCTGACGTCCATCCCGTCGCCTGGGCCAGCGTCCGGGAATGTCCCTCGAAGAGAACGCTCGAGCTTCATGATGCGCGCCTCGACGGGTGACGCAACCTGCTGAGAGAATTGCGAGATCCGCGTTCTCTTCACTTGCGTGGCGGCTGACGGTCACTTCCTACCGCTCGTGCCGCTCGCGTCCGCCTTCCGCGATCGCGGCGACGAGGTTGCAGTTGCGACCGCGGCATCATTCGCCCCGCGCGTCGAGGCGGCGGGGCTCCAGTCGATTCCGGCCGGGATCGACCAGCGCGCGCTCGAGGCCCAGTTCGCGCCTCACCGTGCCGAGATCGGCACGATGCCGTTTCCCGAGCGCCGTCCGCACGGCTTCTCGCGCCGATTCGCTCTCCTCGATGCGCCGGCCCGCGTGGTCGACCTGCGCCGCCAGGCCGAAGCCTGGAAGCCCGACCTGATCGTGCACGAGTCGGCCGAGCTCGCGGGCCCGCTGGTTGCCGCAGTGCTCGGAATCGCGTCGGTCCATCACAGCTTCGGTCGGATGATCCCGATTGCTGCGATCGACGCGGCCGCGTCCATCGCAACGGCGATGTGGGATGAGGCGGGAATTGCCCCCGAACCGGCCGCAGGCCTGTTCCGAGGCCCTTTCGTCGACATCTGCCCGCCGGGGCTCGCTTCTGAGCGACCGCCCGCCGGAACCCTGGTTCGGCCCCTTCGGGCGGTACGAGCCCTCCCGCCCGAATCAACCGAACGGTCGCTCATATACCTCACGCTCGGAACAATCGTCACCGACCTTGCGGTCTACCGGCTCGTGCTGTCCGCCTTGGCCGATTCCGGCGCGGACGTCCTCGTGACAACCGGCCGACAGAACGACCCCACAGCGCTCGACCCGGTGCCGGAGAACGCTGTCGTTGAGCAGTACGTCCCTCAAGCCGACGTGCTGCCCCGCTGCGCCCTCGTCGTGACACACGGCGGCTCTGGCTCGATGCTCGGCGCGCTCGCCCATGGCCTGCCGATGCTCGTGCTGCCGCGGGCGGCGGATCAGTTCGAGAATGCGGCGGCGCTCGTCGCCGCTGGTGCCGCAGAAGCGCTCCTGCCCGACGAGCTCACAGCCGACGCGGTTCGGCGCAAAGTCGCGCCCCTCCTTCATGAGTCGGGATACCGGGAAACCACGCGCGGATTGGCGGCCGAAATCGCCGCGATGCCGTCTGCGGACGAGGTCGCAGAGCAGCTCGCGCGCGACGTCCCCTTCTGAAGACGCAGACGGCACGCGGCGCTCGCCCTGCCCCCCGCAAACCAATGTGATCGCCGTACGCGCAGCGGGCGCACAGTCGCCGGAAAGGCCGTAGCGATCTCACCGTCGCCTGCGCGAGTGTTCACGAATGCACCCTGAGCCGGGGAAGCGAAGAGGCCGCTCGCGCGGCCTCTTCGGCTCTGGCGATGGTCGAAACGGCCGAGCGACTACTCGATCGGGATCTCGAAGCGAGCGATGATGGCGGGGTCGCCGCCTCTCGCGAGTAGCTCGGGATCGGGATCGCGAGTCGCCACCCATGCATATCCGTGTTCGGGGTAGGCGACGACGTCCGGGAAGCTCCCGGCACTGATCGCGAGGATCTGAGCGGGTTCCTCGGTGGGGTTGCTGAACGTATGTAGGCCGGCACGTCCCTCGGGGCAGAAGGCGAAGTCGCCCGGAGCCAACTCCTCTTCGCCGTGTTGGTTCCGGAAGACGGGACGACCGCTCAGGACGAAGAACATCTCTTCGGCTCCGAAGTGCATATGCATCCGCATCTCGGGCGCGTCGGGGGCCAGTTCGTACAGCGTTGCTCCCATCCTGGCGTCGTCCGGCCGCCAGAAGATTCGATGCCGGGTACCGGCTTCTTCGTTCTCTCCCTCCCATTCGTCGGAGAAGAGGTTCTGACGATTCATGCGTGGTACCTCCGAGTCGTAGCGGTGGGCGCGCAGCCGCCCGAGCCCCCCGCAGTACGGGCCTCGGCAACACTGCGCCGGAAACGCGCGGCTGCTCGCCGCGCCAAATCGCTACCTCGCCGCCGGATCCACGGCTAGATCATGCCTGCTCGAGAGTGCTGACGACGGCACAGCGTTCGCGAAGGATCACCCCGACCAGGTTGCGGACGCCCGTCGAGTGCGCCCTTGTGGTGGACGGCGACGTGGTCAAACACGTTGTTGTGAGCGAGCTTCCTGAGCGGAGGTCCGCTTGGCGCGAATATCGGGCGGTAGCGACCCTCGACGACGTCGGCATGACCTCGGGCCTCGTCCGCGAGCACGCTTGTCGCCTTCAGCAACGCATCACCTAGGTGATGTTTGCTCACCTGCCTGAGTGTTCGCGAATGTCACCCGAGCGAAACGACCGGCGCGGCTAGGTCGAGAGCGAGCGTCCGGTCGCCACGGCGAGGGCGGCCTCAAATTCGTTAACGGTGATCCGAACGACGCCCGTTTCGAAGTCGGACCTGGCATTTTCTGCCGGGTCGATCTGCGACAGCACGGCATTGATCGGCACGGGCGGGTCCCATTCCTCGACCTGAACCAGCGACACTCCGCTCGAAGAATCGCCCGGGTACACCTGTGCCTCGGACGGTGTCCAATCATGAACCGCTGAGGCAAGCTCGGCGCGGCCGATGAACTCCCGGTCGGGCGCGCCCAGATAGACGAGGACGCGGTCGCCGACGGCAAGCGCGTCGCGGTGCGGCTCGTCTGCGTCGATGCCCCACATCCTGACCCGGAGAAACCCAGCGGCCTGTTCGCGCAGCGCTGGCCGCTGCGCTGCCTCCCCGTTCACGAAGTTGAAAAGGTAGTGGGCCACCCCCCAGTGTAGCCTGGACCTTGCAGAATCTCGCTTGCGCACCCGAGGAAGGACAGCGCTCCGTGGGCGAGCGTACTGTCGCCCGAGGTCGTCACGTGCCCAATCTCGCCCCGCCAAGATTGACAACGGCTCGCGGCCTGCACCCGGGGTCTGCACGCGACGCTCATTGCCGACATCCATGACACACCCGTACCGCAGCAAGAGCGACCCAACCATGCCGCGTAGAAAGGCGCATACGGGATTCGAACCCGTGCCGCCGCCGTGAGAGGGCGGTGTCCTAGGCCTCTAGACGAATGCGCCGGTTCGCGCATGGTAGCGAGGCTCGGTACCGCGGGCGATCTCGGCGTGCGCCAAAACCGTCGGCCGTAGCCCGCTCCTGCATGGATATGATCGGGTCGTGAGGCCGACTGCTGGAACCGGCGGGCGGGCGGGCTACGCGACTGCGATGGCCGGCGTGTGGACCAGCCTCGCACGCACGGTCTCGGTTCTCGAGCGACTGGCGTCCGATCCTGACGAGCACCTCGCCGATCCGGCGATGGTCGAGTCCCTCCCGCACCTCCAGTACATCCTGCACGAGAGCGGCGAGCGAGCGATCGCCATCGATCCTCCGGCCGGTGCCGAGACGGCCCATGCCGAGCTCGCTGCCGCACTCGCCGAGGCCCGGGACATCACCGCCGAGATCTACGAGCTCGTCACGAACGAGGGGGCCGAGTCGGTCGGGGGCCTCGTCTACGAGTGGCGAGGAGCACTCTTCCGGGTCCGTCTCGCGCGCCTGCGGCTGAGCAGCCGGCCCGAGCAGCCGCCCGCCGCGGCGGCCAAGGCCGATTCTCGCCCGCACTCCAGCCTCGCCGCCACGCTCCTGGTCGTCGCCGGCGCCGTGATCCTCGCTACCGGCGCGACGTTCGCGCTCTGGCCGGTCTGGTCAGCAGGGTTGGCCCTCGTCGCCGCCGCCTGCCTCGTCTACCGCACCCCGCGCGACTAGGCGCCGCTTGCGGTGCCGACCTCAGGAACGCGGGCTCCGCCCGCGTTCCGTCTGAAACGACCGGTCGAGCGCAGTGGATAGAGACCCGCGCGGCTAAGTAACGGCTGCCGCCGCGCGGATCCGCTCGAGGGCGCGCTCCCGGCCGAGCAGCTCGACGCTCTCGAACAGGCCGGGGGAGATCCGGGAGCCGGTCACGGCGATGCGGATCGGCTGGAATGCCTCGCGCGGCTTCAGCGACAGCTCCTCGGCCAGCCCGCGCAGGGCAGCCTCGATCCGGTCGGCCGTGAACGGTTCCACCTTCGCCAGGGCGCGCTCCGCCTCGGCGAGAACGCCGCCGTTCACGAGGCCGGGATCAGGCTCCACGTCCTCGAAGAGGAAGCGCGCGAACGCCGGAAAGTCGCCGAGCTTGGCGATCTTCTCCTGGACGAGCGGCGCGGCGCGGCGCACGAGCTCCTCGTCCCAGCCGATGCCCCGCTCGCGCAGGTACGCGACCAGCCTGTCGGCGTAGTCCTCGCCGCAGAGCCCGCGCAAGTAGAGGCCGTTCATCCAGTCGAGCTTCTTGTAATCGAAGGCAGCCGGGCTCGCGCCGACGCGATCGAACGAGAAGCGCTCGACGAGCTCGTCGCGCGACATGATCGTGGTGTGATCGTCGTAGCTCCAGCCAAGCAGCGCGAGGAAGTTCATCAGCGCCTCGGGGACGTAGCCGTCCCGCCTAAACTCGTCGAGCGAGGTCGACCCGTGGCGCTTGGAGAGCTTGCGGCCGTCCTCCCCGTTGATGTTCGGCACGTGCGCGTAGGCCGGCACGTCCGCGCCGAGCGCCTCGAGGATGCGGATCTGCTTCGGCGTGTTCGAGATGTGGTCGGGGCCGCGCACGACGTGTGTGATTCCATCGAGCCAGTCCTCCACCGGCGAGGCGAAGTTGTAGAGCGGACGGCCGTCGGAGCGGACGATGACGAGGTCGTCGAGGTCGCGGTTTCGCACCTCGACGCGCCCGAGCACGAGGTCGTCGTACGAGGTCGCCCCTTCGCCGGGCATGCGGAACCGGATCGCGCCCTCGTCCTCGTAGGCCTTGCCCTCGGCGACGAGCCGCTGCGCCTCGGCCTGGCAGCGGTCCAAGCGGTCGAGCTGAAACGTCACCGGCCCATCCCAGTCGATCCCGAGCCAGGCGAGCGCGTCCTGGATCTGGTCAACGGACTCGGCCACCTCCCGGCTCACGTCCGTATTCTCGATCCGCAGCCGGCACTCGCCCCCGTTCTGGCGTGCAAACAGCCAGTTGAAGAGGAACGTGCGCGACGTCCCAACGTGGACGAAGCCGGTCGGACTCGGGGCCATTCGCACGCGGACGATCACCCGCGTAGCGTAGTCTCCTCCGTCGCTAGCCTGGACCGCGGTGCTGATCGGTGCGCACGTTTCGAGCTCGGGCGGCATCCACACCGCGATCGACCGAATCGAAGAATTCGGCGGCGAGTCGGTTCAGGTCTTCACGCAGAGCCCGCGCGCGTGGCGTCCGACGAATCACGCGCCGGCCAGCTTCGAGCGCTTCAAGAAACGCAGGCAGGAAGCGGGAATCGGCGGCGTCGTCTGCCACGCGCTCTACCTGATCAACCTCGCGAGCCCCGTGAACGATGTCTACGACAAATCGCGGGCCTCGCTCGCAAACACGACCGAGGTGGCCTGCGCGATCGAGGCGGACGCCGTCGTCTTCCACGTCGGCTCGCACCTGGGCGCCGGCATGGATGCAGGGCTCGAGCGGGTCGTTCCAGCGCTCGCGGAGACCCTGGAGCGCTGCACCGGCCCGACCTGGCTCTGCATGGAGAACTCCGCCGGCGCGGGCGGAACGATCGGCCGCTCGCTCGAGGAGCTCGCCACCATCCTCGAGCGCCTCGATCGGCACCCGAGGCTCGGCGTCTGCCTCGACTCCTGCCACCTGTGGGCCTCGGGCTACGACGTGACGCAGCGCGACGAGCTCGACCGCCTGCTGCAGCAGCTGGACCGCTCGATCGGACTCGAACGACTGCGCGCCCTCCATCTCAACGACTCGAAGACGCCCCTCGGGTCGAACCGCGACCGCCACGACAACATCGGCGAGGGCCTGATGGGCGAGCGGCTCGGCGTGTTTCTTGCCCATCCCGAGCTGCAAGGCCTGCCCGCCCTGCTCGAAGTCCCCGGGAAGAACGGAAAGGGCCCTGACGCCGACGAGATCCATAAGACGCGGGAGCTCCGCCGGCGCGCGCTGGCCTCCTAGCGCGTGGGTCTGGGATCCATTGCGCTCGACCGGTCGGCTCAGACGGACGTGCGGGCGGAGCCCGGACGTCCTGAATGTAGGCGTCGCGAGCGACGCCTAGCGCTCGATCGCGTAAAAGTCAAGTCTTGCGGAGACCCGCATCCCTCGCGGACAATTCCCGGCATGGAGACTCGCTCGAGCGCCCGCGGCAGCGACCTTCCGCTGCACCCCCAGGACGAGGTCGGATGCCGCCGCTGCGGGGTGCACTGCGACAAGGTCGTCTACCCCGCTGCGTGCATCGACCGCGCCTGCCCGTTCCTGTACGCGTTCCGGGAGCACGGGCACACGTACGTCGGCTGCATGCAGAAGGTGTACAGCGTCGAGATCGATCTCGACCTCCTGCGCGCGGCCGAGGAGACGCGGCCGGGCTTCGGAGCGGTCAAGTCGGTACGGAAGCCCTTGCCGATGTGCCGGGTCGAGGTCGAAGGCTGCTACGAGAACCGCTCGGACAGCCTCGGCTGCATCAACCCGGAATTCTTCGAGTTGCCGCGCGAGCGCCCGAGCTTCCGGGTCTTCGCCCGGGCGCGCCCGACTCGCTGATTCAGCCGACAGTAGGGTTCTCCGCGTGGCGCGCAACATCCTGTGGGCCTCGCTCGCGCTCGCGCCTGCCACGCTCCTCGTCGACTACACGCTCCACCCGGGCAAGACGCTCCTCTTCGTCCTGGCGGCGATCTCGCTCGTGCCGCTCGCGTGGCTGATCGGCGAGGCGACCGAGCACGCGGGCGATCACACGGGACCCGGCGTCGGCGGGTTCCTGAACGCGACCTTCGGCAACGCGCCCGAGCTGATCATCGCGCTGCTCGCGGTCGCCAAGGGCGAGCCGGAAGTCGTGCGCGGATCGCTGACGGGAAGCGTCGTCTCGAACGTCCTGCTCGTGCTCGGGTTCGCCCTCCTCTTCGGCGGAAGGGGCACCGTCGACCGCCGCTCGACGCTCGGCTCGCTCGCGATGATCGCGCTTGCGACGGCGGTGTTCCTCGTGCCCGCTGTCCCCAGCTGGAGCGGCGGCGATCCCGAGCGCCATTCGCTCGCGCTTCTCTCGCTGCCCGTCTCGATCGTGCTGCTCGGCGTCTATATCGGGGTGACGTTCTTCTCGCTGCGCCGCCAGCGCCGCGAGTACATCAGCGACCCGGCCGAGCGCCCGGCCTGGTCGCTTCGCCTTGCGCTCGCCGCGCTCGCCGCGACGACGGTCGTAACCGCCCTCGTGGCGGAGGTGCTGGTGGGATCGATCGAGACATTCGCAGACCGTGCGCACCTGACTGATTTCTTCGTCGCCGCCGTCGTCGTCGCGATCGTCGGCAACGCTGCCGAGCATGGCGGCGCCATCGTCGTCGCCGCCCGCGGGAAGATCCGGCTCGCCACCGAGATCGCGCTCGCGTCGGGCGCGCAGGTCGCCGTCTTTCTCATCCCGGCGGTCGCGTTGCTGTCGTGGCTGATCGACCCGCTGCCTCTGTCCTTCCGGCCGCCCGAGCTGATCGCGCTCGGCGGCTCCGTGATCGTGGCGGCGGTCCTCCTGCTGGACGGGCGAACGAGCCGCAGCCACGGTGCTGCGCTCGTAGCGACCTACTGCGGAGCGGTCGTGATGTTCTTCCTGGTCGGCGACCGGTAGCCGCGAGGTGAAATCACAGGTCGTTCCGCGAAGCGGGTGACGGCGTCCAGCGGTGGCTGATACAAACCCCGGTCATGGCGACCACGCAAGCCGCATCTGGCAACGGCGCCGCGCCCGGCCCGCTGGTGACCGCACACGAGGTGTCGCGCCGGTACGGCGAGGGCGACACCGCGGTTGACGCGCTCACGAACATCTCGCTCGAGGTACCTCCGGGCGGCCTCACCGCTGTCATGGGCGCCTCGGGCTCCGGCAAGTCGACCCTCATGCACATCCTCGCGGCACTCGACCGCCCGACCTCCGGGTATGTGACGATCGCCGGCACGCGCCTCGGCCAGCTCAGCGACAACGAGGTGACGAAGATCCGCCGCGAGCACATCGGCTTCGTCTTCCAGTTCTTCAATCTCCTGCCGATGCTGACGGCGGAGGAGAACATCCTGCTTCCGCTCTCGATCGCCGGCGAGAAGCCGGACACGGCCTGGTACGAAGATCTCGTCAAGCGCGTCGGGCTGGCCGACCGCCGCTCGCACCGGCCGTCCGAGCTCTCGGGGGGGCAGCAACAACGGGTAGCGATCGCGCGCGCGCTCGTCTCGCGGCCGACGGTCGTCTTCGCCGACGAGCCGACGGGAAACCTCGACTCACGTTCGAGCGACGAGATCCTGGAGCTCGTCCGCGAGTCCGTCGACGACTACGGGCAGACGACCGTGATGGTGACCCACGACGCACGGGCCGCGGCCGTCGCCGACCGCATCCTGTTTCTTTCCGACGGCGAGATCGTCAAGGACATGGCCGGCTCGTCCGCGGGAGACATCCTGCGGGTACTGGACGAGCTCAGCGCCCCGTGATCGGCGTCGCGCTCAAGGGTCTCGCAGGTCGCAAGCTGCGTGCGAGCCTGACGGCGATCGCGATCATCCTCGGCGTCGCGATGGTGAGCGGGACCTATGTCCTCACCGACTCCATCAACAAGGGGTTCGACACGATCTTCACCCAGTCCTACCAGGGGAGCGACGCCGTGGTGAGCGGCAAGGTCGCGTTCTCCGGCGGCTCGGGAGCGGCGACGTCCCCGGGGTTTCCGGAGGACTTGCTCGCGAAGATAAAGGCCCTCCCCGACGTCGAGGCTGCAATCGGCGGCGTCGCCGACCAGCACACGAAGCTGATCGGGAAGAACGGAAAGACGATCTCGAGCGGCGGCGCTCCGAGCCTCGGCTTCAGCGTCGACGCGAAGGACACGCGCTTCAATCCCCTGAGGCTCGTGACGGGTCGCTGGCCCGCGGGCCCGACGGAGATGGCGATCGACAAGAAGACGGCGGACGGCAAGCATTTCTCCGTCGGAAACAGGATCGGCGTGGCCGCCGAGGGCCCGCAGCGGCAGTTCACGATCACCGGGATCGCGAAGTTCGCCTCAGTGTCGTCGATCGGCGGCGCGACGATCGCCGTCTTCGATCTCCCGACGGCCCAGCAGCTCTTCGCCAAGCAGGGCAAGCTCGACGAGATCCGGATCGCCACGAAACCGGGCATCTCGACGCCGAAGCTACTCGACCAGATCCGGCCCGTCCTGCCGCCGACTGCCACGGTGAGAACCGCGGCCGCCCAGGCGAAGCACGACAGCAAGGACGTGAGCGGCTTCCTCAGCTTCCTGCAGAAGTTCCTGCTCGCGTTCGGCGGAGTTGCGCTGTTCGTGGGCAGCTTCGTGATCGCGAACACGCTCTCGATCACCATCGCGCAACGCACCCGCGAGTTCGCGACGCTGCGGACGATCGGAGCTTCGCGCCGCCAGGTGCTCTGGTCCGTGATCCTCGAGGCGCTCATCGTCGGGATCCTCGCGTCTCTCGTCGGCCTCTTCCTCGGCCTGGCACTGGCGAAGGGCCTCGACGCGCTGTTCGTGTCCTTCGGGATCGACCTCCCGAAGAGCGGAACCGTCTTCGCGACTCGGACGATCGTCGTGAGCCTGCTCGTCGGGATCATCGTCACGCTGCTCGCGAGCCTGCGCCCTGCGCTGCGGGCTACGCGGATCCCGCCGATCGCGGCCGTTCGCGAAGGGTCGGTCCTGCCGAAATCCCGCTGGGCGCGTTTCGGCCCCTTCCCCGCGCTTGCCGTGCTCGCTGTCGGTATCGCGCTCCTCGGCTACGGCGTCCTCGGGCACGGGCTCAGCACGACCGTCCGGATTTTCTCGCTCCTGGTCGGCTGCCTGCTCCTGTTCCTGGGCGTCGCCCTGAATGCGCCGCGTCTCGTCCCTCCGCTCGCTTCCGTTCTCGGCTGGCCGGCCACGAAGATCGGCGGCTCAGCGGGCGTTCTTGCCCGCGAGAATGCGATGCGCAACCCGGGCCGTACGGCTTCGACAGCGGCCGCCCTGATGATCGGTCTCGCGCTCGTCACCTTCGTGGCTGTTCTCGGACAAGGGCTGCGGGCCTCCTTCGAGGACTCGGTCAACAAGCTCTTCGTCGGCGACTACGGCATCACCGCTCAGAACGGCTTCGACCCGTTCCCGAAGGGCGCTGAAGGCGCCGCCCGAAAGGCGCCCGGCGTCCTGGCCGTCTCGGGCGTCCGCGCCGGCGACGGCCGCGCCTTCGGCAACAAGATTCAGGTGAGCGCCGTCGAGCCGAGCCTGCCGATGGTGATCAAGATCGAGTGGTACCGCGGCTCGGACAGCGTTCCCGCCCAGCTCGGCCGCGACGGCGCGTTCGTGGAGAAGAAGTACGCGAAGCACCACGACCTGCAGATCGGATCGCCGCTCCGCCTCGAGACGCCCACCGGGGACTTCATCGCGCTGAAGCTGAAGGGCATCTTCAAGGCCCCCAAGGGAGGCTCGCCGTTCGGGACGATCACGATCTCGGCGCCGACCTTCGACGCGACCTACCCGCAGCCGAAGAATCTCTTCATCTTCGCCAACATGCGGGGCGGAGCGACCTCGACGAACACCGAGCAGCTGAACGCCGCCCTGAAGGGCTTCCCCGACGCGAAGGTGCAGACGCGGTCGGAGTTCAAGAAGAACCAGGAGAAGCCGCTGAACTCGATCCTGAACCTCCTCTACGTGCTGCTCGGCCTCTCGGTCATCGTCAGCCTGTTCGGGATCGTGAACACGCTCGTCCTGACGGTCTTCGAGCGGACGAGGGAGCTCGGGATGCTGCGGGCGGTCGGAATGACCCGCCGCCAGGTACGGCGCATGGTCCGCCACGAGAGCATCGTCACGGCGTTGATCGGCGCAGCGCTCGGCATCGTCGTCGGGCTGTTTCTGTCGCTCCTCGTCACGCACGCGCTCTCGAGCGAGGGCATCGTCTTCGCGGTTCCCTACGGCTCGCTCGCGATCTTTGCGGTCGCCGCGATCCTCGTAGGGATACTCGCCGCGATCTTCCCCGCCCGCCGGGCGGCGAGGCTGAACGTCCTGGAGGCCCTGCAGTACGAGTAGGCGCGGGCCCCGCGTCCTCACGTAAACGGCTGTGGAGCAGCGCGAGGCCGGTCGCCGCGTCGGCGCCTGGGCGCAGCTCCCCGATCAGGGCGCGGAGACCCTCCACCTCGCCCGCAGGTACAGGCCCCGCGAGCGCGCGTAGGCCCTCCATGACCTCGACCCCATGCTCGCGCAGCGCCCGCTCGAACGCGCGCTCGGGGTCGTATGCTGCCGGATCCCACGCGAACTCCGCGACCGTCGCAAGCGCGAGCTTCGACGGTCGGGCCTACAGCATCGCGTTGGCCGCGATTCCCGCGAGCAGCTGGAACGAGCGGACGCCGGCTCCGCGCACCTGCTCGGCTTTCGCAGTGAGCGCACGGAACTCGTTCTCGTCCGAGTAGATAGAGAGCCCCGGCGCGATCGCCCAGACGAGCTCGACTCCATGCAGATCCGCCTCGCGCGCGAGCTCCCGAGCCGCTTCAGCTCGTCCTCCGGGTAAGGATCGCGCCACCGCGCACGGTGGAACGGATCGTTCTTTGGCCCGTAGACGTACGTGTTCAGCTTGTGCCGGCCGCAGAGCTCGAGCATGTCGAGCCGCTCCTCGTGTCGCCACGGCGGGCCGTAGAAGCCCTCGAGGAGCCCGCGCAGGCGGAAGCTCACCTTAGCTGCGCTAGCTGCCGAAGACCTGCGGCGACCGCGTGAAGGGGTACGTCGCCCAGTACAGCTTGACGACCTCACCGCGATCGTCGCGCACCACCCGCAGCAGCTCGCCCGCCTCGAGTCCCGACCGTGCGCGGAAGCGATCGGCCCCGTCCGGCTCGAAGACGGTGGGCTCGAGCTCGCGCGGGGCCGTCGCAATCCGGGCCTCGAGCATTCCGGCCCGATAGCTGAAGACGAACTCGCCCCCCTCTGACCACCAGCGCCCGAGCAGCGGCTCGATCTCGGCAGGCGGAGGCGTCTCCGGACGCCACAAGCTCGGAGCCGCGGGGAACGTCTCGACCGCCTTCTCCGTCAGCGCGAGAACGGCCCGCACGACCTCTTTACCGGGCGCCGTCGAGGCGATCAGCGTCGCCGAGCCGACCCGCTCCTTGGGCGCGACCGAGAGGTGGGCGACGTGCCCCGGCATGCCGCCGTTGTGCCCGACGAGGACGCGATCGCCCCTACGGAAGAGCATCAGCCCGAGCCCCCAGCCGAGCGTCCAGCCCTGCGGGTCGGCCATCACCTGCAGGGAGCGCATCTCCTCGACCGTCTCGGCAGCGAGGATCGCCGGGTCGGGGTCGGCGAGAAACACCCCCCAGCGACACAGGTCCGCCGCCGTGCTCCAGAGAGCCCCGGCCGCGGAGCCGCCGCGAAGGTCGACGTCGTAGCGCTCGAGGATGGTTTGCTCCATGTACGGGTGGACGAAGTACCCCTTCGCCACCGGAGGGGCGGCCTGCCAGGTCGTGCGGGTCAGGCCGAGCGGCTCGAGCAGCCGTTCGCGAACGTAGTCCTCGTACGGCGTTCCGGAGCGCCGCGCAACGACCTCGCCGAGCAGCGCAAAGCCGAGGTTCGAGTAGTGCCAGAGCCGGCCCGGTGCGAGCACCTGCTCCACGCCGGCGAGCTCGGCGAGCAGTTCCTCGCGCGTCGGCGACTCCATCGATTCCCAGATCTCGCCGGGTATCTCTCGCTGCAGCCCCGACAGGTGCGAGAGCAGCCGGCGGAGCGTTGGGCCGCGGGGGCCTTCAGGGATATGCCGGTCGAGCGGATCGTCGAGCTCCAGCTCGCCAGCATCGCGCAGCTGCATGATGCAGACCGCCGTGAAGGTCTTCGTGATCGAGCCGATTCGGTACTGATGATCGGGCGTCGCCTCCTCTTCGGTCGCCGTGTCGGCGAGCCCGACGGCCTCGGACCACGCCACCTCGCCCTCGCAGAAGACAGCTGAGCTGATGCTCGGCAGCCGCTCCTCCGCCTGGATCGAGCGGATCAGGCGGCCGAAGCCCTTCCCGGCGTCAGGCTCGGGCAAGGGTCCCAAGGGCTTCCGGGATCAGGTCGGCGGCCCGCTCGACATCGTCGTCGGAGACGTCCAGATGGGTCACCGCTCTGAGGACGCCCGGTCGCATCGTCGCGGAGAGCCCCACGCCCGCTCGGTGCAGCCGCTCGAGCGCCTCGGGCACCGGAAGGCCGAGCGGCGAGATGTCGATCTGGACGAAGTTCGTGTCCACCGCGACGGGGTCGACCGGAAGCCCTCGGCCGGCGAGACCTTCCGCCAGCCGGCGTGCTCGCGCGTGGTCCTCGGCCAGTCGCTCGACGTGGTGATCGAGCGCGTAGACGCCGGCGGCCGCGACGATTCCCGCTTGCCGCATCGCTCCGCCGAACGCGTGCTTCTCGTACCGGGCGGCCCGCATCAGCTCGTACGAGCCGGCGATGAGCGCCCCGAGCGGGCAGCCGAGCCCCTTCGAGAGGCAGAGCGTCACCGTGTCGAAAAGGCTGCCGATGCTCGCGGCCGGGATCCGCGACGCGACGGAGGCGTTCAGCAGGCGCGCACCGTCGAGGTGCAAGCGCAGGTCAAGATCGCGTCCAGTCTCGACGATCGCCAGTAGGTCGTCGCAGGGCCAGACCCGGCCGCCCCCGGTGTTGTGCGTGTTCTCGAGCGCCAGGATGCCGGTGCGAGGGACGTGGTGGCCGTCTCCCGAGCGGTATGTCTCCCGGACCTGGTCCGGAGTCAGGATCCCCCGCTCGCCACGGAGCCCGCGGGTGACGAGCCCGGAGTGGCGGGCCGCGCCGCCGAGCTCCGCCACCATGATGTGCGCCGTCTCCTCGACGATCAGCTCGGTGCCGCGCTCGCCCAGGATCGTCAGCGCGATCTGGTTCGCCATCGTCGCGGTCGGCAGGTAGACGCTCTCCTCCTGGCCGAGCAGCTCGGCGCCGCGGCGCTCGAGCTCGAGTACCGTCGGATCCTCCCGCTTCTGCTCGTCGCCGACCGCCGCGGCGGCAATCGCGGCACGCATGCCCGCGGTCGGCTGAGTGAGCGTGTCGGAGCGGAGCTCGATCACGCCGCCATTCAACCAAACGTCGTGTGTAACTTGCCAGTTACGTAACTCGATGGTTAACTACAGCCGTGGGAGCCTTCGAGGCACTTGCCGATCCGACCCGCCGGCGCATCGTCGAGCTCCTGGCCGACGGAGAGCGGGATGCAGGCGAGATCGCCTCGTACTTCCCGGTCAGCCGCCCTGCGGTGTCGCGCCACCTGCGTGTGCTGCGCGAGCACGGCCTCGTGCGCTCGCGCGGGGATGCACAGCGGCGGATCTACTCACTCGACGCCGCCCCGCTCGCCGAGCTCGACGAGTGGCTGGCCGGTTACCGGACGTTCTGGAGCAACCGTCTCGACGCACTCGAGACGCAACTTCGGCGCTCGCGCCGACAACGGAAGGAGACGGGCTGATGACCCAGGAACTAGGAGCGCTCTCGGTCGACGGCGACCGCTGCACGGTTCACTTCGAGCGGCTCTACGACGCGACGGCGGACGAGCTGTGGCGGGCTCTGACCGAGCCGGCGCAGCTCGCGGGCTGGCTCGCCGAGGCGCCCAGCATCGAGCTCCGTGGCGGCGGCGAGATCCACCTCGACTTCGGCGACGGAGAGGAGATGCACGGGGTGATTCGCGAGATCGAGCCGTTGCGCGTTTTCGAGTACACGTGGCCCGAGGCCTGGGAGTCCGTCATCCGCTTCGAGCTGCGGCCCCACGACGACGGCGTCCTGCTCGTGCTCGATCACCGAGCGCTGCCGACGGAGAAGGCTCCCTCCTACGGCGCCGGGTGGCACTCGCACCTGGACATGCTAGACGCGAGCCTCGCCGGTGGTTCGGTCGACTTCATGCCCCGCTACGAGGAGCTTCGGACCGCGTACGAGGACCAGGTCGCGGCGCTACGGTAGCCGTGTGGATCTCGACCGCCTGAGCCTGTTCCTCTCGGAGAGCGGAGAGCCGCCTTTCCGCGCCGCCCAGGTCTGGAGCTGGGCGGCGCGGGGCGCTCCGGGGTACGAGTCGATGACGAACGTCCCCGCCCGGCTGCGGGCGGCGCTCGGGAACGCGGTCCCGTTCTCGACGCTCGAAGTCGAGACGGAGCGCGAGAGCCGCGACGGGACCGTGAAGACGCTGTTTCGAACAGCCGAAGGTCATCCCGTCGAGTCGGTGCTGATGCGCTACCGCGACGGACGCCGCTCGCTCTGCCTCTCCTCGCAGTCCGGCTGCCCGCTCACGTGCAGCTTTTGCGCGACGGGGGCGATGCGGTTCGGGCGGAACCTCACCTCCTCGGAGATCCTCGACCAGGCGCTCCATTTCCGGCGCATCGAGCCCGTCGACCACTGCGTCTTCATGGGCATGGGCGAGCCGATGCTGAACCTGGACGGCGTGATCGCCGCGGCCCGCCGCCTGCCGGATGTCGGGATCACGCACCGGCGAACGACCATCTCCACGGTCGGCTGGCTCCCGGGGCTCCGCCGCTTCGTGGACGAGGTGAACGAGCCGATCCGGCTCGCGTTGTCGCTCCACGCCGCCGACGACTCGCTTCGGAGCTCGCTCATGCCGGTGAACGAGCGCTACCCGCTTCGAGACATCCTGGCGGAGTGCGAGCGCCTCTTCGAGCTGCGCCACCGCCGGGTCTTCGTCGAGTACGTGATGCTGGCCGGCGTCAACGACGGCGTCGAGCAGGCGGCCGCACTCGCCGAGCTCCTGGGCACGCGAGTGTACAAGGTGAATCTGATCCCCTACAACCCAACCGGGTCGGAGTTCGAAGGGTCGTCTCGCGAGGCTATTGGCGCCTTTAAAGCCGTGCTCGACCGAGCCCGCGTGCCCGCTACGGTGCGGCTCACGCGTGGCCGCGACATCGAGGCGGCGTGCGGCCAGCTTGCGGCCGAGCGCATCAGTAGGCCGCTTCGAGACCCGCGAGCATCGGAAAGTGCCTTACGTTCGTCGTCAGCAGGTCGGCGTCCAGCTCCAGCGCAGTCGCGGCAATGACGAAATCGACGTCGTCGATCCCAGGGTGCGCGCGCCTATAACGGCGGGCCAGCGCACCCGCGTGCCGCGCAATCCCCTCCTCCACCGGAACCCAACCGAGCTCGAGGAACAGACGCTCGACCGCGCCCTCCTCCGCGGACCGCATGCCGGCGAGAATCTCGAAGCGGGTGAGCTCGCTTGCGCCGTGCCATGTTCCTCCATCGACGAGCCTTTCCACAAGCGAGACCGCCGCCGGGCGGCCGCGCAGGAAGTCGATGACGATGGTGGAATCGAGGAGGTTCACTCCACGCCGATCCGGCGCAGGCGCTCGTTCATGCCGCCCTCGCCCCGGATTGCGCGGATGTACTCCTCGGTGTTGAAGGGCCGGTCCTTCCAGATCCCGACCGCTGCCCTCAGGTTGGCACGGCGCTCCTCCTTGCTGCGCTCGGACGATCCGTATTTCGCGCGAATCGCGCGGCGAATCAGCTCCGAGCGCGAGGCGCCACTCGCCGCCTCGGCCGCGTCGAGCAACTTCAGGTCATCCTCTGTCAGATAAACCTGCGTCCGCGGCACGACATCACTATACACCATATGGCGTCACCCGACGTAGGCTCAGTTTTGCACTGGAGGCGAAAGGCCGCCTCATTCCCCGCGGTTCTCCAGCAGAACACCTTCCCAGGCGCGCAGGGTGACCCCGCCCGTCACCTGCTCGCCCTCCCGCTCGGCCCGCGTTCCCGCCAGGACGGCTCCGCTGACCCCCTCGAGCGTCGCCGGCCTCCCCCACAGGTTGACCGCCACGGTTGTTCCCTCGCCGCGCTGCCACGCCCACACCCCGAGCGGGGCCGGGAGCGAGCGGTACGCGCCCGCACGCAGGTCCTCGCTCTCGCGGCGCAGCTCGATCAGACGCCTGCAGAACGAGAGCATCGAGCCCGGGTCGTCCCGCTGCGCCGCCACGCTCCGCCCAGGGGCATCGCCGACCGGCAGCCACGGCTCGATGCCTGGTGTGGTGAACCCGGCGCCCTCCTCGGCGCTCCACTGCATCGGCGTGCGCGCAGGATCGCGCCCGACCGGATCCCGGGCCTGCTCCTGCGAGACGCCGCCGTCGAGCATGCCGATCTCGTCGCCGTAGTAGAGAACCGGCGTGCCGCGCAACGTGAGCAGGATCAGGAGCGCGCAGCGCGCCTTGCGCTCGTCACCGCCCGCCAAACGGCTCGGAAAACGCCCGATGTCGTGATTCGAGAGGGTCCAGACCGGCCAGGAGGCTGCGGGAACAACATGCTCGGTGGCCTCGACGAGCGAGCGGAGGCCGGATGCCTGGAGCGGGGCGAACGCGAACGGGAAGTTGAAGTTGAGCTGGAGCTCGTCGTCGTCGCCGTAGTAAAGCGCCCAGTCCTCGAGCGTACGCGCCCACGTCTCGCCGAGCAGCACGCGGGGCGGGTCGAAGCCGTCCGCTACAGACCGGAGGCGGCGGTGCAGCTCGTGCACCTCGGGCCGGTGCATGTTGTAGACCTGCCGCTGGCCGAGTCGCTGGTCGTGCGCGTCGTCGGAGTCCTCGGCCGACGGGTTGTCGCGCAGCTCCCGATCCTTGATCATCGCATGGGCGACGTCGATCCGGAAGCCGGCGATCCCGCGCTCGAACCAGAAGCGGAGAACATCGTCGAACGCGCTGCGGACGGCCTCGCTCCACCAGTTCAGGTCCGGCTGCTCGGGCAGGAAGTTGTGCAGGTAGTACTGCCCTGTCGCCCCGTCGAGCGTCCAGGCCGGCCCGCCGAAGACCGAGACCCAGTTGCTCGGCGGCGACCCGTCCCGTGCGGGATCGGCCCAGACGTACCAATCGCGCCGCGCGGCGTCCCGCGAGGAGCGCGACTCGGCGAACCAGGCATGGCGGTCGCTCGTGTGGTTCGGGACGAGGTCGAGCAGGACGGCCATGCCCCGCTCCCCGGCCGCCGCCACGAGGCGGTCGAGGTCGGCGAGCGTGCCGAGGTCGGGGTGGACGTCGCAGTAGTCGGCGACGTCGTAGCCCCAGTCGGCGTTGGGCGAGGGCATGATCGGGTTCAGCCAGACGGCGTCGACGCCGAGCCAGCTCAGGTAGTCGAGGCGCTCGGTGATGCCGGTGAGGTCGCCGATCCCGTCGCCGTTCGAGTCGGCGAACGAGCGCGGGTAGATCTGGTAGATGACGCCCTCGCGCCACCAGGACCCGAGCACGTCGCGACTCACGACTCGATCGGCTGGGCGAGCAGCTTGCGCTCGTTCGGCACGAGCCGCAGGACGTTGTCGACGTACGAGATGACGGCGAGCTCGAGACCGACGTCGAAGCCCGCCTCCTCGGACAGGTGCCAGCGATGATCGAGAATCTCATGGAAGACCTCGGCGAGCTGGAGCTTGTCCCGCATGTCCTCTGGAATCGCGGAGACGGCAGGCTCGTAGACCTCGAGCAGCCAGCGGTAGCCGGCGACCTGATCCGGCAGGTGCATACCCTCCTCCTGCTCCAGCTTGGCGCGGAAGCTGCAGAGGTCGTTCAGCAGCCGCCGCGCCTGGTTCTCCTGGACGTCGAGACCCGTCAGTACCAGCAGGCGGCGCCGGTGGTGACCGGGCTCCACGACGTGCGGCTCGAGCCGGAGGCGGTAGCCGTCGGCGCCGCCCACGAGCTCGAGCTCCTCGACGTCGTAGCCGAGCTCGTTCAGCCGGCGCAGGCGGTCGTCGATCCGGTAGCTCTCGTCGAGCCCGAAGAGCTCGTCGCGCGTGACCTCGGTCCAGAGCCACTCGTAGCGCTGCACGAGCTCGCTGCCGATCTCCTCGGGGTCGAGATCGGGCGGCAGGCCGACGTCGGATGCCTCCACGTCAAGCAGCTCACCGATCACGTTCTCCTCCGCAATCGAGATGTCGTGCAGACGCTGTCCGTCGGACAGACGGGGACGGAGCTCGCCCGTCTCGGCGTCGACGAGATGCGCGGAGAGACCGCCCGCGTCGCGCAGGAAAAGCGTGTTCGAGAGCGAGCAGTCGCCCCAGAAGAACCCCGCGAGATGCAGCCGGACGAGGAGCTCGACGAGCGCGTCGAGGAGCCGATTGCGGAGGTCGGGCACGCCGCGCCCGGTGAAGAGCACGCGGTAGGGCAGCGAGTACTGGAGGTGCCGGGTGATCAGGATCGCGTCCAGCTCCTCCCCGTCCTCCAGCGCGCGTTCGGTCACCACTCCGACGACCGGAACAACCGGGACGGACTCGTCGGCGAGCTGGCGCAGCAGCCGGTACTCGCGCACCGCTGGACGGCGCGCCAGCTCCTTCAGCGCGTAGAGCGTGCCGTCGTAGTTGACGAACCGGACGACGTGCCGAGAAATCCCTCGCACGACCTCGACGATCCGATCCGAGTCCCACTCCTCGAGCGGGACGTCCCAGGGGAGGTCGAGGAAGCTCGGATTGGCCGTTCTGGCAACCAGCTGGAAGCGCGCCGGCATCCGACCAGCCTATGCGCTCGGCCGGGCTACGCCGCCACCTTCTCCTCGGTCTCCGTGTCGAACAGGTGCAGCTTGTCGCGCGGGACGGCGAAGGTCATGTCCTGGCCGCCGGTCACCGATTGCTCGATCGGCAGCATCGCCACGAGCGGCGTCTCGTTGCGAACGAGATGGACGAGTTGCTCGTTGCCGAGGAACTCCACGACCTCCACACGCGCGTCGAAGCGGAGACCGTCGCCGGACGCTCCGTTTGCGACCTGCAGGTGCTCGGGGCGAAAGCCCGCGATCAGCTTGTCCCCGCCGCCGCCGACCACCGGTGCGGGCACGAGGTTCATCGCGGGCGAGCCGATGAAGCCGGCGACGAAGAGGTTGCGCGGGTTCGTGTAGAGCTCCTGCGGCGTGCCGACCTGCTGCAGTATCCCCAGGCGCATGACGGCGATCCGGTCGCCCATCGTCATCGCCTCGACCTGGTCGTGCGTGACGTAGACGGTCGTCGTCTTCAGGCGATCCTGGAGCTTCAGGATCTCGGCGCGCGTCTGGACCCGCAGCGCCGCGTCGAGATTCGAGAGCGGCTCGTCCATCAGGAAGGCCGAGGGCTCGCGCACGATCGCCCGCCCGAGCGCGACGCGCTGGCGCTGGCCGCCGGAGAGCTGCTTCGGCTTGCGCTTGATCAGATCGCCCATCTGCAGGATCTCGGCGGCGCGGTTCACGCGCTCGTCGATCTGGTTCTTCGGCACCTTGAGGTTGCGGAGGCCGAAGGCGAGGTTGTCGTACACGGTCATGTGCGGGTAGAGCGCGTACGACTGAAAGACCATGGCCACGTCCCGCGACTGCGGTGCAACGTTGTTCACGACGCGTTCGCCGATCAAAATGCGCCCGTGCGTCGTCTTCTCAAGGCCGGCCAGCATCCGCAGCGCGGTGCTCTTGCCGCACCCGGACGGTCCGACCAGCACGACGAACTCGCCGTCCTCAATCTCGAGCGAGAAGTCCTTGACGGCCGCGGCGCCGTCGAAGACCTTGCTGACGTTCTCGTAGGTCACGTTGGCCATGAGCTCAAGCCTCCAGATGCGTCGGGCGCGGCAGCGCGAAGTGCGCGGCCGCGAGGAACGAGTAGGCGATGGTCAGTGTCAGCAGAGGCAAAATCGCCGCGGCCGCGCCCAGCAGGTTGACGACGAGGAGGGCGAGCGCCAGGCCAGTGAAAGCCGCCGGCCGCCGGAGCACGGCGAGACCCGCATCCCGCGCCACGGCCGAGAATGCGCGCTCTCGCTCGAAGACGGCCAGCGGCCACAGCGCAAGCTGGACGACGGCAAAACTGATCAGCAGGTAGAGCACGACGATCGAGAGCGGCCACGTAAGGCTTCCCGAGCCGCCGTAGAAGACGATCGCCACTCCGCCGAGCATGAGCACCACGAGTGCCCCCGCGCTGAGAACGAGGCCGCGGCGCCAGTGCAGGCGGAGGCCGACGAGGGCATCCCGGAGCCGGATGTCCTCCCCCTGCGCGACCCTGACCGCGCAGTGCATGAGGGCGGCGGCAAGCGGTCCCACCAGCAGTAGCAGCAGCGCGGTCGGCGGCACGAGCAGCGCTGTCACGATGATCGGAGCCGCGAACACCGAGAAAGCGGCGTTCAGCAGCGCGAACCGCCACGACTGGCGATAGAAATCGCTGAGCGCCCGCCTGAGCGACTCGCGAACGCTCATGGGCCAATCTCTTGAGCCTCATGCGGAGCGAGCGACTGACGACCGGAGGCGTCAGTCCGGCGATGCCGGGTGCTCATCCCTTGACACCGGCCGCCGTGACTCCGGCGATGAAGTAGCGCTGGAAGATCACGTAGATGGCCGCGATCGGCAAGATCGCGATCACGCTCGCCGCCATCACGGTCGGCCAGAGCGTGTTGTACTCCTTCACGAGGTTGGCGATCCCGACGGGGAGCGTGAATTTCGCCGTATCCTGCAGGATGATCAACTGCCAGAAGAAGTCGTTCCAGGTCCCCTGGAACGTGAGGATCGTGACGGCAGCGAGCGCGGGCCCGGCGAGCGGCAGCATCACTCGCCAGTAGGTCTTGAAGTAGCCGGCGGCGTCAAGCTTGGCGGCCTCCTCGAAGTCCTTTGGAATCGTGAGGAAGTACTGCCGCATCAGAAACAGGTTCGTCGCCATTACGAGCTGGATGAGAATGTAGCCCTGGTAGGTCCCGATCAGGTTCCAGTGGATCGGCGGGAACTTGAGATTCCATTGAGTGTGAGGGAAGTCGGTCAGGATCTGAAAGACCGGCACGAGCCGCAGCTGGTCCGGGATCATCAGCGTTGCGAGGACGAGCATGAACAGCACCTCACGCCCCGGGAATCGAAGGCGCGCAAAGGCGTAGCCGCCGAGCGAGCAAAGGAAGAGGTTGATCAGCGTGACGGCGGACGCGAGGAAAAAGCTGTTGGCGGCATACCGCGCGAAATTGAACTGGTGCCATGCCTCGTTATATGCATGAAGGCTGGGATGGTTCGGCAGCAGCTTGAAGCCCTGGTTGCTTTCCTGGATGGTCTTCAGCGAGGTCGAGACGCTCCAGAAGAACGGCGTAAAAAAGAGCACCGCGACGGCAATCAGAATTGCGTAGATCAAGACTCTCTTCACGCGATCGCCGCCGCTCCGGCCCGGAATCTCGCCGACCGGAGTGCCGATAGCGGGCTCCTCGCCGCGCGCCAGCCGCTCGATCACGGCGACGTGCGGAGCAGCTTGTCTCTCGGTGGCCATCAGCCGACCTCCGCCTTGCCGAAGAGCAGACGCTGTACGAAGGTGACCGCGAAAATGAGGATGAAGAGTGCAACACCGATCGTGGACGCATAGCCGAAGTTAACGTCGGCAATCGCGGTTCGGTAGAGGTAGAGCACCGCCGTCATGGTCGAGTAGTTCGGCCCGCCCGTCCCGCCGGACGCTATGAACGCCTGGTCGAAGACCTTGAGGCAGCCGATCACGGATACGACCGCCACGAAGAAGTGACCGGGCTTCAGGAGCGGGAACGTGATCTTCCAGAACGTTCGCCAGGAGCGCGCGCCGTCGATCGCCGCCGCCTCGTAGACGTCGGTCGGGATGGCTTGCAGCGCGGCGAGATAGAAGAGCATCATCGTGCCCGACGTCGTCCAGATATTCAGGCCCATGACCGATTGCAGGGCCGAGTCGGAGCGATCGAACCATGGGCGAGTGGTGCCGAGAACGGAGTTGAGCAGGCCGTTCGCGTTCAGGATGTAGATCGCGATTGCCGTGATGGCCGCGGAGGAGGCGAGCGCGGGGAAGTAGAACGCTGAGCGAAAGAACGACCGCCCTCGAATCTTCTGGTTCACAACCACCGCGAGGGTGAGCCCGAGGGCCATCTGACCCGGCACGACGACCGCGGTGTAGATGGCCGTGTTCTTCATCGCCCGCCAGAAGAGCGCGTCGTGGTACAGGTCACGGTAGTTGTTCAGCCCGACACCTTGGGGATCTTGCCGAGCACGCCCCAATCGTTCGTCGAGATGTAGAAGGCGTAGACGATCGGAAAGATCATGAAGAAGAGGAAGAACACCATCGGGATGAGCACGAACGAATAGCCTACGAGCGCCTCGCGCAGCCGCTCGTTCCCGATCGTCACGCGTCTCTTCCTCGTCGCGACTGCCGCCACCCGCGTCACCTCGCCCCGGGACGGCGCCCCTCCGCGGTTCGCTGTCCGCGGAGGGGTCCGTCGTCCGCTTTCCCTTTTACTTCTTCAACGCGGCGTTGGCCGCGTCCTGCACCTTCTTGAGCATGGTCGCGATGCTCTCTTTGCCCTCATAGACGGCGGTCAGCTCGTTGCCGGCGATGGTGATCACCTTGTCGAAGCCGGGTGCGAACTGCCAAGCGCGGGCAGCCCCGGCAGCCTTCAGGAAAGCGCCACGGCCGGCGACCGGCGCGACGTCCTTGCGGGACGGGAGCGCCAGCCCCTTCGAGGTCCAGATCTTCATACCCTGCTTTCCGGTCAGGTAGGAGAGCAGCGTCCAGGCCTCCTTCTTGTGGCTCGAGTTCCGCGCCATGGAGTACGAGACCGTGAAGGCGAGGTTCCCCTGGGCCTTGTTCTTGATCATCGGGGCGATCTTGTACTTGACGTCCGGGAACTGATCGGCCATGAAAGGAACGACCCAGTTGCCCTCGAACGCGATCGCGGCCTTTTCCTTACCCAGCGCCTCACCGCACCATCCCGCGCCGAGATCGGCGTGACGGCCGGCCAGCTTTGCCTTGTCGAGGCCGACCCAGAACTCCACCGTCTGGCGGACTGCAGGCGAGTTCACGGTCGCCTTGGTCTTGCTCGCGTTGATGAACGTGCCCTTGTTCTGGTAGATGAACGCCAGGAGGCGCGCCCAGTCCGCGTCGAGGCAAACGGGGCGTGCGTTGCCGGAGAGGCCTCCCTTCGCCTTGAGCTTCTGCGCGTCGGCCTTCAGCTGAGCCCAGGTCTTCGGCGGCGACTTGATGCCCGCCTTGGCGAACATCGCGGTGTTGTACTGCATCGCGAGCGGCGACCAGTCCTTCGGCAGCCCGTACAGCTTGCCGTCACTCCCCTTGAACCCGTCGAGCAGCTTCGGGAAGAACGCCTTCGTGCTGAAGTGAGTGCTCTTGATGTAGCTGTCGAGCGGCTCGAGCAGACCTTGCGTCTGCCAGTCCGGAAAGACGTTCGAGTCGACGTAGAAGACATCCGGCGGCTTGCGGGCTGCGAACTTCGCCAGCATCTGCTCGGGATACGGGTTGAGAATCGTCAACCGTTCTGGCGAACGTCCGGCGGGCGCCCGTTCCGCGCCGCAACCTCCCGGCGGGCCTGCTCGACCTGCGTCTTCTGCACGGCCCGCTTGAGCAGCCGGCGCATCAGCTCGAGCCGCTCACGCTCCGAGGTCATCTCGAGCAGCTGCTGCTTCGCGCTCGGGCCGAAGTCGACGCGAGCCGCAAGACCGAAGGAGAGGGGCACGCGCTCGTTCGGGTCCTCCACATCCGAGTCGAGCAGCGTGCGGAGCTCACGGAAGAGCTCGACTGCCTGGCCGCGCTCGTCGGGCGACGCCGGGTCGTCCGCGTCCTCCACCGGCTCGGTCACCCCGGTCCGGAACGAGCGCCCGCCCGTTTCTTCCAGGAGGCGAAAGCGCTCGCCCCCCTCGACGACGACGTTGAGGCTTCCATCCTCGAGCCGCTCGAGTACCTCGACGACGGCGGCGCGCGTGCCGACCTCGCGAAGCCCGTCGTCGTCCGCGAGCAGGAGGCCGAACTCGCTGCTCTCGTCCAGGCACTCGTCGATCAGCTCCCTGTAGCGAGGCTCGAAGATGTGGAGCGGCACCTGCTCGCCCGGGAGCAGCGCGAGCCCGAGCGGAAAGAGTCCGAGCTCGGCGCTAGGCACCTTTCTGCACCTCGAGCGCACGCGGCTCGCTCGGCTCCTGGCTCAGGTCAGGATGCCGCTCGAAGCCGTAGCGCACGATCGCCCGCCTCGCCGCCTTCACCTCGTCGAGCCGCTTCACGACCCGACCGTGCGGCGCCTCCTTGAGCAAGTCGCGCCGCTCGGCGGCGTCGCGGGCGATCTCGAGCATCGCCTCGGCGAACGCATCGAGTGTCTCCTTCGCCTCGGTCTCGGTCGGCTCGATCATCAGCGCTTCGGGAACGATCAGGGGGAAGTAGATCGTCGGCGGGTGGAAGCCGTAGTCCATCAGTCGCTTCGCCACGTCGAGCGCCGTCACCCCATGAGCCCGCTTCAGGTTGCGCGCCGAGACGACGAACTCGTGCATGCAGAGCCGGTCGAACGGCACCTCGTAGGCGCCGCGCAGGCGGGCGAGCAGGTAGTTCGCGTTCAGGACGGCGACCTCGGACATCTGGCGCAGAGCGGGCCCGTAGGAGCGGATGTACGCGTAGGAGCGGACGAAGACGCCGAAGGGCCCTGTGTAGCCGCGCACCTTCCCGATCGACTTCGGGCGGTCGAAGTCGAGGCGGAAGCGCTCCCCGTCCCGGACGACAGCCGGCACGGGGAGAAACGGCGCGAGCGTCTCGCGCACCACGATCGGCCCGCCTCCCGGCCCCCCGCCGCCGTGCGGTTGCGAGAACGTCTTGTGTAGGTTGATGTGGACGATGTCGAAGCCCATGTCGCCGGGCCGGGAGATCCCGCAGACCGCGTTCAGGTTCGCCCCGTCGTAGTAGAGCAGGGCCCCCGCATCGTGGAAGATCGCGGCGACCTCCTCGATCCGCTCGTCGAACAGGCCGAGGGTCGAGGGGTTCGTCAGCATCAGGCCGGCCGTCCGCTCGTCGACCTTGGCGCGCAGGTCGTCGAGGTCGAGGTTGCCGCGCGCGTCCGTTCCCACCTTCCGGAGCTTGTAGCCCGCCATCGTGACGCTCGCAGGGTTCGTTCCGTGCGCCGTGTCGGCCGTGATCACCGTGTCCCGCTCCTCGGCGCGGTCGGCGAAGTACGCCCGCATCAGCATCAGACCGGTCAGCTCGCCCTGCGAGCCGGCGGCGGGCTGGAGCGAGCACGCGTGCAGTCCCGAGATCTCGACGAGGATCTCCTGCAGCCGCCACATCAGCTCGAGCGCTCCCTGGGCACCGTCTGCCTCCTGCAGCGGGTGGAGGTCGCGGAAGCCGGGCAGGTTGACGACCCGCTCGTTGACCCGCGGATTGTGCTTCATCGTGCAGGAGCCGAGCGGGTAGAAGCCGGTGTCGATCCCGAACGTGCGCGCCGCGAGCGCGCTGAAGTGGCGGACGAGCTCGGGCTCGGAGAGCTCGGGCAGGCGGGGCGGCTGGGCGCGGCGAAGCTCGCGCGGAACCTCCGGTACAGGAAGGTCGTGCCGGGGAAGCGTCGAGGCTCGCCGGCCCGCCTGGCTTCGTTCGAAGATCAACTTCATCGGACCAGCCTGGACCTGCCGGAACTCGCCCCGGCGAGCTTGCTCTCCGTCGTCACGCAGCGAGCACCTCGGCCAGGCGGTCGATCTCTGCCGGCGTCCGCTTCTCGGTCACGCAGACGAGCAGCGCGTCGTCCATGCCCTCGTAGTCGCGGCCCAGCGCGTAACCGGGATGAACGCCGACCTCGCGCGCACGCGCGATCACCTCGCGCGCCGGCCGGTCGAGTCGGACGGCGAACTCCTTGAACGTCGGCCGCTCGAAGGCCGGTGGCAAGCCGAGCCTCTCCTTCGCGTACGCTGCGAGCGACAGGCAGGTCTCGCCGATCTCGCGCAGCCCTTGCGGGCCGAGCCAGCAGAGGTAGACGAGGCCCCCGAGCGCGAGCAGCGTCTGGTTCGTCGTGATGTTCGAGGTGGCCTTCTCGCGGCGGATGTGCTGCTCCCGCGTCTGCAGAGTGAGGA
This sequence comes from Gaiellales bacterium, assembly GCA_038253945.1. Taxonomy (GTDB): domain Bacteria; phylum Actinomycetota; class Thermoleophilia; order Gaiellales; family Gaiellaceae; genus JBBRYW01. The sequence goes on from JBBSGR010000004.1 coordinate 45,815, forward strand.
CGTAGCCGCGCTCGCCGTCGACATCGGTCGTCTCGCCGACGATGCGGCCGGGCATGCGGCGGATCAGATCCGAGCGTGCGGCGATGAAGCCGTAGTGCGGACCGCCGTAGGAGATCGAGTTACCCGCTCCCTGCCCTTCCCCGATCGCGAGCGCGCACCCGTAGTTCCCGGGCGCCTCGAGGACGCCGAGCGAGAGCGGGTCGACGTGCGCGACCGGCAGCGCCCCGGCCTCGTTCGCGGCCGCGGCGAGCTCGGGCGCAGGCTCGAGGCAGCCGAGGAAGTTCGGCTGCTGGAAGATGACCGCTGCCGCGTCTCGCGACGCGGCAGCGACTTCGCCGGGGTCTGTCACCCCGTCTCGATGAGGCACCTCGACCACTTCGAGCTCGAAGCCCGGGGCATACGTCTTCACGACCTGGCGCACCTGGGGATTGACCGCCTCGCAGAGAACTATCTTCGAGCCGCTCGTCGCGTGCTTCGCGACGAAGCAGGCGTCCGCGGCGACGGTGGCTCCGTCGTAGCCGGACGCGTTCGAGACGTCCATCCCCGTCAGCTCGCAGATCGCCGTCTGGTACTCGAAGATCGCCTGCAGGATGCCCTGGCTCAGCTCGGGCTGGTACGGGGTGTACGCGGTCAGAAACTCGCCGCGCGAGAGGACCGCGTCGACGACCGCCGGCACATAGTGGTCGTACATCCCCGCGCCGAGGAAGGACAGCTCCTTTCCCGTGTCGACGTTCCGTGCCGCCAGCTCGGCCAGATGCGCGACGAGCTCGGGCTCCGAGAGTGCCGGCTCGAGGTCGAGCTGCCGGTCGAACCGGACGCGCTCGGGAATGTCTTTGAAGAGCTCCTCGACAGACGAGACGCCGACCGCGGCGAGCATGGCCTCGCGATCGCGATCCGTCAGCGAGAGCTGACTCACTTCTCTGCGACGAGCTTCTTGTAGGCCTCGACGTCCATCAGGCTGTCGACCTCGGCCGGTTCCGAGAGCCGGATCCGGATGAGCCAGCCTTCGCCGTATGGATCCTCGTTGACGATTTCCGGCGCCTCGACGACCTTGCCGTTCACGTCGACCACCTCGCCCGAGAGGGGCGCGATCAGATCGGAAACCGCCTTGACCGACTCCGCTTCGCCGTAGGAGACGCCCTTCTGAATCGCCGCACCCTCCTCGGGTGGCTCGTAGTGCACGAGCTCGCCGAGGGCGTCCTGCGCATGCCACGTGATTCCGAGCGTCGCTTCGCCGTCCGCGATACGTGCCCAATCGTGCTCCTCGTTGTAGCGAAGGTCGTCCGGATAGCTCTCGGCCGCCATCAATCTCCTCCCCGGGGCTGGTAGATCGGCTTTCGGACGATACGGCCGGCGCGATGGCGACCGCGAACGTCGATCGTCAGCGCCATACCGGGCCGCGCCGCCTCGGCCGGCACGTAGCCCATGCCTATGCCGCGATCGAGCATCGGGGAGAGCGACCCCGATGTCACCTCGCCCTCTGGCTCGGCGATCCGCATTCCCCCGCGCGGGATCGCCCGCTCCTCCATCACGAAGGCGACGAGCCGGCGCTCGGGGCCGTCCGCTTTGATCCGGCGCAGCTCGGCCACGCCGGTGAACTCCTTGTCGAGCGCGCACACCCAGCCGAGGCCGGCCGAGATCGCGTCCGTCTCGGGTGTGATGTCGTTGCCATGAAGCGGGTAGCAGACCTCGAGCCGAAGCGTGTCGCGCGCGCCGAGCCCGCAGGGCGTGACGCCTCGCTCGAGCACGAGATCCCAGACCGTCTCGGCGTCCTCGGCTGGGACCAGCAGCTCGACACCTCGCTCGCCCGTGTAGCCCGTGCGCGCGACCATGCACTCCACGCCGCCGATCTCTCCTTCAGCGAATGTAAACGCCGGCGCATCGTCGAGTCCGAGCCGCGCGATCGAGCGCGGGCCTTGCACGGCGAGGAGCGCGTACTCGTCGGAGACGTCTCGCACGTCGGAGCCCGTGATCTCCTCTTCTCTGAGCCAGGCAATCGCCGCTTCGCGATTGCCGGCGTTGACGACGAGCAGAAAACGGTGGTCGCCGAGCCGGTACACGATCAGGTCGTCGACGATCCCGCCGGCGTCGTTCGTCAGGAGCGTGTACTGCGCGCTACCGGTGCCGATCCTGTCGAGGTCGTTACAGAGCAGCGCCTGCAGGAACTCGTGCGCGCGGGGCCCCTCCACGTCGACCTGACCCATGTGGGAGACGTCGAACACTCCGGCGTCGGCGCGCACTGCCCGGTGCTCGGCGATCACACCTTCGTACTGCACGGGCATCTCCCAGCCGGCGAAAGGAACCATGCGGGCCCCGGCGGCGACGTGGCGCTCGTAGAGCGGTGTCCGCTGCAAGGTCTGCATGCGCAGCGGATGCTAGACGATCGATCGGAAAATCCGATCGATCGTCTAATCTTGGCCTCGAAACACAACCGGCGCCCCGAAAGAATTCGAAGAGCTAGGCCGACTCTTGCGAGAGTGGAAGCCCTCACTGATTGGAGGCGTGCGGCGCTTTCGCCGGCTACAGTCGCATGCGGCGTCGCGCCGAAAGGCGATTCGATTGCCGCGCGGCGCCCAGGAAGGTGAAAACTCTGACTTGTCGGTGAAGGTCAATTGCTTGAAATCTGTGCCGTCGAGGCTCACACTCCATATATCTGGACGTCGCGTCGGCAAGCTAGCGACGAATGCAACCTTCCGGCCATCTGGGGACGCGGTTGGAGAACGCTCATCCGTCGCGCTCGAGGTCAGGTCGCGAACGCCGCCAGTCTTCATGCTGACAAGGTATATATTTGCAGTCGCGGCGGTGCCCGGTCCGTTGACAAAGTGTGCAGCTGCGCCCAGAGGGACAGCCACCAGCAGCGCGACTGAGGGTAAGATCAGGAGACGCAGCGTCACGCAATGTCGCCGTCTTCGAGCCGCCAAAGAACCTCACCGCTTGTTATGCGCTGAACTTCGCCGAACGAATTGGCGAGAAGCGAGCCGTCCGGCGAGAAGCTGTAGCGCCGGGCACGACGCCCTTGATCCCGGGAGTCCACCTGAGCGCCGTCCTCTGACAAAAACGCTAGCGCATCGTTCCTGTTCTCTTCGTAGAAGTAGAGCACGCACGCCCAAGCGCTCAAACGATCGCTCCACGAGAGAGCCGCGACAAGCGACCCCGCGGGGGGCGCCCACTCCCATTCGACGCGTCCCCCGAGATCATGGCAACGAAGTTGCTTCTCGGATACCAAGACACGACCGGGTGCAAAAGCCACTGCCATGACTTCAGTGCTGTCCCGATAGCGCCACCGGTACGAGCCGCTCGCTCGATCGTAGCCTCCGTACCAGCCGGTTGGGCCGGCGCACAGCAGGTCGTCTCCATCGCTGCTTCCGTGGGCGCTCGCGACTCCACGAAGGCTCGCAGTGGTTTCCCCCGTCTGCGAGCTCAGTATCTGCGCCGGCCCGCGTTTGTAGCCGACGGCAATGCCCCTTTCTTGCAGGGCAGTAAGCCATTGCGCGGGTTCGCGCTCTTTGCGCTGCCAAACGACCTCGCCCTGCGGTGAATATCCAGCGATGGCTCGAGACTCCCAGCTCGCCACGACTACGAGAGGCGGTTCCCCCACCGCAGCCAAGCGGTAGCCACCTGGGCTCCAGATGCTTTGAAAACGCGCCAAGGGCCGCTTAGTCCCGGCGTGCCAGACTGAGAGGGTCCCATCGGACGCGGCCGTTGTCACCCATTCATTCGAATGTGGCGAGAATGTCACTTCCCTATACTCGCTAGTCATTACACTGAAAGGCGTTGGTTCGGCAATAACTAAACTCTAGAAGTACGTTGTCAAGTGGAATAGACTGGCAATCTGATGTGCAAAGGTCAGCACTTCTGACATGCCAACTCTACCGCTCGAGTCAAAAAACGCACGCCACATGAGACTATACCTATAGGCTGCTGTGCGATGTGCGCTCCTTCTGAAACCTGGCGGAATTTCTTGGCTCGACCCCACCAATCGCCTAATCTTTGCATTTGGTCGGTTCCTCGGTGGCCTCTTCGGCTTCCGGGTCTGGTACTAGGCCGAGAAACGTGTTGACACACTCCATTAATGAGAATGAAGTTGCTTGCCCTGTCGATACGGAAGCGATATTTGTTACTGCCGGGCAATACTCCGGAGTCAAAACCTGGTCGCTTTCTTCACGACAGCACATCGCTTCCTTTGCAGCTCCATATGAGGGATTCGGTGGCCGGCTCGCCGTACTCGACCGAGGACTGCCTACTGTCGTTGTTGCGAGCTGGACGCAGCAACATCTGAATGCCTACGAGCTCGACGGCACGCCGCGTTGGGAACGGACCGACATTTCACAGATTCAGCACATCGAGCCGGTATTCGGGGGCGACCTGGCGGTCGCTCGAGCGAAGGGCGATTGTCAGCTCATATCTTCAGAGACGGGTCAAACACAGCACGTCTTGTCGAGTATCGAGCAACTGCGAGGCACGCTCGATCGCCCACAAGCCTTCTGGCTGGATCAGAGACGGGGCCGAGACTACGGTCTCTACGATCTGGAGGCCCATGCGAGGCTGTGGCGAGTAGAGGCTGAGGCCTTTGCGGTTATTGACGCGGCCTTCGGAATCAGCGAGGTGCTGGTGTCCGAGGCTGAAGGCCGCATCGTCTGCCTTTCGCTCGACGGCGAATGCGTCTGGTCGTGGAGGACCCCGGACGGCGCGAATCTTGTGCACGCGTCTTGGGTGGAGACGCTCCAGGCCTGGGCCGGCGTGCTCCTGTTTTTCGAAGAAGGGCCACGCAGGTGCCTCGTCCTGCTCGACCGCCAGGGCGAGCTCGTGTCGCAGGTGGATATACCGTCCGCATTAGGCTATGCGTTCACCGCCTCCGGCTCGTTGCTCGTATCGGTCCGCGGTCAGGTGCTCAGCGTGCCGGACGGAGAAGTCATATGGACGTTTGCGGACGAGTGATGCGGCGCAACCAGCGCCAGCACCGTAATCCGCGGGGAGCACCACGCGAGCCGATCCGCGGGCCTGAGGAAACCGCACGCGTGAACAAAGCGCAGCCCACGAGCACGCGAGCCCGGGCAGTCGGACCTGCGCCAATGCCGCCGCCGCCGCCGAACGATGCAGGGTCTCACGGTGTGTTGCCGAACGAATGGCGGCTTCCCGATCACGGCGTCCACTTCAGGCAGGGGGCCTAGCTGGGTAGGCGCGGGCACGTTGAAGAAGTCGTCGGCAATCAGCCGAGCGTCGAGGCCCTCGGGCTCCAAGAGGTGCAAGGCCTCGTCGAGCGACGCTGGTGGAGGTCGACGCCGAATACCTGCAGGTCGAGATTCGCTGCCGGAGACTCCGAGGCAGCGGAGCTGACGACCCGCCGCGAGCAAGAAAGATTGATTCGCCCCAAGTCGGGTCGTGCTCACAGGAAGTCGGCGATCGCTGGCGCGTGAGAAAGGCTCTGCCGGCATTCACATGGGTAGGGCAACGGGACTATGCCGCAGACGAGCCGGATCATGGCGAGCAGGGACGCGAGCCGGCGGAAGCTCAGGAGCGGCGGGAGATGAGCCGCACGATCGAGTTCATGGCTTCAGGCGGGCGTTGGAGAGAGGCCGAGGCGGATCGCGTTGACGATCGCCTCGCGATGCTCCGGCGAGCGTCTGCGCGAGCTTGACGAAGGGGACGAGCAGGCTCGTGCCGGCGGCGTCGAGCCACTGGTCCCCGCAGCAGCCCCGCCTGCTCGTGGTCGCGCTCCCGCCCCGGCTCCCCCGCCAGCTCGACCGCGACCACCCGCACCCGCTCCAGGCCAGCAGCCGCTTGAATACGTCATCACGAGCATCCACCGCCTCCTCTCGATTGCCGTCGCGAGCAAGCGAGACTACGAGCGCGCGGCGTGCGCGTGACCGCGTTCCTCAGCAGAACAGGCCTTCGACGATCCCACAGTCACGCACGGCAATGCCCGAGAGGTCAAATTCTGAAGCGGGGAACTAGATGATTGAGCGATTCATCGCTCAATCGTCAGTCTTCGCGCAGGAACGAGGGGACGTCCAGAAGCTCGTCCGGGACGTCGAAGCCCTCGCGCTGAGGCCGGGAGGGCCGTGTACCCGCAGGCCCCGGGATTCCGCCGGACTGCTCGCGGCGCCGGCGCTGGCGAGCCGGACCGAAACCGGTCGCGATCACGGTGACTCGCACCTCGTCGCCGAGCGAGTCGTCGATCACGGCGCCGAAGATCACGTTCGCGTTCGGGTCGGCGGCGCTCGTCACGACCTCTGCGGCCTCGTTGACCTCGAAGAGGCCGACGTCGGGCCCGCCGGTGATGTTGAGCAGGATCCCGGTGGCCCCGTCGATCGACGACTCGAGCAGTGGGGACGAGACCGCGGATTGTGCCGCCTCGGCGGCCCGGTTCTCACCGCTCGCCGAACCGATGCCCATGAGGGCTGAGCCGGCGTCGCGCATGATCGTGCGGACGTCGGCGAAGTCGAGGTTGACGAGGCCCGGCACCGTGATCAGGTCGGTGATGCCCTGGACGCCCTGACGGAGGATATCGTCGGCGAGCCGGAAGGCGTCGACGATCGAGGTGCTCCGCTCGACCACCTGGAGCAGCCGGTCGTTCTCGATCACGATCAGCGTGTCGACGCGGTCGCGGAGCTGCTGGATTCCCTGCTCCGCCTGCTGGGCGCGGCGACGGCCCTCGAAGGAGAAGGGGCGCGTTACGACGCCGACGGTCAGCGCAGGCGGGTCGAGCTCCTGCGCGAGCTCGGCGACGATCGGCGCACCGCCGGTGCCCGTTCCACCGCCCTCGCCGGCGGTGATGAAGATCATGTCGGCCCCCTTGAGGGCCTCCTTGAGCTCGTCGCGGCTCTCGTGCGCGGCGGCGCGCCCGACCTCCGGGTTGGCGCCGGCGCCGAGCCCCTTCGTCGACTTCGCCCCGACCGCGATCTTGTGGTCCGCGTCGCACATGAGGAGCGCCTGCGCGTCCGTGTTGATTGCGATGAACTCCACGCCAGCGAGGCCGGCGTCGATCATGCGCGTGACGGCATTCGTGCCGCCGCCCCCGACGCCGACGACCTTGATCACCGCAAGGTAGTTGCCTGACTGGTTCTGCACTCTCAAGCTCTCTCGACCTAAATCTTTACTCAACGGTGCGGGTTCTCGCTCCCCGCGTTCTGGGCAGGGTACGTCCCTGCCCCGCCGGTGTCAAGCGGAAAGCCTTCCCAGCGAAACCACAACAGTCAACCTTAACCTGCGACTTTAGACTTTCGGGACCCCGCAACGGGCCGCTCTGGCACGGTGAGATCGAGATAGCTCGAGGGCTGGTTGTCGAGCGAGGGCGCGATGCGTTGGGCGATCGCGAGCTTGAGCGCGACCGAGGTCGGCGCTCCCAGCCGCAGCTCTAGCCCGGACCGCAGGGCGAGCGTCACCTGCCCATCCGTCGATCCGACCCCACGGACCTGACGGAGGAACGAGCTTCCGGCGACGGGCCCCAGGGCCGCCACTTCCTGCCGCCCGGGACCCGTGACGGCCGCGCCCACCCGGGGGATCGGAGAGGCCTTTCCCAGCCACACGCGAGGCAAGCGCCGCAGGCCGCTCGGCCGCGGCAGACGGCTGAGGATCCGGCCGCGCTCGGACACGACCCAGGCGCCCGCGCCGCGCCGCAGCACGGCGAGTGGCCGCTCCGTTCGGACGAAGACCTTCAACGTGTGCGGAAACGAGCGGTCGTATGTGGCGGCCGTCACGACAGGGAGCGGGCTCAGCCGTCCCACGACGTCCGCCCGGTGGAGCGAGGCCAGGCTTCTTCCGAGGAGTGGTTTGAGGGCTCGACGTACGGAGGCCGCCTTCGCGCCGGACGTCCCGCTGACCTGGATCTGGCGAACCGAGAAGACGCTCGTCCTCCGCGTCCCGACGGCCAGGGCGAGCGCGAGGAGCAGAACCCCGAGACCGGCCGCCACCCAGCGGAGAGCTGTTGGGAGCCTCACCGGGTCGAGCGCGAAACGGCCGGCCGGCGGCCGCGCCCGCGCGACGACCGCCTCCCCCGCCGGCCTCCCGTTCGTTGCCACCCCGGGGAGTTCGCCGTCGCCCGGCGGGCTCCTACTCCGCGAGTGGCGGAAGCGAGATCTCCCCGACGAGCTGAACCTCCGCGTCCAACGCCACGCCGAACTGCTCGAGCGCACGCCGGCGCGCCTCGGCCATCAGCTCGATCGCATCCCACGATCGTGCTCCCCCGGCGTTCTCGATGAAATTCGCATGCCGCGGCGAGATGACCGCGCCCCCGTGTCGATAGCCCCGAAGCCCGCACGCCTCGAGCATGCGACCGGCCGAGAGCTGGTGCCGGGGGTTCTTGAAGACGCTGCCGAAGGTCCGCTTGTTCGTCGGCTGGGTGGCCTTGCGCCGGGCCTGCATGTCGGCCACGGTCGCCTTGATCTCCTCGCCCGGGCGGCGCTCGAGCGAGAATTCCGCCTCGGCGACCACCTGACCCGGCCACAAGCCCGACCGGCGATACTCGAGGCCCAGCTCGGCGGGCGTGAGCCACCTCGAGCCCTGCTCGTCCAGCACGAGCGCGCGGTCGAGCACCGTCTGCATGTCGCTTCCGTAGGCGCCGGCGTTCATCCAGACCCCGCCTCCCGCGGTACCTGGAATCGCACAGGCAAACTCGAAGCCGCCGAGCTCGGCGGCCTTCGCCCTGTGCAGGCACACGGCGAGCGACGCGCCGCCGCCGGCCACCAATCCCGCCTCGGTAGCGTCGACCCGCGCGAGAGAGCCCGCGAGCTTCAGGACGAGCGCATCGACGCCCTCGTCTGCGACGAGCAGATTGGACCCAAGACCCACCGTCGTCACGGCCAGGCGGCCCTCGGCGGCCCAGCCGAGGGCCTCTTCGAGCTCGCCGAGGCTCTCGACGCGCGCGAAGGCCCGGGCCGGCCCACCGGTCCCGAGGGTGGTGAAGCGCGAGAGCGGAACGCCTTCCTCGAGCTTCAGCGCAGCGCCTCCAGGACGAGCGCGCCGGCTCGATCGATGTCGCCCGCCCCCAGCGTCAGGACGATGTCGCCGGGCCGTGCCCTACGCGCGAGGAACCGCGCGGCGTCCTCGAGGAGCGGCGTCCACCCGATCGCCATGCCGGGACGTCGCTCGGCGAGGGCGTCGACGACGAGCTTTCCGCTGACGCCGGCAACGGGCCGCTCGCGCGCGGGATAGATGTCGGTGACAGACACGGCGTCCGCGGCGGCGAGCGCCATCGCGAGCTCCGCGGCGAGGTGACGGGTTCGAGAGGGCAGGTGGGGCTGAAACGCCACGAGAATCCTCGCATCCCCGTTCAGCTCCCTCGCCGCCGCGATATCGGCCGAGATCTCGGTCGGATGGTGCGCGTACGAGTCGTACACGACGATCCCCCTTGCCTCCCCCCTGCGCTCGAGCCGCCGGGCGGCGCCGCGAAAGTCCGCGAGAACCGTGACCGCGTCGTCGCGTGGCACGCTTGCGAGCTCCAAGGCGGCCAGCGCGCACGCGGCATTCCGCCGGTTGTGCTCGCCGGGCAGCGCGAGCCGGACGTCCGCGGGAGGCAGATCGTCGCCGCGAACCACATGCGGCACCCGCGTGGTCCAGCTCTCGAAGAGCGTCTCGACCTCCGCCCGCGAGGCGAAGGTCGTGTGGTGGTCGAGCTCCACGTTGGTGACGACGGCGATCTCGGGCCGGAGCGACTCGATCGTGCGATCCGACTCGTCGCCCTCGACGACGAGCCAGCCGCTGCCGGCCCGGGCGTTCCCGCCGAGCTGCGCGACCTCGCCGCCGATCAGGAACGACGGGTCGTGGCCGAGCCGGTCGAGGCAAAAGGCAATCATCCCGGCCGTCGTCGTCTTGCCGTGCGTCCCCGCGACGACGATCGACCGCTCGAGCGCCACCAGCTCGGCGAGCAGCTCGGCACGCGTGCGCCCGGGCACGGCGCCTGCGAACGCAGTCGAGACGACCGCCTCGTACCCGCCGGGTGCGCCTTCGGGCTCAGGCGAGACCGTGACCGGGATGCCCGCTTCGTGCACCGCGGTGAGATACGGCGTCTCCACGCGATCCCACCCCGCGACCTCGGCGCCCCACGCCTTCGCGACGAGCGCGTAGCCCGAGAGTCCGGCGCCGCCGATGCCGACGAACCAGATCTTGCGCCCGAGCAGGCGCGTCGCGCTTTCCGTGGGCGTCGTCAACCGTCCTCCGAACGCGCGCCGGCGAGAGCGATCAGCTCCTCGGCGATCTCGTCGGCCGCGCGAGGGCGTGACACGCCTCGCATGGCCGCGCTCATCCCGACCAGCCGCACCTCGTCGGCGAGCAGCGAGTCGACGAGGGCCGGGACGCCCTCGAGCTGCGCCTCGTCAACGACCAGCGCGCCGCCGGCCCGCTCGAAGAAGCGGCCGTTCTTCGTCTGGTGGTCGGCGGTCGCGGTGGGGAGCGGTACGAGGACGGCGGGCGTCCCCGCCGCCGCCAGCTCCCAGACTGAGCCTCCCGCACGCGCCAGCGCGAGATCCGGAGCCGACACCGCGGCGCCGACGTCGCTCGTGAAGGCGACGAGGCGGTAGTCGGGCCGCTCCACCCGATCCGCAAGCGAGGCGTAGTCGCGCTCACCGCACAGGTGGAGAATCGCCGGGCCTCTCTCGCCCCACCGGTCGACCGCCAGCTCGTTCAGGCGCCGTGCGCCCTGGCTGCCGCCGAACACGAGGAGAACCGGTCCCTGCTCCGGCAGCGAGAAGACGCGGCGGGCGGCGGCGCGGTCGACGGGCCGCGAGCGCGCCGGGATGGGTCGGCCCGTCACGCGGTACTTCCCGCCGGAACGGCCCTCGATCGGAAACGAGAGGAAGACCCGGCGCGCGAACGGCGCTGCGAGTCTGTTCGCGAGGCCGAGGTGCGCGTCCACCTCGAGCAACGCAGTCGGAATGCGGCGCCGCGCCGCGGCGACGATCATCGGGCCGGCCACGTACCCACCTCCTCCGAACACGATGGAGGGGCGACGCCGCTCCAGAATCTTGCCGCAAGCCGCGGGCGCGCGTGCCGCGATGATCAGCGCACGGGCGAGCTTCGGGCCTGGGCTGCGCGGTAGCCCGGAAATGCGAAACGGGTCGAGCTCGAAGCCCGCCTCAGGGACGAGCCGCGCCTCCATGCGTTCCGGCGACCCGGCGAACGTCGCGCGTACCCCCCGCGCGCGCAGGGCTTCTGCGACCGCGAGCGACGGCAGCACGTGGCCGCCGGTCCCGCCGGCCGCGATCAGGCAGCTCAACTCGTCGCGCACTCGCACCGCTTGCGATGTTAAGGAGGATGCCCACCGACGTGAGGGCGACAACGAGATTCGAGCCGCCGTAGGAGATGAAGGGCAACGGGATTCCCGTGAGCGGCGCGATGCCGAGTACGGTGCCCAGATTGATCGCCGCCTGGGCGCAGACGAGCGTGCCGATCCCGGCCGCCAGGCGCTTGCCGAACGGATCGCGGCAGCGGAGCGCGATCGAGAGCGCCGCATATCCGAAAGCGGCATATGCGGTGATCACCGCGGCGACCCCGACGAGACCTAGCTCCTCCCCGATGACCGCGAGGATCATGTCCGTGTGGGCCTCCGGCAGGTAGTTCACCTTCTGCACGCCCTGACCCAGGCCGACGCCGAAGAGGCCGCCGGCGCCGAGGCCGATCATCGCCTGAACCGTCTGGAACCCCGCGCCCTGCGCGTCGGCCCAGGGGTTGAGAAAGCTGAAGACGCGAGCCCGTCGGTAGGGCTCGATCCAGATCGCAGCCACCCCGAGCGCCGTGACGAGCCCTGCCGCTTTCGCGAGCAGCCCGACGGGTGACCCGGAGACGAGCAGCATGGCCGCGAGCATCAGCACAATCGAGATCACCGTCCCCAGGTCGGGCTCCGCCACGATCAGGAGGCAAAACGCACCGGCGACGATCCCGAGCGGACGGACGAGTTGCTTGAACGTGACCGGCGGGCGTGACCGTGCCAGGTAGGAGGCGGCCCAGACGACCAGCGCGAGCTTCGCGAGCTCCGACGGCTGGAACACTGCGGGGCCGAGCGAGAGCCAGCGGCGGGCGCCGTTGACCTGGGTGCCGACCGCAAGTACGGCCGCGCACAGCACGAGGCTCGTAACGAGGAGCGCGGGCGCAAGTCGCCGGAGAGCTCGAAAATCGATGCGCGAGGCGAGGATGAGGCCGACGAGGCCCAGGAAGGCGTAGATCCCCTGCCGCTTCAGGTACGAGCTCGGGTCGCCATGCCGGATTGCCGCCGGCGCCGAGGTGGCGCTGTAGACCATGACGAGGCCGAAGGCGACGAGCGCGAGCGTGACGAGAATGAGGAGCTGCGCCTGCAGCTCCGTCTTCGTCTCCTCCCGCGCCTGCCGGCGCTCGAGCTGCACCGGCTGTAGCGCTTTCACGAGCCGAGCTCCCCTACGAGACGGCGGAAGGCGTCCCCGCGCTCCTCGAAGTCCCGGAACTGGTCGTAGCTCGCGCACGCGGGCGAGAGCAGGACGATGTCGCCGGGCCGCGCCGCGCGGGCCGCCGAACGGACAGCCGTGGTCAGGTCTCCGTCGCGCTCGTAGGAAAGCCCGGTCGCATCGAGCGCGGCCGCGATCTCGTCAGCAGTTGCACCGATCAGGTGGAGCGAGCAGACGTCCGGGCCAAGCGAGCGCGCCAGCGGCTCGAAGCTCTCGCCTTTCGGCGAGCCGCCGAGGATGAGCCGTAGCGGCGAGCCCTCGTACGCCGCGATGCCGCGGCGGGCCGCAGTCACGTTCGTCGCCTTCGAGTCATTGACGTAGCGGACGCCGCCGATCTCGGCTACCAGCTCGAGCCGGTGCGGCACGCCCGGGAAGGTGCGGAGCGTCTCCGCAATCGGCGCATCGCTGATGCCCGCGGCCCGCGCCGCCGCGGTCGCCGCAGCCGCGTTCTCGCGGTTGTGCACGCCCGGCATCCGCGGCTCGGCCGGCAGTGGATCGTCGCCTGAGAACTCGATCCCCGCCAGGCCCGATCCGCGTGGGACGACGGCCGTGCCAGCCCGCTCGAGGATGCGGAGCTTCGCGTCGCGGTAGCGCTCGAAGGAGTCGTAACGGTCGAGGTGGTCCGGCTCGACGTTCAGGAGGACGGCGACATCGCAGGCGAGCGTCTGGACGTCCTCGAGCTGGAAGCTCGAGAGCTCGCAGACAACCCACGCCTGCGCGTCCAGGTCGCCGGCGACCTCGCTCAGCGGCCTGTGCTCGTTGCCCGCCAGCGCCGCCGTCTGCCCCGCCGCGGCGAAGATCGCGCCGAGCAGCCGTACAGTCGTCGTCTTTCCCTTGGTGCCCGTGATCCCGACGAGACGGTTCCGCGGCCCGAGCAGGCGGAAGCCGAGCTCGACCTCGCTCCAGACCGGCACGCCGCGTTCGCGGGCAGCCTCGAGCAGCGCCGCCTGACCGGGGACGCCGGGACTCCTCACGAGCACGTCAACGTTCTCGAGCAGCGACTCCTCCTCCCTGCCGAGATGCAGTTCGACGCCCCCCTCCGAAAGCCTCCCGACGTCGATCTCGTCGGACCGGTCGACGCCCACGACCCGAACGCCGCGCCGCGCGAGCGCGAGGGCAGCCGCCTGCCCCGATTGCGCGAGGCCCAGCACGAGCGCCCGGGCCGGAAGGCTCACCGGCCCGCGAGGTCGGGCCGGAACTGGAAGAAGTAGCGGTAGTAGATCGCGAACGCGGCCGCGCCGAGAATCGCGCCCATGATCCAGAAGCGGACCATGATCTTGGTGTCCGACCACGCTTTCATCTCGAAGTGGTGGTGAATCGGCGCCATCAGGAAGATGCGCCGTCCCCAGTACTTGAAGCTGAAGACCTGCAGCATCACCGAGAGGGCCTCGATCACGAAGATCCCGCCGACGAGGAGCAGCAGCAGCTCGCCGTTCGTGACGACCGCGAACGCCGCCAGCGCGCCGCCGATCGCCATCGAGCCCGTGTCGCCCATGAAGACCTCGGCGGGGAAGGCGTTGTACCAGAGGAAGCCGATCGTGCCCCCGATCAGCGCGGCGCCGAGAATCGCCGCGTCGAGCGCCGAGAGGTCGGGGCCACCCCGCTGGGACGAGCGGATGAAGGTGAAAACGTCGATCGCGGTGAAGGTGATCAGGGCGATCATCCCGGTTCCCGCGGCGAGCCCGTCGATCCCGTCCGTCAGGTTCACCCCGTTCGCGGCGCCCGCGATGATGAGGAAGACGAGCACGAACCAGAACCACGAGAGGTCCGGACGCCAGTCGAGCCCGGGGATATAGACGGACGTCGCGTAGTCGTCGTGGCGCAGGAGCAGGCCGGCGCCGAGCGCGATGCCGGCGAGCAACAGGAGCTTCCAGCGCCCTGAGAGACCGAGCGATCGGCGGTGTCGCAGCTTGATGAAGTCGTCGATGAAGCCGACGCCCGCGCACCCGATCGTGACGAGGAAGACCGTGAGTGCGTCCTTCGTGTAGCGGCTGAGCGCGAGGAACGCGACCGACATCGCGAGCACGATCAGGAGGCCGCCCATCGTCGGCGTGCCCTGCTTGATCATGTGCCCCTCGGGCAACTCCGCCCGAATCTGCTGGCCGAACTCGTTCCGGCGCAGGAAGGCGATGAACTTCGGCCCGGCGATGATCGAGATCAGCATCGCGATCAGCCCCGCCGTCAGCACGCGGGCCACTATGCTCTGACCGCCGTCAGCGCGTCTGCGACTGCTTCGAGGCCGATCATGCGCGAGCCCTTGACGAGCACGCAGTCGCCCGGCTCGAACTGCGCCCGGGCGGCGGTGATCGCATCCCTGCTACCCGGCACCCACTCAGTGTGCGGGATCTCACCTCCGCTGCCGAGGTACGAGCGCGCGGGCACGCCGCCGACGGCAATCAGGACAGAGACACCGAGCTCCGCGGCGAGCTTGCCGATCTCGAGGTGATACTCGCGCGCGCCGGGGCCGAGCTCCGCCATCTCGCCGAGTACGGCGACGCGCCGGCGGGCTCCCGCCCGCTCAGCCTGGTGCTCGAGGGCCGCTTTCATCGAGATCGGGTTCGCGTTGTACGCGTCGTTGATCAGGAGTCCTCCCCCTGGCAGCGGCATCTCCTCTCCGCGCCAGCGGTTGAACTCGATCTCGGCCGCGCCCTCGGCCGCCCGCCCGAGCGGCAGGTCGAGTGCGCAGTAGGCGCCCAGAGCCGCGAGCACGTTCAAGGCCTGGTAGGAGGCCAAGAAGTTGACCTCGAGCTTCAGCTGCTCGGAGAAGGCGCGCACGACGAGCTCGGACGAGTCCTCGCCCGCGGTAAAGCGCTCCAGCTCCAGGTCGCCGCCCGGCCCGAAGCGGATAACGGTCAGGCCGTCGCGCTCGAGGTAGGGCTCGAGCGTCGGAGCGTCCGACGGCGCGACGATCGTTCCGCCGCGCGGCAGAGCCTGGATCAGCTCCGCCTTCGCGCGAGCGACACCCTCGAGCGAGCCAACGAGCTCGAGGTGCACCGGTGCGACGTTCGTGACCACGCCGGTCTCGGGGCGCGCGATCTCGCAGAGATACGCGATCTGACCGAAGCCGCGCATCGCGAGCTCGAGCACGATGAGCTCCGTGTCCTGCTCCAATCGGCAGAGTGTGAGCGGCACGCCGAGCTCCGCGTTGTAGCTGGCCTCCGCCGCGACCACACGCGCGTGCGGCCGGAGCAGCGCCGCCAGGATGTCCTTGGTCGACGTCTTGCCAGTCGAGCCCGTGATCCCGACCACCCGCGCGAAGCTGCGCTCGCGAACGGCGCTGCCGAGAGCACCGAGCGCGGCGAGCGCGTCGTCGGGTATGAGCGTCGCGGCAGCGCCGCGGGCGAAGGCGTGCTTTGTGAAGTCGGCGCCGGGCCCGACGGCCACGAAGAGGTCGCCCTCGTCGATCCTGCGAGAGTCGATCTGAACGCCGGTTATCTCGCCAGCCCACGCCGCCGCCTGCAGCCGCCCGGCGCAGAGGCGGGCGACCTCCTCGAGCGTGAGCGCGATCACGCCTTCGCACCCAGCCGCCGCAGCGCGTCGCGGGCGGCCTCGCGGTCGTCGAAGGGCAGCGTGAAGTCGCGGAACTGCTGCCCCGGCTCGTGTCCTTTGCCGGCGATCACAACGACGTCGCCGTCACGCGCCAGCCCGATCGCGCGGGCGATCGCCTCCCCGCGGTCGGGCTCGACCTCGAGTCCCTCGTGCGCGCCGGACAGCACCTCCTCGATAATCGCGAGCGGATCCTCGCTGCGCGGGTTGTCCGACGTGACGATCGCCGCGTCCGCCTGCGTCGAGGCGATCCTGCCCATCAGCGGGCGCTTGCCGTGGTCACGGTCGCCCCCGCAGCCGAAGACGCAGATGACCCGTCCCTCGCAGAGCTCGCGCGCCTCTCGCAGGGCGTTCTCGAGCGAGTCGGGCGTGTGCGAGTAGTCGACGACGACGGCGAACGGCTGTCCCTCCTCCACGAGCTCGAAGCGTCCCGGGACGGCGCGCACGGCCGCGATGCCCTGCTCGATCGCGGCGTCCGCGAGGCCCAGCAGCCGTCCCGTCGCGACCGCAGCGAGTACGTTCTCGACGTTGAAGCGGCCGCGGAGCCCGGTTCGGATCTCGAGCCCGGCGGCGCGGAAGCGGGCGCCTCTCGCACTCAGCTCGAGCCCGCCCGGACGCACCTGGGCGTCGCCCGAGAGAGCGAAGGTGACGACCTCCTGGCGCCCGCGCGCGAGAAGCTCGTCGGCAAGCTGCCGCCCGTACGGATCGCCCACGTTGACCGCTGCCGGCGGCGGATCGTCTCCCGTGAACAGGCGGCGCTTTGCCTCGAAGTAGCTCTCCATCGTGCCGTGGAAGTCGAGGTGGTCCTGTGTCAGGTTGGTGAAGGCAAGCGCCGCGAAGCGCGTGCCGTCGAGCCGTCCCTGGGCTGATGCCCCGGACGTCGCCTCCATCGCGCAGCTCCGGTTGCCGGCGACGAGCATCTCCCGAAAGAGACGCTGCAGGTCGATTGCCTCCGGCGTGTTGAGAGCCGCGGGCCGAACGTCGGCGCCGACGCGGCGCTCGATCGTTCCCAGCAGACCGGGCCGGCGGCCGGCCGCCTCGAGCATCGCGTGCAGCAGGTAAGCGGTCGTCGTCTTGCCGTTCGTCCCGGTGACGCCGGCAACGCAAAGCTCGCGGGTAGGTCGCTCGAAGAACACGTCGGCGGCAGGCGCCATCGCAGCGCGGCTGCTCGGGACTACCAGCTGCGGCACTTGCTCTCCGAGCGGCCGCTCGACGACGAGTGCGACGGCGCCTCGACCCACCGCCTCTGCTGCGAGCTCGTGCCCGTCGACGCGCTCACCCCGGACGCAGAAGAAGAGCGCGCCCGGCGATACCGCCCGCGTGTCGTACGCGAGGTCGTCGATCGACGGGAGGGGGCCTGCGACCACTTCCACCGGGCTCAGCGCAGCGAGGAGAGTGTGCCACCTGGAACTCATAGGCCAGCCTCATGCGGCTCATGCGGGGCAGGCGACGGGACTTCGCCGGGGTCAGTCCGGCGATCCCAGACCCGTAGGGTGGTGATAGGGCCAGCCTCATGCGGCTCATGCGGGGCAGGCGACGGGACTTCGCCGGGGTCAGTCCGGCGATCCCAGACCCGTAGGGTGGTGATAGGGCCAACCTCTCGAGGCTCATGCGGAGCGAGCGCCCGACGGCCGTAGGCGTCACTCCGACGATCCCAGACCCGTAGGGTGCGGGTGCGGACAGCTGCATCCATCTACGAGAGGTTAGACCGAGGCCCGGTCAAAATCCCCGGCTAGGTGGTGCCGGGCTACGTCCCGGGGCCTCTTCGCGGCATCAGCGCTGCGGCGCATCTGGGGGATAGCCGAAGTACTGCAGACCGAAGCGGGCGATCCGCTGGAAAGCCGGGGCGGCGACGACGCCTCCGAAGATGTTGCCGTGGGGCTCGTCGACCATGACGAGGATCACGAGCCGCGGCGCGCTCGCCGGCACGAAGCCGACGAACGAGGCCACGAACTTGTCGCTCGAGTAGCCTCCTCTCGAGTCGGGCTTCTGCGCCGTCCCGGTCTTGCCGGCGACCCGGTAGCCGGGCACCTGAGCAAGCACGCCCGTTCCCTCCGCGACGACGTCCTGCATCAGCGTCCGCAGCTGGTTGGCCACGAGCCGCGAGACGATGCGGCGCCGAGCCGGCCGCGGCCGCGGCCGCAGGCCCACGTGGTCGACGAGATGCGGACGGACGAACACCCCCCCGTTCGCGAGCGCCGCGTAGGCCGAGGCCATCTGGATCGGCGTCACGGCGATGCCCTGGCCGATGGGGACGTTGCCGATCGTCGATCCGGACCACTCCGGCAGCGGCAGAACGATGCCGCGGCTCTCGCCCGGGAAGTCGATCCCGGTCTTGCGGCCGAAGCCGAAGCGCGTGATCCATCGCGCGAGTCGGCTCTCCCCGAGCATCTGCGCGAGCGTCACCGTGCCGACGTTCGAGGAGCGCGAGAAGATCTGAGCCACGGTCATTCGCTCGGTGCCGCGCTCGTGCGAGTCGTGGATCGTCCTGTCGGCCACCTGAATCCGCGGCGGCAGGACGAATGCGGTCTGAGGCGTCACGACGTGCTCGGAGAGAACGGCCGACGCCGTCACGAGCTTGAACGTGGACCCGGGCTCATACGTGTCTGTCACTGCACGGTTTCGCTCCACGTCCGGCGGCGCGTGCGCGTACCCGTTCGCGTTGAAGCCGGGCGCGACGCCCATCGCGAGCACGCCGCCCGTACGCGGGTCGAGCACGATCGCGGTCGCGTCCTTCGCGCGCCACTGGTGCACGGTCTCGCGCAGGATCCGCTCCACGTTCGCCTGCAGGGTGCGGTCGAGCGTGAGGTAGACGTCCTGGCCCTTCCGCTCGTCGACCGAGCTCAAGATGTCGATCGGCCGGCCGAACGGGTCCTTCACGATCGTCTCGCTGCCCGGCCGGCCCGTCAGCAGCCCGTCGAGGCCGAGCTCGAGGCCGCCGAGCCCGTGGTTGTCGACCCCCGCGTAGCCGAGGACGTGCGAGGCGACGGACCCCTGCGGGTAGATGCGCCGCTCCTCTGGATAGAAGCCGAGGCCGGGGATCTTCAGCCGCGCGAGGGCGGCTGCGCGCGCCGGATCGGCTTTCCGCTCGACATAGACGAAGCCGCGCGTCCGGTCTGCAAGCACGGGGTAGATGCGATTCGCGTCGACGCGAAGCGTCCGCGTGACTGCCAATGCGGCGTTTCGGGGATTACGGATCTGCTTCGGGTCCGCGTAGACCGTGGTCGCCTGCTCCCCGATGGCGAGCTGGACGCCGCTCCGGTCGTACAGTGTCCCGCGTCGGGCCGGGATTGTGATCTCCTCTCGGTGCTGCCTGGCTCCCAGGCTCGCCAGCGCCGCGGCCCGCACGCCCTGCAGCCAGATCGCGCGGAGCAGCGTTCCCGCGAAGACGGCCACGAGCAGAAGCAGCAGCAGTCGAATCCGGCGGTTTGCGCCGCGCGCGCTCACTTCACCTTCGGCTGAAGGTCGACGAACCTCGTCTCGTCGGGATTCGCGGGAACGAGGCCCTCCTGCCGCGCGAGGGAATCCGTGCGGGCGAGCGCCTGCGAGATGCGCCCCTCGAGCGATGCGTTCTGGGCCTGGAGGTCGGCGCGACGGTGGCTCAGCTCGTCGAGCCGGACGTTCAGGCCGAGGACCGCGACGTTGAGGGCGACGATGCCCGAGAGCAACACGGCCAGCGTGACGATCCAGATGACGCCGCTCGCGAGTCGAATCCGCGCCGCCCGCCGGGTACGCGGGCGGGCGACGCGGGGCGTGGCCTCCTTCGCCGGAGCACGAAGCGGCGCGGTGGCGGGAACGGCCGCCATCAGACCTTGACCGCGGCTCGGAGGCGAGCAGACGCCGAGCGCGGGTTCGCCGCTACCTCGCCGGCGCCCGGCCGTACCGCCTTCCGGCTCAGAGCACGCAGGACGGGCTCCCTGCCGCAGACGCAGACGGGGAAGTCGGGCGGGCAGATGCAGCCGCCCTCCTCGCTGCGCAGGAATCGCTTGACGATGCGGTCCTCGAGCGAGTGGAAGCTGATCACCGCGAGGCGCCCACCCGGCCTGAGCATGCGCACCGCCTCGGGAAGTGCTGCCTCCAGGGCGCCGAGCTCGTCGTTGACCGCGATGCGGAGCGCCTGGAAGACGCGCTTGGCCGGGTGGCCCTCGCCGAAGCGCGCAGGTGCCGGGATGGCGGCCTTGATCGTATCGACGAGCTCACCCGTCCGCTCGAGCGGCCGTTCGCGCCGCCGTCGCGCGATGGCCCGGGCGATCTGCTTGGCGTAGCGCTCCTCGCCGTAGCGACGAAAGATCGTCGTCAGCTCGCGCTCGTCCAGCTCGTTGACGAGCTCGCGCGCCGAAACCTCGCTCGTCGGATCCATCCGCATGTCGAGCGGAGCGTCGGTCGCATAGGAGAAGCCTCGCTCGGGACGATCGAGCTGCATGCTCGACACGCCGAGGTCGAGCAGGATCGCGTCGACCTCGATGTCGTTCTGAGCGAGCTGGCCGAGCACGACCGCGAAGTCGCCGCGCAGAAATCGCGCCTGCACCGGCGCCCGCCGGCGCAGGCGCTCGAAGTAGGCACGAGCCGTCGGGTCGCGGTCGATCGCGATCAGCTTCCCGCTGCCGCGGAGGTCGGCGGCGAGCAGGGCGGCATGGCCGCCGGCTCCGAAGGTGGCGTCGATCACGGTCTCGCCCGGGCGAACCGAGAGCGCCTCGCGGACCTGGTCGGCGAGGACGGGGACGTGATCAGTCGCGTTCGGCCGCGATGCGTCGGGCAACATCCTCAGCACTCCCTTCCACTTCGTCGATCTGCGCGCGCCAGCGCGAACGGTCCCAGACCTCTAGGTGATCCATTACTCCGGCGACGACCACGTCGCGCCCGAGGCTCGCACTCCCGGCGAGGGCGGGCGGGATCGAGATCCTTCCCTGCCGGTCCGGCACGTCCTCCGAGGCGGCGGAGAAGAAGAAGCGCCTCAGCTTGCGCGAGTCCGGATTGAGGTACTCGGTGCGCTGGATCTCGTCGGCGAGACGGTCCCAGTCGGGGCGGGCGTAGACGTTCAGGCAGCCGTCCATCCCTCGCGTCACGACCAGGCCCTCCGCGAAGGCGTCGCGAAACTTGGCCGGCAGGGTGAGGCGGTTCTTGCCATCGATGGTGTGCTCGTACTCCCCGAGCAGCATCGGCGCTGCGCGCGTTGTCTCCACTGCTCCCCACCTTACTCCACGATGCCCCACATCGCAAACCTCGTCAGCGCGGCAACTGTGCCCCGTATGGGCCGCGGCCGGTCATGACCGCCGCGCCGCAGCGGGCGGCAAATGCGATCGCGACGGCGAGCGAGCGGCGCTCGGCGAGCGCGAAGGTCAGGCCCGCGGCGAAGGAGTCCCCCGCTCCGTACGCGTCGACCACAAGTCCAGGTAGCGGGGCGCCGGCGAACTGCTGCTCGGGTCCGCCGTCGACGGAATAGGAGCCGCCGGCGGCGCCGGAGGTAGCAATGGCTAGGCGCGGCACTGGATCAAGGTCTCCTGGGGCGTACGCCTCCGACTCGTCGCTGCCGCTTCGCACGAGCGCGTCGAGCTGGACTCCCGCAGCGGCCAGCGTCGGCAGCTCGCGAGCCGTCGCGACGAGCACCCTCGCTCCACGCGCGCGGTGCACCGCAGCCTGGTCGCCGCCCGTGAAGTACACCGCGTCGGTCCAGGCCAGATCGCCCCAGGGCAACGGATCGTCGGCGTGCGGTACGAGCTTCCGGCTCAAGAGCGTGATCGTGCGCTCGCCGGCGCCGTCGACGTACACGAACGCACGACGCTGCGGCTCGTCTCGTATGGCGGCCTCGACCCGTACGCCGAGCTCGATGAGGCCGTCGCGCGCCCGCCGGCCGATCTCGTCGTCGCCGAGCGCGGTGAAGAACGTCGAATGGCCCGCCAGCCGCGCGAGCTGAACCGCCGCCACGGCACCGCCGCCCGCCGGCTCCGACCAGACCTCGCTCGCGCTGACGATCTCACCCGGCCGCGGCACGCGCTCGACACGGAGGAACTCGACCCACTCGACATGCCCGACGACGGCGACCCGAATCATGCACCTCACATTCTGAACGCCCCGGGCGTTTCCCTCATGATGCAGCCCGTGCCCGTCCCGCCGTTCGAGCGCTTCTACGCTGCCCACCGCGACGAGGTGTTCGGCCGGCTCGTTCGGCTCGTCGGCCGCGAGCGAGCCGAGGACGCGTTCCAGGAAACCTTCCTGCGCGCTCTCCGCGCCTACGCGCGCCTCGAGCACGCCGACAACCTGCGCGCGTGGGTGCTGACGATCGCCAACCGGATCGCCCTCGACGAGCTGCGCCGTCGCCCGTCCGGGTCCGAGCTGCCCGAGAGCGCCGTGGTCGACGCGCGGCCGGCTTACGCCGAGCTCGAGCACCTCGCGGGAGAGCTGCCGCCGACCGAGCGGGCCGCGGTGGTGCTCCGCTACGGCTACGACCTGCCCTACGACGCGATCGGCGCCGCACTCGACTCGAGCGAAGAAGCCGCCCGCCAGGCGGCGTCGTCGGGCGTACGACGCCTCCGCAAGCGAAAGGAGCAAGAATGACCGTGTCGCCAGAGCTCGACCGCCGCTTCCGCGCGGCCGCCGCTTCCGAGGATTCGCTCGACGTGCGCTACGTCGTCACCGACTCTCCGCTCGGTGAGCTGCTCGTCGCCGGCTCGGCGCGCGGACTTTGCCGCATTGCCTACGATCCGGATCCCGACCTCGAGCTCGACCGGCTGGCCCGCCTGTTCGGAGCACGGGTGCTCGGCACGCCCGGTGCGCTCGACGACGTCCGCCGGCAGCTCGACGAGTACTTCGAGGGGCGACGGCGGAGCTTCGATCTCGCCCTCGATCTCACGCCGCTGCCCTCGTTCGGTCGATCGGTGCTCGCTGAGCTCGGGCGCGTCGGCTACGGAAACGTGACGACCTATGGGTCACTCGCGCGCGAGGCCGGACGTCCCAAGGCGGCCCGGGCGGTCGGGACGGTGATGAATCGAAACCCGATCCCGATCATCCTGCCCTGCCACCGGGTGGTCGGCTCGACCGGGAAGCTCGTCGGTTATGCGGGGGGGCTCGAGCGCAAGGAAGCGCTCCTCCGCCTCGAAGGGGCCGCGATGTAGGAATCGAGGCGGGCGACAGCGAAGAGGGGGGCCTTATGGCTTCGCGCTCGCTCGCGCTGCTTCTGGGAGCGCTCGTCACGCTCGTCCTCGCGCCCCCCCTCGGCGCCGTCGGCAACCCGAGCGTGGCCGCACTTCAGACCGGTCTGCATCGGAAGGGACTCTACGACGCGACGATCGACGGGCTCATCGGCCCGGCTACCCGGGCCGGCATCCGCTCGCTCCAACTTCAGGCCGGCCTCAGGCCAGATGGCGTGCCCGGCCATGCGACGAGGCGCCTCCTCGGACGCTTCGGCCGTCCCCGGCTCGGCGCCCGAGTCCTCGCGCACGGGCTCGGCGGGTGGGACGTCGCCGCGCTCCAGTTCATGCTCGCCTGGCACGGGTTTCCGTCGGGTACCTTCGACGGCTTCCTAGGAGACCGGACCGATGCATCGCTTCGTCGCTTCCAGCGCTGGTCGAGCCTCGCAGTCGACGGCCGGGCGGGGCCGGCTACCTTCGCGGCGTTGCGCATGCCCCCGGCGCGCTGCCCCGTCTCGCTCGCGCTGCCGGTCGACGGGACGCTGACGAGCGGATTCGGCCCGCGAGGCTTGCGCTTCCACGCCGGCGTCGACCTCGCCGCGGCGACGGGGACCCCGGTCGCCGCCGCACGTTCCGGCCAAGTCGTGTACGCAGATTGGCGTGCCGGCGGCTGGGGCCGCCTGGTCACGATCAACAACGGCGGCGGCGTACGGACGCTCTACGCACACCTTTCCCGCATCGAGGTTCGTGTCGGACAGAGCGTGAGCACCGGCGACGAGATCGGCCGAGTCGGAGCGACGGGTCACGCCACCGGCCCCCACCTTCACTTCGAGGTCCGCCTCCGGGGCGCTGCGGTCGATCCGCTGCCCGCTCTCGGGCTCTAGACAGCGCTCTTGACCCGCTTCACACTGGCTTCTTGACAGATGTCCAGCAGAGACTAGCCCGAATCGGTAGCATCGGGGACGGCGCTGGAGACGCCGCCCCCGACTCTTTCATCCTCGCTATGGCCAGAATGGACCGCTTTCGCCGCCCGGCACCAGAAGCACCGATGCGACGAGGCAGGCCACCAGCACGAGGAGCTGCAGGCGAGCTCTCATGGGACCGTCCTTTCGTCGAGTTGCTGGACAGCCCCGGGCCCGGAGCGAAAGGAGTGTAGTCGACTGCCACGACAAAAGTCAACACACGTCGACGACCCCCACGCTGTTGGCCGCAGGCTTCGGGAGACGAGGCGGCGGGCGGGGCTCAGTCAGCGCGAGCTCGCCTTCCGCGGCTGCACCCCCGCCTACATCTCGAGGATCGAGGCTGGCGACCGCGTTCCATCGCTCCAGCTCCTGCGCGAGCTGGGGCGCAAGCTGGGCGTGAGCTCGGATTTTCTCGCGACCGGCAGCGAGCTCGGGGCTGACGACGGGAGCGCCCTGCTGCAGGCGGACGTCGCCCTGCGAATGGACGACGCCGAGCTGGCCGAGAGCATCTACCGCCACGCATTCGAGACGTCCAGCGAGAAGAGGGTTCAGGCGGAGGCGGCCGCCGGCCTCGGCCAGCTCGCCTTTCGGCGCGGCCAGCCGCGCGCAGCGATCGGGCACTTCGAGGAGGCGCTCTCGCTCTACGGCTCCGACGAGACGGCACACCCCTCGCTGGCCGACAGCCTCGGGCGGGCCTATGCGATCGTGGGTGAGAACGAGCTGGCGATCGCCGTGTTCGAGCGGTGCCTCGCCGCAGCCGAGGAGCGTGATGACCCGGTCGAGCGAACTCGCTTCTCGGTACTGCTAGCGAACGCGCTCATCGACGCCGGGACCTTCGGCCGCGCCGAGGAGTTGCTCGGCGCGGCTCTCGCGGAGGCACGAACCGTCGAAGACCCGCTGACTCGCGCGCGACTGCTCTGGTCCGAATCGCGGCTGCACACGCTGCAGGGGAGGCCGGAAACGGCGGCGCGCCACGCTCGGAGAGCGCTCGCGATTCTCGAGCTGACCGAGCACGACCACTACACGGCACGGGCGCACCAGCTGCTGGCGCACATCGAGCTCGATCGCGGCGAGCCGTCCGAGGCGCTCGACTCTCTCCGCCACGGGCTCGCCCTGCTCGGGGAGAGTGGAAACGACTACGAGCGCGCCAAGTTCCAGCTCGAGGAGGCGCGCGCGTTCGCGCAACTCGGCCACAGCGAGGAGGCAGCCCGGCTCGCGATGGGGGCGGCCGGCGCCCTCGCCGGGACCAATCCGGGCGAGGCCGGCCGCGGCTACGGCGTGATTGCTGAGGCGCTCGAGGAAACCGGGGACTCGACGCGGGCTCGAGAGCTCTACGAGCTCGCCGCCGAGTTGCTCGAGCGTGAGCCGAGCAGGTATCTCGCCCAGGTCCTCTCGCGGCTCGCCGAGTTGCTCGAGCGGGAAGGAAACCGGGAAGAGGCCTACGAGGTGCTGAAGCGCGCGGTTCGCGCGCAGGCGACTAGCTCACATAGCGGTAGCTGAGCGCGAGCTCCGGATCGGCCTTCCAGCTCCATGCGACCGCCAGCCGCCCGCCCACTCCGGGCAGTCCCTGATCTTTGCCGAAGGCCTGAGGTGGCGGCGTCCGAGTCCAGTCGAGCAGCTCGACGGAGTACTGCGGCGTGTCGGCAGGCAGGACGACGGCGACGCCGATCGACCCACCAGCCGACAGCGCGAACTGCGGCAGCGGCACGATGGCCCGGAACTCGAAGACGCCGTCCCGCGTTCGCAGCAGCTTGCGCTGGTACGTGCGAATGAACCGCTGCTCACCGGCGCCGAGCGTGACGGCTTTGCTCTTCGAGGCCCGGGCGAGGCTCGCACGCAGCTTGGCGAGATAGACATCCATTCGCTCGGGGGGATAACCCTGAGCGATTCCGTTGGCGCGAATGGCGCTCGCGAGCGTGTCCCACTCGTCCTGCGGGTCGGTGTCGCCCGGCGCGAGATCCCGCCCGGCGACCGAGCGGCCGCGGCGGGCGGGATCGTGCTCCTCCGGATAGGTGGTCGCGAGGATGAGCGGGAAGACGAGCGTCGAGCCCGTGTCGTTCTGGACGGCGAGCGTCGTGTTGACGGCGGCTCCGTCATAGCGGTGGCCGTAACGCGTCGCCGGCTCCACGTCGACGACCGTGGATTGCCAGAGCACCGACAGCGGCCGCTGCGGGAGCGGGACGGCCGTCAGCAACGCTCGGCCGCGAACGCTATTGAACGGGCGACTCCGGCGGCGGCAGCCGCACCTCGCCGGATCGCTCCACGGCCTCCACTCCGCCCAGGCTCGCGAGCGCCGAGACGTTTGACGTCTGCGTCGAGCCCTTGACGACGCCGATCTCCGGCAGGGATTCGTCCACGGACAGACCAGCTTGCTGAAGGGCCTCGACGACGTCCTCCAGCGCGTGCCCTTCCCGGACCGAGACGACGACGTCGGTGCGCGCTCCTTGCGTCCCCATCCAACTTCTGAACGCGAGTGTACCCCTGCGGCAACACCTCGCTACGGCGCCTGCACGAGGCCGGCACCCACGTCCGCATCCGAGAGCGGCAGCCGGCGCGTCGTCTGCAAGAGCTTCGCGAGCACCGCGTCCGCCGAGGCGCGAGGCGCCGCCTCGGCCTGCAAGCCGGCGATTCCGGCGACGTGCGGCGTCGCCATGCTCGTGCCGCTCAACACGCGGTAGCGAGTGGGCATCGGCCACGCCGAGCGGACGGCCACGCCCGGCGCGGCGAGATCCAGCTGGCCTCCGTTCGGATCGAGTCCGCCGTTCGAGAAGGAGGCAACGGCGAGGTGTCGGTCGAGAGCGGCCACCGCGGCGATCGAAGGGCAGTTCGCGGGATGGCTCACCGGGTTGACGACGCCGGACTCGCGATCGCTGTCGTTGCCCGCGGCAGCGACCACGAGCGTGCCCCGCCGCCTCGCGCGCCTGGCGGCCGCCTCGAAAACGCGGGAGTACGGTTCGCCGATCGTGGTCGGCGCCCCCAGCGACATCGAGACGACCCGGCAGCCGCCCGCGACGGCCCAGTTGATGCCCGCGAGAATACCGCCGTCGACTCCACTGCCGTCGTTTCCAAGCACCTTGCCGGCCCAGATCTCCGCTTCGTAGGCAATGCCGTAACGCGGTCCCCGATCGGGGTCGCGGGGCCCGCAGGCCGTGCCGATGCAGTGCGTCCCGTGACCGTGTTCGTCCTCGAAGCTCTCGCCCGAGACGAAGGACCGGTGCTGGATCTGACGGCCCACGAAGTCGGGATGTTCGAGATCGAGGCCGGTGTCCAGCACCGCGAGCCGAACGCCTCGGCCGCTGAAGCGTGACGGGAAGACGCCGGTCGCCTGAAGTCCCCAGGTCGCGCGCGTCTCGATAGCGTCGCGCGCGCCCGGCTCGGGTGCCGGCGTCGCAACCGTCTCGTCCAGGGCCTGGACGATCCGCTCGGGCTCCAGTGCAAGGATCGCGTCCTCGGCGGCGGCCGTGGCGCCCAGTTCGTGCTCGGCGTCGGTCGCCGCCGAGACGACCGCGACTCCCAGCTCTTCGAACATGACGCCCGTCCCAGTGGCCGAGTGGTCGCCAGCGGCTCCGGCTGCCACGTCGCGGCTCGACTCGAGCTCGACGCCCGCTCCCTGGCGAAGCGCCTCGACGCCGGCCTCGCGCGCGTCCTCGTGGAGCAGCACGAGGTAGCGCCCGGTGGTCGCAGCTCCGGCTCGGTCGATCATCCGAGGTCGGTCGTCTCGGTCAGCCCGATCAGGGCGGCCGCCAGGATTCCGGCGTTGACAAGCGAGACCACGGCCGCCGACGCGACGTCGAGCTTCCTCGCCCCGCGCAGTCCCGACGCGCTGAGCGCGAACTGCCACAGGCCGTAGAGGAGGCAGATGACGGTCGCGGCCCAGTAGCTGTCGGCCCAGCCGCCGCCGAGTGCCCGGGCCAGCTCCCACAGCATCTTCAGCACCGCCGCCGCGACGGCGAAGGTGCTCAAGGACTGAACCGTCACGAAGTTGCTGACCCGCACGGGCGGGGCCGAGTCGGTCGCCGCGACACCGACGGCGCCGCTCGCGTCGAGGCGCGCACTCTGAGTGGTCGTTACGAGTAGAAGATCCGTCAGGGATGCCACGCGGAGATCATGTCTCATTGCGATACAGTTGTCAAGTATGGACATGTCCAATGTAATCAGTGGCAGCGCGAGAGAGCTCGTCGATCTCTCCGTGTACCAGCGTGGGATCTCGTGGAACGCGCTGAGGGCCGCCCGGATCGGCGGTGCGCTGCTGAAAGCGACCGAAGGGGCGGGCTTCGAGGATGCCGCCTTCGCGCGACACCGCGCCGAAGCGAGGCGCGTCGGCGTACCGATCGGCGCCTACCACTTCGCGCGCCCCGACACCGTCGGCTCGGAGCGCGATGCCGTTGCCGAGGCCGACTGGTTTCTCCATGTCGCCGTGCCGGCTCGGGGCGACCTGCTGCCGGCGCTCGACCTCGAGGTGCCCGGCCGGTCCGCGAAGGGACTGCTCGAGTGGACGCTCGCCTGGCTCCGGCGGGTCGGGGCCGAGATCGGCGAGCGCCCCCTCCTCTACACGTTCCCCAGCTTCTACCGCGAGCGCATGCGGCATGCCCAGGCGCTCGCCGACTGCTCGCAGCTGTGGCTCGCCGACTGGGGGCCCAACGACGGCCGCCGGCACGCCCCGAGCCCGATCGGCGCGTGGCGGCGGATCGCTCTCCATCAGTACACGAGCAGGGGGCAAGTCAGGGGCGTGCGGAGCCCGCTCGATCTCAATCGCCTCGGCGAGGGCTTCTCGCTCGGGGCGATCACGGTCGGACAGGGACAGCCGCGCTAGTCGCCGACCAGCCGGTAGCCCACCCCCCACTCGTTGACGACGTAGTCCGCGCCCGGATGGGCCAGCTTCCGGCGCAGACGAGATGCGTGCGAGTCGAGTGTGCGCGTGCGGCCGAGCGAGCGGAAGCCCCAGACCTCCCGGAGCAGCTCGTCCTTCGTGAACACGCGCGTCGGCTCCGTCGCCAGCTTGAGCAGGAGCTCGTACTCCTTCCCGGCCAGCGTGACCCGCTGCCCGGCGACGGTCACGCGCCTGCTGGCGCGATCGACGACGATCTCGCCAGCGAAGAGCTGCTCGGGCAGAAGCGGTGTCGCTCGGCGAAGCACTGCGCGGATTCGCGCGACCAGCTCGTCGTACAGGAACGGCTTGGCCACGTAGTCGTCCGCGCCTCGTGCGAACCCTCGAACGCGGTCGACGGCGTCCGACTCGGTCGGGCCGAGCAGGATCACGGGCACGTCGCGATTCCAGGACCGGCCCGGCTCGCCCTGCCGAAGCCGGCGGCAGAGGTCGAGCCCGGACTCATCCGGGAGAGCGGTATCCAGCAGGACAAGGTTCGGCTGCTCCCGCTCCGCCAGGTCGAGCGCCTGGCAGCCGGCCGTTGCTCCGACGACCCTGAACCCGTCGTCCCGCAGGTGCCGCTCGAGGAAGCCGAGTGTCGTCGGCTCGGGCTCGGCAACAAGGAGCGCTGTCGACATGCCGGCCACGCTAGCGGCGATGTGACGCGCTGAACAAGGTGTCCTTTGGGCCGTCTTTGTGCCGAAGCTTCTACAGATCGCAGCCCGGGGCGCGCCTCACCGCCGCAGCCGCCCCGAGCGCACCACCCCGAGCAGGAGCCACACTCCGAGCACGCCGGACAGCGTAAGCCCGAGCAAGGAGAGCACGTGCAGTCCGAGCAGATGCGGTCCAGACTTGGCGAAGATCCCGACCAGGCTGAAGGCGATCAACCCCCCGACGACGACGAGCGCGATCACGAGCCGGTTGATCGCGACGTCCATCTTCTGCATGAACTCGTCCAGGCCCTTGTGGACGAAACCCACCTCGATCTGACCGTCGCGGATCTCATTCAGGAAGTCGTGCACCTGGTAGGGCGTCTCGAGCGCGATCTGACTCAGCTTCATCGCCTCGCGCCTGGTACGCGTGAGCAAGCGGCGCGGTGTGTAGCGGCCGATCAGCATGTCGCGGGCGTAGGGCTGCGCGACCTCGAAGACGTTGAAGTCGGGGTAGAGCTCGACACCAACCGAGCCGAGCGTCGCGATCGCGCGGTCGAGCAGGAGGAAGCGCGTCGGCAAACGCAGGTTGATCGAGTAGATGAGGGCGAAACCCTCCCGGATCACCTGGATCGGGTCGATCTCCGCCAGGCTCGCGCCGTAGTAACGGTAGAAGAGCTCGCGCAGCTCGGCGACGAACTGCTCCTCCCGCTCCTTCGGATAGCGGACGCCCAGGTCGGCGAGGTGGCGCGGCAACGCGTCGACGTTCTCGTTCACGGCGTCGACGAAGAGCCGCGTCAGCCCGGACATGTCCTCGTCGGTCAATTTGCCGGCGAGGCCGAAGTCGACGAGGCCGATCTCGTCTCGCGACGGCAGCACGAGCACGTTCGCGGGGTGCGGATCGCCGTGGAAGAAGCCGTGCTTGAAGATCATCGTCATCCACGCGTCGGTCATCAGGTAGGCGATCCGGCGTCGCTCTGGCAGCGAGAAGCCGTGCTGCTCGAGATCTGCGACCTGGATCCCCTCGAGAAACTCGAGTGTGAGCACCTGCGCACGCGTGTAGCTCCAGTAGACCTTCGGGACCCGCACGCGCGGCCGACTCGCGAAGCTCCGCCTGAAGTTCTCGGCGTTTCGTCCCTCCGAGCGGTAGTCGAGCTCCTGGCGAATCGAACGGGCGAACTCGTCCACGAGCCCATGCGTGTCGATGAAGTCGAGCGCGCGGACTCGCTCCTTGGCGATGCGGGCGGCTCGCTGCATCAGCGCGAGGTCGGCCTCGATCTGGCGCGGTGCGTCGGGACGCTGCACCTTGACGACGACCGGCTGGCCGTTCGGCAGCACCGCGCGGTGGACCTGCCCGATCGATGCCGCGGCCATCGGCTGCTCGTCGAACTGGAGGTAGAGCCGCTCGAGCGGTTGACCGAGCTGCGCCTCGATCACGCTTCGCGCCTGCTCGAACGGGAACGGCCGCACGTCGTCCTGCAACCCACGCAGCTCGATGATGATGTCCGGCGGCACGATGTCGGGCCGCATCGACAGGAGCTGGCCGAACTTGACGAACGTCGGGCCGAGCTCGTCGAGCATCTCGCGCAGGTGCCGGCCGCGGGCGGAGGGAAGGGCGGCCTCGGCCGCGACTTCCCGCGAGACTCTTCCGTTCGACGGGATCAGGTCGTCGAGCTTGTGCCGTCTGAAGAAGTACCCGAAGCCATGGCGCACGGCGACCTGGGCGATCTCGGAGACACGGCCGAGGTTCCGCGTCGAGCCGCGCGAGCTCATAGCCATGCGCTCAGTCTGACACGCGCTATGCCACCGTCGAGGGCCGCTCCGGCGTGCGCTCGACCAGGCGCAGGCGGTGCTCGAGCTGCGCAACCCGGAGCTCGACCTCGTCGAGCTCCTCGCGGGTGACGAGCCCCAACTCACGCAGGAGGCCCTGGAATCCCGTACCGGCGCGCTCCCCGAGGTCGGCTGCCCCGCCGCGCCAGCGGAGTGTGACGTCGTCCACCAGCGAGCGCGCTTCCACCGCCGTCATCGAGCCCCGGCGCGCGATCTCCTCGGCAAGCCGGTCGGCTCGCTCTGCCGTCAGTACGACCGCGCCGAACGCTGCGACGCCGAGACGGTCGATGATCTCCCCGAGAGCGCTCACTCAGCTGGTGGTGCCGGCGGACAGCACCTGCAGGAGCACCCGGCTACCGCGCTCGGCCATGCGGCCTCGAACGCCTGCGCTGCCTGCGCCGCTCGCGCTTCGCCTCAGCCGCCGCGCGCTCTCGGCCGGACGTCGGCACGAGCTCCGGCAGGACGGCCGCCTCGGCGGAGGCCGCCTCGGTTGCCTCCTCGAGCACGGCGGAGGCGCCGCCCTTGCGCCCCTCCGGCTCTTGACCGATACGACGGGCGTAGTCGGGCTCGCGCTCCTTCCAAATCGTCAGCAGCGGCGCTGCGATGAAGATCGACGAGTACGCGCCTGACGCGATCCCGATCAGGAGCGCGAAGGCGAAGTCCTTCAGCGTCGCGCCGCCGAAGAAGAGAATCGAGGCGACCGGCAGCAGCGTGATCAGCGTCGTGGCGAGCGAGCGCCTGATCGTCTCCCACAGCGAGACGTTCGCGATCGTCGCGAACGGCGCGCGCCGCATCAGCGGGATGTTCTCGCGGATCCGGTCGAAGATGATGATCGTGTCGTAGATGGAGTAGCCCAGCACGGTCAAGACCGCGGCCACGGTGGCCGTCGAGACCTCCCGGCCCGTCAGCGAGTAGACGCCGACCGTGATCACGATGTCGTGGATCAGCGCCACGATCACGGGCAGCGCGAACTTCCACTGGAAGCGCAGCGCGATGTAGATGATGATCAGGAAGAGCGAGAAGAGGACCGCGAAGATCGCCGACCTCGCGATCTGCTTGCCGAAGCTCTCGGAGACCGTCTTTCGCCCGAACGACTGCGCCCCGAAGCGTTGCTGCAGATTCAACTGGAACTCGTCGTACTGCGAGTTCGTCAGGGTCTTCGTCCGAACCTGGAACTGCTTGTAGCTTTCGCTGCCGGCCCGGCTGCCGCGGCCCTGGATGATGTCGCCTTTCTGGCCGATCCGCTGGGCCTGCGAGCGCACGTCGGCGAGCGAGACCGCCCGGGGCGTCTTGAAGGTCACCTGTGTTCCGCCCTTGAAGTCGATCCCGAGGTTCAGGCCCTTCACCCCGAGGGAGACGATCCCGATCGCAACGGCGGTGCCGGAGATCGCCAACCAGAGATAGCGGCGGCGCATGAAGTCGATCTGCAACCACTTCGCGGTCTGGTTGCCGTGCGCACCCACGAAGCGCGGGCTGTCGAACCAGCGAAAGCCGGCGAGCAGCCCCAGCATGGCGCGCGTCGCGGCCACCGCGGTCACCATCGACATCGCGGTTCCGATCAGCAGCATCAGGGCGAACCCCTTGACGCCCGCCGTCGCGACGGCGAACAGGACGAGCGCGGTGATCGCCGTCACGACGTTCGCGTCGACGATCGTCTTGAAGCCCTTGCTGTAGCCCGCCGCGATCGCCGCTCGCACCGACTTGCCTGCTCTCGACTCCTCCTTGATGCGCTCGAAGATGACGACGTTCGCGTCGGCCGCGACGCCGATTGTCAAGATCATGCCGGCGAAGCCGGGCAGCGTCAGCGTCACCCCGAAGAGGAGCACCATCGCGTAGAGGAACGCGGCGTAGATGCCGAGGCCGATAACAGCGACGAGACCGAGGAAGCGGTAGAGGACGAGCAGGAAGAGCGCCACGACGACGAGGCCCGCAATCGCGGCGATCCACGCCTGGCGGAGGGAGTCCTTGCCGAGCGTCGCCGAGACGTCGCTTCGCTCCTTCGTCTTGAAGTCGATCGGCAGCGCGCCCGTCTGCAGCACGAGGGAGATGTCCTTCGCCTCCTTCTGTGAGACGCCCGTGATCTGGGCGCTGCCGCCGCCGATCCCGCCTGCGAGCTCGCTCTTGGTCGGATCGATCTGCGGAAACGACTTGATGTCGCGGTCGAGCACGATCGCGAAGTGCTGCGCGGTCTGGTATATGCCGCCTCGCGAGTACTCGGCCTGCGTGATGTCCTTGAACTTCTTGCCGCCTTTCTTGGTGAACTGCATCAGGACGACAGGCTCGCCCGTCTGCGTGTCGATGTCGGACCGCGTGCCCGAGAGCTTGAGATCGGTGCCCGTCATCTGCGGCACCGAATGATCCCCCGCATTCGGCTCGAACTTGAAGAGGTAGTAGTAGGTGCGCGTCGGCGGCGACTCCTGAACCCCGGGGCACACGACGTCCTGGGGGCCGCAGGTGATGACTACCGTCTTCGGCGGAACGGCGAAGACCTTCCCGCCCTTCGGAACCTTCCCGCGGAACTGCCTGAGGAGAGCCGCTCTCGTGTCCGAGGGCCCCGCCTTCAGCTTCTTGTGCTCGAAGAGATAGAACGCATCGGAGCTCTTGCCCCTGGCGGCCGCCTGAACGGGTGCCAGCAGGTCGAAAAGCCTCACCGAGGCGACCGGATGCGGGCGAAGGCCACCGCTGACGGACGGCGAGACGAGCGAGGTCTCGAGGTCGTACAGCTCGAGCCGCGCCGTCTTGCCGATGATCTGCGCCGCGCGCTGCTGGTCGAACACGCCGGCGAGCTGAATCGAGATCTGGTCCTTGCCCTGCTTGTTGACGATGGGCTCGCTGACGCCGAGCTTGTCGATCCGGTTCCGGATGATCGTGACCGAGCGGTCGAGGTCCGACTGGGTCAGCTTCTGGTTCTTCTGGTTCTTCTGGTTCTTCTGCGGCTTCGCCTGGAGGACGACCTCGAGGCCTCCCTGGAGGTCGAGCCCGAGCGTCGGCTTCTTGTACAGGGGCGACCAGGGGGCGGCGAGCAGCGCAACGCCGACCAGCGTGGCGAGGATGATGCCCATGAGCGTGAGGTGAGAACGGCGTTCGGACACGGATTTTCCCGACCCTGAGCTTAGCGGTGGAGGATGTCGGAAGAGTCGCTCGCGGCCTCGGGGTCGTCATCGATCGCGTCGGCCTCGTCGCCGGAGGAGTCGTCTTCGGAGTCCTCGTGGGGGAAGACGCCGGCGACGGCCCGCCTCGCGATGCGCACGGTCGTGCCCGGCGCGATCTCGAGCATCAGCTCGTCCTCGCCGACCGACTCGATCGTGCCGTAGAGCCCGCCGGCGGTGACGATCTCGGTGCCCGGCTGCAGGTCGGAGAGCATCCGCGACTGCTGGGTTTGTCGACGGCGCTGCGGCCTGATCAGCAGGAGCCACATCAGGAAGAACATGGCGATGATGAGAATGAAGACGTTCATGGCACGACTTGCGGAACGCGGGCGAGCCGCTCGAGCACGCGCGCCTTGTAGCGAGCAAGGTCGCCGCGCTCGATCGCCGCTCGCGCTCCGGCGGTCAGTTTGAGCAGGAACGAGAGATTATGCAGGCTCAGCAAGCGGATCCCGAGCAGCTCCTCCTGATTGACGAGGTGACGGATGTACGCACGGCTGAAGCGAGCGCACGCGGGGCAGGGACAGCCCTCGTCGAGCGGGCCGGCGTCCCTCGCGAAGCGGGCGTTCCTGAGGTTCAGGCGACCTTCCCAGGTGAGCGCCGAGCCCGTGCGCGCGGTTCTCGTCGGTAGAACACAGTCGAACATGTCGACGCCGCGCTCGATCACCTCGAGAATTCCTTCGGGATCGCCGATGCCCATGAAGTAGCGCGGCCGGTCGGCCGGAAGGAGCGGGCACGCCCACGAGACCGTGTCGAACATCCGATCGCGGGCCTCCCCCACGCTGAGGCCGCCGAGCGCGTACCCGTCGAAGCCAAGCGAGCCGATCTCGTCGATCGAGCGGCTCCGCAGCTCACGGTCCGCCGCGCCCTGGGTGATGCCGAAGAGGAGCTGACCGTCGGGGCGCGGCGCGGCGCGCTGGCGGGCCGCCCACAGGCTCGTACGGCGGACGGCCTCCTCGAGCTCGGCCCGGGCGACGCCGGCGGGCGCGCAGATGTCCAGGCACATCGCGATGTCGGAGCGGAGCCGCGCCTGAACCTCTGCGGCGAGCTCCGGCGTGAAGCGCGCCGGGCTCCCGTCGTAGACCGAGCGGAAGGTGACGCCCCCGTCGTCGACGGCGAGCAGGGTGTCGCGGAGCGAGAAGACCTGGAAGCCGCCGGAGTCGGTGAGGATCGGGCGGCGCCAGCCCATGAACGGGTGGAGGCCGCCGAGCCCGGCGATCAGCTCGTCGCCCGGGCGGAAGTGGAGGTGATAGGTGTTTCCGAGGAGGATCTCCGTGCCGAGTGCCTCGAGCTCGGTCGGATCGAGGCTCTTGACCGTTCCCTTCGTACCGACCGGCATGAAGGCCGGAGTGCGGACATCTCCGTGCGCCGTGTGGATGACGCCGGCGCGCGCCTCGCCGTCGGTGGCGGTGACGGTGAATGCTCGGCTCATCGGGCAGCACCCTGCGGAGGCAAAGAGACGCCGGCGGGTCGGCGTGTGCCAACGGTGTGGCGATCCGTCCACACGGTGTCGTTAGGAGTCATGCCCCGGGGACTGTCCCCGCACATGGCTCGAGGAGCAGGGTCGGGGTGTACCAAGGGTGTGCCAAGGGTGTGCCGATGCATCCACGGCTACAGAATCAGCATCGCATCGCCGAACGAGTAGAACCGGTACCGCTCCTCGATCGCGAGTCGGTACAGCCGCCGCGTCTCCTCGACGCCGGCGAACGCCATCACGAGCGCGAGCAGGGTCGAACGCGGGAGGTGGAAATTCGTCACGAGCGAGTCGACGCGACGAAACTCGAAGCCAGGCGTGACGAAGAGATCGGTGCGCCCCGCGAGCGGCGCCCCGCGCGCAAGCGACTCGAGCACGCGCACCGTCGTCGTACCCACGGCGACGGTACGCTCGGCAGCCCGGATCCGCTCCCACGCCTCGGCCCGCACCTCGTAGCGCTCGCCGTGCATGTCGTGCTCGTCGAGCGTCTCGACCGTGAGGGGTCGGAACGTGTCGAGACCCACGTGCAGCGTCACGCTCTCGACGTCGAGTCGCGACAGCAATGCGGAGGTGAAGTGAAGGCCCGCAGTCGGGGCGGCCGCCGAGCCGGCCTCGCGGGCGTAGACGGTCTGGTAGCGCTCGGGATCGTCGACTCGCTCCGTAATGTAGGGAGGGACCGGCGTCTCGCCGTCGGGCTCGCCGGTCAGCCTGAGGCGCCAGCGGCCCTCGCCGAGCGGGTCGACGAGCTCTACGGCGCCCAGCCGCTCCCCGGCCCCGAGGCGGCGCGACGGCCGCGCAAGGCCCTCCCAGAGTCCGCTGTCGTCGAGGCGCTCGAGCAGGAGAATCTCGGCCGCTCCACCGCTCGCCCGGGTCACGCGAAGCCGCGCGGGAATCACACGCGTGTCGTTCACGACGACGAGCTCGCCGCCGCTCAGCTCGTCGGCGAGCTCCGAGAAACTGCGGTGCCGCACGATCCCGCTGGCTCGCTCGTAGACGAGCAGGCGCGACGCGTCGCGCGGGGTCACTGGTTGCTGCGCGATCAGCTCGGGCGGGAGCTCGTAATCGAGCATCGACGACCTCATCCGATGCCAACGCTAGCTTTTGATGCCGTGGACGAGCACTCGATCGCCGAAGCCCAAAACGGAACCGCAGGCGAGGTCCGCCTCGAGCGCGCGACCACCGAGGCGACGCTCGAGCGTGCCCGTGCCCAGCTCGAGGCGCTCGCGCAGACGGCCGACGAGCTGCAGAGCGTCCTACCCGAGCGTCTGGAGCACGCCCTCCGTGAAGGCATGCGCGCCGAGGCCCTTCCCGTGGCCCGCCAGCTTGCCGAGGTGCGAGGCCTCGCCGCGCAGCTGATCCGGCGGGCGGAGCGGCTCGAGACGGAGATCGTCGCCGAGCGTCGCGCACGGCTCGACGATCTCGATCTCCTCGTCGACCTGATCTCCTCGGGCTGGAAGTCGGTCGACGAGCGGCTCGCCAGGCTCGAGTCGACGCTCAAGCCGACCTAGCGCAGCGCGAGAACGAGCGCGGCCGTCACGGCCCAGGCCGAGACGGCCACCAGAATCGGCCGGTCCGAGACGAGCACCTGCTCCGGCTCCTCTCCGAGGTCGTCGCGATGGATCAGGAGCAGGTAGCGGAAGACGCCGAACAGCACGAAGGGGATCGTGATCATCAGCGCCTTCGAGTGGGCCGTGAACGTGTAGAGCGAGTACGCAATCAGGGTCGACGAGGCCACGACCGAGACGAGCTGGTCGACGAGGGCGAGCGAGTAGCCCTGGAGCACCGGCCGGCCCGGAGTTGCCTGGGCGCCGACGAGCACGAGCTCGCCACGCCGCTTCGCGAGGGCGAGGAAGAGAGCGAGGAACGCGGTGCAGAGCAGAAGCCAGGGTGAGATGCGAACGTCGACCGCGTCCGCTCCTGCGGCCGCCCGGATGACGAAGAGAGCACTGATCGCCATCACGTCCAAGAGAACGACCCGCTTGAGCACGAGGCTGTAGGCCGCCTGCAAGGCGACGAACGCGCCCAGGAAGAGGGAGGCTGACACGCCGAGCGGCGCAACGAGCAGGAGCGCGGCGACCGCGAGCCCGCCGGCGAGAGCGAGCGCCGCCGGGGCGGAGAGCTCGCCGCGCGCGATCGGCCGGCTTCGCTTGACGGGGTGCAACCGGTCGTGCGCTCGGTCGCGGACGTCGTTTACGAGGTAGCCCGCGCTCGAGGCCGCGCAGTAGGCGAGAAACGCCAGCGCCGCCTCGAGCCACCGCGAGGCGTCGCCGAGCTTCGCGGCGAACACGATCCCCGCGAGCGCAAGCAGGTTCTTGGACCACTGCCGCGGTCGCAGAGACGTGACGACCGCCTCGATACGGCCGCGGCGGCGGGGAAGCTCGATCAGCCGGGCGCGCTCGGGAATGGACACGCCCGGATGCTATGCGCGCGCGACGACCTTAGGTTCTCAACCGGGCTGGTTCGGCAGCAGGAGCTCGAACCGGCTGCCCCTGCCTGGAGTCGAGTCA
This sequence comes from Gaiellales bacterium, assembly GCA_038253945.1. Lineage (GTDB taxonomy): Bacteria > Actinomycetota > Thermoleophilia > Gaiellales > Gaiellaceae > JBBRYW01. The sequence continues at coordinate 84,337 of JBBSGR010000004.1, forward strand.
AGCTCGATCCGGCCGCCCAGCGCGAGCGCGAGCTCGCGCGCTATTGCGAGCCCGAGTCCAGTGCCCCGCCCATCGCCGGTCCAGAACGGGCGAAAGATGCGCTCCCGCTCGGCCGCGTTGATGCCCGGCCCCGTGTCTGCCACAGCGACCGAGACGGAGCCGTTCTCGGCGCCCAGCGCGAGCTCGATGCGGCCTCCGTCGGGCGTCCAGCGGAACGCGTTCGAGAGCAGGTTCGTGATAATCTGGAGCACGCGGTCGCCGTCCGAGACGATCGTCGCCGCCCCCACCCCGACCGGGCGGTCGTAGTGGATCTCGCGCCGGCGGGCCTCCTGATCGAACGCCGAGTAAGCCCGATCGACGAGCCGCTCCATGTCGATCTCCTCACGCCGCACGGTGAAGCGGTTCGCCTCCAGCTTGGCCAGATCGAGAATGTCTCCCACGAGGCGCTCGAGCCGCAACGTCTCGCCAGCGATCGCCTCGAGTGACACGGCGCGCACGGCGGGGTCCTCCGCGATCCCCTCGAGCAGCGCCGCGACGTGCCCGCGGATTGCCGTCAACGGCGTTTTCAGCTCGTGCGACACCGTCATCAGAAAGTTGCGCTCGAGCTCACTCGCCTCGCGGAGCTGGGCGGCCATCTCGCGGAACCGGCCGGCGAGGTGCCCGACCTCGCCGCTTCCGGCGGCTGGCACGTCGACGTCGTAGCGGCGCCGCGCAACCTCGTCCGCCGCCCTCGAGAGCGCGACGAGCGGGTTCGTCAGGCGCCTCGAGAAGTACCAGGCGAGGCCCATCGCTATGACGATGCCGCCGAGGAATGCCAGCGCGAGGCGCTCGAGCAGCGTATTCAGCTGCTTGCTGAGATCCGCCTTCGGAGTCGCGACCACGAGCCCGCCGAAGACCTTGTCGCCACCGGGCAACCGGACGGGGCTCGCGACTGCGAGATAGGTTCGATCCAGGTTCGGCGGGACGAGCTCGAAGGTGATGGTCTTCCCCGCCTGCAGTGCTCGATACTTCTCGCTCCCAACGTACCGGCGGGCGAGTGGCGGAGCGATGTCGTGCCCGCCCGGCAGAACACTCAGGCCGACGTAGTAGACCCGATCGCCGGTCGCTCGTTCGAACGTGTGCCGTGCGAACCGGATCGCGGGCCGCTGGTTGGCGTTCAGCTTCGCGGCGGCGGCGGAATACAGCTCGGTGATGCCGCGCGCCTCGCGCCTGAGGTCGGTGATCGAGCGCTCGCGCGTGTAGTCCTGAAACAGGCGGACGGCGATGACCGTCGCGACGAGCCCTGCCAGCGCGATGCCGCTGAGGAAGAGGGCAGGCAGGCGAAAGCGGAGCGACTGGAACATCCCCGCCTCGTCCTAGGCGCTCACCGGAGTCTTCTCGGGCGACACCTTGTAGCCGACGCCCCAGACCGTGATGATCGGAGAGGCCTCGCCGAGCTTGCGCCGGATCTGCCTCACGTGCACGTCCACCGTTCGCGTGTCGCCTGCGAAGGTATATCCCCACACGCGCTCGAGCAGCTGGTCACGCGTGAGAACGACCCCGCGGTGGTCGAGCAGCTCCCAAAGAAGCTCGAACTCCTTCGGGGCGAGCTGGATCTCCTCGTCGCGCACCTTCACCTCGCGCCGCCCCGCGTCGATCACGAGATCGTTGTGGCGAAGCTGCGCCGTGTCGGCGCGGGGGCGTTCCTGCTGCGAACGGCGCAGGATCGACTTGACACGCGCGACGAGCTCCCGCGGGTTGAAGGGCTTCGTCATGTAGTCGTCGGCACCGACCTCGAGGCCGATGATCTTGTCGACGTCCTCGTCGCGTGCGGTCAGCATCAGGATCGGCACGTCGAGGGTGCGCCGCATCCGGCGGCAGACCTCGATCCCGTCCATGTCCGGCAGCATCAGGTCGAGCACGACGAGAGCCGGCCCGTTGCCCGCGATTGCCGTCAGCGCCTCCGAGCCGGTCTCGGCCGTCTGGACGTCGTAGCCGGCGTTCTTCAGGTACAGCGACACGAACGAGGCGATCGACGCCTCGTCCTCGACGACGAGAATCTTCTGCTGTGTCCCGGGCGGCATCGCTCTAGCGTGCCACAGGCGCCCGTCAGCCTTCGAGCGAGATCGTCTTTTTCGTTGCGGGCAGCGGCTTCCAGTCCTGGTCGTTCAGCTGGTACTGGCCGTCGTCGTAGACCAGGTTCCCGTCGAGGTCGATTTCCGCGCCGTTCATCGTCACGGAGCCGCGGCCGACGACGCTCATGTCGATGTTGTCGCCCGAGACCTTCAGCCTGAACCGGCCGCCGATGACCCTGTAGCGGAGCTTCGACCCCGTGCACGTGACACTGTTGCCGACATCGCTCACTTCCCTGTGCTCACACCCCGCGACCTTGAGGTCGCCGATGTCGGCCTCGCCCGGATCCGTCAGGGTGACGCGACCCCTGCCGATCGATCCAATCAGGGCACCGTCCGCTCCGATCGGATTGCCGTTGGCTTCCTTTCCTCCGGCAATCACGACGCTGCCATAGCCGTTCCGGATCACGAGCGTGCCGTCGCGTGCCGACCCGGCGAGCCAGTGCGCCGAAGCACCGGCGGGTATGGCAAGTAAGGCCAGAACGCCCGACAACAGCAAGAGTCTCCGCATGTACGTAAGAAAGTATGCAATCCCACCTTGTGTGCGCAATGAACGAGCTGTAAGGAAAGTGTAAGTCGCCGCCGCCCCGCCGCCCGAGGCCGGGGCCGCTCGAGAGGGTCGCCTACATTCCGCTTCATGGACGAGATCGGTCAGTTCGGAACGATCGTGCTGCTCGTCGCCGCCGGTTTCTCGCTGGCCGTGAGCACGAGCAAGCTGACCGAGCGCTTCCCGATCCCGGCGCCCGCGATCTTCCTCCTGGCGGCGGCCGTTGCCTCGGACGTGTTCCCCGGCCTGTCGGAGCACCTTTCGATCCGCAACGTGGAACGAATCGGGGTCGTGGCGCTGATCGTGATCCTCTTCGACGGCGGCATGATCGTGGGCTGGCGGCGCTTCAGGGGCTCCTCCGTACCCATCGCATCGCTCGGCATCCTCGGCACGTTCGGGACGGCGGCGGTGATGGCGGGGTTCGCGCACGTGCTGCTCGACTTCGACTGGACGACGGCGGGCATCCTCGGAGCCGCGCTCGCGCCCACGGACCCGGCCGTCATGTTCTCGGTGCTCGGCAACCGCGAAGTCGCCGGCCGCACCGGGACGATTCTCGAGGGCGAGTCCGGCGCGAACGACCCGGTCGGCATCGCGCTGGTGATTGCGCTGCTCGACCTGAAGACCAAGAGCGACGCATCCCTCTTCACGGTCGTGACCGAGTTCTCCGTCGAGATGACGGTGGGGCTGGCGGTCGGGGCGGCGGGGGCCTGGCTCCTGCTCCGTCTGATGCGCATCTCGCTCCCGGGCGAGGGTCTGTACCCGATCCGCACGCTCGCGGCGGCGGGAGTCATCTACGGGCTGGCCACGATGGCTGGTGGGTCCGGCTTCCTGGCCGTGTTCGTCGCCGGCCTGCTGATCGGCGACTCGCGCGCGCCGTACAAGGCGGAGATCGAGCGATTCCACACTTCGCTCGCGAGCCTGGCGGAAATTGCGGTGTTCGTTGCCCTCGGGCTCACGATCGACCTGACTGACCTCGGAAAGAGCTCGCTCTGGCTCGACGGGGTCGAGCTCGCCCTCCTGCTCGTCTTCGTCGCGCGGCCGCTCGTCACGGGGCCGCTGCTACTGCCGCTGCGCCTCAGGCGCGGCGAGCGCCTGTTCATCATGTGGGGCGGCCTGCGAGGAGCGGTGCCGATCCTGCTCGCGGCGCTCGTGGTGCTCGCAGGAATCGAGCAGAGTCCCCGCATCTACAGCATCGTCTTCGTGGTCGTCGCGTTTTCTGTCCTGGTGCAGGGATCGAGCCTCCCGCTCGCTGCCAGGCTGCTCGGAGTCCGCATGCGGGACGTCCGGCCCGAGCCGTGGGATTTTTCGATCCGGCTACGGGAGGAGCCGGACAACGAGCTCGAGCGCTACATCGTGACGCCGCGGGGCCGGGCCGTCGGGCGCGCTATCCGCGACCTCCGCATCGGCGAGTATGCGTGGATCAGCCTGATCGTCCACGACGGTGAGCCGGTGCAGCCGCGTGGCTCGTACGTCCTCGCGGAAGGCGACGAGGTGCTCGTGCTCGGCGAGCGAGCGGACAGGGCAAAGCTCCGACGCTTCTTCGGAAGCGTGCGGACGACAACGCACGGAGCTGCAGAATGATTGCTCCCTGGTTGCTCGCCGGGGTACTCGCGGGTGCACTCGGGCTCGCGGGAGCGGCAGCGCCGAAACGAGCTGCGGTACCGGCGCTCGACGAGCTTCGCGTGACGAACGGCTCGACTCCGTTCCGGGGCGACAGCCGGCTCCTGACGACGGTCAGTCCGAACGGGGACGGCTTCCGGGACCGCGTCGTCGTCAGCTTTCGCCTCTCTCGCGACGCCCTCGTGCGCCTGGACGTGCTCCGGACGGACACGATCCGCGTGGGGCGCGCGGCCGCCGAGACAATCTGGTCGAGCGCGAAGGGCCTCCGAGCCGGACCGAATCAGCTCGTCTGGCGGCCCGCGAGATCGACGCCGCCACGCACCTACGTCCTGCGGCTCACGGTCGGCGACGGGACCCGACGTCGTGTCTACGGTCGCCCGGCGCCGAACGAGCATTCTTCCTCCGCCGGTCCGGTCGTTCGCGTCCAAGGAATCGACGCCGGGTTCCCGCTGGCAAGTTATGCGCCGGGGCAGCGCGCGACGCTCTCGCTTGCGACGGATGCCGCATCCCTGCAGCTCCAGGTCTTCGCGTACTCGACGACTCTCCGGCGTGGCGACCAGGACTTCAAGACGAGCGGCCTCGCGATGACGCCCCCGCTCTCGGTCGACTGGCGCGCTCACCGCGACGCCCCGGCGCCGCTGCGGCTCGTTCGAGCGGGCAACTGGCCGAGCGGCCTCTACTTCCTTCGCGCCCGCGCCGCGGACGGACGCGTCGGCTACGCGCCGTTCATCGTGCGGTCGCGACGTCCCAGCCTCCATCGGGTCGCCGTCGTCCTGTCCACGAACACCTGGCAGGCCTACAACTTCCGCGACTCGAACGGCGACGGCTGGGGGGACAGCTGGTACGTGAGCGAGCGGACGGGCACGATCGACCTGAGGCGGCCGTACCAGGACTTCGGACTCCCGTTCCGGTTCAAGGACTGGGACCTGACGTTCATCGCCTGGCTGAACCGCACCGGCAAGGCGGTGGACTACCTGTCCGACGACGACCTCGAGCGGTTCGGAAGCGCACGGCAGCTCGCAGACGCGTACGACCTCGTGGTCTTTCCGGGACACGAGGAGTACGTCACACAGCGCGCGTACGACCTCGTGCAGCGCTACCGCAACCTCGGCGGGAATCTGATGTTTCTCTCGGCCAACAACTTCTTCTGGAAAGTGCGGCGGGAAAAGAGCCGGCTTCGTCGAGTGCGCGAGTGGCGGAGGCTCGGTCGCCCGGAATCGGCGCTCGTCGGAGCGCAGTACGTGGGGTCGAATCACGGCGCTCATCAGGAGCCCTACCGCATCGTCGGAGTGACCCGCACGCCTTGGGCGTTCGCGGGAACGAACCTCGCCGAGGGGGATGCGCTCGGCGGCAAGTACGGAATCGAGATCGACGCTCGCACGAGCGCCTCGCCGCCCGGGACGAGCGTTCTGGCGCGGATCCCCGATCTGATGGGACCCGGGCGAACGGCCGAGATGACGTATTACGAGACGCCGTCTGGCGCCAAGGTCTTCGCGGCCGGGACGATCAACTTCGCAGCGACAATCGACCGGTCCGACGTCTCGCAGCTCGTCGAGAACGTGTGGGCGCGGCTCTCGAAGCCCTGAGCCTGAGTCTTAGCCATATTCGAAGAAGCCCATGCCGGTCTTCCGGCCGAGCCGCCCGGCCTGGGCCATCCGGACGAGCCTGGGCGGTGGTGCCATGCGCGGCTCGCGCAGCGCCTCCCAGAGCGCCTCGGAGGCGTGCACGTGGACGTCCACGCCGATCAGGTCGATTAGCGCACAGGGGCCGAGCGGCCAGCCGGTGCCGTACCGCATCGCGTCGTCCACGGCCTGCGGCGTGACGCCCGCCTCGTCGATCACACGCACGCAGTCATTCAGGAGCGGGATGAGGATGCGGTTGACGACGAACCCAGGCGTGTCGTTGCAGGCGATCGGCCGCTTGCCGAGCCGTTTCGCGAAGGCGTAGACGGTCTCGAAGGCGTCGTCGGCGGTCGCCTGCGTGCGGATGACCTCGACGAGCGGCAGCACCGGCGCCGGGTTGAAGAAGTGCAGACCCACCACGCGCCCGGGCCGGCCGGTCGCGGCCCCGATCTGGGTAATCGACAGCGCAGATGTGTTGGTGGCGAGAATCGCCTCCGCTCCGACCACCTCGTCGAGCTCGGAGAAGAGCGCCCGTTTCGCGTCCAGATCCTCGACGATCACCTCGATCACGAGCTCGCAGCCCTCGAGCGCCCCGAGATCGGTCTCGAGCGTCAGCCGTCCGAGCGCATCGTCACGCTGCGCCTCGGTCAGCCGGCCCTTCTCGACGCCGCGCGAGAGATAGTGCTCGATCGTCGCGCCTCCCCGCTCGGCGAGCTCCATCGTCACCTCTCGGGCGACGGTGTCGAACCCGGCCTGCACGCACAGCTGCGCGATCCCGGCGCCCATCGTGCCGAGGCCGACGACTCCGACCCGCCGGATCTCCATGGCGGGTGATCCTAACGAGGGAAGAACCGAGTCGTCGGGGCCGTCCTGATGGCATGAAGCGGCTCATCTTGGGACTTGCGTTCATCGGTCTCGTCGCGCTCGCGGTCACGGGCGCGCTCGCTGATGTGGCGAGAGGACGGCGGCCGGCACTCGTTTCCGTCAACTGAGGGCCAACCCGACGAAAACCGATCTCGCGGTGATGCCGTAGGACGGACTGTGAAGCGAGCTCTCGTCGCCGTGACCACCGCGCTGGCGAGCGTGGTGGCGCTGGCAGCTCCCGCGCACGGCGCCACCTTTACGGTAACCGTGGGCGGAGTGGCGAGTCCGATGATGTTCGACCCCTCGAGCCTCACGATCACGGTGGGCGACACCGTCAATTTCGTCTGGGGCTCGAGCTCCCACTCCACGACGAGCGGCACCTGTGCGGGGGGAGTGTGCACGGCTTCGCCGGGCTGGGACTCGGGCGTTCAGAGTTCGCCGTTCACGTTCCCCGTCGTCTTCAGCTCAACCGGGACGTTTCCGTACTTCTGCGCCGTCCATGGCCCGATGGGGATGACGGGAACGATCACGGTCAACCCGGCCGTTGCGGTTCGAGTGCGCTCGCTGAGCGCGTCTACGGCGGGGCGCGGCGTGAGAGTCAGATGGCGGGCCGAGTCGGCACTCGGAACCGCCGGTTTCAACGTCTACCGCGAGCTCAGCGGAAGGCGCACGAAGGCGAACCGATCGCTCATCCCGGTCCGAGGCGCAAGCCCGACGAGGGCGCGCGCGTACACGTTCGTCGACCGCGACGCCCCGCACCGCGGTCACCGCCTGCGCTACTGGCTGCAAGCGCTCGATCTCGCGGGCGCGAAGAGCTGGTACGGCCCCGCAGCCGTCGCCCGACCCTAGACGCCGCTTCCGGTGCCCAGCGCCGTACACTGCTGGAATGGCCGCGACGGCGACCGAGCGCAGGCTTCTGATCGACGGCGAATGGGTCGAGACGGGCGAGTGGATCGACGTCAACTCTCCCTACTCCGGCGAGCTCGTCGGGCGCGTCGCCAAAGCCGGCGCGAGCGAGGCGCGGCGGGCGGTCGACGCCGCCGAGCGCGCGCTCGCGAGCCCGCTGCCAGCCCATAGGCGCGCGGAGATTCTGGTTCGGGTCGCCGGCCTCCTCGGCCGTCGGCACGACGAGGTTGCTCGCCTCATCTCAGACGAAGCCGGCAAGCCGATCAAGGCGGCGCGGATCGAGGCGACGCGAGCGATGTCGACGTACACGATGGCCGCCGTGGAAGCCCGCAAGCTCGCCGGCGAGATGGTGCCGATGGACGCGACAAAGTCGGGCGAGGGGAAGCTCGCATTCACGCTCCGGGTCCCGATCGGCGTGGTCGGGGCGATCACGCCCTTCAACTTTCCGCTCAACCTGGTCGCCCACAAGATCGCTCCAGCGTTGGCCGCGGGGTGCCCGGTAGTGCTGAAGCCGGCAAGCCAGACGCCGCTGTCGGCCTTCCTGCTCGCCGAGCTGGAGCTGGAGGCGGGCCTGCCGGCAGGGTGGCTGAACGTCGTGGCGGGCCCGTCCGCGGATCTTGGCGACGTTCTCGTCGAAGACGAGCGTGTCCGGCTGATCAGCTTCACGGGCTCCTCCTCGGTGGGCTGGGGCCTCCGCGAGCGCGCGCCCAGGAAGCGCGTCAATCTCGAGCTGGGCAACGCCACCCCCGTGATCGTGGAAGCTGATGCCGATCTCGACGTTGCGGCCGGGAAGCTGGCCTCGAACGCCTTCTCGTTCGCAGGTCAGAGCTGCATCTCAGTGCAGCGGATCTACGTACAGGAGGATGCTTTTCAGCCGTTCCTCGACCGTTTCCTGCCTCTCGTCGAGGGGCTCGAGCTCGGCGACCCGGCCGAGGAGGAGACCGACGTCGGCCCTGTGATCGACAAGGGCGCACGGGAGCGCATCCTCGGCTGGATCGAGGAGGCTCGCGGCAGTGGTGCGCGGGTTCTGGCCGGCGGCGGCGTTCGCGAGGGCTTGATCGAGCCGACAGTCGTGGCGGATGCTGCGCCGGATCTGAAGATCTCGTGCGAGGAGGTGTTCGGACCGGTCTGCTCGGTCGTCAGCTACGGAACGCTTGACGAGGCGCTCGAGCTCGCGAACGGGACGCGCTACGGGCTGCAGGCCGGGATCTTCACGACGAAGCTTCAGACGGCGCTGCGAGCCTCGCGGGAGCTCGAGTTCGGCGGAGTCACCGTGAACGAGGCACCGACCTTCCGTGCCGATCAGATGCCGTACGGGGGCGTCAAGGACTCAGGTAACACGCGCGAAGGGCCGGCGTACGCCGTGAGAGAAATGACGGACGAGCGCGTCGTCATCCTCGAGCTGGAGCCCGGCTCGTCACCTTGAGGCGCTTCTCGTTCCTGCGGGGCCGGCTCGGAAGCCGGGCCGACGGCGAAGCGGGCGACAACGGCGCCCCGCCGGCCGCCGAGCTGCCCTCGGGGGCACAGACAGTAGAGCCTGCGCCCTCGGGGGCACAGACAGTAGAGCCTGCGCCCCCGTCGGCCCAGCGCATGCCGGTACCGACGCGAGGGCAGCTCCGGCGGGAACGGCGGGCTCTCGTCGACGAGCGGGAGGAACGAGTGCGCGACCTGGGCGGATTGATGCTCGAGATGTATCGCCGGAATCAGTTCCGTCAGGAGTTGATTCACGAGCGCTGCACCGAGCTGGTGCAGGTCGAGGGCCGCCTGCGGGAGGTCGAGACGCTGCTCGTGACCGTATCCGGCCCAAGTGGCCTGACCGTCTACGGCCGCTGCGCATGCCGGGCCCCGCTCCTCTGGGGGTCGCACTTCTGCCCCAACTGTGGCCGCGCGGTGGCCGACGCGCCGGTCGTGAGCTGCGCACGGTGCGGCAACCCGCTCGCGGCCGACGCACGCTTCTGCCCAGCCTGCGGCAGCGTTGTCGAGGCTCCCCCGGCTGTCTTTTCCCAGGGTCCGGGCGCCGGATAACAGTGCAGGCGTCCCCGCCGACTGCGGGTCGGCCGGACGGCCGAGACGTTCCGACTGCTGCGGCGGTTGTGTGTCCGCGCTGCGGCAGCGCCTCCGCGCCGAACCACGAGTACTGCCTCGAATGCGGCTTGCGTTTGCCGACCGTGCGTGGACTCATCCCGCGACTCGGGGTGGCGTGGCGGCGACGCCTGCCCTGGTATCCCGGCGACTGGCTCTGGCCGACGCTCCTCTTCCTCGGCCTCGCCGCAGCCGGGGCGGCAGCAGCGATCTACGTCTCCACGCGGCCCGGCAAGCCGCAGACTCTCGTGGCGACCTCACCTCCAGGACAGACCGTCCGGGTCGTCGCGACCACCCGGGCGACGAGCACAGGCGCCCCGACTGCGACCGCGCCGACGAACGTCTCTCCCTCCTCGACGACGCCCGCCGCACCCCCGCCACCAAAGCAGACGCGCCCGCTCGCGTGGCCCAGCGGAAGACGGGGCTACACGGTCGTGCTCGCCTCCGTACCAACGGCACGCGGCAAGCCCGCCGCGCGGGAGCAAGCTCGGAAGGCGATCGGGGCGGGGCTCACCGACGTAGGGATCCTCGACTCGTCCGACTACTCGAGCCTGCACCCGGGGTACTACGTCATCTTTACCGGCGTTCGCGACTCGGAAGCGGCCACCGCGCCGGATCGTCGAGCCGCGCAGACGGGCGGCTACGCGGAGGCATACTCCCGGCAGATCACGCCCTGAGAGGGTCCGCGCTCTTTGATTTCGGCGAGGCGGAGGGATAGACTCGTCGGCGCATCGTCTGCTGCCGTGAGTTAATGCCGTCTTAACACTGTTTCGCCGGCCATTAACCACCGACCCGAGATACTGAGAGGACGACCAGCCGAACGATGGACGAACCCACAGTGGATCTGCAGGCCTACATGTACCAGTATTCCCGCGCCATCTACCGCTCGATCAAAGATCTCGTCAATCCCTACTGCCATGCAGAGGAACTGCTCGAGTCCCGCCAGGCAGTTCTCACGGCATGTGAGCAGACGATGGAGCGGCTCGCTCGCGACCCTCATTACTTCGCCCGGCCCGACCGCACCCTCTTCCAGGACATCCGGCGATACTTTCCGATCACCGCCCAGGCCGAAGTCGCATGGGCGGTCCGGGAAGGCATCGCGGCCGCGGTGGGATTCATCGAGGAGCAACTCGAGGCGGGCGCGCTCGACGGCGGGGCAGCGCGTTGCCGCGCGACGACGCGGAAGGGCAAGCCGTGCCAGCGGACTCCCCTCCCCGAGCGCGACTACTGCCCCTCGCACCAACATCTCGAGCAAGAATCCGTCGCCGCCTAACCTGACCGCACCTAGCCGACGGCCGATCTCGACGAGCGGGCTCGGAAGTTAGAGTGCCTCCTATCTCGCACGACACGGACAAGCTGATCCGACAGCTGTCGCTCGTCGCCTACCTGATGGCGGAGCGACGACCCATCACCGCCCGCGACGTCAAAGGGAACGTCGAGGGCTACTCCGAAATGTCCGACGAGGCCTTTGCGCGGCGGTTTTACTCGGACCGGGCAGAGCTCCAGGCCCTCGGGGTCCCACTCGAGTCGCAACGCGACGAGTTCACGGGCGAGGAGCTCTACACCCTTCGCTCCGAGCAGTACTTCCTGCCGCCGCTCGAGCTGTCCGACGAGGAGCTCGCAGCGCTCCAAACCTACCTCTACGCGCTCGAGGGCCGGTTCGCCTACGCCGAGCCGCTCAGGCTGGCCCTCCAGAATCTCGCGCTCGGGCGACCCGGGTTCCCCGAGGCCCCCACGGAGACCGCCGTCCGGGTCGAGCGACTCGACCCCGACTACTCGCCCGAGCTCCAGGGCCGTCTCGGCAAGCTCGAGGGAGCGATCTCGAAGCAGCGCACGGTCAAGTTCTCCTATGCGGCCATGTCGAGCGGCGAGGAGCGGGAGCGGTCGTTGAACCCATACGCACTCTTCAACGACCGCGGAGCGTGGTACGTGGTCGGATACGACCTCGACCGGGAGGACATGCGCACGTTTCGCGTCTCGCGAATCCGAGGCGACATCCGCTTCGCGACTCGGCGCGAACGCGACTTCCGCGTACCCCTCGACTTCGATATCGACCGCTACCGCGACCGTCCGCCCTGGCAGGTGGGTGAGATCAGCGGCGAGGCGCGGATCGAGGTCGGCCCGGAGACTGCCTGGTGGATCGAGCGCGCCTACGGGCGGGTAGGACGCCTCGAGGAGGGCACCTTCGTGACGCCCTTCGCAAGCGTCGAGCAGCTCGCGGCCTGGGTGCTGCGCCAGGACGGCCGAGCGGTCCCGGTCGAGCCGAAGTCACTCCGCCGGACGGTTGCGACAGCTCTGTGCCGTGTCCGGGAGTCGCACGAGGGGGAGCCCCCCGAGACGGCGGCGCCCTCCCCGCCCGAGGAGCCGAGCGTGGCCGTCGAGCGCCCTGCCGGCCCGGTCGCCCCGGAGCGCTTCGCCGTTCTCCAGGCCCTGCTCGCCTACCTGCTCGCCGCCTGCGGCGACGACAAGCGAGCAGAGATTGAGGCGGACGAGATCGTGGAGCGGTTTCGAATCCCGGCCGAGGAGCTCGAGGAGCACCTGTCGCTGCTCAACCTCGTCAACTTCGGCGGCGGCTGCTACACGGTGTATGCCGAGCTCCGGGGCAATCGCGTCCACGTTGAGAAGGAGCTCTACGGCGATACGTTCCGCACCGCCCCGCGCCTGACGCCGCTCGAGGCACGCGCAATCCGTCTGGCACTTCAGTTCATCGGGCCCGGGATCGCCGCACAGGCTCACACGCCGCTCGACCGCGTTCGCCGCAAGCTGGAGGAGACGTTCGGACAGTTCGAGCTGGTTCAGACCCCGCCGGCCGAGACGGGCGGCGAGGAAGAGGGTCTGATCGCGACCTTCACGGACGCGACCCGCCTACATCGAATCGTTGAGCTCGAGTATCAGAAAGAAGGTGAGCGGGAATCATCGCGACGGCTCGTCGAGCCGTACGGCCTCGAGCGAGCGCTGCCTCACTGGTACGTCCACACGTGGGATCGCTCGAGCGGCGGAGAGCGAAGCTTCCGGCTCGACCGCATGCGCAGCGCGGGACTGACGGACGAGGCCTTCGAGCCGCGCGGCGGCTTCGAGCCGCGCGGCCTGCAGGGGGCAAGAACCGCCCGTGTTCTGTACGCGCCGGAGGTCGCGCGCTGGGAGACCGAGAAGGGCGCCCAGCCGCTCGCCGACGGCTCCGCGCTCGTCGAGCGACCCTTCGGCAGCGAGCACTGGCTCGTGGGCGAGATCCTCTCCTACCGCGGGCAGGCGGTCGTGCTGGAGCCCGAGGACCTGCGCCGGCTCGTCGCCGAGCGAGCGCGCGAGCTCGAGCACGAGCTGGGTCCGGCGCCCGCGGCCGCCTAGATGTCCTCGCGCTCGGCGAGGCGGGCCACGGCCCACTCCGCATGCTCGCGCACCAGCGGGTCCGGGTCGTGGAGCCACCTCTCGGCCAGCGCGCGGTGCTCCAAGCCGCCGGTGTTGCCCAGGGCGACCAGGGCGTTTCGCCGCAGGTAGCGGGGGTCGTTCTTCGGTACGTAGAGGCGGTCGTAGCGGCGCATCAGCTCCTCTCCGTCGGCTTCGAGCCACTCGAGCAGGGAGACGACCGGCTCCGCATCCGGAGGCGGCTTCTCGCCGGCGCGGCGCTTCTCGATCCCACGGTTCCACGGACAGACGTCCTGGCAGATGTCGCAGCCGTAGACCTGGTCGCCGAGCTCGGCCCGATAGGGCTCAGGGATCGGGGCGGGTGCCTGCGTCCAGTAGGACAGGCACTTCGTAGCGTCGAGCGTGCCCGGGTCATTGAGTGCCCCGGTGGGGCACGCGTCGATGCAGAGGCGGCAGGAACCGCAGTCGAGCTCGAGCCGCGCCGTGGACTCGATCTCGGCCTGCGTGATCAGCGTCCCGAGCACGACCCAGGAGCCGTGACGCCGTGTGATCAGCATCGTGTTCTTCCCGTAGAAGCCCACGCCGGCGCGTGCGGCTGCCTCGCGGTCGACGTGCTGGTTCGCGTCGACGAGCACGCGGTAGGGCGTGCGAAGGCGCTCGCCCAGGGCGGCCAGCTTGCGCCGAAGGTCGGCGTAGCCGTCATGCCAGGTATAGCGTGCGAGCCGCCCCTCACCAGGCTCGGTGCGCGGCCCCTCCACGTAGTAGCAGAGCGCGGCGGAGACGACGGTGCGCGCGCCTTCGAGGAGGGTTTCCGGGTGACATGAGGTTTCGGGTTGCGCCATCGTGAAGCGCATGTCGGCGAAGAGCCCCCGCTGTCGACGCTCGCGAATATGGCGCTCGGTGTCGGTATAGGGGCTCACGCGCGAAGCGCCCGCCACGTCGATCCCGAGCTCCTCGGCCAGCCGCTTTAGGTCCGAGACTCTCACGAGAGAACCATTGTAGGAAGGGGAAACGTGCATCTTGGCTCTCTTTCGGCCCAGATGCGTGCACGAGGCGAGGGTATGCTCGAAGGCGGGTGGCGGGTGCGGGCCGGATCCCACCCTGGGTGGGGTTTTTGGGGCGTCTGGTCTTGGGCGAGAGTTCGGAGGAGCGGAATCGTGAAAGCAGTCCGAATCCACGAGGATGGCGGCCCCGAGGTGCTCCGCTACGAGGACGCGCCGGAGCCTTCCCCCGGACCCGGCGAGGTGCTCGTCCGCCTGCGGGCAGCCTCGCTCAACAGGCTCGACGTCTGGATGCGCAAGGGTCTCCCATCGGTGCCGAAGCCGCGTATCCTGGGCGCAGACGGCGCCGGTCACGTGGCCGCGCTCGGTGACCGGGTCGAAGGTCTTCGCGAAGGCGACGCAGTCGTCATCAACCCAGGTATCGAGCGCGGCGGCCGTATCCTCGTCGTCGGCGAGCACAAGGACGGAACGCATGCCGAGCTCGTCGTCGTGCCGGCTTCCAACGTCTATCCGCTTCCCGATGGACTCTCCTTCGAGGAGGCGGCCGCATTTCCGCTCGTGTTCGAGACCGCGTACCGCATGCTGGTTACGAAGGCGCGCCTGCAGCCCGACGAGTGGGTGCTGGTCTGGGGCATCGGAAGCGGCGTCGCGACAGCGGCACTTGCGATTGCCAAGGCACTCGGCGCCAGGGTGATCGTGACATCGTCCGTGGAGGAGAAGCTCGAGCGAGCCCGTGCCCTCGGAGCCGACGCCGCGCTCAACCACTCGACCGGCGACATCGCCGGCTTGGTCAAGGAGTTGACCGCCGGCGAAGGCGTCGGAGTCGTCGTCGAGCACGTAGGCGAGGCCACGTGGCAGCGGTCGCTCCAGGTCGCGCGTCAGGGCGGCCGCATCACCGTCTGCGGCGCAACGAGCGGGCCCAATCCACCGGCCGCGCTCCACCGGATCTGGTGGCGCGAACTGACGATCTACGGCTCGACAATGGGAACGCGCGAGGACTTCGAGGGCGCGCTGGCACTGGTCGCGTCCGGGCGTGCACGGCCGGTCGTCGACTCCGTCGTCCCGCTCGCAGAGGCGCGCACCGCGCACGAGCGCATGGAGGCCGGCACTCAGTTCGGCAAGCTCGTTTTCACGATCGCCGAGTAGCAGTCGGAGCGGCCCCTCAGCGCGATAAATCAGCCCGGGGCTAGCCGAAACCGAGGATGAACTTCGCATCCTCGGACATCCGATCGGGCGTCCAGGGCGGATCCCACGTCAGCTCGACCTCGACGTCATCGACTCCGGGAAGCGAGGCGGCGACGGAGTGGATGTTCTCCTGAATCATCGGGCCTGCCGGGCAGCCCATCGAGGTCAGGCTGTGAATGACCTTGACCTTCGGTCCCTCGACCTCGACGTCGTACATGAGGCCGAGCTCGACGATGTCCATCCCGAGCTCGGGATCCTCGACTTCTCGGAGAGCCTCGATCACGTCTTCTTTCGTAGGCATCGCACTTCGAGTGTACCTCCGCAGATCCGCACTGGCTCGCCCCTCCCCTCCGTGAATCTAGATCTAGAGCCCCGGCAGCCTGACCTCCTCACGCCGCTCGCGCGCGAAGAAGTGCGTCCCGTCGACGAAGCGCACCCAGTTACAGCGCGTGCACATGACGAGCGTGTGTGTTCGCGCGCTGTCGGCGAGGAAGCGAACGCCGCGTAAGAGATCGCCGTTCGACACACCGGTCGCGACGAAGATGACTTCCCCCGGCGCGAGGTCCTCGCTCGTGAAGACGCGCTCGATGTCCGCGATCCCGGCCTCGCGCGCCTCCTCGATCTCGCCCCGGGTCGTGGGCCAGAATTGCGCCTGCAGCTCGCCGCCCAGGCAGCGGAGGGCGGCCGCCGAGAGAACCGCCTGGCGAGAGCCGCCGATGCCGATCGAAAGGTGGTCGTTCGTGCCGCGAACCGCCGCTGAGATCGAGGCCGTGACGTCCCCGTCGGAGATCAGCTTGATCCGCGCCCCGGCCGCCCGAACCTCCTCGACGAGGTCGTGGTGGCGTCTTCGGTCGAGGATGATCGTCGTGATGTCGCCGACACGCCGCCCGAACGCATCGGCGATCGCCCGAACGTTCTCGCCTGCGGGGAGGCGAAGGTCGATCACGCCGCGGGCGACCGGCCCGACGGCCATCTTTCGCATGTACATGTCGGGAAGCCTCGGCAGCGAGTCCTGATCGCCGATCGCGATCATCGACATCGCTCCGCTGCCGCCGCGCGCGACGACGCCGCTTCCCTCGAGCGGATCGAGCGCGAGATCGACTTCGGTTCCGCCGCCCCCGATCCGCTGCCCCGCTCCCAGCCGGTCGGCATCCGGCAGGCCGCCGATCACGATCCGCCCCTCGATCGGCAGCTCGTCGAGCCTCCTGCTCATCGCCGAGGCGGCAGCCTCGGTCGCGCCGTCCTCGTCTGCCCGGCCGAGCCACCGCGCCCCGGCGAGAGCGGCACTCTCGGTCGCGCGCGCGTACGCCTCGCAAAGGCAGGGCCGCCGCTCGACCGGGCTCATCCCGATGGCTCCTGCCTCGACCGTCTCGGTCATAGGATGACCTTATCCGCCGGCGCCGCGCTCGTGAAGACGAGCTCCATCACCTGGCCGATGGCGGCGTCCACCGTCGCATTCTCGATCACCGGCACACCGACACGGTGCGCCCGTTCGACGATGTAGTCCTGAATCAGCCGGATCTCGGGCAGTGCCTCTAGGTACTTGCGAAGCGGCCGCATTCCCTCCGAGGCCGCCTCACGGGTCCAGAAGTGACCCGCATGCTCGTCGACGTCGCCGATCGCGAGGACGCACTGGACGACGATGGCGTTCTCGGCCGGCGGAGGGAGCATGCCTGGAACCAGGTGCACGCCTTCGAGCACCATCGAGAAGCCCTCGTGCAGCGCGCGATCCATCGCGGCCTTCACTCCCACGAGCACGTTCCGGGTCTGCTCGAGGAAGCCGCGTACGACCGGATCTGCGATCTCGTCGCCGCTCGGAAGAAAGCGGCCCGCCTCGAAGCTGGAGTAGTGGATCGAGGGCATGAACTCCGGTGAGAAGAAGGCGCGCATGGTTTGCCGAACGAAGTCCGTCGACGTGACCCGCGTGATCCCGAGACGGTAGGCAGCCTCCGTTGCGACCGTCGACTTGCCGGTGCCGGTCCCGCCGCCGACGAGGACGATGATCGGCACGTCCAGCTCCTGGAGATCGCGCAGACGGCGGAGCCGATCGACCGCTACCGCCCCGCGCTCCTCGCCGACGACACGCACGGCGAGCACCTGGATGCGGTCGAAGTCGAGTGAGTAGCGGTCCCCTGGCGGTAGATCGGACTCGATCACGCGGGCCAGCTCGTAGGCCTTGTCGGTCGCCATCCCTGTCGCCACGAGCGCACGGGCCATCAGGCCCTTGGAGTACGGGAGGCCGGGCTCGCCGCCGAACGGCAGCGTTCCCGCGTGGAGGGGTTGCCTCACGCCGTCACGCTCTGCAGGCAGGCGGCGGCGAGCGAGCTGAGCTGCTCGTCGAAGGCGACCTCGGCGTCGAGCGGGACGAGGTCGTTGTCCGCGAGGACGACCTCCACCCCGCGCTCGGCACCGGCCTCGGCGACCAGCTCGATCGCCGCCCCCTTGATCTCGGTCACGTAGACATCCGCATCGTGCACCCGTTCCAGATCCTCGCGCAGCGCATCGCGGCGCGAGAGATTGCCGGAGACGAGAACGACCTCCGCTCCATGCTCGGAGCGCAGGTGCGCGGCCTGGCTCTCGTGCACGCCGTCCGGCGCCGTCGTGAAGAACGCGATGCGGCGGCCGGCGACCGGCTCGACCGGACGGGGGCGCAGCACGGCCGCGACGATCGGAACGCGCGGGGCGACACGCAGGATGGAGTCTGCGAGCTCGCGCCAGCCGGTTCCCTCTTCGGCCATCGTCAGGACGACGAGGTCGGACACGAGGATCCGGTAGGCGTTGAGGTAGCCCGTCAGCACGGACGGATCCTGATGCGCTCCGATCACGAGGATGCGCCGGTCGGTCGCCACGGGCGGGAGGGAGGCCCCGCTCCCGTCGAAGATCACGAGGTCGGGATCGTCCGCGGCGGCGAGCCCGGCGCCTTCGAGGACGTTCGAGACGAATGTTGCCCCGGCCAGACCGCCGCCGCACCTCCGGCAGCCGATGGTCCGCACGCCCGCGACGGCCGCGAGCTCGAGGTAGTCGGAAGCCGCGTGCCCTCCGGCGCGGGAGATCTCGAGCAGCCTCTCCACGGTCGGAGCGGCCGGCGCGCGCCGCGGCTCGGCAGGTCCACCGCGGCCCATCGAGACGACGACCACGTCGAGTCGGCGAGCGAGCACGCGTGCGACGTAGCCCGTCGTCGTCGTCTTGCCCACCCGTTTCCCGGTTCCGACGATGCCGAGCGAGGGCAGCTCGAAGGGCTCGAGCGGCGGAGGATCGAGCCGGAAGTCGGCGCCCACGTACGGAAGGCCGCCCGCAAGCACGCGGCTCGCGAGCGAGAATCGCTCGCGCGGGCCGAGCACCGGCTCGTCGGAGAGATCGACGACGATCTCGGGAGCGTGGTCGGCGAGCGCCTGCTCCAGATCGGCGCTGACCGGGAGGCCGTAGTCCTCCCCGCCCCGCAGCTTCTCGGTCCCGCCGAGCATGAGCGCCGCGACGAACTCGTAGGGCAGCGACGCGAGCGCGTCGCGCACGACCGGCGCGTGGTGCTCCCCGTCGATCAAGGCCAGAGCCCTCACGACCGGGTGGTCACCTCGTGCTCGATCCCGGCCGTGTACTTCTCGAACGCGAGCGTCTCGGTCGAGAACTCGATGATCCGCTCGCGTCCGTAGAAGGGGTACTTACGCCAGATCGTCACGCGGGAGTCCTGAAACTCCACGACATTGTAGTTCGCCCGCGTGTTGCCGCGGAGACGCAGCGAGGAGACGGTTCCCGTGTTGACGACGAACAGGTCCTCGAGCCGCCAGGCGTACGGCACGTGCTTGTGCCCCGAGAGCACGAGGTTCACCCCGGCGCGCTGCAGGCACTCGATCGCGTCTCCGGCGTCATAGACGATGTTGCGCTCACGGCCGGTGCCCGGGACCGGCAGCAGGTGGTGGTGCAGGACGAATACCCGCAGATCGGCTCGCTCCGCGAACTGCTCCTCGATCCAGCGGTAGCGACCCCGGCCGATCTGACCGTGGTCGAGGTCGGGCTCGGTCGAGTCGACGGCGACCAGCGTCACGCCGCGGACGTGGCGCACGGAGTTCCGCTCTCCGAACAGCTGCTCGAAGTGGAGGTAGCCGACGTTACGCGAGTCGTGGTTGCCCGGGACGATCACGAGGTTCGGGCACTCGATCCGGTCGAGGAATCCCTTCGCCTGGGCGTACTCCTGCTTGAAGCCGAACGTGGTCAGATCTCCCGAGCACACGACGACGTCCGGCTCGAGATCGTTGACCTCCCTGATCGCGCGCTCGAGCAGGTTGGGAACGAAGTACGGACCGCCGCAGTGGAGGTCGGAGATGTGCGCGATCCGAAAGAGGCCGTCCACGCTCGGAAGGGAAGTGTAGGCCGCGCCGTCAGGAGCCGTTGCTATCCTGGTAGCAGTGCCTCAGGAAATGCAAGATTTCCAGGCGTATTGTGGAGAGTCGCAGCCTCGTTTCGCCCACCCCGTGGAACTCGAGTGCGCGAAGATCCTCGATTACTTCGGCGTCCCGTGGCAGTACGAGCCGACGACGTTCGTGCTCGAGCGGGACGAGACGGGTCGCGTCGTGCACGCCTTCGCCCCCGACTTCTACCTGCCCGAGCAGAAGCTGTACGTCGAGGTGACCACCATGAAGCAGTCCCTCGTGACCCGAAAGAACCGCAAGCTCCGTAGGATGGCCGAGCTGTACCCGGACGTTCGCGTCAAGCTCTTCTACAAGCGAGACGTCGAGCGTCTGGGCCAGCGCTACGGGCTGCTACTCGCCTGATCACCGATTCCCGCATCGGCGACGTCTATCTCGCCGCCAAAGAGATTCAGGCTCGGGTCTCCGAGCTCGGCCGGGAGATCGGCGCGGACTACCGAGGCCGGGAGCCGCTCCTCGTCGCCGCGCTCAAGGCGAGCGTGGTCTTCCTCACCGACCTGTCGCGGACGCTCGAGATCACGCACGGCCTCGACTTCCTCGAGCTCGCTCACTACAACGGCTCCTCACGGGGGAGCCACCGTGCCATCCGGCTTCTGAAGGACCTCGACAGCGAGATCGAGGGTCGCGACGTCCTGATCGTCGAGGACGTCGTCGACACCGGCCTGACGCTCAGATACCTCGTGAAGACCCTGACGCTCCGCGCGCCTCGCTCGCTCGCGGTCGTCACCCTGCTCGATCGCCCGTACCGGCGCCTGGTCGACGATCTTCCCGTCCGCTACGTCGGCTTCGTCGTCCCCGACGAGCTCTTCGTCGGTTACGGCTTCGACCTAGACGAGCGCTTCCGCAACCTGCCGGATCTGCATCTCATCCGCCCGCTCGCGGCATAACACTGGCCCGGCAGCACCTACCAACCGCCCCTCTCAGAGACGCAGCTACTCGGCCCAGCTGCCGGAAGCGAGGCCGGGCTTTGCCCGGCCGGAGCACGAGGCGCAAGGATTCCCCGAGGAGTGAAGGAGGGGGCCAACGGGGGAACCCTAGGTTCCCCCGTTTTCCGTTCCCCCGTTACAGATAGCCAAGGGGATCGACGGCGGAGCCGTTGATCCGGACCTCGAAGTGCAGGTGCGGCCCGAAGCAGTGGCCCGTGCAGCCGACGTAGCCGATCACCTGGCCCTGGACGACGTTCGCTCCGCTGCCGACGGCGAAGCTCGACTGGTGCGCATAGGCAGTCGCCAGGCTGCCGCTGTGCTGGATCGCGATCAGGTTGCCGTAGCCGCCCATCCACCCCGCGTAGACGACGATCCCCGAGGCCGCCGCGTGAATCGGCGTCCCGTCTGGAGCTCCGATGTCGATTCCCTCGTGCATCCGGCCCCATCGCATCCCGAAGGGGCTGACGACCGGCCCGCTGACGGGCCAGCTCAGACCGCTCGACGAGGGAGTCGAGTCGGCGGCGGGGGCGCTCGGAGCGGAAGTGCGGGCATTCGCACTCGAGGACGAGGCGCGGGCCGCCTCGGCTGCTCGGGCGGCGTCCGCCGCCTGGGCGGCGGCCTGGGCCTGCGCGGTCTGTATCTGAGCAGCCAATTGCGCGCTGACGCTCTGGAGCGCCGTAGCCTCGCTCGCGGCCTCCCGGGCGTTCTCGTGCACGGACGAGAAGGCGCGCTGCTTCCCGCTACGGGCGGCGGCAAGCCTGACCTGCCGGGCCAGGAGGCGGTCGCGCGCGCTTCGCACCTGCTCGGTTCGAACGGCGATCACGCGGGTGGCCGACGCGACGGCAGCCTTCGTACGCTTCGTTCGGTCGCGCGCGCGGCGCACCTCGCCCTTCGCGTCGCCGATCTCGCCGGCGATCCGTTTGTCCTGCGAGCCGATGTCGCGCGAGAAGTCGAGCCGTTCCAGCAAGTCGGAGAAGCTGGTTGCGGAGACGAGGATGTCGAGCGTACCGATGTTGTTCTCCTGGTAGATCGCGACTAGGCGCCGGTCGAAGCGCGTCCGCGCGATCCCGTAGTCAGCGCGGAGATGGACGTAGCGGCTCGACTGGAAGCGGTACAGCCGCCTCAGCCCGGCGAGTCGCTCACGGTGCAGCGCAAGGTCGCGCTCGAGCAGTACGAGTTGGCTGGAGACGTCTCCTACCTGTCCCTCCAGGATGCGGATCTTTCCCGTCGTCAGGGAAATGCCGGCCGAGAGGCTGGCTTCCCTCGACCTCGCCGCGGCGATCTGCGCCTGCAGGCGGTCGAGCCGCGTGTCGACGGCGTGCTTTCGGGACGAGAGGTCCCCTAGCGCCGGCGCCGCGGAAACGAGCGCGACCGACGAGACGAGGAGGAGCCGTCGAAGCATCCGAGAAAGAGGTTCGCCGGAAAGCGCGGTCTCCCTGCGCCCGCGAGACGGCGCGCGAGATCTACTCAACGCCTCGCGACGGCTCCTCGGTGGCCGGTTCCGCGTGCGGCTGCCGGGCCGTTCGCTCGAGGCGGGGCTCGAGAGCGCGAAGCGCCTCGGCCGCCTGCCGACGGAGCGGCCCCACGAGCGCGCGGTAGTCCTCGTCTGACACCTTGCCGGTCCGGTGGTCGAACTCGAGCTCCTTCAGCGCGGCGAGGGAGCGATCCCGCGCCTCGGCGAGGGCGACCTGCCGCTGCTCGAGGTCGCTCAGCTCGCGCACCCGGTCGAGGCGGGGCTCCGGCTCGCGCAGGAACGGCCATGCGACGAGCACGACGCAGCTGACGGCGAGCGCGGCCGCGAGAGCGTAGGCGAGCGTCACGCGGGAGCGGCGACGCTCGAGTCGGCGTACCGCGCTGCCAGCCGGCGCTGCTCGCGGGCATCCGGCCAGAGCGCGATCAACGCTCCCCCGATGAAGAGGAGGCCGGAGAGCCAGATCAGGTTGACGAGGGGCTTGACGAGCGCCTTCAGCTCGATGCTGCCGTCGGAGGAGTTGAAGCGCTGGACGATGAGATCGAGGTCCTCTGCTCTCGTCCAGTCACGGCGGATCGCCATCTCGCTCGAGGCCTGCTGCTCGGCCGGATACCAGTTCCGGCCCGGTTGCATCCTGCCGATGAGCTGACCGCCCCGGCGCACGTCGACCAGCGCGCGGAACTCCTGCGCGTTCGCCGCTCGGCGCTCGACCGAGTTCCGGTACGTGACCGCGTACCTGCCGACCTGGAGGGTCTGGCCCGGCCGCAGTGTCTTCTCGCGGACGGTGTCGTAGATGCTCGAGCCGGCGATCCCGACCGCGAGCAGGACGACCGCGGCGTGCACGACGTAGCCTCCGTAGCGCCGTCGGTTGCGGGCGACGAGCGATGCCAGGGCGACCGGCCACGATTCGCCGGCAAGCGAGCTGCGCGCACTCGCGCCGAGGGCGAACTCGACGACGATCGAAGCGAGGACGAACGCCGAGAAGCTGTAGGCCACGACCCCGAGCAGCGACGAGCCGGCTCCGGTCGCGAGGAGTATCACACCGGTCGCGACCGCCGTGGCGGCCGGCCAGGCGAAAGTTCGCCGGAGCGCCCGCAACGAGGAGCGGCGCCAGGCGATCAGGGGCCCGATCCCCATCAGGAGGAGCAACGGCAGGCCGAAGCTGCGCAGGAAGAAGTTGTAGTACGGCCCGCGAACGGCGCTCGCCTCGCCACGCACGGCCTCGGACAGAATCGGGAAGATCACCCCCCAGAGGATCGTCAGGCAGAGGGCGACGAGCAGGAGGTTGTTGTAGAGGAACGTCGCCTCCCGGGAGATCGGCGACTCGAGCTTCGTCCGGGCCCGGAGCAGCGGCAGCCGCACGAAGACGAGCGCCAGCGAGAAGGCGGTGACGACGGCGATGAAGCCGACGAACCACGGGCCGATCGAGCCCTCCGTGAACGAGTGGATGGAGCTGAGGATGCCCGAGCGCGTGAGGAACGTCCCGAAGAGCGATAGCCCGAACGCAAGGATCACGAGCAGCACGTTCCAGACCTTCAGCATCCCCTTCTTCTCCTGCACCATCACCGAGTGCAGGAACGCGGTCGCCGCGAGCCACGGCATCAGCGCGGCGTTCTCGACCGGATCCCAGGCGTAGTAGCCGCCCCAGCCGACCTCCACATAGGCCCAGTGCGCTCCGAGCAGCTGGCCCACCCCGAGGAACGCCCACGCCCCGAGTGTCCAGCGCCGCGTCGCCACGATCCACCGCTCGTCGGCGCGGCGCGAGAGCAGCGCGCCCATCGCGAAGGCGAACGGCACGGTGAGGCCGACGTAGCCGAGGTACAGCATCGGCGGGTGCGCCAGCATGTAGGGGTTCTGCAGGGCGGGGTTGAGGCCGGAGCCGTCGAGCGGGGGCGGCTGCGTGCCGAAGGGGCTGGCTACGACGACGAGCAGGAACGAGAAGAACGACGCCACCCCCCCGAGGACGGGCACCACCCAGAGGACGAGGTCGGGGGCCCTGCGCCGGTTGAGCGCGCACGCGGCCGCGGCGTAGGCAGTGAGGATCAGCAGCCACAGCAGCAGGGATCCCTCCTGACCGCCCCAGAAGGCCGAGAGCGTGTAGGCGACCGGGAGCTCCCGGCTCGTGTGACCGGCGACGTACGAGAAGGTGAAGTCGTGGCGCAGGAGCGCGGCTGCGAGGACGAGAGACGCGATGACGGCAGCGCCGAAGCTCGCGTAGAGCGCGTTCGCGGCGGATGCGGCCAGCCTGCGGCGGCGCGTCCGGGCCGCGAAGGCGCCCGCCGCAGCGGCGTAGAGCGACAGCCCGAGACAGAGGACGAGGGCGGCGCGACCGAGCTCAGGCACGGGAACGGAGCATCAGCTCGGCTTGGAGCTGTACTTCGAAGGGCACTTCGTCACGAGGGTCCCGCGGTCGCCCACGAAAACGCCGTTCCGGACCCGGCCGTCGACCGAGATCTCCCGTCCGACCTTGAACTGGGGCGGCGGCGTGTCGCGGTACACGACGGGAATGGTCGCCGTGCCGTTCACGTCACGGATCCGGAAGCGGTAGCCGCTCTTGGCGCTGCTCCGTACCGGCCCGACCACCTTGCCGCCCAGCGAGACCTTCTCGCGATGGCCCTTCAGCTTGCCCGGCTGCAACACCGGCCGGCCGCCGCCGGCAATCGCGGTATAGACGAGGAAGATCGCGAGCAGAGCCGCGACCGAGAGCGCGATCACGAGGCGCGCCGGGCTTGCCTTGCGGGCCACGACGCGAATTGTAGGGGTCGGAAGCGCGTCGAGCGTGGTTGAGTGTTGAGAGCGCCTGATGGGAGCCCGAAAAGATGTCGTCCGATGCGGGTCCTACCCTGGGCGGCATGACCAAGCGGCCGTCCCGCATCGAACTGCTCGAGCTCGACATCGATCTGCGCCTGGCCGATCTCTGGCGAGAGGCCGACGAGATCGGCGAATGGAACCTCGAGGTCGTCTCGGCCTTCATCCGCGCCGCCTACGGCAAGGGCTACTGCGACGCGCTGACGGAGGACTCTCCGGGGCGGCTCTGCGAGGAGCACGGCTACAGGATTCCGGCCAGGCGGGAAACTCCGTCTCACAGGACGTAGCCGTTCGCTAGCGTGCGGCGCGTGGGAACGCTCCGCTTCGGCCCCGCCCGCGTCCCGTCGAGAGAGAGCCCGGAGTTGGCCGTGGAGGCGCTCCTGCAGCGCGGTTACTCCGCCTGCGAGATCGACTTCGAGGGTGGATTCTGGATGGACTACCCGTGGGCAGAACGCCTCGGAATCGCGGCCCGCGACGCGGAGGTCGCACTTTCGGTACATGCACCGATCGCCGGGTTCCTCGGTCACGTCGAGCGGGACAAGAAGCACCGGATGGCGGTCGGTATGCTCGACCACTCGGCCGGCATCGCGGTCTCGTGCGGAGCCGAGGTCGTCGTCTTCCACCCCGGCTTCCTGCTCGGGCGCGAGCGCGCGGCCGCGCTTGCCGCGGTGATCGAGCAGCTCGGCGAGTTGCGCCGGCGGCTGGAGTCGAAGGGTCGGGCCGTCCCGTTCGGAATCGAGATCATGGGCCGCGTTCGGGAGCTCGGCACGGCCGAGGATGTCTTCGCGGTCAGCGCGGAGACCGGCTGGGTGCGCCCGGTGATCGACTTCGCCCACCTGCACGCCGTGACGGACGGCGGCTTCCGGGACGTCGAGTCCTTTGCAGCGATCCTCGGGCTCGCCGACGACGTGCTGGAGCCTGGCGTCCCCTTCCACATCCACTTCTCCGACATCGCCTACGCGAACCGAAACGAGACGAAGCACCTTCCCTACGGCGAGGGCACCCTTCGCGCCGAGCCGCTCGCCGACGCGCTCAGTCGCTTCGAGCGCCCGGCGACCGTCATCACCGAAGCGCCGGACGAGGCCTCGCACCAGGCGATCGGCGCGGCGCTCGGCCTCCAGCTCGCCTCGGCCCAGGCACCGCTTCCCGGAGGTCGACTCAGGCGCTGACCGCCGCCAGCTCGGCAAGGCGCCCCTCGAAGGCAGTGGCCTCGCCCCCCCGGTCCCGCTGGCGGAGGAAGTCCGCGAGCGACTGCGCGGCCTCGCGCTCGGCGATGCGGAAGTCCGACTCGATCAGCTCGGCATAAGCCTCGCGCAGGAGGGCCTCCGCCTGAGCGTCGCGCCCCTGCGCCGCGCGAACGAGCGCGAGCGAGAGCTTCGTCGTCGACGTCGAGACGATGTCGCCGGGACCCACTGACTCTCGAGCGGCGAGCGCGAGCCGCTCGGCTTCGTCAACGTTGCCGAGCGAGAGCACGAGCTCGGCCAGCGACCTCTGAGCCTCGCACAACACGCCGCGATGGCCCGCTTGCACGAGCGTTCGCACCGACTCGCGCAGACGCCGCTCGGCCAGTCGAGGGTCCCCGCGCTGGCGCGCCAAGCGGCCGAGCTGAAGCAGCGCCTGTCCGACAGACGCCGTGCGACCGACCTCGGCGTACAGCTCCCGGCCTCGCTCGAGCCGCTCCTCCGCCTCCTCGAGCCGCCCGAGCGAGCGATCCAAGCGGCCCCGAGTGACGAGAGCGTCCGCCCGCGCCACGATGCTGCCACTTTCCTCGGCGACCCGGAGCGACTCGTCGGCCAGCGGCTCCGCCTCGTCGAGGCGTAGCTGTGAGATCTGGACCGACGCGAGACTCTGCAGGACGACCGTCTCGAGATCCTTGCGCCCTGCCTCCTTCGCGACCTCCAGCGCCTTGCGCAGGTAGACCTCCTCGTCGGCGCTGCAACCCAGCCAGGAGGCGATCTTGCCGCGCACGCGGAGGGCGTCGAAGCGACCGTCCGCGTCCGTCTCGTCCTCGAGCAGATGCACAGCCTCGTCGATCAGCTCGAGTGCCGTTTCCACGTCCGCGTCATGGTTGAGCGCAGTCTCGGCGAGGGCGGTCAGGGCGCGTCCCTCGAAGCGCCTCTCCCCCGCATCCCGGGCTGCTTGCCTCACCTCCTCCATCTCGGGAGCAAGCACCGTGAAGTCGCTCAGCCGCCAGGCCGCGCGAGCGGCGAGGTAGCGACGCTCGACCGTCGCCTCGAGCTCCACAGCGCGGAGAAACTGCTTTCGCGCGGTACCGAAGGCCTCGCGGGCCAGCGCCCTGCGACCCGCCTTCTGGAGTGCGCCGGCCGCCTTGCGGGCAAGCTCGAGCGGGGGCGCACCGTCGAGCTCGGCAAGGAGTGCGCACGCCCGGTCGAGGTGAGTCGCCCGGATCTCGAGCAGCTCCTCGCCTGCGCGCCGCCCCACCCAACCGGCGAACTGGGCATGGAGGTCCGCGCGCGCCGACTTCGAGAGGCCGCCGTAGGCGACCTCGCGGATCAGAACGTGCTTGAAGCGGTAGGCGGTCTCGCCGGAGATGCTCGAGCGCGAGTCTCGCAGGACGAAGTCGCGCTCGACCAGATCCTCGAGCAGCGACTCGGCCTCCGCGACGTCGGGGGCCAGCTCGTTCACCGCCCCGAGCCAGAACGTCCGCCCGATCACGGCGGCGCGCTGAAGGATCGTCTTCTCGCCGGGAGCGAGTCGATCGATGCGCGCGGCGATCAGCGCTTGCACCGTGTCGGGAATGCGCCCGGGATCGGCCGCGCCGTCCTGCTCGGCCAGCATGCGAACGGTCTCCTCGACGAAGAGCGGATTTCCCTCGGTCTTCTCGATCAGCTCGCAACGGGCCTCGGCCGAGAGCGGTGCTGCTGAGGCGAGCGCGTCGATCAGCTCTTCGCTCTCCGCAGGGGTCAGCGGCTCGAGCTCGATCGCGGTTGCGCGGACCCGCCCGCCGCCCCAGCCGGGAAGTACCTCGAGCAGCTCGGGACGCGCCAGGCAAAGAAGGAGAAGCGGCGCCTCGCGGACCGAGGCGGCAAGGTGCGAGATCAGGTCGAGCAGCGGCTCCTCCGCCCAGTGAATGTCCTCGAACACGAGCACGAGCGGCTGGACGTCGGCGAGCTGCTCCGCCCACTCGCGCGTCGCCCACGCGATCTCGTCCTGGCCGCGCTCGCCTTCGACCGCGTCGAGCACGCCGGAGGCGAGCGCGAGCAGGTCCGCAACCGCCTCGTCCTCGCAGCACGCGCGCAGCTTCTCGACGGCTTCCTTGACGGGGTCGTCGTCGGCGATGCCCGCGGCGACCTTCACCATCTCCGCAACGGGCCAGTAGGTGATCCCCTCGCCGTAGGGCAGACAGCGGCCCGCGAGCACCGTCGCACCCTCCAGCCCGCCGACGAACTCCCGCGCGAGCCGGCTCTTGCCCACCCCCGGCTCACCGTAGAGCGTGAACAGGTGCGCTCGCCGGCTCTGCGCGACGCGCGCGAAGGTGTTGCTCAAGAGGTCGAGCTCAGCGTCGCGTCCCACGAGCGGCGCCGCGACCTTCGCCGGCCGCACGTCGTCGCTGACGTCCCGTACGTGCCAGGCCCAGATCGGGTGCTCGATCCCCTTCAGGTCGACGGGGCCGGCGTCCTCTACCTCGAGCCGGCCGAGCGTCAGGCGAAAGGCGCCCGGCCCGACGAGCAGCTGCCCGGGCGAGGCGGCCTGCTGCAGCCGAACCGCGATGTTGATCGCCTCGCCGGTGGCGAAGGCGGTGTCCGCCTCGTCCGTCAAGACCTCGCCCGCCTCGACGCCGATCCGCGCCTCCAGCTCGAGGTCGGTCAGCGACTCGAGGATCGCGAGCCCAGCACGGACGGCGCGCAGTGCGTCGTCCTCGTGCGTCTGCGGGATGCCGAAAGCGGCCATCAGCGCGTCGCCGGCGAGGTGCGTCACCGTACCGCCATGCCGCCGGATGCACTCGGAGGCGTGATCGATGAAGCCGGCGACTCGGCGGCGGACGATCTCGGGGTCGGCCGCCGTGACCAGCCGAGTCGAGTCGACGAGGTCGACGAAGAGGATGGTCAGGAGCTTTCGTTCCACGCCCATAAGTGTAGAAACGCCGGGCGCCGGCGCGGCGTTCCCTCAAGGGGGGCGGACGGCCCGCGCCGAGCCGCCCACCCCACTCATGGCCTTCTTGGCGTCTAGTAGCCCGCGCGGAGTGACGAGCGCGGCACCTTTGCGAGGATCTGCTGCTGGTAGTAGACCGGCCCCTGCGAGTCGTCGCCCTGAACGCTCGAGGGATAGTGCGTGGACACGAATAAGCCGTAGACCGTCGTCGGCGACATCGCCAGACCGAAGTAGTCGCCGATGAAGGACACGCTGCACGGATTGGAGTGGCTTGCACAGGCCGTCTGAGGCAAGCCGTCGACGGTCTGGACCGGTTGTTCAGGATCCCAGCTGTGCTTCGAGATCCGAACGTTTCCACCGACCTTCGTCAACACGCCGGAGGAGCTGTCCTTGTACGCCTGAAGTGACGTGTTGATGCAGAAGTTCCCCGCACCCGGGTGGGCGATGCTTGCATCAGCCGGCTCAGCGCCGTTCGGCGGGCAGGCCAGCCGGCGATCGTAAAAGGCCACCGCAACGGCGCCGTTCGTGCCTGCGGCGACCGACGGCTGGAATTGATCGGTGGGTGGGCCGGCCGTGGAGTCGAGGTTGTCGTTGACGAGCATGCCCTTGCCGGCCGGTTGCCAGGTCGTTCCGCCATCCGCCGTGTACTTGAAGTAGACGTCCATCTGCGTCCCGTCCCAGTCCTCGTACGTCAGATACGCGTGCCCGGGAAGGCTCGGGCTGGCGGTGAAGTTCTCGACGACGCCGTCGCGGAAGGTCGTGTTCGGCAGCTGCGTGTCGAGGACTCCGACATTCTGGACGGCCGCTACGAACGGCATCCACGTCCGACCGCAGTCCGTGGACTTCGTGACGTAGATGTTCGAGGGGCCGCCGTTCGGCGGAAACGAGACCACCGACGCATACACCGTGCCGTCGCTCCCGACGGACGGATACACATAGGTCACGGCCGGTCCGACCTGCGAAGGCGGTGACAGAGTCCGATCCTTGGAGAACGTCTGGCCGCGGTTGTACGAGACGGCATAGCGAACCTTGATCCCAGAGCCGTTGAAGACAGCCCACATCGCGTACACCGTGTCCCGGCAGGGACTCATCGTAAAGTGGTCGACGGCGACCCACTGCTTGTCCTCGACGTGACCGGCCTGGAAGCTCGAAGCGTTGTTGGACGGCTCGAGCGGCCGCCCGCCGTTGCCCTTTGTCCAGGTCCGGCCGTAATCGTCCGAGTACGAGACGTCGATCTCGCCGTCCGGGTGGAGGTTCGTCCACCACGCGTTGAAGGGGAGCACGACCTGGTAGGCGCGATGACGGGTATCGAAGTCGACGTTAGGATCCGTCGTATTCGTCCAGCTCGGCGGACTCGCCGTGCTGCCCGTCGACAGGCAGTCATACCCCTGGACCTGGTTGTTGCCCGCCGGCGAGCCGTTCAGGATCGTGTACGAGCCCAGGTAGAAGTTGTAGAAGATGCTCCATTTGTCGAAGAAGAACTTCGACGACCCGACGAGGTTCTCGCCCGGCTGCTGAGCGTTCGCGATCGGATCGAACGCGATCCATGACTCGGAGCGGTTCGAGTTGAACTCCCCCCCGGTGCAGTGCCCGGCGACCGGAGCGCCGTTCACGTCGGGATATCCGCCGCCGCTCACAGGACTGCTCGCGACCGTGTTGTCGCCGACAGCGCTTGACCAGTCAGCGGCAGCAGCTCCGCTGGCGAAAGCTGCGGCGACGGCGACCACGCCGGCAAACACGACGAGTCTCTTCATTGTCAATCCTCCTCCTCGGCCCCCTTGCGTTGGAGTGCGGTTCATACCACATGGCCAACAAAGAAGACGCCACGGCATGCGATTGGGCGGGGGCGGGCTCTCGCTCCCGTTAGCATCCGGCTGATCGTGCTCGATCCGAAGGTGTTCAAGGCCTACGACGTACGCGGGATCTACCCGACGGAGCTCGACGAGGAAGGCGCCTATGCGATCGGGCGTGCCTACGTCGAGCAGTTCGAGCCGCGCCGGATCGCGGTCGGCCGGGACATGCGGGTCTCCTCGCCCTCGATGGCGCGCGCGGCGATCGAAGGTGCGGCCGCCGCGGGCGCCGAGGTGCTCGACCTCGGGCTCGTCGGGACGGAGATGCTCTACTTCGCCGTCGGCGAGCTCGGCCTCGACGGCGGCATCGCCATTACCGCCTCGCACAACCCGAAGCAGTACGCCGGCATGAAGATCGTCCGTCGCGGCGCCTTGCCAGTCGGGGGCGAGTCGGGCTTGCTGGACGTCCGCGACCGGGCGCTGTCCAGGTCGGACACCGCCCGGGGACAGACCCCGGGCACTGTCCGAACCTACGACGTCTGGCAGGCCTACGTCGAGCGCGTCCTGTCCTTCGTCGACGTCCCTGCGATTCGCCCACTTCGCGTCGTGATCGACGCCGCGAACGGGATGGCCGGCGCGATGCTGCCGCCGGTGCTCGAGCGGCTCGCCGCCGTCGACGCCGTACGCTGCTACTTCGAGCCGGACGGCACCTTCCCGAACCACGAGCCGAACCCGCTCCTGCCGGAGAACCGAGAGTTCATCGTCTCGAGGACACTCGAGGAAGGAGCCGCCCTCGGCGTTGCCTTCGACGGCGACGGCGACCGCTGCTTCTTCGTCGACGACGCCGGCGAGTTCGTGCCGGGCGACTTCGCGACAGCCCTGCTCGCCCAGTCCGTGCTCGAGAAGGAGCCCGGGGCGAAGATCATCTACGACGTCCGCGCGAGCTGGGCCGTTCCGGAGACGATCGAGCAGGCCGGCGGCACACCGCTGGTGAACCGCGTCGGCCACGCGTTCATCAAGCACCGCATGAGAACCGAGGGCGCGGCCTTCGGCGGGGAGGTCTCGGGCCATTACTACTTCCGCGACTTCTCGCAGGCCGACTCGGGCGTCGTGCCGTTCCTGCTCATGCTCGAGCTCATCTCGCGGCGGGGCCAGAAGCTCTCCGAGATCCTGCGCGCATACCGGGACCGGTACTTCATCACCGGCGAGCTCAACACGCCCGTCGCCGATATGCCCCTCAAGCTCCAGCAACTGAAGGAGCGTTTCGGCGCCGAGGGACGCATCAGCCACCTCGACGGCGTCTCGGTCGACTCCGAGGACTGGCACATGAACGTCCGGCCGTCGAACACCGAGGCGCTGCTGCGACTGAACCTCGAAGCTCGCTCTCGCGAGTTGATGGAGCGAAAGCGCGACGAAGTGCTCGCGGTCATCCGCGGATGACGCTCGAGCTGGGCCGGCTCACCGACCGCAAGCCGCCGTTCAAGTACTCGGCCTTCACGCGCGTGGGCTTTTCCGACACCGACGCCCAGGGGATCGTCTACTACGGCCGCTACCTGCCCTACTTCGACCAGGCCCGCGTCGAGTACCACCGGCACCTGGGCCAGCTCAGCATCGCGCTTCGCGGGCACGAGTTCGTGATGCGCGCCTCGGAGATCGAATACCTGGCGCCCGCGCGCTTCGACGACCTGCTCGAGGTGTTCGTCCGGATTGCGGGCATCGGACGGACGAGCGCGACGTACGAGCACGCGGCCTACCGCGTCGAGGACGACGCCCTCCTGGTCACCGCACGCCAGACGCTCGTGCTGGTCGACCGCGAGCAACGAAAGGCGACCCCGATCCCGAACGGCTACCGGCAGCGGATCCGCAGCTTCGAGGGGGAAGACGTCAAGCTGGCGGCACCCGCGTGACGACCCCTGACACGTTTCGCGGCGCGCTCGCAGCCGTCGAACGGGTACTCAACCGGGGCGGGGACGCAGATGACGTCCTTCGCGAAGTCGTCGCCATTCTCCATGACCGCATCGACCACTACGCCTCGGTCGGGATCCGTTTCGTGGAAGGCGAGGACCTGGTCGTTGGACCGAGCGCGGGGCCGATGGGCAGCTCCGAGCTCGCCGTCGCGGTTCAGTACGAGGGGAGCACCGTCGGAGAGCTCGTGGTCTCGCCGGGCCCAGGGGAAGGCGAGCGCCCCTTCCTCGAACGCGTTGCGACGCTGATCTCGCCGTATTGCCTCGTCGGCTGGGACACCGGGGGCGAGCACTGGCAGCCCTGAGCTACGCCGGCTCGACTGAGAAACCTTCTCGCTCGGCGGCGTCCACGAGCCGATCGTCGAGCGACACGATGGTGAGTGTCGCCGGGTCGCCCTCCGACCCGAGCAGTGCCGCAGCGAGCTGCAAGGAGTCAGCGGCGCGCAGGTCATGAAGACGTAGAAGCCGTCGGGCCGCACGACGAACGGCACCCGCCGGTTGAATCTCGCTCCACGCCGCGGCCAGGGAGTCGAGTCGCTCGAATGCTTCCCGCCGCACCCGCACCGTCAACGCCCCCTCACGCTCTCGACGCGCGACCGCGGACGCGCACTCGACCTCGGTTGCCCACCACACGAGGATCGCGGGGTCGCGCTCGTACTCCGCTCGCACAGCCTCGCTTGCAGACTCTGCCACGAGGAGCGGAACGACGGCGGAGCTGTCCCAGAATCTCAGGGGCTGACCCTTCGTTCGTCGAGGAGCGCCTCGAGCGCGCCGGTGCCTCCCTCGGCCTCAGGCGGCGGCTGGAGAAGCTCGGGCACGGCTTGGCCGGTGCCTCGACGGACGAGCCCCAGCCGCTCGAGCCGCGCCAGGCGGCCGGCAGCGTCACTTCCGTCCGCTGCCGATACCAGTCGCGCCACCGGCCGTCCACGATCGACGATGACGACCGTCTCGCCGGCGCGGACAAGGTCGAGCAGAGCACTCAGCCCGTTCTTGGCCTCCGTGATCGAAGCAACGCGCATCGAGCTATTCTAGCTTGATGCGCGTTGCCCGACTAGCGCGCTACGACGGTGTGACGCGATACGCGTCGAACACCGCGTCCACCTGCCGCAGCGCCGAGAGCAGCGAGCGCAGGTCCTTCACGTCGCCGACCTCGGCCGTGTACCAGTTCTTCGCGAGCTGGTCCTCGACGGTGCCGCCGTAGGCGACGATGTTCGCCCCATGTTCCGCGAACGTCCGCGCCACGTCCTCGAGTAGGCGCTGCCGATCCCACGCGACCACGGCGATCTGGACGCGGAAGCTCTGTGAGGCGCCGCCGTTCCAGTCGACCTCCGTGAAGCGCTCGGGGTTCCGCATCAGAGCCTTGACGTTCGGGCAGTCGACGCGGTGGATCGTGATCCCCTTGCCGAGCGAGATATAGCCCTTGATATCGTCGCCTGGCACCGGGTTGCAGCACTTCGCGAGCCGGACGAGGACGTCCTCGACGCCGTGGACGTTGATCCCGAAATTGTCGCTCACCGCGACGTCGCGCGCCTTCGGCGTCTTGAGCGAGATCGCCTCCTCCACCACGACCTCGGTGGTCTTCAGGCGCTGCAGGACCTTGTTCACGACCTGGGTGGCCTGGAGCTTTCCCGACCCGAGCGCAACGTAGAAGTCCTCGGCCTTCTTGAAGCCGGTCTCGCGGATCACCTGCGCCAGCACCGCAGAGCCTGCCAGCTTCCGGTACGGCAGCTTCTGCGCCTTCAGCGCCTGCTCGAGCGCGTCCCTCCCCTTCTTCTCTGCCTCGCCCCGCGTCTCGCGCGAGAACCACTGCCGGATCTTGTTTCGCGCGCGCGAGGATTCTGCAAGCGAGAGCCAGTCGCGCGAGGGGCCACGGCCGGACTTGGCGGTCAGGATCTCGACGCGGTCCGAATTTCGCAGCTGGTAATGGAGCGGCACGATGCGCCCGTTCACCTTGGCGCCGACGGTGCGGTGGCCGACGTCGGTGTGCACGGCGTAGGCGAAGTCGATCGGCGTCGAGCCGGCCGGCAGCGTCTTGACGTCGCCGGTCGGCGTGAACACGTAGACCTCGTCGTCGAAGACGTCGAGGCGAAAGGTCTTCATGAACTCGCCCGGGTCGGCTTCGTCCTGCTGCCAGTCCATCAGCTGCCGCATCCACGACTGCCACTCGTTCGAGGCCTGCCTCGCCTTGCCCCCGCGCTTGTACATCCAGTGAGCGGCGAAGCCGAGCTCCGCCGTCTCCTGCATCTCGCGCGTCCGTACCTGGATCTCGAGCGGTCTGCCCTCCGGGCCGATCACGGTCGTGTGGAGCGACTGGTAGCCGTTCAGTTTCGGGATGGCGATGTAGTCCTTGAAGCGGCCCGGCATCGGCTTCCACAGCGAATGGATCAGGCCGAGCGCGCCGTAGCAGTCGCGCACGCCCTCGTCACCGGAGCGCCGAACGACCACGCGCATCGCCGTGAGGTCGTAGATCTCGTTGAACTCGCGGCCCTTCTTCGCCATCTTGTCGTAGATGGAGTAGAAGTGCTTCGCGCGGCCGGAGATCTCGGCCGGGATGTCGACCTTGTCGAGCTCGGTCTGCAGCACCCCGCCCGCCTCGGCGACGTGGCGCTCCCGCTCCGCCCGCCGCTCGGTGACCATCGTCTTGATCTCCTCGTACTTGCGGGGGTGCAGGGTCTGGAACGACAGATCCTCGAGCTGCCACTTGAGCGCGTGGATGCCGAGCCGGTGCGCCAGCGGTGCGTAGACCTCGAGCGTCTCCTTGGATGTCTGTACCTGCTTCTGCTTGCCCAGGTGCTCGACCGTGCGCATGTTGTGCAGCCGGTCGGCGAGCTTGATCAGGATGACGCGCGGGTCCTGCGCCATCGCGATGATCATCTTGCGGTAGTTCTCCGCCTCCGCCTGCTCCCGGCTCGCGAACGTGATTCGGGTCAGCTTCGTAACTCCCTCGACGAGAAAGGCGATCTCCTCGCCGAACTCGGAGCGGAGATCCTCGATGTCGACCGAGGTGTCCTCGACGACGTCGTGCATGAGCGCGGCGGCAATCGTCTCCTCGTCCTGGCGCAGCCCCGCGCAGATCTTCGCGACGTTGAAGGGGTGGTGAATGAAGTCCTCGCCCGAGTTGCGGCGCTGTCCTGCGTGAGCGGTGGCCGCGAAACGGAAGGCCTTCGTCAAAAGCTCGCGGTCGACGCCCTCGTAATAGGACGAGACCTCGTCGATCAACTCATCGACAAGATGATCGTGGCGCCCGCTGGCTTCGACGACTGTCATGAAGAAAAAGTGTACTCCCGGCCCTCCTCCGCACCAGACCCGCTGGAGGGAGGATCGGCGGCCGGCCCGTCGAATCGCGAGTCCATGCGACGACGACATCGAGCACGACGCCGGGCGGCACGGCTCGCCTCCCTGCTCCTCACACTCGAGACCTGCGCCCTCGAGTTGCGCTCACCGGTCCGCCCGAGGCTCCGCGCCTCAATCGGCATCGGGTAGAAACCTGGGCGGTTAGCTGTTAGGCCGCTGCGGCGAGCTCCGGCTGCCGCAGAAGCGCGCGAAACGTCTCCGACTCGAGCAGGCTGCGCCATGCCGGCGTGCTCCCGTCCAAGCCGAGCTCGGCAAAGATCTTGCCGGCCTCGCCGCTCCGGCCATCGACTCCCCGCTTCCACTCGCCTGCCAGCCACCGACGAAGCTCCTCGTAGCGATCGGGCGTCTCGAAGATCCCCTTCACGACGAGTTGCGGCGCGACGGTTCCGTTCCAGCGGTTCTCCTCCAGTCGGAAGGCGACGTCGTAGCCAGCGATCGTCCGGAGACTGTCGATCTGAGCGCCTAGTCCGAAGCCGATCGCCCCCACACCCGGCCGCCCGTTCTGGCGCAGGCGGAACCGCAGGTGCCGGCCGTCCCCCACACGAGCAAGGCCGTCCAGCTCGCAGCCGGTGACGAGCAGGGTGACACCGGGATTGTCAAGGCCGAAGGGCGCGAGCCGCTGCAACTCCGAGCAGAGAGCCAGGTTCAGCTCACGTGCGGGAACGATCGCGTCGACGACGGTGTCGGGCTGCAGCTCGGCGAAGTCGACCTTCGACTCCGCGTACCCGGCGAGCGCGGCGGCGAAGTCCGGGACTCGCTCGGGCCGGATCGACAAGCCGGCCGCCGCGCGATGTCCGCCGTAGCGCTCGAGGTGGCCGGCGCACGCGGTCAGGCCGGCGTGGAGGTCGAAGGCGGGAATGGAGCGGCCCGACCCCTTCCACTGCTCGCCCGCCCCGGCGATCAGCACCACCGGGCGCGAGAACCGCTCGACCAGCCGAGAGGCGACGATGCCGATCACTCCCTCGTGCCACCCCTCGTCCGCCACGACGTACGCACGGCGTTGGCGCTCGGCCTCGGGCCAGTCCGCGATCTTGCCGAGCGCTTCTCTGAGCATGCGCTCCTCGACGATCTGCCGCTCGCGGTTCAGCTCCTCGAGCCGGCTCGCGAGCTCCGAGGCGCGCTCGGCGTCATCGGTGAGAAGAAGCTCCAGGGCGACGGCGGGGTGGCCGAGCCGCCCTGCCGCGTTCAACCGCGGCGCGAGCCGGAAGCCGACCGCGCCCGCGTCGAGGGAAGCTCCGTCCACCCGGGAGCAGCGCATGAGAGCGCGCAGGCCGGGCCGTTGCGTGACGGCGAGTGCGCGAAGGCCCGCGATTGCGAGCGAGCGGTTCTCGCCGACGAGCGGGACCACGTCCGCGATCGTGGCCAGCGCGACGAGATCGAGCTGCCGCCGGACGACCGCGCTCTCGGGACCGAGGAGAGCCTGGGCGAGCTTGAACGCAACACCCGTCCCGCAGAGCTCGGGAAACGGGTACCTGGAAGGTCGGGTCACGACCAGCGGACACTCCGGCAGGCGCTCTCCGGGGCGGTGGTGGTCGGTCACGATCACCTCGAGCCCGCGCCGTCGGGCCTCGGCGACCTCTTCGACGGCCGTGATCCCGCAGTCGACGGTGAGGACGAGACCGCAGCCCTCCTCGGCGAGCCGCGTCAGCGTGCTTCCACTCAGGCCGTACCCCTCGTCGAACCGGCTCGGTAGATGCCATTCGACGTCGGCGCCGACCTCACGGAGAACCGCGACTGCGAGCGCGGTCGCACAGATACCGTCGGCGTCGTAGTCGCCGTGGACGCAGATTCGCTTGCGTGCCTCGACGGCACGCCGGATCGCTGCGCAGGCCGCGTCCATGTCGCCGAGTGAGTACGGGTCGTGGAGAGGCTGCTCGCCTGCGAGGAAGCCGCGGGCGAGTTCCGGATCGGACAGACCGCGGCGAAGCAGGACGCTCGCGGTGATCTCGCTCACGTCGAGGGCGCGCGCAAGCTCACCCGCCTCGCGGGGTGAGCACGGATCGATTCGCCAGCGAGGAGACCGCACGTCCACGCACGGTAGGCCGCCTGCCGGACGGCGCTGCTAGCGACTGCGGCTTCGGCCGCGCACCTCCTGCAGGATCACTTTCCCCCAGAGGATGATCATGGCCGCAGCTGCTCCGGCGGTGAGAACGAACACGGGCGCGAGCAGGGCCGCGCGCCCCGGCGAGAGGCCGAACGGCCAGATCGCGAGGCCGAACGAGACCAGGGTCAAAGCCGTCGACAGCAGCGCGAGCCTCCACGACATGACGCGAGGCTATCTTTGATCACGTGCGTGAGACCCAGTACACGTCGGGAGAGGACTTCGTCGTCGAGTTCGTCGGCTTTCGCTTTGCCTTCAACGCGCGAGATTTCGAGGAGCGGGTCACCGCGGCGGCCGTGAAGCTGGGCCTCGTCTCGTCGAGCGAGCTGGACGAGGACGAGATCGCCGATCTCGTCGAGCTCGCGGCGGATGCCCGGATCGAGGAGCCGCGCAGCGCGCTCGGCCGCTACGTGGTCCGGCACTGGGAGCGCATCTCCCTGATCGGAGAAGAATCGCTCGTCTACTGGCTCCGCAAGCTTGTCTTTCGAGGCGCCTGGCTCGACCAGGCGGTCAAGGACGGCCGGCTCGAGGTCTCGTGGGACGATCGTACGAGCGAGTTCAGCTACCGGGACCCGCGCGGCGACCGCGCGCTACTGGATCTCGCGCCGGTGCCGTCCTGGCGTGAGGTTCAGTTCAAGCGCTGACCGCTTATCTTTCCCGCTCGGGCCAGACGAGGTGCTCGAACGGCCAGCGGTCCTCCACCCACGCCCGCAGCATTTCTTCGAGGAGCGGGTCGAGTCCCTCCTCCCACGCTTCGCGCCGGACCCACATCCGGACCTCGGCATCCGCCTCGTCCGACGGATACAGGTAGACGCATCCGATCACCTGGGACTCGTCGGGCCGTACGACGGTGTACGCGAACGAGCGCCTGAGCTGGAACTCCTTCTGGTGCCAGCCCAGGTCGACGAGGTTCTGCTCGAGCGTCGTTCCGAGCCATGGATCGGGCTTGCCGCCCGGCGCGACTCGCGCGTGGATCGCGTCGAAGTCCTTCACCACGTCGTTCACGGTGAGCTGGCGCAGCCGGAAGCGCTCATGCTCGAGGCCGTCCGGGACCTCGAAGTCCTCGGGCACGAGCGCGAGGCGCTTCAGAAGAGCTGGCCCTCCTCGTCCCGGGCGCCGACGTGCGCCCGCCCGAGCTTCGTCACGACACGCCCCCGCGGTGTCCGCTGCAGGAAGCCGAGCTTGAGCAGATACGGCTCGTAGACGTCCTCGATCGTGTCCGGCTCCTCGCCCAGAGCGACTGCGAGAGTCGACAGTCCGACCGGTCCGCCGTCGAACTTTCCCACGATGGTCTCGAGAAGCTCTCGGTCGGTCCGCTCCAGGCCGCGCTCGTCGACCTCGTGCAGCGCGAGCGCCTCCCGAGCGACCTCGGTCGTGATCGCTCCGTCGTGGCGAACCTGCGCCACATCCCGCACGCGGCGCAGGATCCGGTTCGCGACGCGCGGGGTGCCTCGCGAGCGGCAAGCGA
This sequence comes from Gaiellales bacterium, assembly GCA_038253945.1. GTDB lineage: Bacteria > Actinomycetota > Thermoleophilia > Gaiellales > Gaiellaceae > JBBRYW01. The sequence continues at coordinate 124,057 of JBBSGR010000004.1, forward strand.
TCTCGTTCCCGGCCTCATCCGACATCTCGACGCCGAAGATCCGCGCCGAGCGTCGAACGATCGACGCCAGCTCCTGCGGCTCGTAGTACCCGAGCCTGAACGTCATGCCGAACCGATCCCGGAGCGGCGTCGTCAACAGGCCCGTCCGGGTCGTCGCGCCGACGAGCGTGAACGGCTCCAGGTCGAGCGTCAAGGTGCGCGCCCCGGGGCCTTGTCCGACCACGATGTCGAGCCGGAAGTCCTCGAGCGCCGGGTAGAGAATCTCTTCGGCCGAGCGATTGAGGCGGTGAATCTCGTCGATGAAGAGCACGTCACGTGCTTCGAGCGCCGTGAGGATCGCCGCCAGGTCCTTGCTCTCGAGCGCGGGGCCCGCGACGGTGCGAATCCCGACCCCGAGCTCCTCCCGGAGGATGTAGGCGAGGCTGGTCTTGCCCAGCCCGGGAGGCCCTACCAGCAGCACGTGGTCGAGCGCATCGCCGCGTGCGCGCGCGGCCTCGAGTGCGATCGAGAGCTGCTCCTTCGTGCGCTCTTGCCCCACGAACTCGGCGAGCCGGCGCGGCCGCAGCGATTGTTCCAGCTCCTCGCTCCCGTCCTCGAGGACGGGAGCTAGAAGGTCACTCATGCCGCCGTCCTCAAGGCTGCTCGGACGCGTGCCTCAGGTGGAAGCTCAGGATCGACCTGTGCCAGCGCCTGCTCCGCCTCGCCGACCGTATAGCCGAGCTCGACGAGCGCTTCGCGAGCGACGAGGTGGCCGGCGCCGTCCGCCAGCGCCCTAGGCTCCGGCGCGACAGCGGCGAAGTCGAGCTTCTCCTTCAGCTCGAGCACGACTCGGTCAGCCGTCTTCTTGCCGATGCCGGGGATCGCTTGAAAGCGAGCCGTGTCGCCGAAGACGATTGCGCGGCGTAGCTCCTGCGTGGTCGAGCCGGAGACGATCGCGAGCGCGACCTTCGGCCCCACACCCGAGACCGAGAGCAGATGCTCGAAGAGTCGCAACTCCTCCATGTCCGCGAAGGCGTAGAGCTGAAGAGCATCCTCACGAACGTGGAGGTGCGTCTCAACGGTGACCTCACGCCCCTCTCGCGCCGCCCGAAATACCCTCTGCGTCGCGTGCACGAGGTAGCCCACTCCGGCCACGTCGAGCACGAGCGACTCGTCTTCACGGAGAACGGGCTGGCCCCGGAGGCGGCCGATCACACCGCCACCCTCTGGAGCGGCGGCTCGAGCGCTCTGCAAATGGCAACGGCGAGAGCGTCCGAGGCGTGGTTCGTCTCCGGCGGCGCCGGCAGGTCGAGAATCGAGGCGACCATGCGCGCGACCTGCGCCTTGTCAGCGCGCCCGAAGCCGCAGACCGCCTTCTTCACGCGCGCCGGCGAGTACTCACTGCATGTGATCCCGGCCCGCGCACAGGCGACGAGGACGGCGCCCCGCGCCTGCCCGACCGAGAGCGCAGTGCGGGCGTCCGCGCCGACGAACGACTCCTCCAGCGCGACCGCCCCCGGCTCGTGGCGCTCGAGCAGGTCGACCAGGCGGTCGAAAATCGTGCATAGGCGCTCCTGCAGGGGCTCGCGCGGGCTCGTCGACCAGAGCCCCTGGTCGACAGCGCGCAGGCGACCGTCGTGCTGGAGAATGATGCCGTAACCGCATGCAGCCGTACCCGGGTCGATGCCGAGGACCTTCACGGTGGGACAGTACGCCTCCGTCCGGACATGACTGGCGTTGGTTACGGGGTCGTTGGTCGCTCCGCCCGCTGCTTGAAGCCCTGCAGGAAGCGGGCGACGCGCTCGCCCACGTCCTCCGAGCCCTCGTCGAGGCGTAGCCTGACGCGTGTGGTGTTCTCGTCGAGCGGCTCGAGCTGAAGCATCCCGACGGCATCGAGAGTCTCGGGTACCGCTGCGCTGCCACCGGAGCCGGCGGCCCACTCGGTCCAGCAGTCGTGCACCTGGCCGATCGGCGCACGAATGTCGATGGACTGCTCGGTGCCGGCCATCGCCTCCGATCATCCTAACCAGCCTCGCTGGACTGGAAGATCACGGCCGGCTCGTCGAGGATCCTCGCCAGCCGGCTTTCGACGGCTGCCGGCGCCACGCCGAGAGCATCGAGCACGTCGGCCGTGACCGGATCCTCTCGCACGAGCGCGAGCAGCATGTGCTCGGGGCCGAGATGGCCGTCGCGAAGCCGAACGGCTTCCCTGAGGGACTGCTCGAGCACGCGGCGAGCCTCCTGCGCGATTGGAAGCCGCTCGGGCAGACTGGCAGCTTCCAGCTCCTCGGTGCGGCGCTTCTCGACCTCTGCCCGAAGGGCGCCGAACGCGATACCGCTCGACTCGAGCGCCCGGGCCGCCGGCCCGTGGCCTTCACGCAGCAGCCCGAGCAACAGATGCCGGGTCGTCACTTCCTCCTCGCCCAGGGCGCGCGCCTGCTCGCGCGCGAAGCGAACCGCCCTGCGCGCTTGCGCGGTGACGAGCATCCGGCCGGGTGCCGGCGGTGCCGGCGGAACAGCCTGAGCCGCGCGGATCCGCCGAGAATGCTTCTTGTGGGCGGCCTGCCGGGAGACGCCGAGAGCCCGCGCGATGCGCGTCCACGACCAGCCCGCCCCGAGCGCGTTGTCGACGTGAACTGCCTCGAGCATCTGGAGCTGGTCGCGTAGCGCGGCGACCGCGCTCAGGCCGTCGCCAGGCTTCCGAAGCTGAGCGGCGCGGGCCGCGAGGTCGATCGTGCTCTGAGACATGCTCCGAATCTACCGTCCAGGAGGTACTGCTGTAAACCTCCGTTGACGATGGGTGTGAACCCGCGACCGACCGGGCAGACGAGGGGCATGAAGATCGGAAAGATGATCAGAGGGCGGCTGCGTGACGGAGGCGATGAACATGACGCCGGCACGGATGTCCACGCTGTGATCTCGGCCAACGTCGGGCGCGGCCAAGCGAGCTCGCAGGTGTCGAGCCATGAAACCATCGTGCAGCGCGCCGGCGCGACTGAGGTCACCCGGAAGGTAATCGAATCTCAAGAGGAGGCAGATGAGCGAGCTCGATAGTCCTCGCCGAAGAGGAGCTAGAACGGCAGGAGGGAGAGCCTCTGCCGGATCGCGAAGTGATGTCTCTCATCTCCCCCCAGGGCCCCCTGGGAGGCCCTCTCCCGCCCGTGGAGGTGACTGACCCCCTCCCACCACAGTAACGAGGAGAAGGAGAACGGATGGCAGACGAGACGCACGAGCAGGAGCCCAGTGAGCTGACGCAGGAGGAGCTCGAGGCTCAGCACGGCGAGGAGCTGCCCGCCCGGGAGGCGATGTCGCTCGTAGACGCAAACATCGCCATTCCGATCAATGCGGCTGTCGCGGCGAACGTGCTCTCGGACAACGCCACTGCGTACGCCGACGCGGCCCAGGACGCTGCAATCGACCAGGGAACGTAGATCTCCAGGACGGAGAGCCGCTGCCGGATCGCAAAGTGATGTCTCTCATCTCCCCTCAGGGGGCGCTGGGAGGCCCTCTTCCGCCCGGGGAAGCGCCTCGCGGGCGAGGCCTTCGAACTCCTCTCGGCTGACGGATCGAAACTCCTTGTCTGAGGCGTTCCGCGCGCTCACGCGAAAGCACCTCGACAAGCTTGCGGGGCGAGCCCCTTCCCGAGCGAGCAGCGATGTCGCTGATCAACGGAGTTCGCAGCCATGCCGCTCGTGAACGCGAACGTTGCGATTCCCGTCAATCTCGCGCTGGCCGCAAATGTCCTGTCGGACAACTCGACTGCGATCGCCGACGCGACGCAGCAGACCCCGATCGACCAGACCGCGTAGACCTTCAACAAGAGCGAAAGGAGAAGCCACGATGGCAGATCAGCCTGAGGATTTCCGCGCCCTGACCCGTGAGGACCTCGACAAGCTGGCGGGCGAGCCGCTCCCGGAGCGGGCAGCCATGTCGCTCATCAACGCGAACGTCGCCGCCCCGATCAACGCGGCGGTTGCGCTGAACGTCCTGTCGGACAGCTCGACCGCGACGGCGACCGCCACCCAGTCCGGCGACATCACCCAGAGCACCTAAACAAGCAGCACGAGAGAAAGGAACGAGCATGACTGACACATCGAAGGAGTACAAGCAGCTGTCCCGCGAGGAGCTCAACGAGCTCGCTGGCGAGGAGCTCCCGGAGCGCGCCGCCATGTCGCTGATCAACGCGAACCTGGCCGCCCCGATCAACGCCGCCGTCGCGGCGAACGTCCTCTCCGACAACTCGACCGCGACCGCGACCGCCACACAGAGCGGCGACATCACGCAGTCGATCTAAGGATCGAAAGCGAAAGGAGACTGCAACATGGGTGACACACCGAAGGAGTACAAGCAGCTCTCGCGCGAGGAGCTCGACGAGCTCGCCGGCGAGGCGCTCCCGGAGCGCGCCGCCATGTCGCTGATCAACGCGAACCTCGCGGCCCCGGTGAACGCGGCGATCGCCGCCAACATCCTGTCGGACAACTCGACGGCGACGGCAACGGCGACGCAGGACGTCAACATCACGCAGAGCACGTAGCTTCACGACGCAAGCCTCGGAACGGGGCGGCCTCCGAGCCGCCCCGTTCCGCCTTTCCAAGCGCAGAGGACAAGCCCATCTCCGAGCCCACAGACAATCGACCGCCGCCTGCCGCGTCCGAGGCGCCGACCGAGGTCTCCGCGCCCGGACAGGCCGCCCTCGCCGACGGCAAGCCGCCGAGACTCGCCGAAGGAATCGAGCTCGTCGGCGAGTACGAGGATTCCGGTTACAAGGAGGCGCCCTACATCGCGCGACGCGCCGACGGCCAGGTGATCCAGCTTCCCCAGCTCCTCTACCTCCTCGCCGAGCAGATCGACGGGAGCCGTACGTACGAGGAGATCGCGAAGAACGTCACGCGAGAGTTCGGCCGGGGCGTCTCCGCGAACAACGTCCAGTTCCTCGCGGAAGAGAAGCTCCGTCCGCTCGGCATTCTCACGGCCGCCGACGGGTCGAGCCCGGAGCTCCAGAAAGCAGATCCTCTGCTCGCGCTCAAGTTTCGCGCCGCGGTCGTTTCCCCGAACGCGGTCCGGGCGCTCACGAACGTCTTCTATCCCCTTTTCTTTCCGCCCGTGATCCTCGCCGTGGTGGGGGCGCTCCTGGCGCTCGATTTCTGGATCTTCTTCGTCCATGGCATCGCGCAGGGCGGCCGTCAGCTCCTCTACCAGCCCGTGTACCTGCTGATGGTGCTGGGGCTCGTCATTCTCTCGGCGGCCTTCCACGAGACCGGCCACGCGACGGCATGCCGGTACGGCGGGGCGACTCCGGGAGCGATGGGCGCGGGCATCTACCTCGTGTGGCCGGCCTTCTACACCGACGTAACGGACGCCTACCGCCTCGGCAAGGGAGGGCGCCTACGCACCGATCTCGGTGGAATCTACTTCAACGCCATCTTCATCCTCGCCACGGCGGGCGCCTACTTCGTGACGGGGTTCGAGCCGCTCCTTGTCGTCATCCTCTTCCAGCACCTCGAGATCATGCACCAGCTGCTGCCGTTTCTCCGGCTCGACGGCTACTACATCGTGAGCGACCTGACGGGCGTGCCGGACATGTTCGGGCGGATCAAGCCGACGCTGAAGAGCCTGCTGCCGTGGAAGAAGGCCGAGGAGAGCGTGACCGCGCTGAAGCCGTGGGTGCGCGTGGCTACCAGTGCCTATGTCCTGACCCTGATCCCGGTGATCCTGCTCGTCTTCGGGCTGATGCTGATCTCGACACCCCGGATCTTCGCGACCGCGTACGACTCGGCGATCGTGCAGTACGACAAGCTGACTAGCGCCTTCGGCGCCGGAAAGAGCCTGACCGGCATCACCGCGCTGGTTCAGCTCGTGGCGGTCGTGCTGCCGGTCGGCGGCATCTCCATGACGTTCCTGCGTACCGGCCAGAAGCTCGGCCGGTACGCGTGGGGCCGCACGGAAGGCCGACTCTCCCAGCGCGCCCTACTCGCCGTAGCGACAGCGGCGGCCGCGGCGGCCATGGGCTTCATCCTTTGGCCAAACGGCGAATATAAGCCGATTCAACCGGGTGAGCGCGGCACGATCCCGGGCGGCGTCGCCGCGCTCGAGGGGATCCCGACGGGCCGGCCCTCCTTGACGAAGCAGCGCGAGCGGCAACTCGGCGGCGCGCCGACGAAGCGCCACAAGAGCCAAAGGCGTCAGCCGTCGGGCTCCGCGCCGACCAAGACTACGACCCAGCAGACACCGACCACGAGCACGAGCACGAGCACGAGCACGAGCACGAGCACGAGCACGAGCACGAGCACGAGCACGAGCACCGATACAACGCAATCGACGGACACGACGCAATCGACGGACACGACGGATACCTCCCCGTCTCCTGAGCCCTCTCCCGCCACACCACCCCCGTCCCCCGAACCACCGCCGGCCTCGCCGCCCGCCTCGGGGCAGGACACGACCCCGACCGCCACGGCCGAGTCGCCCACGACCACGCCGCCGCCAGACACGACGACCACCTCCACCACCACAACAACAACCACGCCACCGTCGGGGTGATTGCCTGATGAAGCTGATGCGCATGAAGAAGCTCGTCCTCGTCCTCCTCGCCGTGCTGCTCGGGCTCGGCATCGTCGGAGCGAGGGCCGAGCAAGCACGCGCGGACACAGCCGCTGTTCGCGTCAACACGAAGGACGATTCCTCGCTGTTCAAGCTCGCCTTCGGGATCAGACGGGTGATGAACGGCGTCGTCGACGAGTCGAACGCCGCCGTCGCGTACGCGAGCTGCGAGCGGTGTCGCACCGTCGCGATCTCGATCCAGATCGTGCTCGTCATGAGCGATCCGACGACCGTGACGCCGACGAACGTCGCGGTCGCCGTCAACGAGAACTGCAGCCTCTGCGAGACCTTTGCGGCTGCCTACCAATTCGTCGTCTCGACCCGTGGTCCGGTGCGGTTCACGAGCCAGGGCGAGCGGGATCTCGAGGACATTCGCAGCCAGCTCGCCGATTTGAAGGACAACTCGGACCTGACGATCGCAGAGATCCAGCAGCGCGTCAGCGCACTCGTCGACCGGTTACGCACGGTTCTCGCCACCGAGCTCGTGCCGGTCGGTCCGGGCGAGACGGCCGAGCCGGAGCAGACGACCCAGCAGGAGACTCAAGGCACCCTCAACAAGAAACCCGACCACGGGCAAACCTCGACGACACAGTCGGGCGAGACGGTGACGCCACCCGCGGCCACGAGTACGGACACCGTGCCGACGAGCACCACGGACACGACCTCGACGTCGACGGATACGACGCCGACCACGACCGATACGACCTCGACGTCGACGGATACGACGCCGACCACGACCGATACCACGCCGACGACCACGACCGCCACGCCGTAGTGAGAGCTCGGCTCGCTGCGCCGCTTCTCGCCTCCTTCGCGCTCGTCCTAGCGAGCTGCGGAGGAGGCGGAGACAGCGCTGTAAAGGCACTCCAGGAGACCGCCTCCAAGCTGAGCACGATCCACAGCGGAACGCTGAGCCTCCGCCTGCTCGTGGGGCCGAAAGGCGAGCCGGGAAGCGAGTTCGGCTTCGAGCTGCAGGGACCGTTCGCGCTCCCGAGGAAGCAGGGGCAGCTGCCCGTTGCTCGGCTCGACTACACCCAGATCGCCGGCTCCAAACGAGGCACGGCGACATTCGTCTCGACCGGCAGCCGCGCGTTCGTGACCGTCGCCGGCAAGACGTACGCCCTTCCCCCGAAGCAGGTCGCCCAGCTACGAGGAACCGCGGGTGAGCTTCGAAGCGGTGGAGGGCTCTCCGAGCTCGACATCGCGCGCTGGATCGAGAACGCGAAGTTGTCGGACGGGGGCCAAGTGGGCGGAGCGGACACCGATCACGTGCACGCCCGCCTGAATGCCGTCAACACCGTGAACGACCTGCTCTCGATCGCGCATGCGCTCGGCTCGGTTCGGACGCAGCGGTTGACGGGCCGGGATGCGAAGCGGCTCCGCCAAGCGGCGCGCTCGGGCACTTTCGATCTCTACACGGGCAAGAAGGACCGGCTGCTCCGGCGGCTCACAGTCAGCGTCAAGCTCGGCTTCGACGTGCCGGACGTGCTCCGCTCCGCCCTCGGTCACGTCGTCGGAGCCGACGTTCTGTTCGATCTCGGCGTCGCGAGCCCGAATCGCGTCGTCTCGGTGGCGGCTCCCCCGAATGCTCTTCCCTACTCTTCGCTGCCGTCGAGCAAGTAAGAGAACGCCCGCACGCGTTGCTAGCGTGGTTGCGGTCATGCGTGGCCGAAGCCTTCTTCTCACCGCCTCCGCCGTTTTCATCGCTACGGCGGCGTCTGTCTTCGCCGCATCACAGCCGGTAGACCGCGTCCGAGTGGCCGACGTCGGAGGTGCTCTCACCGCCGATCTACCGCCGACGGTCTTCGTCTCGCTGGCGCCTCCCGCCGACTACGTGCGAAATGCCGCAAGCGCGGAGCACGGGGACTGGACCGGGCCCGAGTACTGGGCGAGCGGCAAGCGCGACCAGGGTGGGCGCGCGTCGATCAGCTGGACGATCCGCTTCGACAATCGCTCACCTGGCAGCGAGGCGGCCGCCCGGGCGGGACAGATCCGAAGCTGGGGCGAGACGCTCCACGGCGGCGTGTCGGTCCCGCACGTCGTGCTTGGACGCCAGGTGGGGACGATCGACGGAGACTTCGTGCTGGCGGTGGCGGCCGGCGCCTCGAACGCCTCCCACGAGCTCGCGATGGCGTTCGCCGTCGCGCCGCATCTCTACGCGGTCGTCGACTTCCTGCTGACGAGCCCCGCGGCGAGCTCCGCGGGTGCCGCGGGCGAGTACCTGGTGCTGGGCTCTATTCCCGCGTCGACCTGGAATCGCGGACAGGCGTTACGGGCGATGACAGGGGTGCACGTGGAGGGCAACCTGCCCCCAACCCGCATCTCCGCGAAAGCGACGTCGGACGGCCGCGTCCTTCATGGCATTCTCGCGGACGCTTTTCGTCATCCGGTGATCCGCACGCCGGTGATGCTCGAGAGCCTGAGGGCCGGCAGCTGGCGGAAGGTCACGTCGACGAGAACGGACTTCACCGGCGCCTACTCGATCCGCATCGGCCGACGCGCTGAGTATCGCGTGGTCGCCGGCCTTGGCAGGGCCTCGATCGCCAGTGTCGCCGTGCGCGCCGGACGGCCCCAGAGCTAGGCGCCGCTTGCGGCGCCCACCCCCAGGAACGCGGGCTCCGCCCGCGTCTCCGTCTGCAACGACCGGTCCCCCGGCCTGACCCACGCCGCTAGGTAGCGACTTCCTCGAGCACACGCTCGGGAATGTCGAAGTTCGCGTACACGTCCTGCACGTCGTCGTTCTCCTCGAGCGCATCGACGAGCCGGAGCACTTTCTTCGCCGACGACTCCTCGCTCACCTCGACTGTCGTCTTCGGCACCATGGTCAGCTCCGCCGAGTCGATCGCGAAGCCGGCCTGCTCGATTGCCCCCCTGACGGCAGCGAGGCTCTCCACGTCAGACGTGATCTGGAAGCTCGAGCCGTCGCGACCGACGTCGTCCGCCCCACCCTCCGCGGCCGCGAGCATCAGCTCGTCCTCGTCCACCCCGTCGGCCGCGACGAGGACGACGCCCCGGCGCTCGAACAGCCACGAGACGGCGCCCGAGCCGCCGAGGTTGCCGTCGTTCTTCGCGAAGAGGTGGCGCACATCGGAGGCGGTCCGGTTGCGATTGTCCGTTAGCGCCTCGACGATCAAGGCGACGCCACTCGGCCCGTAGCCTTCGTAGGTGACCTGCTCGAAATCGTTCGACTCCGACCCCGAGCCGGCCCCTCGCGTGATCGCGCGCTCGATGTTGTCCTTCGGCATCGAGTAGCTGCGCGCCTTCTCGATCGCGTTCTGCAGCGCGAGGTTCGTCGCCGGGTCTCCCCCACCCTCCTTCGCCGCCACGATGATCGCCCGCGACAGCTTCGAGAAGAGCTTCCCGCGCCTCGCATCCTGCGCTCCCTTCTTGTGCTTGATCGTCGACCACTTGCTATGCCCCGACACTGGCGTCCTCCCGCACGAGGTCCAGGAACGACTCGTGCACTCGTGTGTCGTCGGTCAACTCGGGATGGAACGAGGCGACGAGGATTCGCCCGTCGCGGAGCAGCACCGGCTCGCCGTCGTGCTCGGCGAGCACCTCGACTCCCGGCCCGATCTCGCCGACCCTTGGGGCCCGGATGAAGACCCCGCGCAGCGGCACCTCGTCGCCGTCGAGCCGCAAGTCGGCCTCGAAGCTCGCGACCTGCCGGCCGTAGGCGTTACGGAAGACGGCGATGTCCGCGAGTCCCAGGTGCTCGCGGTCGAGCAGGATCATCCCCGCACAGGTTCCCAGGATGGGCGCCTGGAAGTGGCCGATGGCCTCCTCCAGGCCGTGGAGCCGGATCAGGCGCGTGATCGCGGTCGACTCGCCGCCGGGGATGACCAGCCCGTCGAGCCCGTCGAGCTGCTCTGGCTTGCGGATCTCGACGACGTCCGCTCCCAGCCGGCGCAGCATCGACGCGTGCTCGCGGAAGTTGCCCTGCACGGCGAGGACGCCGATCTTCGGTCGATGCTCCATAGCTCGATTCTAGAGGTGCTCGTCCAGCCAGCCTGCGAGCTCGCCCGCGGCCTCGTCGGCGAACCGCGGCTCGAGCTCCGCGCCCGCCACGAGTAGCGCTTTCGCGACGCCGATGTAGCACCGCTGCGAGGCTCGCGCCGAGGGTAGTTCGAGCGCGTGCATCAGGGCGTTCCTGCTACGCGGATCGGTTTCGCCCTCGAGGAGTAGCCGCAGGCATGCCGTGCCCTCCGCCTCGACCGAGTGGTAGAGCGCGTCGCTGACCGCCGCTCGCCGTTCGGGTCCTGAGCGGTGCGGACGAGATCGTCGAGGCGGGCTCAACCTTCCGGGCGCCTCGGGTTCGCCCCGCTTTGCCGCCGGAGCCGGGCTCTGCCCGGCGAGAGGCTCACCGCCGCCGGGATCGCCGCCTTCGAGAAAAAAGAAAGGGGCTCACGGGGGAAACCTGGTTTCCCCGTGCTTTTACCAGCCGCGGGTCTCGAGCAGCTCCGCCGGATCGAGCGCGGCAGCGGACAGTCCGCTCATCGCGTCGCCCAGGCCGCCGGAGACCCGCGCGAGCACTTGAGAGTCGCCGAAGTGCGTCGTCGCCTCGACGATCGCCTTCGCGCGCTCGGACGGATTCCCCGACTTGAAGATCCCCGATCCGACGAAGACTCCGTCGGCTCCGAGCTGCATGCAGAGCGCGGCGTCCGCCGGTGAGGCGATGCCGCCTGCGGTGAACGTGACGACGGGCAGGCGGCCGTTCTCGGCCACCCAGCGCACGAGATCGTAGGGAGCCTGAACCTGCTTGGCCTCGGTATAGAGCTCGTCCGGTGAGAGCGAGCCGAGGCGGCGGATCGACCCGAAGACCGAGCGCATGTGCCGCACCGCATTGACGATGTCGCCCGTCCCGGCCTCGCCCTTCGTCCGGATCATCGCCGCGCCCTCCGAGATGCGCCTGAGCGCCTCGCCGATGTCGCGACAGCCGCAGACGAACGGAACCGTGAACCGCCACTTGTCGATGTGGTGCTCCTCATCGGCAGGTGTGAGCACCTCGCTCTCGTCGATGTAGTCGACCTCGAGCGCCTCGAGGATCTGTGCCTCGACGAAGTGGCCGATTCTCGCTTTCGCCATCACCGGAATCGTCACCGTCTCCTGGATCTCCCGGATCCTGTCCGGGTCGGCCATGCGGGCAACCCCGCCCTCCGCGCGGATGTCTGCGGGCACCCGTTCGAGCGCCATCACGGCGACGGCGCCGGCGTCCTCCGCGATCCGCGCCTGCTCGGCGTTGGTCACGTCCATGATCACCCCGCCCTTCAACATCTCGGCGAGGCCGCTCTTGACGCGCATGGTCCCAAGCTGCATACCAACATCGATTCTACCGCCCCGCGACGGGCTGTTGCCGACCAGTTGTGCGCCGCGGGCTTACGCTCGAGGAAAGGGTCTACGCAAACATCCGGCGTCGATGCGCGGTGACATCGGGGTCGCGCGTGACCGCCGCGATCGGCAGCTCGAACGTGAATGTCGAGCCCGCACCCGGCGTCGACGCTACCGCCATCCGGCCGTTCATGTGATGGACGAGCTCGCGGCAGATGTACAGACCCAGGCCCGTTCCCGGAATGCCGCGCTTCATCAGCGGATCGACGCGGTAGAACTTCTCGAAGATCTGCTCCTGCTCCCTCTTCGAGATTCCGAGCCCCTCGTCTCTGACGGCGAAGCGGACATAGCGGCCGTTCGGCTCGAGGCGTACTTCGATCGCGCCGCCGTCGGGCGAATATTTGGCCGCATTCTCGATCAGATTCGTGAGCACCTGCCGAGCCTTCGCGGCGTCGCCGGTGACAGATGGGAGCTCAGCCGGCGCCACGAGCCCGAGGGGATGACCGTCGACGACCGCGGCTCCGATCTCCGTTACGACGGCGCGTGTGAGCTCGAGCGGATCGAAGCTGTCTTCGGCGAGCGCGAGATTGCCGTGCGCCAGCTGTCCTGCGACGAGAATGTCGTCGACGAGCGCGGCCAGGCGGTCGGACTGCTCGGAAACGAGCGAGAGCAGCTGCCGCCGGGTGTCCTCGGAGAGCGAATCGCCACGCTCGCGAAGTGTCAAAGCCGCGCCGGTGATCGCAGAGAGCGGCGTCCGCAGCTCGTGCGAGACGGTGGTGACGAAGTCCATCTTGAGCTCCTCGACGCGGCGCTCCTCGCTCAGGTCCCTGAACGTGTACACGCGCCCCTCCGCGAAGTCCGCTCCCGAGAACGACAGCCACAGCTCCTTTCCGTCGACCTCCAGAGGAACGGTTTTCACACCCCCGCGGTCAGGCTGCCCGCCTCCCTGCGATCCGACAGGGATGAGGGCCGCGATGGTCTGCCAGCCTGGAACGACGTCCGTGATCGGCCGCCCGACGACCTCCTCGGCGAACAGCCCGGTGATCGACTCGGCGGCGGGGTTCCAGAGCCGAATTCGGCCGTCGGGATCGAGAAGGAAGACGCCGTCGCCGACATAGGAGAGGACGCGGGCCGCCTGCGCGCGCTGCTGCTGTGAGAGCCGGCCCCGGGCGATCGCGGGCGCCAGCGCATAGGCCAGGAGCGCGACAGCGGCGAGGAGGGCGCCTGCGACGAGATAGATCCGTTCGCGCGCCCTGTTGACCGCAGCTTGGATTGGGCCTTTCGGCCGCAGCACCACGAGCTGGGTCATCCTCTCTCCCGACAGTTGTGCGCCGAGCCCGCGGTAGAGAGACCCGCCGAGCTGTAGATCGCGAGGATGCTCCAGGTCTGTCTCGATCGGCGAGCCTAACGGAACGGGGCCGGTCACGACCTTCCCCGCGCTCTCGATCACCAGTCGGTCGCGACCATCGAGACGCGCCGCGGTGGCGAGATCGGCGAGCAGCGCCCTGTCAAATGGGATCTGCACGATTACGTCGCCGAGCGTCTTCGTACCGAGCTCCGCCTTCGCACCGGCGTCCGCGGCCTGCACGATGTACTGGCCCGCCAGGTTGTGTGTACCGTTGAAGACGACAACGTGCGGATATCCCGCGAGAAGCGTCTGCAGGCCCTGTCTGTCGCGATGGACTAGCGCGCGCCGCAGGCCAGGGTCTCCGACGAGCTTCTCGGCCGTCGATCCGGCCTCTCCGATCCGCTGCGCGTACGCGGTGAGCCCGCGTCTCAGCAGCGGTTGCAGGGCAGCGTCAGTCTTCTGAAGCTCGGTGTCGCCCGCCTGCTTCGCGGTCGCCCAGCCACCGATCGCGACGGGAAGCAGCGCAGGCAGCAGCATGTAGAACGCAAAGCGCAGTCGGAGCCCGTGGCTACCGAAAGCGTCGCGCCGCCGGCCACCAGCGCTGTCTCGCCTGCGGGGGGCCACCTAGGCCCAGTGCAGGAACGCGTACGCCCAGCCGCTGCGCGTCGTGTGCAACCGGATCCAGAATCTGCGCTCGCGGGCCGGGGTGAGCAGGCAGTTGAAGTGCTGGTACTTGACCACTCCGCGCGATCGGACCCGCAGCCCTGTTCCGAGACAAAGGGCATCCTCGAGCCTGACCAAGCGCCCGTTCATCTCGACCCGCCCGTTCATCACGTGCTCGGTCGCGTCCTTCTGGGTCCAGAAGGGTGCACCGGCGTGAACCGGAATCCCCGTGCCGGCACCGCCGGCAACGGTGAGCGTCAGCGCGAGACCGAGAGACACCACGATGGTCATGAGTAAGCGGATCCGACCCCAGTTGGACACAGTTGAAGGGTACGGCCGGTCGTTCGCGGACGCCAGACGAGAAGTTGTCATGAAGCGGTAGGATCGCGGAGAGTCGACACGCCCGTTAGCAGCGGTTTTTCGGCTCGGCGCCCCCAGCGAGGCGAGCCGCGACCCTCTGCACACCAGGTCGAACGCCTTGACAGACTCGGCATCGAGCGGATCAGGAATGCTGCTCCGACTCGTGCCCCGCCGTCTTCTTGTCGTGGCCACCGCAGCGGCTCCTGACCCCGCGCTGCGCGCTCGCGTGCACGCGCACGCGGTGAGGATGCACAGATTCTCGTCGTCGCGCCGGCATCGAACGTCTCACGCCTCGACTGGCTGACGAACGACGAGGACGATGTCCGCGCCGAGGAGATCGGGGACTCCGTGCCGAGCGATGACTTCGAGACGCGCGTCGGTGACTCCGATCCCGTCAAGGCGATCGAGGACGCACTGCGCACGTTCGCGGCCGACGAGATCATCGTCGTAACGCGCAGCGACGAGAACGCGGATTGGCTCGAGGAGGGAAGCGCGGAGGAAGCTCGCAGCCGCTTCTCGCTCCCGCTTACCCACCTCGTCGCTGAGGAGTCGCGCTGAGTAGTTGCCCTATGTGATGGATCACAGAGGGGCCGAGCGCGAAGGGCTCGATCACTCGACGCTCGTCGCTAGGCTGCCGGCGTGGCCTTCCGCGTGATCCGCCCCCACGAGCTCGAGTGGACGACGCGCGACCACGAGCCCGACGAGGCGCCACGCCACGTCGCGGAGCTGAGCGAGCTGGCCGGCTTCGCCCACACCCGAGCGAACGTCTGGCGCTACGAGCCCGGCGCCAAGGGTCGCCGCCACAGGCACAAGCTCCAGGAGGAGACGTTCGTCGTCCTCACGGGGACGCTGTCGATGTACCTCGGCGACCCGCCGGAGCGTCAGGACGTGCCCACGGGCGGGCTGATCCACGTCGAGCCCGGCACGCCCCTCCAGACGGCGAACCACGGCGCCGAGGATCTCGTCCTCTATGTCTACGGCACCCCGCCCGAGCGCGAGCACGCCGAGATCCTCGACTCCGTGAGCTAGCCGTGGAGCGCCACGCCGAGCGATATGGGAGCGCTGGTGGCAAACACCCGCCAGGCAAGGGTTCTCCCGCCGCTGCGGCTTGAAAGCCCGGAAAACGTTCTTCCTACTTCCGCTCGATCTCCCGACGACTCCTTGAGAGCGTTAGGGTCACACGAACTCTCGACAAGGAGGCCGTTATGCCAGTTGCGCGAGTTGTGTCCTTCGACGGCGTCAGCAGCGACCGGATCGCGGAGATGCAACGCGAGATGGAGGGCAGCGAGCAGCCCGAGAACGTGCCGGCCAAGGAGATCGTCGTTCTTCACGATGCGGAGAGCGAGAAGTCGCTTGTGATTCTCTTCTTCGATACGGATGACGACTACCGGCGCGGCGACGAAGCGCTCAACGCGATGCCGACCAGCGACACTCCCGGCCAGCGCACGTCCGTTGCGAAATACCAGGTCGCGTTCCGCATGGCGGACTAAGCGCGTTCGTCAAGTAAGGGCGTTCTGAAAGCCGCGACGTCGCAAAGACTCACACCGTCCGCAGCGCGTCGATCGTGGCCGTGGGGACGATCCCTTCGACCCGGCGCGCCAGTTCCGCGTCCACGGTTACGAACGCGTCTGCCTGCAGCTGAGTGAGCGCAACGTACTCGGCGTCGTAGGTCTCGGCCCACCCGTGCCGCTCGGCGAGGTCCCACGCGCGACGCCGCAGGACGGCGTCGCCGAGGAGGCGGATCGGCATGGCCCAGATACGGGTGAGTCGGTGGAGGGCTACATCCGCCTGGATCTCGCCCCTACGCACGGCCTCGTGCAGGGCCGAGAGCGTCTGAGAGCGCAAGAGCGTCGGGGCAAGAAGCTCGTGCTCCGCTCGGACCTCGATCCGCTCACTCGCAAGCTGGAGGACGACGCCGCAGTCAACGACGAATCTGGTCATGTGGCTGTCTCACGGTACCGCAGGGCTTGGCGTCGCATCCGGAGTGGACGCCGGCCAACACGGAGGGCTGGGCCCGGAGGTTCGTCTTACGCGATCGACGAAGGCGAGCGGCTGCTGCTGATCGACCCGGTGGCGCCGCCGAGCGAGATCGACGAGCTCGTGGCCGAGCGCGAAATGGCGATCGTTCTGACGAACCCGAGGCACGAGCGCGACGCCCGGAGCCTGGTGGAGCGGCTCGGCGCGCCGGTGTTCGTGCCGCGACCGGATGAACTCAACGACGACGTCGCGTGGCCGCGTGACGATCTCGAGCGCCTCGCGAAGGAGGGCGCGTTTGCTCGGCCCGGGATCGGCTGCCGATCGGAGTCGAGGCGTTCGCGGGGAGGTTGCCGAACGACCTCGTGCTCTGGATCGACAACCGCCAGGCGCTCGTCCGGGCGATAGGCGTGCCACGTGGGCCAGTCACGAATGCTCCCTGAAAGGCGCCCTTACTCTCCCGGCGCTTCGGCAACTGCTGCTCGGATCGATCGGATCGCCGTGCGGAATGATCACTTGATCGATGGGCAGGTCGGCGAGCGCGTCGAGGGACGGGAGAAGCCGTTCCCGATCGGCCTCGTCTACGAAGACGTGCAGCCTGCCGCCGGTTCCACTCAGTACGTCTCCGGCGACGAGCGTGGCGTGCTCGCGGATGAAGAACACGACCTGCTGCGGTTCGCCGTCGAGTTCGATCGCTTCGACGCCACGCGGTAGCTCATCTGTCGTCGCCGGACGCGGCCGGTGTCTCCAAACAGCGTGCGACGGCGCCCACACTGAGGCGCTGTAGCGTTCAATGAAGTCGTTAGTGCCGCGAAAATGCGCGGGCTGTGTGAGGAGGACGCAAACGGGCTTCCGGTGTGGATCGAAGCTGGCGTCCGGTGGCAGGAACGGGTCGATCAGCACGACCTGGTCATCGGCTTCGTACCGCACGACCGGAACCTCCTGGTCCCAGTCCTCGCCCGGCTCCCACGCAGGGTGGGGCGCGAACCACCACGTGAGTTCGCTCACGGCGAAAAGCATACGGTGCCGGATGAGACCTCTCGATCAGGACGGGGCGGTAGACCGTGTGCGTAAAGCGGCGACTTTCCGTGAGAACACGGCCCCCACAGGCTCGCCTGTCACAAATGACCCGTGCAATCAAGCCAAAACGGCTTCACTTTGTGACACCAAGATGGGCCCCGCGAGGATTCGAACACCCCTGCAAATAGGGCTTTATTCGGTTCCATGAGTGCACCGGTGGGGGCACGCCACGTACGCGAACGGTCATTCTTGACCTCTCCGGTCGCATTCGGATGCGTTCGCGCTCAGAGTTCGAGGCCGAGATCGGTCGGCTCGAGCGAGGCGGGTCTCGAGTTGCCGAAGCGCTCGACGGCGGCGACGAGCTCCGGTTGTCGCCGCTGCCAGTAGCGGACGATCGTTTCGCGCTCGACCGGTAGGAACGGGTCGTCCCCGACATCGTCGAGATGGCCTAGCGCAAGCAGGATCGGCGTGATCGCGCTGTCTTCGTGCTCCGGCTGGTAGCGAGCGACGAAGAGGCCGAGTCCCTCCTCGATCGTGCGGCCGCCCTGGCGCTCGATCGTCATCAGGTCGAAGTAGTCGCGCAGCTGCGCGCGGCCGGCGACTGCGTTGAGCTTCATCGCGAGCAGATCGCCGAGTCCGGCGATCCGCAGGCCACCGACGAGCGTAAGCGGCTCGAGCCTGCGCTCGGGTCTCTCCAGGCCGGCCTGGAGGAACTGGAGGCGCGTCTCACCGAAGACGCCGTTGAGGGTGCCCGGGGCGCGTTGGGTGACCGCAAACGGTCCATGGGTGCGGAGCCGCTCGGTCAAGCGGTCGAGGTCGACGGCCTCGTGGAAGAAGAAGTCGAGGTCCCGGCTGGGGCGATGGCGAAGGTGGACCGCGATCGCCGTGCCGCCGGCGAGGTAGGCCTCAGCAGGCATGAGCGGCGCAACCGCCTCCCAGGTCACTGCGGTGTCGCCCGGGAGCAGCGCTTCGAGCCAGTCGGGCAGGCTCATCCGCGTTCCCTCCGGGCAAGATTGCGTGCAAGCGTTCGCTCCGCGGCGGAGAGGCCCCGGTTGCTTGCCGCCTCCTCCCAGTCGCGGGCGGTGAGGGCACCCGCGCCCCAAGCGAGCCCGTCAAGGTCGTGGCTCGACACCAGCCGTTCGGCGATATAGCCGCCGTGGCGCCGGAGGTCGAGCCGGCTCGGGTCGGCGTTCCAGAACAGGTGTCGTAGCCGGGTGGGCAGCCGGCTCGGACGCCGGCGCTCGCTGCGCGCCGGCAGGCGGATCGCGGCGAGTCGCGGTGCGAGCGCAGCCCACTCCGGTGCGGTCACGTCCGCACGAACGAGCTCGAGCTCGCGCGCGCGTCCGGCAGCGACCCACTCGCGCTCGCGGCGAACGAGGCCGCGCTCGGCGAGCGACCGCAATGCGCCTCCCGCTGCGGTGGGCGAGACGCTGGCGCGACGGGCAACCGCGCGCACCGTGGCCAGGCCGCGCGGCGCTCGCGCGAGCGCGGCCAGCACCTGCGTCTCGACGCGGCTCAGCCCGTTGATCGACGGCACGACGCCGAGCTCGGCGCGGAGCTGCTCGAGCTGGGACTGGCTCAGAAGGACACGGCTACCGCCGCGCTGCTCGACGTCGAGCCCGAGACGATGGATCCCGCGCCGAACGCGCGGCAGGCTGGTGCCCAGTTGGCGCGCCGCCTCGCTCGGCGAAATAGTGTCCATTTCGTTAGTTTACTGTGTAGCGCCGACCCACCGTCCGTACTTCTGGCGGGCGCAGCGCCTTCATGTCGCGGCGATGACGCCCGAGCCATTCGACCCATGCTTGCCGAACCGGGGTCTGGCAGCTCGACTTCACCGGAGTTCGAGACCGCCAAGGCGGCGTCTGGCGGATCGGCGGGATCGCCGTCGCGGATCCGCGCCGCCCGCTTCCCGGCTCGCAAGACGCTCGAGGAGTTCGACTTCAGCTTCCAACGCTCCGTGCAAAAGACGCTCGTGCTCCACTTGGGCCAGCTCGACTTCCTCGCCGGCCGCGACAACGTTCTCCTGCCCGGGCCACCCGGCACCGGCAAGACGATGCTCGCGATCGCGCTCGGGATCCGCGCCTGCCTCGCCGGCTACCGCGTCTCGTTCGCGACCGCGACCGAGTGGGTGGCGCGGCTCGGCGAGGCCCAGCGGCAAGAGCGCCTCGACGAGGAGCTGCGCAAGCTGCTTCGCGTTCCGCTCTTGGTCGTTGACGAGGTCGGCTACATCCCCTTCGACCCGGCAGCGGCCAACCTGATGTTCTCGCTCGTCTCCTCGCGCTACGAGCGGGCGAGCCTGATCGTCACCTCCAACAAGCCGTTCTCGGCCTGGGGCGAGATCTTCGGCGACGAGGTCGTCGCCGCAGCGATGATCGACCGGCTCGTCCACCACGCCGAGATCCTCTCGCTCAAGGGCGACAGCTACCGACTGAAGGACCGTGACCTCGGCGGCCGCCCGCCCGCTCGAGCGCCCGAAACGGCCTGACCGATCAGTCGCGCCGGCCGCTCCGAGGCCCGCAGAGCGACTCTCAGCGCCTCGACCGAAGCCAGCGAGCAGCGAAAACGGCGCCGACCTGCCCGATTGGGCTCCCGGCGGCTCCTGCCGCCGCCCCCCGCGAGCCTGCAGAGAGGCTCTCACGAGCGCGCCGGCCACCGGCCTCCGGCCGGTGGCCGCTCCCGCGAAGAGGGTCCACTTTCAACCGGCGCGAAGGGGTCCATTTTCGACCGGCCTTGACAATCGCCTACATCGAGCGGCGTCTTGCAGAAGGCAAAACGCGACGCGAAGCAAACCGCTGCCTCAAGCGCTACCTCGCACGCAGCCTCTACCGCCTACTCGAACACGGACCGCCGATGCCGACTTGACAGACATAGAAGCATCGCTGGCCCACGCGACTGCTTTCGCACAGTGTCCCGGTTTAGGACGTGACCACCTCATTCGTTGTCATTGCGAAGCCCGACGGCGTCGTGCCGCCAAAAAGCCTCGGAGTAGATGAGGGTTCCGGTCATCCATGGCTCGTACGACGGCAAGCGAAGCGCCTGGAAGCCCGCGTCGGGGATGCGTAGCGACGGTTTTCTGAAGCTTTGCTCCCCGCCCGGCTCGAACCCGAACTGGGAGTAGTACTGCGGCGGCCCTTCGAGGAAGACCACCGGGACAGCGCGTTCGATCAGGATCTCGAGTCCGCGTCGAATCATTGCCGACCCTACCCCTCGTTTCTGCCAGGCTGGCAACACGCCGACCGGGCTGAGGACTTGCACTGCCACGAGCCGCCGTGGGGCGTCGAGCAGACTCGATGTGAACATCGCGTGGCCGACGACCTCGTCTCCATGTTGGGCCACGAGCGAAAGCCCCTCGCCGTTCGCCACGGCTTCACGGAGATCGTCGACGAGGTCCGCGACGACGTAGCCGTGATCGCCAAACGCGGCTAGATGCACAGCGCGGACGGACGGCCGGTCATTCTCCTGTTCGAATCGAACGTCCACGAGCGCGAGAGTACTCAGCGACCGTACGTGACGCTTCCGACGATCGCTGATGCGACCGGCCCCGCTCTGCCTTCAGGGGACACTGCTGAACGCTCGGGCAGGCGGGAATACTTGGCCTCAATGGAACTCGACATCGCATCGGCGCTGGGTGCTCGACGTTGTAACGATCGACATGGAGGAGTTCGACACCGTTGTCGCGATGGCACGGGACTTCACCGACGCGCCTCTGGCAAGTGAGACGATCGCGTGGCGGTCCGGGACCTTCACGCGTACGGGCTGGTGCAAGCACTTCGCCCACGCGACGTGGGAGACGGTTATGAGACCGTCAATCCGCTCGCGGATGACCTCGCTCAGCTTTGGTTCGCGCCTACCCCGGCCGGTCAAGCAGCATGGGAAGGACTCCAGGCACCCTGGGACGCACGTCAGTCAGATCGCTAGACGACACGAACGCGCTCTGGGCGCATTCGCGCGTCGTGGCCACGGCTGCTGTCCTTACCCGAGGCGCTCAACGAGTTCCCGGGAGGGATGACAGGTTGTCGGCCACGCGACGTCGCCTCGCCCATGCCTCAGCCCGCGTGAGGGTCGCTGTTGTGAGTCGACTCCGCCTCGGAGCCGGGGGGGCACCCAGGGGGCACGCCATGCGCACAGGCGGCATCACCGTCACACCTAACCCGCACAACGATGCGGTTTCCGCGGAGGTGTGCGGAGCTCGATGGGCCCGCTAGGATTCGAACCTAGGACCTACGGATTATGAGTCCGCTGCTCTAACCGCTGAGCTACGGGCCCGCCGCTGAGAAGCCTAGCCTCGCGGGGAGGGGCCGGCGCGCCGCGCAGCGCCAAAGGAAACGGCCGGCGCTCGCAATCTGCTGACGCATATCGGTGCACGGTAGAGTCTGGCGTGATGGGACGCGGCTCGAGGGCGATCAAGCGCTGGAAGAACGACAGAAGGCGCAAGAAGAAGGAGCGCGACAAGCGGAGGGCCGCCGCGCCTCCGACCGGGCGCACGCCCTAATGTCAGAGCGCACCACCGACTAGCCCCGACCTACCGGTCCATGTCCGCCGCCGTGGCGCCGCGACCCGGGGTGAATCCCCGTTCGCTTGCCCACCGCGCCTCGCTAGCTGATTTGCCACGAGAGGTCAGGGTCGACCGCGACCTCATACATCTCGACCGACGTCCCGGTTCCACCTCGCAGGCCTGGGAACGTCACTCTCGTCGATGAGGGGAGGTGGCGGGAATCGAACCGCGCAACATTCCTTCCACTGCATCGGCCGCCCGCGCTAGAAGGGATGGACGCAGCCGAGCGGAGTGAGCACAGAGGTGGCCTCCCGCCGTATCTCTGCCGCTGCGACGCTTTTGCCCGTGCGCTCGAGCGCACGCGCCAGATCCAGCTTCAGGCACACACTGTCGTACGCGAATCCGAGCTCGTCCTCGCGCGCTATCGCGGCTGACAGATGGCTCACGGCCTCGTCAACCCGGTCGGCCGCAAACGCGCTGAGGCCTTCCGCAGCCATCAGCGAGATCGCGAGTCGCCCCGTGCGGCTGCCACTGCTCGAGCGCCTCAGCGACGCGGTGGTCGCAGCGAGCAGCTCGAGCTCCCCTGCGGCGACGAGCGTCCGCACGACCGGATCGACTGACAGGACTGCCGGCCACTGTCCGTCGACCGCAGCCAGGACCTCCTCGGCGACGGCCCGAAGCTCGTCGAGCTGGCCCGAGATGAAGAGCCACGGAAGTACGACGCACGCCATGGGGACGATCCGCTGTGGTTCCCCGCTTGCCATCGCCAGCGGCCCCAGCTCCGCGAGCGAGTCGCCCGCCGCCGTCCTGTCACCGCGTCGAAGTGCGAGCCCTCCCACGGTCGGCCGCCACAGAAGGCTGCTGGTCGCGCTGAGGGCAGGCCCGTCAACACCGTCGAGGATCGCCTCCGCCTCGGCCCAGCGGCCGGCGGGGACGAGGAGCATTGCGGCGACGGAGAGCTCGAGATAGGCCGCGATGATCGGTGGCGGCGGCAATCGCCCCTTTCGGCCGGCAGCGACAACCGACTCGATTCGTTCGACAGGGAGGAAGCCGAGGGCCGACCAGACGAAGTTGACGATCCCGCGATACGCCTCCTCGTGGGCTCCCACCGAGGCGGCCGCCTCGACGATGTCGAGAACCTCGTCCGCGTCCGGTCCGGCTCCCTCCGCCGCCCGGGCAGTGAAGAGATTGATGCGAGCGTTCACGTTGGCGAAGATGTCGCCGACACGGTCGGCGACCATGATCGCCTCGAGCGAGTGCTCGATCGCCTCGTGCCGGTTCTTCAGCATCTCGATCTGCGATCGCCGCGCGAGTGCGCGGGCAAGCTGATCTGACTCGGGGAGCCCGGCGAGAGCCGACACGGCGCCGTTCGACGCCTCGAGCGCCTCGTCCCACCTGCCGGTCATCCAGCACACCCGCGAGCGTAATGCGAGTACCGCTGAACGCATGCGCGGATTGCCTTCTTCCGCGAGCTGCTCCGCGGTGTCGAGCCGCTCGATCGCGCTTCCCCAGTGCGCCTCGGTAGCATCCAGCTCGGCGAGGGCGAGCAGTGCCGGAGCCCGCTGGTCATCCTCGACGGCCAATGCAACGGCATGGTCGAGCTGAGTGCGAGCCGCGACGAACGCGCCCCGATGCATCGCCGACTCCCCAGCAGCGAGGAGTAGCGCATACGCACGGCGAACGACGTCCGGATCGTCTTCGCCGTACGAAATGGCCTCGCGGTAGTGGTACGCGGCGAGCTCGGCGGTCTCGACGTCACGATCGGGCGCGACCCGCTGAATCCACTCCGCCACTCGGCGATGCAAGTCACGACGCTCGGCGCGCGGCAGCGAGCTGTACGCGACGTCCCGCGTGAGCGCATGCTTGAACGCGAATTCCCGCAGCCCGGCCATCACGGACTGAGGGCGAGGAGACACCAGTCCGCGTCGGCTCAGAGGGGCGACCTCCTCCTCGTCGACATCGACCGCCAACGGCCAGAAGATACGACCGACGACCGAGCAACGGCGTAGGGCGTCGCGTGCGCTCGCGTCGAGCAAATCGATTCGCGCGGCAATGACCCCGTGGACGGAGTCGGGAATACGAACCTCGGAGAGCCGGCCGGTCGCGACCCAACCGCCGTTACGCCGTTCGAGCGCCCGCTCCTCGACCAGCATCTGGATCATCTCCTCGAGGAAGAACGGATTGCCCTCCGCGCTGGCCAGAATCGGCTCCCGCAGATTCTCGGGCACCTGCCCCTCGCCGAGCAGTGATGAAACGAGCCTTGCCGACTCGTCTGGAGAGAGAGGCGCGAGGGCGAGCGTCGTTGCGTTCTGCTTGCCTGCTCCCCAGGTCGGTCGGACATCGAGGAACTCCGGCCGCGCCGTGCAGACAAGCACCACTCGAGTCTCGGAGAGCGTCTCGGCGAGGTGCTCGATCAGGTCGAGTAGCGCCGCGGACGCCCAATGAACATCCTCGACCACGAGTACGGTGAGCCCCCGGCGGCCCAATGCACCGACATATCGCTGCCACGCGTCCGCCAGCGACCGGCGCACGTACTCGGGGTCGGCCGTGATGATCGACGAGCCGGGCACCGAGAAGCCGATCGTCCACGCAATCGCCTCGAAGACGTCGCTGTGAGCGTCCTCGACGACGGAGGCGACGGCGGTCCGGAGCTTCTCCAGCGCGGCGTCGACAGGGTCGGTATCGAGAATCCCGGCCTCCGTCTTCACCGCCTCAGTTAACGACCAGTAGGTGATGCCCTCCCCGTAGGGCAGGCACCGTCCTTTCAGCACGCGGGCGCCCGGGAGGCGGCCAAGCAGCTCGGTGAGCAGTCGCGACTTCCCGACGCCCGCCGGACCGAAGAGCGTGACGAGCTGCGCGACGTGTTCGCGGACCACGCGTGATGCGACCGCGTCGAGGAGGGCGAGCTCCTCGTCTCTGCCGATAAAGGGGGCGGTCAAACCAACGGTCCGGAGGCTCGGTTCCACCAACGTCGTCAGGGCGACCCAAGCTGGGACGTGCGCCTGCTTGCCCTTCGCGTCGATGTCTCTGCGCGGCCCGTAGGAGACGGCTCGGCTCGTCGCTGCGTGGGTGCGTTCCCCCACGAGCACCTCTCCGGGCTTCGCACTCTGCTGAAGCCGCGCGGCGACGTTGACCGCGTCTCCGCTGACCATCAGCTCGCCTCGCGCCGCGGCTTCGCGGCTCGCGACGACCTCGCCGGTATTCACGCCGATCCGTAAACCAACCTCGGCCCGATACTCACTCTGGACCCGGTCGGCGAAGGCGGTGAAATGGTGCTGCGCCGCAAGCGCGGCCCGGACCGCGCGCTCCGGATCATCCTCATGTGTCTGCGGGATTCCGAAGACGGCCAGGATGGCGTCGCCGGCGAATTTCTCCGTCGTCCCGCCGAACCTCTCGACCTCCGCATGCAGCACGCCGAAAAGCTCGCCCTGAAGGTCACGGACGTCCTCCGGGTCGAGTTGCTCGCCGAGTGCGGTCGAGCCTGCGAGATCGGCGAAGAGGACGGAGACGACGCGCCGCTCGTGCTGCTCGTCTGTTCCAGCGCCGCGACGCCCGCTCCCATGCAGAGCGATGCCGCACGCGGAGCAGAAGACTGCGGAGCTGAGCTGCTCGGATCCGCATGCTGGGCACGGTCGATGCAGAGACGCGCCGCACCTGCTGCAGAAGCGAGCATCGACCGGTTGCTCGGCGCCGCAAGAAGCGCAGACGATCGCCACGAGCTGAGTGTACGACTAGGACGTGTCCATGGGTCGCGCGCCGCGCGGCCCGACCCCGGACGGGCCGGACGCGCCGCCGGGCCACGAGCTCTGAGCCGCGAGTCGTCCGACGGCGTTGCCTCCTCGATCCGATTCGGCAAGGCGTCACTGATGTGCGATGTCTACTGCTCGAGAACGGACTCGTGGGATGTGGTGGGCGAGGGAGATGATTCCTTGCAGCCTCACCCCACGCTGTTCGATCGTCCAAGCCATGAGCCTTTGACCGAGCGCCTTTGGGACGATTGCCGTGCACGGGCGGCGCTCGCGGCGTGTCGCTGACGCAGAGAGCGCGTTCGACGAGTACAGGTTGTGGCCGGCTCATCCGCTTGACGAGGACGTCGGGCCACGGCGCACCTGGGATCGTCGCCTCGCTCGCCTCACTTGCTCCGCATGACGACCAGCTGACGGAACTCCTGGTAGCCGGTGGTGAGTTGACCTGGACGCAGGCCCGCTCACGAAGAGGGCCAACCTCTGCCACGGCACCGCCGGCAACTCCCTCGACTACTTTTAGCCGCCTGCCCGGACGGCGCTCGACGTCAGTGGTTGGGGCTGCTTGCCCGTAGCATGAGCCGATGAGTTGGGATGAGGCGTTCGCGGACCGCTACGAGGAATGGTCGGCTGACATGACGGCCGACGTCACGTTCTACAGCGAGCTCGCGCGCAAGGCGGACGGGCCGCTGGTCGAGCTGGCGATCGGCAACGGCCGAGTGGCAATCCCGGTTGCGCAAGCGACCGGCCGGCCGGTTGTGGGGATCGACTCTTCGCCGTCGATGCTCCAGCAAGCCCGTGCCCGTGCTGCAGAGGCGGGCGTGGAGCTCGACCTGCGCGAGGGCGACATGCGCGACCTCGCCCCTGAACGAGCCCGCGGCGCTGATCTACTGCCCCTTCCGGTCGCTCCTGCACCTGCCGACCTGGACCGACCGTCGCCGAACCTTCGAGCGCGTCGCAGCGTCACTGCGGCCGGGCGGACGCTTTGCCTGGAACGCCTTCGCGTTCGACCATCGCATCGCTGCCCGACTGGACGCGCAGCACCAGTACGACCCGGTCCCGCACAAGGTTCGTTACGCCGTCGGTGAGAATCGGATCGACATCACGCTCGACGAGGGCGGGACCAGCTCTCTCTGGTGGGCAACGAAAAACGAATGGCTCGGGCTCCTGGACGTCGCCGGTCTCGAGCTCGAGGCGCTCTACTCCGGCTTCGCCCGAGAGCCGTTTGCCGACGACAGTCGGGAATACGTTTTCGTCGCCCGCCGATAACGCGCTCTACTGACCTTCCCGCACGGGGCCCCTTCCACCGAATCGTTCAGATCGAAAAAGCGCGTCGAGCGGGGAACATGGAGGCGGCGGGAATCGAACCCGCGTCCGCGGACGCACCGGACAGAGCGTCTACAAGCTTAGGCTGTCCTTGACATTCGCCCGCCGGCCGGTGAACAGCCGACCAACCGCCGGGCTAGCCATCCTTCGGTGTCGCGCCGCAGACGATTGGCTCTCCTTTGGCGCCAAGCCCGTTTGTTGACGCCGCCTACCGAACCACGGGCCCAGTTCGGGGCGACGCGCTGGAGCTAACTCTTAGTTAGGCAGCGAGTGCGAGTTCGTTATCCGCACTTACACGTGTTCCCGGTTGATTAACGAGGCCGACCGGGGACCTCGGCTTGCAGCTCAGCCGGAGAACCGACCACGTCGAAACCAGGTCGCCCCCGTATGTCTCCCGTAGTGTAGCCGCGTGCTCGAAGTTCGGTCGTGCGTGCGCGAAGCCGAGGAGCAGGTCTCGCTCGATCTCTACAACACCGTCTGGCCGTGGGATGCGGTCTCGATGGCCGAGGTCCGCTCGTTCAAGGCATCGGTGCGCGACTACGTCGACATGCTTGCGCTCGCCGACGGTAAACCGATCGGATCGGCGGCGGTCGCGGTCACGCCCCATCGGCCGAACGTGGCCACCTTGATGCTGACGGTCCCGCCGCCGGACCGCCGGCGCGGAGCAGGCAGCGCGCTGTACCGCGCGGCCTCCGGCTGGGCCGCCGAGCGCGACCTCGACATGTTCGAGGCCGCCGCGCCGGAAGACGACGCCGATGGGATCGCGTTCGCGGAGCATCACGGATTTGTCGAGATCGAGCGCAACTCGCGCCTCGTTCTGGACCTGACGTCAGCCGAAGCAAGGCCGATCGGCGCGCCCGAGGGAGTTCGGATCGTCACGTGGGCCGAGCGGCCAGAGCTCGCCCGGCAGATCTACAACGTCGCTTGCGAGGCCTACGCCGACGTGCCCGGCCAGGAAGACGACGAGTTGGAGCCCTTCGAGGACTGGCTTGCGCACGATATGCAGGGCGCGGGCGACCGGCCCGAAGCGACGTTCATCGCCGTCGCAGGCAACGAGGTCGTGGGGTACGCGAAGTTCAGCCTCACCGCCGCCCAACCCCGGGTCGCCGCCCACGACATGACAGGCGTGAAGCGCGCCTGGCGCGGGCGCGGAGTCGCCGGCGCACTCAAGCACGCCCAGATCGCGTGGGCCAAGGCCGCCGGCTACGAGCGCCTGCAGACCCAGAACGAGGTTCGAAACGAGCCCATCCGCCGGCTCAACGAACGCCTGGGCTACCGATCGGCGCCAGGCCGGATCCTGTTGCGCGGTCCGCGCGCTCCCTGACGCCGCCCGGAGGCCACAGGGACCGGGCGCGCCTACCGGTTTCGGGCGCTGAGCGCGCGCTCGATCTGGCGTTCGGCGTCACGCTTCGCGAGATCGCGGCGCTTGTCGATCCGTTCCTTGCCGCGTGCGACGGCGAGCTCGACCTTTGCCCGCCCGTCCTTGAAATAGAGCCTGGTCGGGATCAGCGTGAGGCCACGCTCGTTCACCTGCGCGCCCAGCGAGGCAATCTCGCGGCGGTGGAGCAGCAGCTTCCGGTCGCGATCCGGGTCGTGATTGGCGATGTTGCCCTGGTCATAGGTCGAGATATGGGCTCCCACCAGCCAGACCTCGGCACCGCGCACGTCGGCGTAGGCGCGGCGGAGATTGGCCCTACCTTCGCGAAGTGACTTCACTTCCGTACCGCTGAGCACGAGGCCGGCCTCCACGCGCTCGAGCAGGTGATACTCGTGCCGGGCCCGGCGGTTGTCGGCGATGAGCTTCTCTCCCTGGTTGCGAGCCATACGCGGCGATTGTAGGTGCGCTGACTTTTCACTTCCGTTACGGCCTCGTATCCCACGTGTGCGAGCTTCTCGAATAGCCTTGGGACCGGAGGGAGGCTCGCGGCCGGCCCCGGGCTCACCTCGCAGGAGCGAGCTCGACCTTGCCGGCCGGGCGATCGATCGATTCGACGCGCACCGAAGCGGAGTCACCCAGCCGGTAGCGCCTCCCCGTTCGCCGGCCGACAAGGGCTGTGGCCAGCGGGTCGAGCTCGAAGTAATCGTCCGGCAGACGGCGCACGGGCACGTAACCCTCGAAGACGTCCCCGAAGCGGACAAACATCCCCGATCCGATTACGCCGGTGATCTCACCCTCGAAAACGTGCTGCCAGCCAAGCTCGAAGAGCTTCCGATCGAGGAGCCACGCGAGACAGATGTCGTCGGCTCGGTACTCGAGCGCGGCGGACTCCCGCTCCTGCAGCGACGCGTGCTCGGCGAGCGGGCCAAGATCCTCCGCCAGCGGCACGTCCGTCGTCCCGAGCTCACGAAGCAGCACTCTGTGGCACACGAGGTCGGGATAGCGCCGAATCGGTGAGGTGAAATGGCAGTACGCGGGGCTCGCCAGGCCGGAGTGCCCGAGGTTGCGAGGGTCGTAGCGGGCTTGCTTCAGCGAGCGGAGAACCATCGCCGGAAAGGCCTCAGCCCCTCGGCCACCGCCCTTCACGTAGTTGGTGACCAACTCGGCTGTGGCCGCCGCCAGACGAGCGGCATCGGACGGTGAGATTCGCTCGTCCTCGGGCGCAGCCGGAGTGGGCACCCCGAGCTCGGCGAGCCGCGAGATCAACAGGGCAACCGACTGCGGCTCCGGTCGCTCATGGACGCGGTAAAGCGCCTCGCGGCGCCGCGAGGAGAGCAATCCGGCCACCGCCTCGTTGGCGAGAATCATGAACTCCTCGACGAGAGCGTGCGCGTGCGGCTCTGCTTGCTTCCACGCACCCTCCACCCCGCCGCGCCCGTCAAAGGCAAACGCTACCTCGGGCGACGAGATACGCAGCGCTCCGCGCCCGAACCGCCGCTCGCGAAGATCGAGTGCGATCCGCTCGGCGAGCCGCAGCGCCTCCCCCGTCTCGGGATCGGCCCGCTCCCGCCCCGCGAGGATTGCCTCGGCCTGCCCGTAGGTCAGGCGCTCGCGGCTGCGGATCACAGATCGATAGAACAGTGGCTCGCCGAGCGCGAGATCGGCGTCGAACGGAAGCTCGACCGTGACGCAGAGCCGGTCCTGCTGCGGGCGCAAGCTGCAAGCGTCGTCCGCGAGCGCGGGAGGCAGCATCGGGGCGACGAGTCCCGGCACGTAGGTCGAGAGCGCGCGGTGCGCGGCACCACGGTCCAGCGGCGACCCCGCCGCGACGTAGTAGGAGACGTCGGCGATATGCACCCATGCTCTGACGCGATCCCGGTCGCGCACGACCGAGATCGCGTCGTCGAAGTCCTTCGCCGTCTCCGGGTCGATCGTGAACGTGGGCAGGGCGCGGAGATCAACTCGTCCATTCAGGTCCGGCTCGGGGAGCGAGTACGGCTCGAAGCCCCGCCTCAGGCCAGCTTCGTAGAGCAGCCCCTCGAGCACCGTCTCGATCGCACCGGCCGGCCCGAGCACGTGCTCGACGCGAACACGGCCACGTCCGGGGCGCACGACCGCCAGATCACCGACGCTCGCCTCGCGTGCGCCCCTCTCATCCAGCACGAGGGGTACGCCACGCGTGAAGTACGGCTCCCCGACCCACAGCTTCCCCCGCCCCCCCAGCTCCACCACGAGGCGCTCCGGCCGCGTGGGGCGTTCAGCGCTCAGATTCGCAGGAAGCGGCGCATGGTGAGGCCGGAGCCCGCCGCACCGAGCACGAGCCCGATCCCGAGCAGGATCATCGCGTTAAGCGCGAACGGGATCGCGGAGACGCCGGAGCCTGCGTCGATGTGGCCGAGGACGGACGGAAGAGCGATCTCCTTGCCCAGCAGGAGCAGGATCACGGCAGCGATCGATCCCAGCAGGCCGCAGATCAGGCCCTCCACCATGAACGGGCCCCGCACGAACCAGTTCGAGGCCCCGACGAGCTTCATCACCTCGATCTCACGGCGCCGCGCGAAGATCGAGAGGCGGATGGTGTTCGCGATCAGGAGCGTCGAAGCGGTCAAGAGGACGATGATCGCGATCAGGAAGATCGTCTCGATCACCCGTGCGATCCGGAGAATCCGGCTCGCCGTCTTCTTGCCGTACGTCGTCTTCTCGACCCCGGCCGGCAGCGGGTGCAGGCTCCGGTCGATCTCGTCCACGTACTCGCCCTTCGCCGGCGTGACCTCCTCGGAGGCGGGAAGCGGATTCGACGTGATGTTGCGAACGAGCTCCGGCGCTCGCTTGCGCATCCGCTTGAGCGCCTCCTCCTTCGAGACGAACGTGACACCGTTCTTCTTCACGAGCGGGTTCGACTCGAGCTTGATGCGAACCGCGTTGATCTCCTTCGCCGTCGCTGCGCCGCGCCCCGGACAGGAGACGTCCGTGCAGAAGTAGACATTGTCGAGCAGCGTGCCCTTCGTCTGGTTGCTCCACGAGCGAGCGAAGGTGCCGAACGCGATCAGGAGCCCGACGAGGAACATCCCGATCAGGACAGTCATCGTGGCCGCGATGGTGGTCGAGAAGCTGGCGCGCACCGACCGTAGCGCCTCGGACATCAGGAAGCGGAACCTCATTCGTTCGCGTAGCCGCCGCGCCGCTCGTCCCGCACGAGCGATCCCTCCTCGAGC
The DNA here is from genome assembly GCA_038253945.1 of Gaiellales bacterium. Classification (GTDB taxonomy): domain Bacteria; phylum Actinomycetota; class Thermoleophilia; order Gaiellales; family Gaiellaceae; genus JBBRYW01. Next base: position 155,486 of record JBBSGR010000004.1, read on the forward strand.
GCGATCACTCGTTTTCGCATCTTGTCGACCATCTCGCGGTCATGGGTCACCATCAGGACCGTCGTGCCGGACCGGTTGATGCGATAGAGGAGCTGCATGATCCCGACCGACGTGTCCGGGTCGAGATTTCCGGTCGGCTCGTCGCAGACGAGCAGCGGCGGGTGGTTGACGAACGCGCGCGCGATCGAGACGCGCTGCTGCTCCCCGCCCGAGAGCTCGTGCGGATACGAGTTCATCTTTTGCGCGAGCCCGACGAGACTCAGCACCTCGGGCACCTTCCGGCGAACCGAGGGCCGGCTCTCGCCCTGCACGCGCAGGGCGTACCCGACATTCTCAGCCGCCGTTCGGTTCGGGAGCAGCTTGAAGTCCTGGAAGACACAGCCGAGATTACGGCGCAGGAGCGGCACCTTCGAGCGCTTGAGGCGCCCGAGGTCCCGACCGCCCACGATGATGCGGCCCTCGGTCGGCTCGAGCTCCTTCAACAGGAGCCGTACGACGGTCGACTTGCCCGAGCCCGAGGGGCCGACGACGAAAACGAACTCACCCTTGTCGATCACGAACGAGACGTTGGCTAGCGCGGTGACGTCCGGCTCGTACACCTTCGTCACGCTCTCGAACACGATCATCGCGGCGGGGCTCGCCACGTCGGAACGCGCCGGGCGGTCGGCGAGGGCCGTGCGAGGTGTCTGGAGCTCCGTTTCCTGCACCGGTTCGGGAAGGGTCGAGCGCCGCGCCGGTCGAACTGGCGAGCCGGTCAGTCTAGCGAAAGCCTTCAACTACAGCACCTTTCCAGCAGCTTTCGCCAGCAAATACGCCTGGATGAAGCCTTCGAGGGTGCCGTCGAGCACGGCCTGGGTGTTGCCGGTCTCGAACTCGGTCCTGTGGTCTTTGACGAGTTGGTAGGGATGGAGCACGTAGCTACGGATTTGACTGCCGAACCCGATCTCCTGCGCGGCGCCACGCTCCCGCGCGAGCTCCTCCTCCCGCAGCTCCTGCTCGCGCTCGACGAGCCGGGACTTCAGGATTCGAAGCGCCGTCTGCTTGTTCGAGGCCTGCGAGCGCTCGTTCTGGCACTGGACGACGATGCCGGTCGGCAGGTGGGTGACGCGAACGGCCGAGTCGGTCTTGTTGACATGCTGACCCCCGGCTCCGCTCGCGCGGTAGGTGTCGATCCGCAGATCCTCGTCGCCGATCTGCACTTCGACGTCTTCAGACAGAAGCGGGCTCACGATCACCTGGGCGAACGAGGTATGGCGCCGATGAGCCTGGTCGAACGGCGACTGTCGCACGAGCCGGTGCACTCCGCGCTCGGCCTTCAGGATGCCATAGGCGTTCTCGCCGGCGACCGTGAAGGTGGCGGATTTGAGACCCGCCTCCTCGCCGGGGCTCGCCTCGACGAGCTCGGCGCGAAAGCCGCGGTTCTCCGCCCAGCGAAGGTACATGCGCAGCACGATCTCGGCCCAGTCCTGGGCGTCCGTTCCGCCCGCGCCGGCGTGGATCGTGACAACCGCGTCGCCTGCGTCGTACTCACCGTTGAACAACGCATCCTCTGTCAGTCGATCCAACTCGCGCTGGATCGGACGCAAGTGAGTCTCGATCTCGCCCGCGAGCTCGCCGTCCAGCTCGAGGAGCTCCCGAGCGTCCCGGTACTCGCCCCGCAGCCGCTCGTAGCGTTGCAGGTTCTTGACGAGGCGGGCGTGCTCCGCCGAGACGGATGCCGCGTGCCGCTGGTCGTCCCAGAAGCCGGGCTTGCCTAGCTCGAGCTCGACCTCCGCGATCCGCTTTGCTACGGAGTCGGGGTCAAAGGTAATCACGGACCCAGTCGAGCCGGGTCCCGATCTCCTCGAGCTGCTGGTGCAGCGGCGCGCCGGTCGGTCCGTCCACCATCCCGCTACTCCCTAGCAGCCCCGGCCACGCTGCGGCCTAGGCCCCGTGACACTTCTTGTATTTCTTGCCGGAGCCGCACCAGCAAGGATCGTTGCGGCCGGTCTTCTCCTGCTCGGATGTGACGCGCTGGGGCGTGGTGGCGACGGCCGTGCCGCCTCCCCCGAAGAGGCCCGCGGTGGAGGTCGAGCCGCCGCTCACTCCGCCGCCGTTCGTCTCCCGCGCTCCGGCTGCCGCGATCGCGTCCGCGCCGGCCAGCGACTCGTGCTCGTAGGCGAGTGCCCGCGAGTCGCCGTTCTGCCCGTCCTGCGCTGCCTCGAAGACAGCCGCGTCCTCTGGTGCGATCTCGGCGTGGAAGAGAAGCGCAACCACCTCCTCCCGGATCGCCAGGTTCAGCTCCTCGAACATCCCGTGACCCTCCGCGGTGTACTCGACGAGCGGGTCCTTCTGCGCCATTGCGCGCAGATGCACGCCCTCGCGGAGGTAGTCCATGTTCTCGAGGTGCTCGCGCCAGCGGGTATCGACGACCTGGAGCATCACGTAGCGCTCGAGATCGCGCATCAGCGGCTGACCTGTGTCCGGGTTCTCGGGAATGCCCTGCTCTTTCTCGCGGTACGCGTCGAGCGCATCCTCGGTGAACTCGTCCGTCAGCGCCTGCCGGTCGAGCTCGACCTCGTCGCGCAACTCCTCGGGGGTGATGTCCGAGCCGTAGAGATCGACCATTGCCTGGCAGAGGCCGGTGATGTCCCATTCCTCGATGTAGTTACCCTCCGTGTACTGACCGACGACGCGCGCGACGACCTCTTCGATCCATGCGCGCACCTCGTCCGAGAGGTCCTCGCCCTCGAGCACGCGACGGCGCTGCTCGTACACCACGAGGCGCTGCTTGTTCATCACGTCGTCGTACTTGAGCACGTTCTTCCGTGCGACGAAGTTCTGCTCCTCGACCTTCTTCTGGGCACCCTCGATCTGGTTCGAGAGCACCTTCGCCTCCATCGGCTGGTCGTCGGGGAGCTTGAAGCGCTCCATGATGTTGTAGATCCGGTCGCCGGAGAACAGGCGCACGAGATCGTCCTGACCCGAAAGGTAGAAGCGGGTCTCGCCCGGGTCGCCCTGACGGCCCGAACGGCCGCGCAGCTGGTTGTCGATGCGGCGAGCCTCGTGGCGCTCGGTGCCGAGAACGTAGAGCCCGCCGACCTCGCGGACGCCGTCGCCAAGCTTGATGTCGACACCGCGACCGGCCATGTTCGTCGCGATCGTCACAGCGCCGAGCTGGCCTGCATCCTTGATGATCTCGGCCTCGCGGGCATGCTCCTTCGCGTTCAGCACGTTGTGCGGGACGCCTCTGCGGGTGAGGACCTCGGACAGGTGCTCGGAGGTCTCTACCGCGATCGTGCCGACGAGCACCGGCTGGCCTTTCTGGTGGCGCTCCTGGATGTCGTCGGCGACGGCGGCGAACTTGGCGTCTCTCGTCTTGTAGATGTAGTCGTTGTTGTCCGCTCGTGCCACTGCCTGATTGGTCGGGATCTCGGCGACGTGGAGGCCGTAGATCTCGACGAACTCCTTCTCCTCGGTCTTCGCGGTCCCGGTCATGCCGCCCAGCTTCTCGTAGAGCCGGAAGTAGTTCTGCAGGGTGATCGTCGCCAACGTGACGTGCTCCTCCTGGATCTTCACGCCCTCCTTCGCCTCGACCGCCTGGTGGAGGCCCTCAGACCAGCGCCGACCCTCCATGATGCGGCCCGTGAACTCGTCCACGATCTTGACCTCGCCGTCCTGCAGGACGTAGTCGATGTCCCGCTTGTAGAGCGACTCCGCCTTGAGCGCCTGATTCAGGTGGTTGACGAGTTGCACGTTTCGCGGGTCGTAGAGGTTGTCGATCCGCAGCGCCCGCTCGACCTTCTCGATTCCCGCCGGCAGCGGCGAGACGGTCTTGTGCTTCTCGTCGAAGACATAGTCGCCGCGCTCCTCCTCCTTCGGCTGCGTCTTCGACACGAACTTGTAGGCCACGCCCTCGAGCGTCTTCACGACGCGCGCGAAGTCGTAGTAGGTCTCGGCTGCGACCTCCGGCTCGCCCGAGATGATCAGCGGGGTCCGGGCCTCGTCGATCAGGATCGAGTCGACCTCGTCGACGATCCCGTAATGGTGGCTTCTCTGGACGACGCCCTCCAGAGAGACCGCCATGTTGTCGCGGAGGTAGTCGAACCCGAACTCGGAGTTCGTCCCGTACGTGATTTCGGCTTCGTAGGCTGCCCGGCGCTCGTCGAACGGCATCATGTTCTCGATGTAGGCGGCCCGGATGCCGAGCTTCTCGTACACGGGCCCCATCCAGGCGGCGTCGCGCTGGGCGAGATAGTCGTTGACGGTCACGAGGTGAACGCCGTCGCCCGGGAGAGCGTTCAGGTACAGAGGCTGGGTCGCCACGAGCGTCTTGCCCTCGCCGGTCTTCATCTCGGCGATGTCGCCCTCGTGCAGGACGATCCCGCCCATCGCCTGGACGTCGAAGATGCGCTGACCCAGCGCCCGCTTTCCGGCCTCGCGGACGGCCGCGAACGCTTCGAAGAGCAACTCCTCGAGCGGCTCCCCGTTTTCGAGACGCTGCTTGAACTCGACCGTCTTGGCGGCAAGCTCGTCGTCGGTGAGCTTCTCGAAGTCGGGCTCGAGCGTGGCGATGTAGGCAGCCTGGTCGCGCACGCGCTTGAGGCGACGGCCTTCGCCGAACCGGAGAGCTTTCTCGAAAGACGGAAGCTGTGGCATCGGTACCTAGGGTAGCCGGTCGAGCATCCGTCGAGCTCCCTCTAGAGAGGGGTCACCTCGATCTCCCAAAAGGCTTCGGACAGGTGGTTGCCGTAGACGAAGTAGTCGGCGAAGCGACCGGAGACGAGTTGCTCGAGCTCGGCCGCACCGGCAACTGCAGGCCAACCGTTCACGCGCAACTCCCGCTCCTGGCCCGCCACGCGGAGCGTAAGCTCCTCCCCTTCGATCGGCAACTCGACGACCGTGATCCGGCGCCCCCCTGCGACGAAACCTGCCGCCGCACGAACGACCCGGACGCGAAACGGAGGCCTCAGCTCTTTCCGCACTGCTGCCGCGAACGGCTCTTCCCCGTCGGTAAACGAGCCCGGCGGCTCGTCCCATTCGATCACGCTGGAGCCGTCCGGCAAGACGACGAACTGAACGTCGTCACCCTTGAACCCGCTCGCCCGAACTGCCTGCACGGCATCCCATTCCCGATGCCGGTGCACGCCGTGGATACCAACCTCGAGGGGCGGCCGCAGGTCGGGGGGCTGCGGACTCATCAGATCGCGGATCTGGACCGGAAGTTCGAACGCGGCCGAGCGGGGCGTGTCAGCCGGGGCTGCGGGAAGCCACTACCGACCATCTAGAGCTGCGGCTCGATCAGGCCGTATCTGCCGTCGCGGCGGCGGTAGACGACGTTCACGTCACCGGAGTCGGCGCTTTGGAAGACGAAGAAGTCGTGGCCCACCAGCTCTAGCTGCAGGACGGCTTCCTCGGGCGCCATCGGCGCGACCGGGAACTGTTTCGTCTTGACGATCGAGTCCTCGTCGTCGGCCGAGATCGCAACGGCCGCTTCTGCCGCCCCTCCGCTGGGACGTTGTCGGCGCTTGCGCTTGTCGCGGTACCGCTTCACTTGGCGGGTCAGCTTGTCGGCCAGCTGGTCGATCGAAGCGCGCATGTCAGTGGTGCTCTCCCTCGCACGCAGAACCGGGCCCTGCGTCCACACGGTCGCCTCGGCGATCTGGCTCTCGGCGATCGACGGGTTCCGCTCCACCGCCAGCTCGAGCTCGATGCGGGGCGAGTCGTTCAAGTGCCGGTCGAGCTTTGCGAGCTTCTCCTCGGCGTAACGGCGGATCGCGTCGCTGACCTCCGTGTTCCTGGCCTTGATCTGCAGCTGCATGCGACCTCCTCCATCGAACGGTGCGTGCGCCGCAATCTAACGGAGCGCTCTCGCGAACGTCACCACTTGGACGCGCCGCGCGCCCGCTCGCCGAAGCGCCGATGCCGCCTCTGAAGCCGTGGCTCCGGTCGTATACACGTCGTCGACGAGGGCGACGGCTATGGGCGGAGACGCTCTCGCCGCAAACGCCCCGGCGACGTTCCGGCGCCGTTCGGCCAGCCGCAGGCCGCGCTGGCGCGGGGAGGCCCGCGTTCGCCCGAGCAGGGGCGCGGCCGGGATGTCCCAGCGCTGCGCGAGCTCGAGCGTCAGGCGTTCCGCTGGATGGTGTCCCCGGCGCAGGCCCCGCTCGCGGTCGCGCGGGATCCAGGTGAGGCAGGTAACCGCGGGAGCCGGAATCGTCTCCACGACGATCCCGGCCGCCAGAGCCGCGAGGTGACGAAGTCCGCGCTCCTTCCACGCCCCGACGAGACGCGAGACAACGCCGTCGTAGGCGACCGCTGCTCGGGCCGCCTGGAACCCGAGCCTCCGGTGCGAGCATTCGCGGCAGCGCTCCACCGGCCACGCGGTCGGCGCGCCGCAGCGAGCACAGAGCGGGCCGCGGAGCAACGGGAGCCGGGCACGGCAGGTCTCGCACAGAGGATCGCCGGGGCAGGCACAGGCGACGCACCGCCAGGGCAGAACGAGATCGAGGAACCGCATTCGTCGAGCGTAGGTGGCGGCGTGTGGCCGGTGGGTGTCAGCTCTGTGTCAGCTCGCGCGCAGCCGCCGCGTTAGCTTCTCGCAGCGTTTCGTGGGAGCCGATGTCGTACCACTCGCCCGGAACCGACCAGGCGTAGACGGGCAGTCTCGTGTAGAGCCACTGGACGAGGCGCCCGGGCTGGTCCGGATTATTGCCCTCGGCCAGGTATCGCCGCACGAGCGGAAGCACGTGGGCGGGATAGAAGTAGAGCGCGACGCCGGCCAGGGTGCTGCGCGGGTCGGGCGGCTTCTCCTCGAGGTGCGTCAGGCGTCCGCTCGCATCGATCTCCACCGAGCTGTAGCGCTTCACGCTCTCCAGGTCGCCGACGTCGTAGACCGCAAGCACCGGCGCGTCGTGCTCGAGTCCGCAACGGCCCAGGTCAGCGAGCGACTCGGAGAAATAGCTGTCCCCGGCCGCGACGAGCAAGTCGTCGGTGATGCGCTCGCGTCTTACGACGAAGTCGAGGTCGCCGATCGCACCAAGGCGCTTCGCCTCGTCCGCCGTGCCATCATCGACGATGATCGGCTCGAGCGCAGGTCGAGCGGGCGCGTAGGCCTTGGCCCACTCCCGGAACGAGCCGGCGAACTTCGCGTTCGTGACGACGTAGACGCCGTCGAGCTCGTCAATCGGGGCGAGCTTGTCCAGGAGGTGGTCGAGCACAGGACGGCCCCCGATCGGCAGCAGATGCTTCGCCCGATCGAGGGTGAGCGGGTAAAGCCGAGTCGCGTAGCCGGCCGCGAGGACGACGAGCTTCACGCCGCCACGAGTCCGCTGAGTGAGCGCTCGTAGGGCGCCCGATGGACTCCATCCTCTGTCACGATCGCGGTGATCAGCGCGGCCGGCGTGACGTCGAACGCAGGATTCCTCGCTGGGAAACGGCTCGACACCTCGGCCGCGGGGCGCTCCTCGATGGGGATGTCCGCGCCGGTCGGTGTGCCGAGGTCGACGGTCGAGGTCGGGGCCACGACGTAGAACGGGACGCCGTGGTGCCGAGCCAGGATCGCCAGTCCGTACGTCCCGATCTTGTTCGCCGTGTCGCCGTTGGCCGCGATCCGGTCGGCGCCGGTCACGGCGCAGTCGAGCTCTCCCGAGGCGAGCATCGAGGCCGCCGCGGAGTCGGCGATCACGGCGTGCGGAATGCCGGCCGCCTCGAGCTCCCAGGCGGTGAGCCGACTGCCTTGCAGAAGCGGGCGAGTCTCGTCGACGAGGACATGCCGCAGCAGCCCGCGGCGCCACGCCGTTCGCAGGGCGCCCACCGCCGACCCGTACCCACCGGTTGCGAGACCACCGGCATTGCAGTGAGTGATCGCCCGAGTGCCCGGAGCCAGCAGTGCGGCGGCGTGGTCGCTCATACGCCAGCAGCGCTCGACTTCCTCGCGGTGAATCTCGCGGGCCCGCTCTGCCAGCACGTCCGGGGCGGCGGACGTGCTGCGCATCTCGTCGAGTGCCCAACGGAGGTTGACCGCCGTCGGGCGCGCATTCGCGAGAACGTCGTAGGCGCGTTCGAGCCGGTCTCCCACCGCAGCCGCGAGCGCGTACCCGTAGGCGGCGGCTATCCCAATCGCCGGGGCACCGCGGACGACCATGTCGCGGATCGCGGCAGCGACCTCGTCGGCCGAGCGGCATTCGAGCTCGACCATCTCGTCGGGGAGACGTCGCTGGTCGAGCAGGACGACCCGGTCCGTTTCGAGTCGGAGGATCTGTTCGGGCTCGAGATCAGGCATGGTCCCATCGCAACAAGCCCCCACCCACCCTAGGGGAAGACACCACGCTAGCGCGCTCCATCATACGAGGATGCGTCGAATCCGCCCCAATTGCGCGGCGGTGACGAGCACGCGAGCGAGCGCTCGGCGTTACGTTACGTCCCCTCGTCCCACGAGGCCAGGTACTTCGACTGTGCGGCAGTGAGCGTGTCGATGCCGACGTTCATCGTCTCGAGCTTCAGCCGCGCGATCTCCGCGTCGATCTCTTGCGGGACGACGTATACCTTCCGCTCGAGCCGCGCCGCGTTCTCGACGGCGTACTCGGCCGAGAGCGCCTGGTTCGCGAAGGACATGTCCATCACCTGGGCAGGGTGCCCCTCCGCGGCCGAGAGGTTCACGAGCCGTCCGTCAGCGATCAGGTAGACCCGGCGGTCGTCATCCAGCCGAAACTCCTCGAGAAGCGGCCGCGCCGTCCGCGTCTCGATCGCGAGCGAACGGAGGGCGGGGATGTCGATCTCCACGTTGAAGTGGCCCGTGTTCGCGAGCACCGCGCCGTCCTTCATCCGGCTCATGTGCTCGCGCGTGATCACCGACTTGTCGCCCGTCGCCGTGATGAAGATGTCCCCCACCTCGGCAGCCGAGCTCATCGGCATCACCTGGAAGCCGTCCATGACGGCCTCGAGCGCACGCAGCGGATCGACCTCGGTCACGATCACGTGAGCGCCCATCCCCTTCGCGCGCATCGCCACGCCGCGACCGCACCACCCGTACCCGGCGATGACCATCGTACGTCCCGCGAGCAGCAGATTCGTCGCCCGGATGATTCCGTCGATCGTGGACTGCCCGGTTCCGTAGCGATTGTCGAACAGGTGCTTCGTGTTGGCCTCGTTGACGGCGATGACCGGGAAGCCGAGGGCACCGTCGCGCTCGAGCGCGCGGAGGCGGATGACCCCCGTCGTCGTCTCCTCCGTGCCGGCGATGATGTCGCCGAGCTGCTCGCGACGCGCCGAGTGCAGGACGCCGATCACGTCGGCTCCGTCGTCCATCGTCAAGTGCGGCTTGTGGTCGACGGCCGCCTCGATGTGCTGGTAGTACGTGTCGTTGTCCTCGCCCTTGATCGCGAAGACGGCGATTCCGTACTCGTCGACCAGTGCCGCGGCCGTGTCGTCCTGAGTCGAGAGCGGATTGGAAGCGCAGAGCACGATGTCGGCGCCGCCGGCCTGCAGCGTGCGCATCAGGTTGGCTGTCTCGCTCGTCACATGCAGGCAGGCCGCGATCCGGTAGCCGGCGAGGGGCTGCTCAGACGCGAAGCGGTCGCGGATGGCCGCGAGCACGGGCATCTGGCGGTCGGCCCACTCGATTCGAGCTTTCCCGTCGGCCGCGAGAGCGAGATCCTTGACGTCGTAGCGTTTTGTTGTAGCCATTCGATCCTCTTTTCCGTTTGGTGGTCGCCAGTCTAGTCTCGGTACTCAAGCGGCAATTAGCCGCTCGTGCTTGCGTTGCTCCCACTCCACCCAGGCCGGAGTTGCACCGCTTTCCGGCGCGGCGTCAGCCCCTGCGAGCCACGTCTCGACGACGGCACGCAGCTCCGGCTCCCGCCGGAGACGAGCCGCGAAGGCGACCTCCCGGAGCTCCACTCGAAACCGCCGTCGGAGCTCGCGAAGCGCGCGGAGTTGGTTCAGCTCGCGAAGGTCGTAGACGCGGTAGCCAGACTCCGTGCGGCGCGGCACGACGAGCGCTTCGAGCTCGAGATAGCGCAGCATCCGTGCCGACCAGCCGGTCCGGGTGGCCGCGCGGCCGACCGTGAGCTCCTCCACGACCCAAACATTAACACAGTTGTGTCACTGTTGCGGCCCAGCCTTGCCCTCCACCGCTACCCGCTGCGTCCGTACCGGTCCTCGAGACGGACCACGTCGTCCAGCTCCGGTGTCGAGGCCTCGAGCACGACCGAGTCCTCGAGCGCTCGCCAGCGATGCACGGTGCCGGGCCTGATCCGAAAGCTTGCCCCCGCGCCGACCACCTCCGAGTCGCGAACAGCGTGTCCGGGCGCCGCAATCTCGAGCTCGATCTTGCCCTTCTGGACGTAGATCGTCTCATCCTTCACGTTGTGGAACTGGAGGCTCAGCTGCTCTCCGGCCCGCACGAACAGGAGCTTGCCGCAGTAGTCGTCCGACAGCGCCCAGACGAGCTCATGGCCCCAGGGCTTCTCCGTGCGCCTGACCTCGAACGCGAACGCGTCGAGCCCGGTCAGGTTCGGCGACGAGAGATCGGTCACCGCTGGAGCTCCGAATGGCGCTCCTCGGTCTCGGCGAGGCCCTCGAGCGGAGACGACGGGCGGCCGATCCCCTCGTAGACGAAGCCGGCAGCCCGCACGGCGGCCGGGTCGAGCAGATTGCGGCCGTCGACGATGAGCGCGTTTCTCATCGCGCGGCGAGTTTCCGCCGAGGCCAGCTCGCGCAGCTCCGGCCACTCCGTGACGATGACGGCCGCATCCGCGCCCTCGACCGCCTCGGCCGGGCTGGCGCAGAAGGTGACTCCGAACAGCAGCTCGCTCGCGTCCGCGACCGGATCCCAGGCGCGGACCTCCGCGCCTTCCCCGAGCAGGCGAGCGGCGATGACGAGGCTCGGCGCCTCGCGCATGTCGTCCGTGTTCGGCTTGAACGCGAGCCCGAGCAGGGCCACCTTCTTGCCCCGCAGCTTGCCGAGGTGCTTCTGCAGCTTCGCGACGACGCGTCGTTTTTGCAGCTCGTTGACCTGCCAGACAGCGCTCAGCAGCTGGAAGTGGTAGCCGGAGTTGCCGGCCAGCTGCCGCAGGGCGTCGACGTCCTTCGGGAAGCAACTGCCCCCGAAGCCGAGCCCGGCCCGCAGGAAGTGCCGCCCGAGGCGATGGTCGAGGCCAACCCCCTTCGAGACCTGCTCGACGTCGGCCCCGACCAGCTCGCATACGTTCGCGATCTCGTTGATGAAGCTGATGCGCGTCGACAAGAAAGCATTCGACGCGAGCTTGATCATCTCGGAGGAGGCGACGTCCGTGCGGACGAGCGGCGCCTCGAGCTTCGCGTGCAGGGCCTCGACACGGTCGCCGTCGTCCTCGTCGAACGCGCCGATCACGATGCGGTCCGGCTCGAGGAAATCCCGCACGGCCGTACCCTCGGCGAGAAACTCGGGGTTCGAGACATACCCGACGTTCGAGAGCCCGCGGGCGTCGAGCGCCGCGCGCACCTTCTCGCCGGTGCCCGGCGGCACCGTGCTCTTCATGACGAGGATCGGCGAATCGCGAACGGAACCGAGCTCGTCGATCACGGTCCAGACGCGCGAGAGGTCCGCGTCGCCCGAAGCGGTGGACGGCGTGTCGACGCACACGTAGAGGAAATCCGCTCCCTCTACGGCCTCGCGCGCATCGAGCGTGAAGCGGACGCGCTCGCGATTCCGCTCGAGCAGCTCGGCCAGTCCGGGCTCGTAGATCGGGATCCCGCCCGAGCGAAGCGCCTCGATCTTCTCCGCGACGACGTCGCGGACGACTACTTCGTGGCCGAGATCGGCAAAGCAGATACCGGTCACGAGCCCGGCATAGCCGGCGCCGAAGATGGCGATGCTCGGGCCGCCGACCATCTACCTGGCCAGCGGGCGCAAGCCCCTGGCGATCGCGATCATCGTCTCGTTCGAGAGCGAGTCGAGCAGCGTATTGACGACCCAGTAGGTCGCGCCTCCCTGCCGCAGCACGATCATGTGCAGGTGGGAGCTCGAGAAGTAGAAGTCGAACGTTCGCCCGCCGAGCACGTGCTCGAAGCTCCTACCGGCGAGAACGGGGGCACCGGACCAGTCGGTCTCCTCGATGCCCCAGTACTCGCACGCGATTCCGATCGACTCGCACGAGGCGGGCTTCTTGAACGCCAGCCTGACGGCCCTGTGGCCGTGCGTGATCGAGTACACCCGCGCGGGGCCGACGAGCGCCGAGTTGCTCTCGAGCACGGCCGGCAACTCCAGCTTGAAAGGCACCCGGCGGCGGAGCGGGCGAAGCGCCGACAGCGTCGCCCTCGGGTTCCGCGTCACGGTCGCAGGCTCGTGCCTGGGGGTCCTGTCGAGGGGGATGGGGGCGATCGAGCCGTGGTAGGTCGTCCCGACGACGACGAGCGCCATGGCCTCCCCCGCCATCGGCGCGAGCCTGCGGGGAAAGCCGCGCCGGGCCTCCGCCGCGCCGAACAGGGTCGCGAGCTGGTGCGCGGCAGCCTGCGCCTGCGCCCGCGCGGGGTTGTAGTAGACGATCGTCTTGTAGTAGTCCTTTCGCGGCGCGTTGGCCTCCGCCCCGTTCGCCGGGAACTCGGTCGCGTACCCCCGCTGGTGGAGCTCGGTGCTCGCGTTCAGTGCCGAGGCGTCCACGCCGTTGCCGTTCACCACGACGACGGTGACCTGCTGCGGCCGCGGCCCCTTTTTCGAGCGGTGCTTCCGGTGGACACCGGCCGCCGCCGCGGCCTTGTCGCCGGCCTCGAGGTCGGGGTTGACGAAATCCTGGACTGCCTGCTGGATGCTCGACTGCGGTGCGGTGAGGTCGTAGAGCCCGGTGAGGCCCTGAATCCTCGCCTGGAAGACGTGACCCGGGGGCAGGCCGTAGGCGAGCTTCGCGAAGCGGAGGATCGTACGCGCGGGGATCGCGCGGCCCCCGTTGCCGCCCTCGCCGGCGTGGACGTTGCTCGTGATCGCGCTGACGACGCCGAACAGCTTCGTGATCGAGGCCGAGCTCAACTGATCCTTGACGGCCCGTACGAAGAGCTGCTGCCGCGCATTGCGGTAGAGGTCGCTGTCGGCGTGCCGGTAGCGGACGAAGTCGAGCGCGTCCGAGCCCCGCAGGAGCTGGTAGCCCGGCTGCAGGTTGATCTTCGCGTACTGGTAGCCGAGGCCCACACCCGCGTTCGAGTGGTAGTAGCGCCGGTCGACGTCGATCCAGACGCCGCCGAGCTTGTCCACCACCTGCTTGAAGCCGTGGAAGTTGACGGTGATCAGGTAGTTGATCTGCAGGCCGGTCAGCGCCTTCACCGTCTCGAGCGCTCCCTCCTCCTTGCACGTCGCGTAGGCGGAGTTGATCTTGCCCGTGAACCAGCCGCTCGGACAGCGAACCTGCACCGACAGGTCGCGGGGGAAGGACATCATCGAGATCGCCTTCGCCTGGGGGTCCGCGCGAATCAGCATGAGCGTGTCCGAGCGGCCCGGGCCGCTCTCGCCGTAGCGCTTGTCGTAGCCGATCACGAGCGCGATCGCCGGAGCGTGCGGCAGCGGCACGTCCAGCTTGGCCACGGCGGCCTTCTCGCTCCGCGTCTGGGGCCGCGTCGCAGCCAGGCTCTCGTGGAAGAAGAGGTAGAGCCCGCCCGCGAACGCCGACGAAAGCATGACGACCAGAGCGAACAGCCAGAAGAAGACACGACCCACGGTTCTGAGGCCGTGGTGGCCCCCATCCGGCTGCCGGTAGCGCGTGACGGGAGACGCGAGGTCGGAGGGGAACTCGGCATGCCCGTTCCCGTTCGCGGCCGTCGCCCGGCCCATCGTGCGTTTCAGTGTGGTGCGCACCGGCGGAAAAGATGAAAGCGCCAAAGCGGCGCTTGGAACGAGGATATCGCAGGTCTCGGTTCTACGAGCCCCGTAGGGTTTCCTGCGCGGGGACCCGCGGCGAACGCTGCGGCGCTCGCGGCGAACGCTGCGGCGCTCTCCCCGCCTCAGGATCCCGCACCTACTTCAGCGACCGCGGCGGAGGTCAGGCCTCCGAGCCCGTAAGAACTCCTCGCTCAGGACTGGATCGTACGAGCGGTACCCGCGGGCCGGCAGCTGGCCGTAGCGACGCTAGATGTCCCGGACCGTTTCCTCCGCTACCCACCTAGCGAGCGCGAGGAGGCTCCCCGTGTCGTCACGGACGAGGCGCTGCTCGTCGGCTCCGCTGCCACGGGTCAGGATCCCCTCGACGTCGGAGAGCTCGTCGAGGCAGCCGAGCCGCAGCGCAGCCGGCCGCGCGAGCTCGACGAGCTCGCGCAAAGCCGTGCGCGCCGGCCGCTCCTCGTCGCGCTCGAGCCAGATCAAATCGGCGTCGAGGCCGTGGCGAACTGCCCGCCACTTGTTTTCCCTCAGCAACGTTGTATCCTCGATCGGCAAGCTGCCGTCTCGGCCAAAGCGCTCGGCCAGCGTGGCGACGAGGCTCTGCACGAGCGCGGCGATCGTGAGCGTGCTTGCGAGCCGCGTCTGCGCGTCGCAGATCCGAATCTCGACCGTGCCAAGCTTCGCATGCGGGCGCAGGTCCCACCAGAGGTACGTGTAGTCGGCAAACGAGTTCGTCCTGACCCCCCGCTCGACGAGACGCGCGAAGTCGTCCCAGGAGGCGAAGGCGGGCGGCAATCCGCTTCTCGGCATCGCGTCGAAGACCGTACTCCGCGTCGAGGCGAGCCCGGTCTCCCGTCCCTGCCAGAAAGGCGAGTTGACCGAGAGCGCCAGGAGCTCGGGAAGCCAGGCCCGCATCGCGTTCGCAACCGCGATCGCCGTCTCGGCGGACTCGACGCCGACGTGGACGTGAAGACCGAAGATCAGCTCGCGCTCCGCCACCCACTGGAGCTCCTTCGCAAGCTCCGTGTAGCGCTTCTCGTCGGTGATCTCCTGATGCTCGTAGCGCGAGAACGGGTGCGTCCCCGCCGAAAGGATCAGGGCGTTCTCCTCCGCGGCCAGCGAACGCAGGCGCGCGCGTGAGGCGCGCACCCCCTCCTGCGCTTCGGCGACCGTGCGGGCCACCGGTGTCGCCGCCTCGATCACCGACTGTAGGAGCTCCGGCTTGACTCTCCAGTGGTCGGGTGCGGCCGCCACGATCTCGCCCGATCTGGACACGAGCTCGTAGCTGTCCGCGTCGACGAGCTGGAACTCCTCCTCGATGCCGAGGCTGAAGGGCGGGCTGCTGCCGAAGTTGACGTCCACTACAGGCGAAACCGGGCGCGTCGCCGGCTCATGCAGGCGCCGGCTCGCGCGGGCTCTCGGGCGAATACGCGAGGTTCGGGCCCAGCCAGCGCTCGGCTTCCTCGACGGGGATGCCTTTCCGCTCGGCATAGTCGGCGACCTGGTCGCTCCCCAGCCGGCCGACCGAGAAGTAACGGGCCTGAGAGCTCGCGAGGTAGATGCCGCTCACGCTCGCGGCGGGCAGCATCGCATAGGTCTCCGTGAGCTCGATACCGGCCGCGTGTGCGCCGAGCAGATCGAAGAGCTTCCCCTTCTCACTGTGATCCGGGCAGGCCGGGTAGCCGAACGCCGGTCTGATCCCCCGAAAACGCTCACGAAGCAGATCGTCGCCCGTCAGGCGCTCCTCGGGCGCGTACCACTCACGGCGCGCAAGTCCGTGGAGGTACTCGGCGAAGGCCTCTGCAAGTCGGTCCGCAACCGCCTTGACCATGATCGCGCGATAGTCGTCCTGCTCGCGCTCGGCGAGCGCGGAGAGCTCGTCGGCGCCGTGAATCGAGACTGCAAAAGCGCCGATGTGGTCTCCGTCCGGCGCCACGTAGTCCGCGAGACAGCGGTTCGGCCGCTGATCGCCGTAGGCGGACTGCTGGCGGAGCATGCAGAAGCGTGGTCCGCTCTCGAGCAGCACGTCGTCGTCGTCGCCCCGCGCCTGCCAGTAGCCGTAGCGGCCGCTCGCGCGGAGCAGGCGGCCCTCGACGATCTCGTCGAGCAGCGCCGTCGCATCGTCGTAGACCTCGCGCGCGGCGGGCTGCTCGAGGATGGCCGGAAACTTTCCCTTCAGCTCCCAGACGTGGAAGAAGAACTGCCAGTCGATCAGCGCGCGCAGCTGATCCAGTTCGGGCTCGACCGCGCGCACGCCTGTGAACGGAGGCGCACGAAGGTCGTCGAAGGTGACCCGCTCTCGGTTCGCCCGCGCCTCGGAGATCGGCAGCAGCGGCTTTCGCTCTCGCTCGCCGTGCTGTTCCCGCAGCTGCTCCTGCAGCTCGCGGTTCTCTCCGTCGAGCCGCTTCCCCCGCGCCGGGTCGAGCAGGTCGGACACGACGCCGACCGCTCGCGATGCGTCGAGGACGTGCACGGTCGACTGTCCGTACTCCGGCGCGATCTTCACCGCCGTGTGCTGCTTCGACGTGGTCGCGCCGCCGATCAGTAGCGGCAGAACGAGGCCGCGGCGCTCCATCTCGCGCGCGACGTTCACCATCTCGTCCAGGGAGGGGGTGATCAGCCCTGACAGGCCCACGATGTCGGCCCCTTCCTCGAGGGCCGTGTCGAGGATCCGCTCGGCCGGCACCATCACGCCCAGGTCGAGCACCGCGTAGTTGTTGCAGCCGAGCACGACGCCCACGATGTTCTTGCCGATGTCGTGCACGTCGCCCTTGACGGTCGCGAGCACGATCTTGGCCTGGGCGCGGGCCTCGCCGTTCGAGCGGGCCTTCTCCTCCTCCATGAACGGCTCGAGGTAGGCAACCGCCCGCTTCATCGCGCGGGCGCTCTTGACGACCTGCGGCAGGAACATCTTCCCCGACCCGAACAGGTCACCGACGATGCTCATGCCGTCCATCAAGGGCCCTTCGATCACCTCGAGCGGGCGCGCATACTGGTGGCGCGCCTCCTCCGTGTCCTCCTCGATCCAGTCGACGATTCCGTGCACGAGCGCGTACGAGAGCCGGTCGGCGACCGGCCGCTCGCGCCACGAGACGTCCACGATGCGACGCGTGCCTTCTCCCCGGACCGACTCGGCGTACTCGACGAGACGCTCGGTGGCGTCGGGGCGGCGGTTGAAGATGACGTCCTCGACCAGCTCGAGCAGCTTGGGCTCGATGTCTTCGTAGACGGCGAGCTGCCCCGCGTTCACGATCCCCATGTCGAGCCCGGCACGGATGGAATGGAAGAGAAACGACGAGTGCATCGCCTCGCGAACGACGTCGTTACCGCGGAAGGAGAAGGACAGATTCGAGATGCCGCCGCTCGTCAGCGAGCCGGGGCACCGCTCCTTGATCAGCGGCAGAGCCTCGATGAACGCCTTCGCGAAGTCGACGTGCTCCTCGATTCCCGTCGCGACCGCGAGCACGTTCGAGTCGAAGACGATGTCCTCGGGTGCGAAGCCCGCCTCGTGCGTCAGCAGGTCGTAGGCGCGCCCGCAGATCTCGACCTTGCGCTCGACCGTGTCTGCCTGCCCCCGCTCGTCGAAGGCCATGACGACGACTCCGGCGCCGTAGCGACGGATCGTCCGCGCCTGCGCGAGGAAGGACTCCTCCCCCTCCTTGAGGCTGATCGAGTTCACGACGCCTTTGCCCTGAAGGCACTTGAGGCCCGCCTCGAGCACCGGCCAGCGGGAGCTGTCGACCATGATCGGCAGCCGGGCCACCTCCGGCTCGGTCGCGACCACGTTGAGGAAGGTCGTGATCGCCCGCTCCGAGTCGAGCAGGTCGGCGTCCATGTTGACGTCGAGCAGGTTGGCGCCGCCGCGCACCTGCTCGAGCGCGACCGCGACCGCCCCCTGGTAATCGTCGTCCTCGATCAGGCGCCGGAAGCGAGCGGAGCCCGTCACGTTCGTGCGCTCGCCGACCATGACGAAGCCCGTGTCGGGGCCGATCTCGAATGGCTCCAGGCCGCTGAAACGCGGGTACGGCCGTCCCGCCGGGACCTGTCTAGGGGACAGGCCCCGGACGATGTCCGCAATGGCCCGGACATGCTCGGGGGTCGTCCCGCAGCAACCACCGACGATATTGACGAAGCCGTCGCGGGCGAACTCGCCCAGGAATCGGCTCGTGTCTTCTGCTTGCTCGTCGTAGCCCCCGAACTCGTTCGGGAGGCCCGCGTTCGGATAGCAGGCCGTGTAGGTCGTACAGACCCGCGACAAGCCCTCGACGAACGGCCGCATGTCGCTCGCGCCGAGGGAGCAGTTGACGCCGACGATGAACGGGCGCGCGTGCTCGACGGACGTCCAGAATGCCTCGACGGTCTGGCCGGAGAGGTTCCGGCCGCTTCTGTCGACAGCCGTGAACGAGAGCCAGAGCGGCACGTCGGCACCGGTCTCGGCGAGAACCTCGCCCGCCGCGACGATCGCCGCCTTGGAGTTCAAGGTGTCGAAGATCGTCTCGATCAGGAGCAGGTCGACCCCGCCCTCGACGAGCGCGCGCATCTGCTCGGCGTAGGCCTCGCGCACGCGGTCGAAGGTGACCGCGCGGTAGGCGGCGTCGTCCACGCGCGGCGAGAGCGAGAGCGTCATGTTCAGGGGGCCCACCGAGCCGGCCACGAAGCGGGGGCGATCGGGCGTGCGCTCGCTCCACTCCTCGCAGGCGCGCCGGGCCAGACGGGCGCCCTCGACGTTCAGCTCGTAGACCGCGCCCTCGAGCCCGTAGTCGGCCTGGCCGATCGACGTGGCGGTGAAGGTGTTCGTCGTCGTGATGTCCGCACCGGCCTCGAGGTACGCCTCGTGGATGCCGGCGACGACCTCCGGCCTCGTCAGGTTGAGCAGGTCCGGATCGCCCGCTACGTCGCGCGGATGATCGCGGAAGCGCTCGCCGCGGTAGGCGTCCTCGCCGCGCACCTGCCCTTGAAGCAGGACACCCCAGGCACCGTCCAGCAGGGCGATCCGCTCGCCGAGGATCTGCTCCAGCTGTGCTCGCGTTTCGCTCACGTTCGCTCCCAGCCTAGAGAGCAACGCGAGGCGACGGCCGCTCACGGGCTCTTTAGGCGTTTGGTTACCCGGTCGCCAAGCTGCCTGTCAAACCTCTCCGGGTAGTTCCAGGCTAGCAGGCAGCCGAGCGCGTGCACCCCCGGGCGAGGAGCGATGCATCATGGCATCAAATATTGTGATGCTATAATGCGTGCGTGCGAACGACGGTGACGCTCGAACCCGACCTCGCGGCCAAGCTCCGTCGCCTGGCCCGGGAGCGTGGCGTCTCGTTCAAGAACGTCCTGAACGGCACGCTCCGAGCAGGACTCGCGGAGCCAACCGGCACGGCGCAGCCGTATCGTCTTCCGACGCGGCGGATGGGGCTGCGTCGCGGGATCGATCTGGAGCACGCGCTCCGGCTGTCTGCCGAGCTCGAAGATGCGGAGACCAGCCGCAAGCTCGAGCTTCGCAAGTGAAGCTCGCAGACGTCAACCTTCTCCTCTACGCCGTCGATGAGTCCTCCCCGCACCACGAGGCCGCACGAGCGTGGCTCGAGGAGCGGCTCTCGGGGCCCGAGACGTTCGCGTTCACCTGGACGGTGCTGCTGGCGTTCATCCGCCTTGGCACGCATCCGCGTGTCTTCGAGTCGCCTCTCGGCCTCGACGAGGCGCTCGATCTCGTCGACTCCTGGCTCGCTCGACCGTGCGCAGCTCTCGTTCACCCCGGCGAGCGTCATGCGGCCCTCCTGCGTGAGCTACTCGGTCAGATCGGGACGGCCGGCAACCTGGTCACCGATGCACACCTGGCGGCGATTGCCGTTGAGCATGGGGCGCAGCTCTGCTCGGCCGATGCGGACTTCTCTCGGTTCCCCAGGCTGCTCTGGCGGAATCCGCTCAGCCAGGGCGCCAGTCGAGACGGTTGAGGGGAGGGTTGCGCGCGGCCGCCGGCGACGTCCCGTGGCGCCCTACGTGTTCGAGAGGCGCGCCTCGAACACGATGATGCGACTGAAGCTCCTCCCGTCGATTTGATACGCGTAGCAACCGGGCGCCTGCACCCTCGTCGTCGAGGCTCGGCCGCGGTCGCGGCGCGGCGAAAGCCACTCCGGAACGGGCGCGATCCGGAGCTCCTTGGTGGGAACACGCAGGAGCTCGAAGCGGACGCCGTGGGAACCGTCGAGCTGACGGCCCCGGACAAGCACCGGCCCCGTGTAGCTCGGGGCGACGAACCACAGCACCTTGTTGCCGCCCCACTTCGAGCCGGCAATGACGCTCGCTGCGCCCGGTGGGTACTCGAAGTCGAGAATCGTCCCCGGTTGGCGCAGAGCTACCGGGTAAGCCGGCCCCGGGCCAACTCCTTGCGTGACGCCGTATCTCGCGAAGTCGAAGTCGGCCGGGCCGCTCACCGGGCAAGGCGTCCCGGCGGCGAGCCGCGGAATGTGAAGCGGGCGGTGGAGCGAGCGCCACGTCCACTGGCTCGACGATGGCTGAGCGGTCGCCGCCAGGGCGGCGCCGGCGATCACAGCGCTCACGAATGCGGTCGCTGCGAAAACGCGCATGGACCCAATTGTGACGAACATCACGCTCCGTCGCCAAACTGTCGGGTCGCGAGCACCTCTCGCACGAACTCGTCCTTGCCGTCCGTATATGCGGTCCGGTCGTGGCCGACCTCGCGGGCGAGCCGTCGCTTCAGGTCTCCGTACCGAGCGGCGAGCCGCGGATCGGCCCGCAGCGCGTCGCGGAAGCGGAGGTGGTCGCGCCAGTACGCGCTCCCGAGCTCCGTCAGCGAGAGGTGCGTGGTCCTGACGCCGCGCTCGAAGCGGCGGAAGAAGCGCCGATCCTCGAAGTCGCCCGCCGGCTGATGCTCATAGCCGAGTGACCGCACGGGCGCGACGAGCTCGCGCCAGCGGCCCAGGTCGCGGATCGCCAGGTCGATGTCCAGGACCGGCTTCGACGCAAGACCCGGGACGGCGGTGGAGCCGACGTGCTCGATCGCGACCACCCACTCCCCCAGCCCCGCCTGCAGACGCAGCCGCTCCGCCTCGGCCCGCCGGGCCCGGTCCGGGTCCCAGGCGACGATCTCGATGGGCTCGCCGCCGGGCGGCCGCTCAGGCGTGCTCGGTGCCCGCCGTCGTCCGGGCCTGCGCGCCGCTCGGCGCTCCACCGACCACGTTCAGTTGGTTCTCGGCGTGGCGAATCCGCTGCTCGAGCTGCCAGCGGTCGGCGCCCGACTCGCCGGCCTCGAGCCGCTCGAGCTCGGCACGGGCGTCCTCGAGCTGCTGCTGGGCCCGCGCGTTGTCGATCTCTGTCGCGGCCACCGCGTCGCCGACGAGCGCGAGCGCGCGATCCTGCTCGACCTTGAAGAAGCCGGGGCCCGTCGCGAACTCACGAACCTCGTTACGTCCGACATGCACGCGCGTCGAGCCCGCCTTGAGCATGGCGACGAGCGGGGCGTGCCGCGCGAGTACGCCGATCTCGCCGTCCGCGCCCGGCACGATCAGCATCTCCGCCTCGCCCTCGAACGCCGCTCCGTCGGGCGTGACGAGCGAGACGTCGAACGTCCTGCGTCCGTCTGCCAACGGTTAGGCCGGAACCGGCTCGGGCTCGGCAGACGGAGCGGCCTGCGGCGCCTGTTCGTCTTCCTCCGGCTGCCGGTCGCCCGACTCGCCGCGGCCCTTGGCGACGGCTGCCTCGATCGTTCCGACCATGTAGAAGGCCTGCTCGGGTAGATCGTCGTGCTTGCCCGCGATGATCTCCTGGAAGCCCTTGATCGTGTCCTCGAGCTTCACGTACTCGCCGGGCGTGCCCGTGAACTGCTCGGCCACGAAGTTGGGCTGGGAGAGGAAGCGCTGGATCTTCCGCGCCCGCACGACCACGAGCCGGTCCTCGTCGGACAGCTCGTCCACACCGAGGATCGCGATGATGTCTTGCAGGTCCTTGTAGCGCTGGAGGATCTCCTGCACGCGGGTCGCCGTCTCGTAGTGCTCCTCCGAGACGATGCCCGGCTGGAGCGCGCGCGACGTCGAGGTGAGCGGGTGCACGGCCGGGTAGATCCCCTGCTCGACGATCGAGCGATCGAGCACGGTGGTCGCGTCGAGGTGGGCGAAGGTGTTCGCCGGCGCCGGATCCGTGAGGTCGTCCGCGGGCACGTAGATCGCCTGCACCGACGTCACCGAGCCCGTGCGCGTGGAGGTAATGCGCTCCTGCAGCTGCCCCATCTCCGTCGCGAGCGTGGGTTGGTAGCCGACCGCGCTCGGCATCCGCCCGAGCAGCGCCGACACCTCGGAGCCCGCCTGGACGAAGCGGAAGATGTTGTCGATGAAGAGCAGCACGTCCTGGCCCTGGTCGCGGAAGTACTCGGCCATCGTCAGGCCGGAGAGCCCCACCCGCAGGCGAGCCCCGGGGGGCTCGTTCATCTGGCCGTAGACGAGAGCCACCTTGTCGATGACCTCCGACTCCTTCATCTCGTTCCACATGTCGTTGCCCTCGCGCGTGCGCTCGCCCACCCCGGCGAACACCGAGACACCGCCGTGCGCGTGAGCGATGTTGTGGATGAACTCCTGCAGCAGCACCGTCTTGCCGGTGCCGGCGCCGCCGAACAGCCCGACCTTGCCGCCCTTGATGTACGGGGCAAGCAGATCGATCACCTTGATTCCCGTCTCGAAGATCTCGGTCGATGGATCGAGCTCCTCGAACTTCGGCGGGTCGCGATGGATCGACCAGCGTTCCTTCGCCTCCACGGGCTCGCCACGGTCGATCGTGTCGCCGAGGACGTTGAAGATCCGTCCGAGCGTCTCGTTGCCGACGGGCACGCTGATCGGCCCACCGGTGTCGACCACGTCGACCCCGCGCGGAATGCCGTCCGTCGAGTCCATCGCGACCGCGCGGACGCGGTCATCGCCCAGGTGCTGCTGCACCTCCGCGATGAGATCAACGGCGGTCGACGTGTCGCCTTCGGTCTGGGGCACGCTGATCCGAAGGGCGTTGTAGATCTCAGGGAGGTTCCCGGGGAAGACGGCGTCGATCACGACGCCCTTGATCTCGAGCACCTTGCCCACGTTCGCTTCGTTTCCGTTTCGCTGCTCAGACATTGGTCTCCTGAAGAGGCGGATGAGGGCGCCGCCGCCATCCTGGGAGGCGCGTCGCACGTGCTTTCAGTCTATCGAAGCGGGTCGGCGCAAACCGGCTCTCGTCGGCGAGGCAACGTCGATGCTCGTCGAGCGCGGCCGCCAGCCTGGCGGCGTGGTCGAGGCTTCAGACGTACGAGGTGACTCGGTCCGGCTGCAGCACTCGCTCGAGGATAGCCGCGAGGCCGTCAGCTGGGGCGACGGCCCTGACTCAGTCGCCGCGCAGGGCGAGTCTCTTTCCGACGACCCGGTGCCGTCCCACATTTGGGCGGTTGGCCTGCATCGCTTGCAGGCGGCTCTCCTTCAGGAGCACGTCACGGCTCTCGAGCGCGCTCAGAGGCAGCGCGCGCCTCGGGATGCTCCCGCCAAAGCGAGACGGAGCAACGAGGCTGGCAAAAGCGACGACAGCCGCCGCCGCTACGGCAGTCGCCGTTGCGAGCCCTCTCGAGTGGAGCCGGCGCCTGCGCGGGAGCGCAACCGAGCGCGGGACCGGCTCGAGCGCCGCCGTTCGAAGCGCGTTGGTCTGCGCGGCCATCCGAGCTTGAACCGTGCGGCACCCCTCGCACGAGTCCAGATGCGCCCGAAGCAGCATTTCCTCGAGCTCCGCGAGGTCGCCGTCGAGATCTCGCGAGATGTACTCGACGGATCGCCGGCAAGGATCACTGTGAAGTCTCATCGGTCGCACACTCGTTTTGACGACTTCCGCCTCAGAGAGTTAGGCGTCGGATTTTCTCCGGTTATATCAACCTGTACCTGCTATCGACGATTACCGCCAGGACCAGCAGTGTCAGGCCGACCACAACGTAGACGCCGGCCATGTTCAGTGTCTCGCGGTGCTCTTCCGGCGTGGCCGCACGCGCCGGGACGGTGAGGAAGGGGATGACGGCGGAAGAGAAGCCGCGGTCGGACGGGCGCATGGGCCCGCGCAGGCCGACGAAGAACCCCACGAGCATGATGAGGCAGCCGGTGATGTAGAGGCCGACGGAGACCGACCGTTCCGCCGCGGATCCGACGAGAGCGCCCACCGTGAGCGAGACGACTGCCACGCCGATCGCGGTTCCGGCGAGAATCAGCAGGAAGCGGCGTGCTGCCGCGAGGATCATCAGCGGTTCGTTGTTCTAGGAGACAGGCGAGGGCTCCTCGCGCCGCGACGGCGGCGCGACCGGGGCCCCGGAACGGCGGAAGTCGTCCTCCTCCATCGGCCATCGCTCGAGCGGATAGTGGCACGCCGCGACGTGACGGTCGCCCATCGGATACAGCGGAGGCTCGTCGACGTCGCAATGACCCGGGTGGAAGCGTGGACAGCGCGGGTGGAAGTGGCATCCCGACGGTGGGTTGATCGGGCTGGGAACGTCGCCCTCGAGCACGATCGGCCTGCGAGCCCGACCAAGCTCGGGGTTCGGAATCGGCACCGCCGAGAGGAGCGCGCCCGTATACGGATGCTTCGGCGCGACATACAGATCGTCGCGGTTGGCGACCTCGGCGATCTTGCCGAGGTACATGACCATCACGCGGTCCGAGATGTGACGAACGACGTTCAAATCGTGTGCGATGAAGACGTACGTCAGGCCGAAGTCCTTCTGCAGGTCGCTCAGGAGATTGAGGATCTGCGCCTGCACCGAGACGTCGAGCGCCGAGACCGGCTCGTCGCAGACGATGAGCTTCGGGTTGACGGCAAGCGCGCGGGCAACGCCGATCCGCTGGCGCTGACCGCCCGAGAACTCGTGCGGGAAGCGGTTGTAGTGCTCGGGGTTCAAGCCCACGACCTCGAGCAGCTCCTGCACGCGGCGCTTGATCTCGGCGTCAGTGCCCAGCTTGTGCACCTGCAGGGCCTCCGCCACGATGAACCCCACACGCTTGCGGGGGTTGAGCGACGCGTAGGGATCCTGGAAGATCATCATCATCTCCCGGCGGATCGGCCGCATATCGCGGCGGGAGAGGTTCGTGATGTCACGACCGTCGAAGACGATGCTGCCGGCCGTGGGGTCGAGCAGACGCATGATGCAGCGCGCGAGCGTCGACTTGCCGCAGCCCGACTCACCGACGACGCCGAGCGTCTCTCCCTGTTGCACGGTGAACGTCACGCCGTCGACCGCCTTCACGGACGCGACTTCCTTCTGAAAGATGATCCCTCGCGTCACGGGAAAGTGCTTCTCGACGCTCTCCACGGATAGCAGCTCGTTCGCCATCGCCAGTCCCTAGCTTGCCTCGGCCAGCGTGCCTGCGAGGAGCTTCGTCGCCTCGCGATCCTTCGTGTCCTCGTCGAGGTGGCACGCCTGGAGATGGGTCGGATCGTCGGAGATCGGAAGGAGCTCCGGATCCTTCGACGTGCAGATGTCCATGACGTACGGGCAGCGCGGATGGAAGCGACAGCCGCTCGGAGGACGCAGCAGCGAGGGCGGCTGCCCGGGTATCTGCACGAGCCGGTCGACGTGCACGTCGAGCCGGGGCAGCGACCCCAAGAGACCCCACGTGTAGGGCATGTGCGGCCGGGTGAAGATCGCGTCGACGGGAGCCTGCTCGACGACTTGCGCCGCATACATCACGATCACGTCGTTCGCCACTTCCGCGACGACGCCGAGATCGTGCGTGATCATGATGATCGCGCTGCCGAAATCCTTCTGCAGGCGCTGCATGAGGTTCAGGATCTGTGCCTGCGTCGTGACGTCGAGCGCGGTTGTCGGCTCGTCGGCGATCAGGAGGTCCGGGTCGTTGACGAGGGCCATCGCAATCATCACCCGCTGCCGCATACCGCCCGAGAACTGGTGCGGGTAATCGTCGATGCGGCGCTCGGCACGCGGAATCCCGACCGCCTTCAGAAGCTCGAGTGCACGGGCCCGCGCGGTCTTCTTCGAGACGTCCCGGTGAAGCCGGATCGCCTCCGTCAGCTGGCGCCCGATGGTGTGCACCGGGTTCAGCGAGGTCATCGGGTCCTGGAAGATCATCGCGATGTCGTTCCCTCGGATGTCGCGTAGCCGCCCGGAGTTCATCTCGAGCAGGTTCTCCCCTTTGAACAGCGCCTCGCCCGTGGTGATCGTATTTCGCTTCGAGTTGAGGCCCATGACGGTCAAACACGTCACGCTCTTACCGGAGCCCGACTCGCCGACGATGCCGAGGGTCTCGCCCTTCTCGATCGAAAACGAGACACCGTCGACCGCCTTCACGATCCCGTCATCGGTGCGGAACGCGGTCCGCAGATCCTTGACCTCGAGGAGCGCCACCTAGGTCAGTCTAATACGCGGGTCGATCCAGGCGTAGATCAGGTCGACGATGAGATTGAACACGATGATGCAAACCGTGCCGAAGACGGTGACACCGAGGACGATCGGTAAGTCGAACTGCGTGATCGCGTCGATCAGGCGGAAGCCGAGCCCCTGGATGCCGTACACGTTCTCCGTGAAGACCGCGCCTCCGAGAGCCAGGCCGATGTCCATACCGAGCATCGTCACGACTGGCAGCAGTGCGTTGCGCAGCACGTGCGACCGCATCACTGTCCGTTCCGGCGCACCCTTCGCGCGCGCCGTTCGCACGTAGTCCTCGTTGAGCGTCTCCATGACGTTTGCGCGGATCATCCGCACGTACGTGGCGGCGAACAGGATCGCGTACGTGCACCACGGCAGGAGGAGGTGGTACGCCCAGTCGACGGGGCCGTTGCAGCCCGAGCCAGGGAGCGGGTTGATGAAGTCGCAGTACCCGGAGATCGGCGTCCAGCCGAGCTTGAAGCTGATGAAGTAGATCAGGATCAGG
Source organism: Gaiellales bacterium (assembly GCA_038253945.1). GTDB lineage: Bacteria > Actinomycetota > Thermoleophilia > Gaiellales > Gaiellaceae > JBBRYW01. The sequence goes on from JBBSGR010000004.1 coordinate 182,198, forward strand.
CCGATCCAGACGGGGTGCGCGGAGATCCCGACCAGGACGAAGACCATCCCGGTCCTGTCTAAGAGCGAGCGAGGGCGAAGCGCTGAGAGGATGCCGACCGTCAGCCCCACCAGCAGCCACAGGACGAGGCCGCCGAAGACGAGCGACGCCGTGATGGGGGCGGCGTTGAGGACGATCGTGTTGACCTGCTCGTTGGTCGAATACGACTCTCCGAGCGAGCGGTCGACCACGAGCCGCTTCAGAAACTTCAGGTACTGGATCGGAACCGGCTTGTCGAGGCCGAGGTCGTGCCGGATGCGTTGAATTCCGGCCGGCGTCGGATTCTTGCCAGCGAGGAGGCGCGCCGGGTCGACCGGTATGACGAAGAAGATGACGTAGGTGACGAACGTGACCGCGAGAAACAGCACGCACGCCCAGAGCAACCGCCTGACCAGATACCGGAACACCGCGCCCCGCCTCCTAGTGTCGTCGCTTGCTACTCGGCCGGACTCTAGCGCACCACGGGTCCGGATAGAAAGAACGAGGCGCCAGCTTCTCGCCGGCGCCTCGTTCGCGCGTGGTCGACGCTACTTCAGGTCGATCCCCGCGTAGTCGGTGCCGTACACCGGGTTCCACACGAAGTGCTTCATCCGGTTGGACAACAGCGCCAGAGCGTTGTTGTTCAGGAACGGCGCGTACGGTGCCGGCCCCTTGGCGATGTCTCGGTCGAGATTCGCGTAGGCCGTGTAGCGCTTCGGCCCGATCGGCAGCGCAGCCGCCTGATCGAGCTTCTTGTTCCACTTTGGATCATTCCAGTACGCGATGTTGAGGTTTGCCGTCTCGTGGATGTTCTTCCCGGCCATCAGGATGTTCAGGAAGTCGTAGGGATCCGGGTAGTCGGAGCCCCAGCCCTCGATCGTCATGTCGAAGGGCTCGCCTCTGTGCTGGGTCTTCTCCGCCTGCACGGTGCGCTCGTACACCTTGACGTCGGCGTTCAAGCCGATCGCCTTCAGGTTTGACTGCACGAGCTGCGCCCAGGATGGGCCGGGGTCGTCCTGGAAGGTGTAGAAGGTGAGCGACTTGTCGCGCAGGTGACCCGACGCGGCCTTCTTTGCCTTCGCCAGGTTCGGCGCGAAGGGGTAGATCTTCCAGTCCTTGAAGCCAGGCATGCCCTGCGGAGGAAGCATTTGGTCGGTTGCCGTCGCGGCACCCGCACCGTCCAGCTGGGTAAGCCCGTTCCGGTTGATCGCGAAGTTGACCGCACGACGGAGCTGCGGGTTACCGGCGAACGCCTTCTGCGTGGTGTTCATCGCGACGTACCAGACCACGGACTGGGCCTTCTTGACGAAGCGACCCGACGGGCCGTACTTCTGCTGCAGCTGTGCCGTCGCCGCCGGCGGGAAGCCACCGATGTCCTGCTGGTTCTTCTCGACCTGCAGCTGCTGCGAGTCGGGGTTGACGCCCATCGTCCACCGCACCTCGGTGAGGTGATGGGGCCGCGAGCCGCGGTAGAACTTGTTCCGCGTCAGCACGGCGAAGCTGGTGCGAGTGCTGCTCGTCAGGGTGTAGGGACCGCAGGTGTTCCCGGGCGACGTGGCGCCACCGAGATCGGACTCTCGGAGCTCCGTGATCGGCCAGTTGAGCGGCATGGCCTGGAAGAACGGCATCGTCAGCTGCGTGACGAAGACCGGACTCGGCTTCGTCAGCTTGACGATCAGCTTGTTGCCCTTGACCTGGATGCCCGAGGCCTTCTGCGCCTTCTTGTCGATCAGGTCCTGGGCGCCCACGATCTGGGTCCCGGACGTGTCGTTCAGGAAGTCGCTCGCGGGCGAGTAGGGCTGCCATAGCAGAGCGCGGTTGAGCGCCCAGGCGAAGTTCGCCGCCGTGACGGTCTTGCCGTCCGCGAACCGCATCGCCTGCTTGCCGGTCTTGACGGTGAAGGTGTAGGTCTTGCCGCTGTTCGAGACCTTGGGGAAGCCCGTGGCGGCCTCGGGCTTGGGGACCGAGTTCGTCTCGCCGAAGTTGAACAGCTTGCACGCGGTCGCGAACTCCATCGCCCATGTGTGCGAGAAGTACGCTCGAGAGGGATCGATGTGGTCGAACGGGCTCCGCCGGACGATGCGCAGCGTCCCGCCGTTCTTGGCCGAGGCCTGTGGCGACGAGCTCGCCGGGCTCGCGAGGCCGGCCGCCATCAGGAGGCTGACGCCGATAGCGAGCATCAGGCCCGAAAGCCAGAAGCGTCTCTGCATGTGACTCCTTTCGTGACTCCCCCGGAGAGCCCTACCCTGCTCGCCGGACGGAAGAATTTACTTCCTACTTGCGACAGGTAAGACGAAGGCCAGCGCCGTTTGGTTAGTGATCTGTAAACGCCGAGGGAACTGCGCAAAGGCAGTCTCCGAACAGCCTCTTGGCGCGGCCCTAGTGTGAGCTTCTCGGGTCGAACGCGTCCCGGAGGCCGTCGCCCAGCAGGTTGAACGAGAGCGTCGTCAGGAGCACGGCGAGACCGGGCCACACCATCAGCCAGGGGTCCTGCTGGTAGTACTTCGGCCCCTCGGCGAGCAGGTTGCCCCAGCTCGCGGTCGGGAGCTTGATCCCGACGCCGAGGAAGGAGAGCCCGGCTTCCGCGAGGATGTAGCCCGCCACGATCAGCGTCGAGAAGACGACGATCGGCGCGACGAGGTGCGGCAGGATGTGTGACCGGATGATGCGCGCGTCACCCGCGCCGATCATGCGGGCGGCCTCGATGAACTCCTTCTCGCGCAGCGAGAAGACCTGAGCCCGGATCACCCGCGCGGGGTAGAACCACCCGAAGACGGTGAAGACGAGAATCAGGGTGACGACACCCCGACCGAAGATGCCGAAGGTGACGCCGTCGAGCCGATCGCCGACCGTGGCTGCGAGAGCGATGATCAGGATCAGCGCCGGGAACGCCATCGTGATCTGGATCACCTGCGAGATGAGGGTGTCGACCCAGCCGCGGAAGTAGCCGGCCATCGCGCCGAGGATCGTCCCGATGGACATGACGCCGACCGTCGAGACCACGGCCACCTCGAGCGACACGCGCGCTCCGTAGAGCAGGCGCAGGAACTCGTCCCGGCCGAGCGAGTCGGATGCGCCGAGGACGAAGATATCGTGACCTGTCCCGCTCAAGCTGTTCACCTTCGTCCAGGGGCCGACCGGAAGCAGGGAGGCGTTCGTCCCGCCGTAGCCCAGGAAGATGTCGTTCGCGGAATGGCCGACGAAGTGCTGCGCGATCGGGCCCCCGAAGGCGGCGACGAGGACGAGGAAGATGATGAAGATGCCGCTCGCGATCGCGACCTTGTCGCGTTTGAAGCGGAGCCAGACCTGCTCCCAATAGCCGCGCGCGCGAACCGGATCGTGCTCGCCGAGCTCCGGGCCTGCCTCGACCGCGACCACGCCGGCAAGCCCGGCGGCGGCGCCTAAGATCTCTCCCTGTCGCTCCTTGGTCGCCACGGTCCTCCTTCGAGTATAACGCGGGGCGCGCAGCCGGCGCCGAAGCTCGATCTGCCTAGCCCGTCAGTGCGTCTGCCCCCGCGACGACTTCCAGGATCTCCTGCGTGATCTCGGCCTGGCGAGCGCGGTTCATCGCGAGCGTCAGCGAGTCGATCAACTCGCCAGCGTTCCTGGAGGCATTCCGCATCGCTGTCATGCGAGCGCCCTGCTCGGAGGCCGACGACTCGAGCAGCGCGCGGTAGAGCTCGGTCTCGAGGTACATCGGAAGCAGGCGCGCGAGGATCTGATCGGGCTCCGGCTCGTAGATGAAGTCGCCCGAGGCCGCGTCCGACTCGCCTTCGGCGCCCTCGTGCTCGCGGCCCAGCACGTCCGGCGAGATGGGCAACACCTCACGCTCGACGACCCGCTGCACGAGCGGCGAGACGAACTCGTTGTAGATCACGACGACTCGGTCGACCTCGCCCTTGCCGTACATGTCGGCCACACGATGGGCAATAGCCTGGGCGTCCGCGTAGGCGGGACGGTCGCTGAAGCCGGTCCACTCCTGGTCCAGGCTGTAGCGCCGGAAGGTCAGCGCCGAGCGGCCCTTTCTGCCCGAGACGAGCCATTTCACCGCCACGCTCTCGCGCTCGAGTCGACGCTGGAGCGCGAACGCGCGCCGCAGGATCTGCGCGTTGAAGGCGCCGGCAAGCCCGCGGTCACCGGTCAGCGGCAGGATCGCGACGGTCTGGATCTCGCGCTGCTCGAGCAGCGGCAGCCCGCGGAAGGAGGCGCTTGCGCGGGCGGTTCCGACCATCAGCTCCTGCATGCGGTCGGCGAACGGGCGCATCGCCTCGATCCGCGCCTGCGCCCGGCGCAGGCGCGCGCCCGCGACCAGCTCCATCGCCTTCGTGATCTTGCGCGTGTTCGAGATCGAGCGGACGCGCCGCCTGAGGTCCTGGACCGTCGCCATCGAGAGTCTCCCGCCTCGGGCCTAGGCCGCGAGCGGGTCCTCCTCGCTCACGTTGAAGGTGTTCTTGAACTTCTTGATCTCGGCATCGAGGCGATCGACTAGCTCGTCCGGTAGATCCTTGCCTTCGCGGATCTCCTTCAGCAGGTCGCCCTCCGTGCGGAGGTACTCGCGCAGCTCCTCCTGGAAGCGCGGGACGTCCGAGGTCGGAATGTCATCGAGATGTGCGTTGACGCCGGCGTAGATCGCAACCACCTGCTCCTCCATCGGCCACGGCGCGTACTGCGGCTGGTTGAGGGAGGCGACCATGCGCTCGCCCCGAGCCAGCGTCTTCTGCGTCGCCTCGTCGAGCTCCGAGCCGAACTGCGCGAAGGCCTCGAGCTCGCGGTACTGCGCGAGCTCCAGTCGGAGCCGACCTGCGACCTTCTTCATCGCCTTCGTCTGCGCGCTCGAGCCGACGCGCGACACCGAACGGCCCACGTCGACCGCCGGGCGGACGCCCGAGAAGAAGAGGTCGGACTCGAGGAAGATCTGCCCGTCCGTGATCGAGATCACATTCGTCGGGATGTACGCGGCGATGTCGCCCGCCTGCGTCTCGATCAGGGGCAGCGCCGTCAACGATCCGCCGCCGAGCTCGTCGGACAGCTTGCAGGCACGCTCCAGCAGCCGTGAATGGAGGTAGAAGACGTCGCCCGGGAATGCCTCGCGGCCTGGCGGCCGGCGAAGCAGGAGCGACATCTGGCGGTAGGCATCCGCGTGCTTGGAGAGGTCGTCGAACATGCAGAGGGCATGTCCGCCCTTGTAGAGGAAGTACTCCCCCATCGCCGCGCCGGCGAACGGTGCCATCCACTTGATCGGCGCGGCCTCGGACGCGGGTGCGGTCACGATGATCGTGTACTCCATCGCGCCCTCGTCGGAAAGCCTCTGGTGAACCTGGGCCACGGTCGAGGCCTTCTGGCCGATCGCCACGTAGATGCAGACGACGTCGCCGCCCTTCTGGTTCAGGATCGTGTCGATCAGAATTGCCGTCTTCCCGGTCGAGCGGTCGCCGATGATCAGCTCGCGCTGCCCGCGGCCGACGTTCGTCATCGAGTCGATCGCCTTGATCCCCGTCTGCAGCGGCTCCTTGACGGGCTGCCGCTCGACCACGCCCGGGGCCTTGAACTCGAGTGGACGGTACTCGTCGGTCTCGATCGGTCCCCGGCCGTCGAGCGGATGGCCGAGTGGGTCGACGACGCGACCGAGCAGCGCCTCGCCGACCGGCACGTTGGCCACCCGGCCCGTGCGCCGGACGGGCTGGCCCTCCTTGATGTGCGCCCACTCGCCGAGCAGCGCGGCGCCGACGTTGTCCTCCTCGAGGTTGAAGGCAATGCCGGTGACGCCGTGCTCGAGCTCGAGCATCTCCATCGCGAGGCAGTTCTCGAGCCCGTAGACGCGGGCGATCCCGTCGGAGACCTGGAGCACCTGGCCGACCTCGGTCAGATCCGTCTCGACGTCGTACTGCTCGATCCGCTGGCGGAGAATCGAGGTTATTTCCTCTGGCCTGAGTTTCACGCGTGACTCCTATCTGGGTCTCTAGGTCGCTCGGGTGAGAAGCTCGTGCCTTAGTCGATCGAGGCGGCCGCGGACGCTTGCGTCGACCCGCATCGAGCCGGCCTGGACGACCAGTCCGCCGATCAGGTCGGCATCCACCTTTCGGCTTGCCACGACCGTGCGGCCGGACGCCTGCTCGATCTGGCCGAGAATGCGCTGCGCCTCGTCGTCGGAGAGCTCGAACGCGGTGGTCAGCTCGACATTCAGCTGCCCCTGCTCCGCGGCGACGAGGCGCTCGAGCTCGCGGTAGGCGCCCTCGACCTGACCGGCGCGTCCGCGTTCGGTGAGGAGGAGGAGGAAGTTGCGAACCAGCTCGTCGACCCCGCCGAGAATGTCTTCGAGGGCGCCCACCTTCGCGCGCGGCTCGAGCTGCGGGTTCTCGAGCAGCGCGCGCAGCTCGGGCACCTCGCGCACCGACGCGACGAAGTCGCCGAGGTCGTCGGCGACCGGCTGCAGTCGGCCGTGCTCCTTCGCGGCGTCGAAGAGCGCGCGCGCGTAGACCCGCTCAGCAACGGGCATCTAGTGCTCTGCTCCCTCGAGGGCCGAGAAATCGAGCTCGCCGATCGCCTCGTCGATCAGGCGGCGCTGGTCGGCGCCGTCGAGCGATTTCCGCGTCACCTTCGCAGCCGCGATCAATGCGAGGTCGGCAACCTCGGCGCGGATCTGCTCGAGCGCCCGTCGGGTCTCCGCCTCGATCTGGCGCCGCGTTTCCTCCAGGCGGCGCTGACGGTCGGCCTCGGTCTCCTCGCGGACGCGCTCTCGTTGCGAGTCGGCGATTCTGCGCGCCTCGACGAGAATCCCCTCCGCCTCGCTGCGCGCACCCGCACGAAGCTGCCGGTGCTCCTCGAGCAGCTGTTGAGCCTCCGCGCGGACGCGCTCGGCCTCCTCGATCGATTCCCGAATGCGCTCGCGCCGGGCGTCGATCGCCTTCTGCATCGGGCCGAACGCGTAGCGCTTGAGCACGAGGAAGGTCAAGCCGAACGCAATCAGCGTCCAGATCATCAGGCCGGGGACGACCTTGATCAGTGGTGAGGCTGCTACGACCATCTAGATGAGGGCGTAGGCGAGCAGGCTGCCGAGCAGCCCGTAGAAGACGACGGCCTCGGTGAGCGCGAAACCGAGCCACTGGATGCCCTGCAGCTCGCCGCGAAGCTCGGGCTGCCGTGCGACCGCCTGAATCATCGAGGCGAAGATGTTGCCGATACCCACGCCGGCGCCTAGGGCACCGAGGCCGACGCCGAGCGCGAGCGCGATCGCCTTGCCGGCGTCGGTCGTGCCGTTGGTTGCGGCAAAGACGATGGAGTTCGTCATGGAGCGGTTCCTCCTTAGTGTTCGGGCTCGATCGCCGAGCCGATGTAGATGGCCGAGAGAGCGGCGAAGATGAAGGCCTGGATCGTCACCACGATGATGACCTCGAAAAGGTAGAAGACCGTCGAGACGATCAAAACCGGCGAGGCGAAGACGGTCTCGAAGATGAAGATGAGCCCGATAAAGGTGAGGATGAGAATGTGCCCCGCGAGCATGTTGGCGAAAAGACGGACGGAGAGGGAGATCAGCCGCATGAACTGGCCGAGCACCTCGAGGAACGCGATCGGCCCGACCATCGCTTTCGGCACTTCCGGGATCCAGCTCTTGACGTAGCGAACCGGCCCGTTGAAGCGGATTCCCTCGAAGTGGGTGAAGACGAAGGTCAGGAGCGCGAGCGCGAGCGTGACCGAGATCTGGGCGGTCGCCGCGTAGATGCCCAAGGTCGGTAGCTCGACCCCGAAGAGATGGAACTTGTCGTTCGAGATCGGCAGCGGGATGAAGCCGATCATGTTGACGACCCAGATGAAGAGGAAGAGCGAAGCGACATACGGGAACCAGAGGCCGATCGCCTTGGCAGGCAGCCCCTGCTCGGCGATCTGCGACTGCGCCAGGTCGTACACCGCCTCCCCGACGGTCTGGCGGGTCCCTGGGCGAAGACCCAGCCGCAACCGCATCAGCACGATCCCGAGCAGCATCGTGAGCAGGGCACCAAGCAGCAGGTAGACAACGGCCTTGTTGATCGACATGTCGATCGGGCCGATGTGGATCGAGACCCAGGGATCGAGCCTGAACTCGTCCTCCGGATGGAACTGCCCCTTTGCAAGCGCGGGCGCCGGCAGGGCGAGCGCCAGCCCCCCGAGGACGAGCGCGAGGCGCCTCACCGTGAGTGCTCTCCCCCGACGTATGTGGCGACGGAGAGCGCGAGCTCGAGCGTGTAGGCGAACGCGTAGACGAGCGCAGCCGAGAGGCCGACCTCGACGTTCGAAGTCGCCACGGCAATCGCGACCACCATCACGGCAGCGCCGCGAAACATCATTCCGACTCCCATCACGCCCGAACCGGCGACCTTATCGCGCTCGCCGCGGACCCGCGCGAGAAGGAGGCCGAGCGCCTGCGCGCCGACCCACAAGACGGCACCGAGCGCCCAGCCGCGGAGGGGGAGCGCGGCGAGCACGAAGACGGGCAGGGCGATCAGGATCACCCCGGCGCCGGCCAGTGCGGGCAGGAGCCGACTTGGAACCGGTCGCGGTCGCGTGAAGAGCGCGGACCGAATCAGAAGTACTCCCTGTAGCGGCGGTACACCGCGAACACTCCGGCGGGAATACCGACGACCGCGCCTGCGAGTGCCCCGAGCGCGACCGAGCCGACACCCCAGCCGACGAGAGCGCCGATGCCCACTCCCGCCGCCGTCGTTCCCGTGAGCAGCGCCCCGGCGCCGGCCGGCTGAAACGTCGGACGGGGAGCAGGCTCCATCAGGGCGAGCATATCAGAGCTTGTGACAGCCACAAATGGCTCAACCAGGCCCGAAATCCGGCAATTACGGTCGACTTTGTTCAGCGCTAGAGCGGGCGCGCAGCCGCCGCGACCTCAGACTCGGGCGCACACCGGCCGCCGGACCGGTTGATCGAGCGTGGCATCCAGCAATCATCCAAACTCGACCGAGTGCGCGTGTGGGTCGACTTGACGAACAGCGCCCACGTTGTCGTCCTGCGTCCGCTGGTGGAGCTCGCGGAAGCACGGGGGCACGAGGTGACCCTGACCGTCCGGCCGCTCTCACACACCGCAGAGCTCGTCGAGGAGTGGGGTCATCCGCACACCGTCGTCGGACGTCACGGGGGCACGGACCGGCTGGGAAAGGCTCGCGCCGCGGCAGAGCGCCTGCCCCACCTCGTTCGCTTCGCCCGCGGGCGGCACCTCGATTGCGCGGTCGCCCACGGGTCGACCGACCTGCCCGCCGCCTGCCGTCTCCTGCGCATCCCGAACACCACGATGTTCGACTACGAATGGGCGGCGCTCCAGCACCACGTCAACTGCCGGCTCGCGAGCCGCGTCCTCGTCCCGGACGCGATCCCGCCGGGGCGGCTCCGACACTACGGCGCACGGCCGCCGAAGCTCGTCCGCTATCCGGGCCTCAAGGAGGAGTACTACCTCGCCGACTTCGAGCCGGACGAGACGGTGCTCACCGCTTTGGGCCTCGACCCGACGATGCCCCTCTGCGTCGTCCGCACGGCCCCCTCATACGCCCTCTACCTCGGCGGCTCGGAGAGCGCGCTCTTGCCCGAGCTCTTGACCCGCTTCTCCGGCGACTCGGCGGCGCAGACCGTCGTGCTCGCACGAACCGACGAGCAGCGCGCGGCCGTCCGGGCGCTGCGCCTCCCGCGGGTGCTCGTCCCCGACCGAGCCCTCGACGGGCGCAGCCTCGTGGCTCTCGCGGACGTCCTCGTGTCGGCCGGCGGAACGATGAATCGCGAGGCCGCGGTGCTCGCGACTCCCGTGTGGTCGATCTTCGAAGGTCGTCTCGGCGCCGTCGACGAGCTCCTCGTCCGTGAGGGACGGCTCCGCTTTCTGCGCGATCCGAGCGAGGTCGACCTCGTCAAGAAGCCCGCCGGAGCCTGGCGAGACCGCGTTCGCCGCGATCCCTCCGACCTGCTCGCGCTCGCGCTTCCGTGGCTCAATCCCGACGTGGCTTGAGCTCGCGCGAGAGCAGGTAGAGCGCGACCCACTGCGACGCGTCGAGATCACGGGCGAGGGCTTCGCGGCGAAAGCCGAGCTCGCCGGCCGCGCGCCGGAATTGCCTGGGCGTGAGGCCGTGCCGCAACGCGATACGCACCGTTCGGCCGGACGGGCCGAAGCAGCGGGTGACGAACCGTGCAAACGACGATCGGTCGGCCGTGGGGAGAAGCGGACGAGCCCGCTTGCGCAGCACGAGCACGGCCGCGCCGACGCTCGGCGGCGGCTCGAACCAGGAGGCCGGAACCTGGCGGGTGACCGAGAGCTCGTACCACGGCGCCCACAGCACCGACTGCAGCGTGCTCGGCCGCGACCGGGCACGTTTGCGCGCCGCCCCTGCCTCGACGATCAGGTCCGCTCGCGTCAGCGCGAGAGCGGGGTCGCGGCTCAAGCGGCGGAGCATCGCACCCGTGATGTGGAATGGAAGGTTGGAGACGATCCGGAACGGTTCTGCCGGAAGTGGCTGCGAGAGCGCATCGCCCTCCACGACGAGGACGTTGCCGACGTCCGCGAAGCGCTTGCGCAGCCCGGTTGCCAGGAGGGGATCCAGCTCGACGGCGCGGACGTCCGCGGCCCAGCGCGCGAGCTCCGCGGTCAGGAGGCCTCGCCCAGCACCAATCTCGAGCACGACGTCGTCGGCCGCGACGCCGGCCGAGAGAACGAGCTCCGCTGCGAGCCGGGAGCTACGAAGAAAATGCCGGCCCGAAGGCCCAGGCGAACCGGCGCGCGATGCTCGCACGCGGCCGGCCACGGAACGTCACGGTGCCCATGTCACTCCCGGTGTAGCAGAGGCACGCACCGGCCCGCAAGCAAGCTGCGAGAGGGGCGGCACGTCTGAGGCCGGAGAACCCTCACGGGAGGCCGCGCGTCGTCGCGAAGATCGCCTGGTGGAAGCTGCCGGCGCTCGGCGCGGACGCAAGCGCGAAGACCGGCACCGGCCTGCCTCCCGCGTACGAGACGGAGACGTAGTCGCCGAGCATGCGCCCGATGTCCGAGTCCACGATCCACGACAGAGGCATCGCCTCGGAGGTCAGCCGCCGCGGCGCCGTCCACGTAACCCCCCCGTTTCGGGACGAGACGGCGGCGATGTTCACGCCCAGGCAGAACGACGGGTGGCAGGGCGGAAGCGAGTGATACACGACGGTCAGTCGCGCCGCTCCTCCGCCGTGCCCGGGGTCGACCCCGACCGCGGGCAGGAACAGGTTCGTGCCGGGATCGCTCCGACCCGTGGGGATCTCTCTCGCTTCTGACCACGCGACGCCGTCGGGAGACGAAGAGAACGCGATTCCGCTCGACTCGCACCCGTCGAAGCGGCAGTCCTGCCAGACCGCGTAGATCCGCCCCGAGCTGTCCGACTCGGCCGACAGGAAAGTGACCGCCCGCACGCCGAGGAGGGTCGACTGCGCGATCTGTGAGACGACCGTCTCGGGCAGGAACGTCACTCCGCCGTCGCGAGAGCGCACCGAGCCAATGTGGTCGTCTTCCGGGCTCGGGATGGCTGCGAACGAGCTGAACAGAACGACGAGCGTCCCTCCTGGACGAATGATCGGCACCGCGCCGTTCGGGAAAGTTGCCGGCCTGGCCGCAGCCGCTGTAACCGGGTCGCTCCAAGTCAGGCCCCCGTCGCTCGAGCGGAGGGTCATGATCGCCTCCGCGGGGACGTCCAGGTACGTCAGGTAGCAGCGGCCCCGGAATCGGCTTCCCGCCCAGTTGTCGCAGGCGATCCACGGCTTGTCGTAGGCCTCTCGTGCCCGGGCGGCCGTCACAGGCCTGCCCCAGGCGAGCCCGTCCGCCGAGCGGCTGACGAGCAGCCGGTCGTCGCCGTCCGCCGTGACGCCCTCCGCGCCGCCGAGCGAGGCGACGAGCCAGACGTGGTGCGCCGCGTCGTAGCCGACCGCGGGATCGGTCACGCGTCCGCTTGCGCCCGCGGGATGGGAGAAGACCGAGACGCCCGGCAGGAACCCCGAGCGCCAGGTCGAGCCCGCATCGCGAGACGTCGCGAAGCCGATGTCGGTGGCGCCCCCGCTCGAGAAACGGCCGGTCTGAAAGGCTGTGACCACTGTCCGGCCGTGCGAGAAGCTGTCGGGCTCCACCTGGGCCTCGTGCTGCGCGTCTGCGTTTCGGTAGACGTCACGCGAGAGCTCGCGGCTGACGACTTCGCAGTCGGGCGCGACGGCGTCGGCACGGTCGGCGGTCACGACATCCATGCCGCTGCCGCAGCCCACGCTGTCGAACCCGTCTCCCTGCAGCGAGACGCGGTCGTTGCCGGAGTCGCCGGCGACCCGGTCGCTGCCGTCGCCGCCGGAAAGGAAGTCGTCACCTGCCCGCCCGGCGAGCCGGTCGTCGCCGGCCCGGCCGAAGATCATGTCGGCCCCGCCGGTTCCCGTCAGTCGATCCGGCCGGGGAGTTCCCGTGATCGTCGCGGCCTGGGCGACACCGAGAGCTCCGAGTGCGCCGAGCGCGACCGCGACCGAGGCGATGAGACGCAAGTAGCCGCGAACGCTACACGCGCGTGGCGGGCGGCTCGCCGCCCTACCTGCGCCCGGCGCTCAAAGCCCGCTCGACCGCCTCTTCAGGCTCCTCCTCGGGCTCGGGACGCGCGCGCAGCCTGAGCAACTGAAGGTGGCGAGCCTTCAGGATCTCCAGGCTATAGACCATCCAGATCGACGCGGCGAGAACGCCGAGCCCGGCGGCCGTCACGATCAGCGAATTGCTCAGATCCCAGTGCCCGAGCGGGCGCGGCGGAACGAACCGGAGCAGTACGGCGAACGCCGCGAGCGTCGCGGCCCAGACGTGGAGGTACGCCGCCGTCCGACGCTGCGAGAAGCCGATGCGGAGGAAGCGGTGATAGAAGTGGTTGTGGTCCGCGCCCCACGGCGCCCGCCGGTACTTCAGCCGCTTGAGCACGACGAACGAGGTGTCGAGAATCGGCACGGCCATGACCAGCATCGGCGCCGCGAGCGCGATCGTCGCCGCCGTCTTCAGCACGCCCTGAACGGCGACGGTGGCGAGGACGAAGCCGAGTGCGAGCGCGCCCGAGTCGCCCATGAAGATTCGCGCCGGGTGGTAGTTGTGGCGCAGGAAGGCGAGCGTCGCGCCGCAGACGATCGCCGCCAGCACAGCCGCGTTCTCGCGCTCGAACGAGATCGCGAGCAAGGCGAACGAGAACGCCGCGATCGCGACGATCCCCGCAGCCAGCGAGTCCATCCCGTCGATCAGGTTGACGAGATTGGCGAGGGTCGCGATCCAGAGCACCGTCAACGGGTACGCGACCGCTCCGAGGTGATAGTTGCCGATGAGCGGCAGGGAGAAGTAGTCGAACTTGACGTCATAACCCGCAACCGGGATCAGAGCCACCGCTACGACACCCACCAGCTTCGCGCTCGCCGGCAGCCCGCGAATATCGTCGACGAGCCCGATCGCCGCCGCGCCTAGCGTTCCCAGGAAGATGCCCAGGTAGGCCCCGTGGAGGTTGACGAGAAAAGCCGCCGGGATGAGGATCCCCGCCACGATCGCGAGGCCTCCGATCCGTGGCACCGCACCCGTGTGCACGCGTGGGCGGTCGCGCCGGTCGTCCACGCCGCCGATCAGCGGGGCGAGGCGGGTCATCAGCGGCGTGACCAGGAGCACGATCACAACCGCGGCCAGAAAGCCCCAGATCGCGTCGCCTTCCCAGACAAGCGCCCTCACCGACTCGCGGAAGGACATGCGGCGGTTATAGCAGAGGGTCTCGGACGGTCTGCCGCGAGCCGCTCGCGCACCGATGCCGGCCGGCCGCCATTGCTACGATCGCTCCCGGTTGAGCGAGCTTCTGACATCCACCCCCGCGTTCGACGAGCGGATCTCGACGCGGGGCGCTCGACTCGGCATAGTCGGCCTCGGGTACGCGGGCCTGCCGCTCGCCATGGCGTTCGCCGAGGCGGGGTTCGGCGTGACCGGAGTCGACCTGAACGCGGAGCGCGTGCAGTCGATCGAAGACCGGCGCTCGTATCTCGTCGACGTTCCGGCGGAGCGATACGAGGGGCTCGACGGACGCCTCCGGGCGACGAGTGACTATGCGGCCGTCTCGGAGCTCGACGCGCTGACGATCTGCGTGCCGACGCCGCTGTCGAAGACACGGACGCCGGATCTCTCGTACATCGTCTCGGCAGCCGAGTCCGTGGCCGCGAACATGCGCGCCGGCCAGCTGATCGTCCTGCAGTCGACGACCTACCCTGGCACGACGGAGGAGGTCGTCCAGCCGATCCTCGAGCGCTCCGGCGGCGAGGTGGGCAAGGACTTCTTCCTCGGCTACGCGCCGGAGCGCGTGGACCCCGGCAACAACGCCTACAACATCCACACGACGCCGAAGCTGGTCGCGGGCGTCACACCGGAGTGCCTGCGACGGACGGAGCTCCTCTACCGGCAGATCGTGGACGTCGTCGTCCCGACGTCCAGCCCGATGGTCGCCGAGACGGCGAAGCTCCACGAGAACACCTTCCGCGCGGTCAACATCGCTCTCGCCAACGAGTTGGCGCTCATGTGCGACCGGCTCGGTATCTCCGCCTGGGAGGTGATCGAGGCGGCGGCGACCAAGCCGTTCGCCTTCATGCCCCATTACCCGGGTCCCGGTCTCGGCGGCGACTGCATCCCGATCGTTCCCCACTACCTGGCCTGGCGCCTGCGGGAGTACGGCTACTCGGCTCAGCTGATCGAGGCCGCGCACGAGATCAACGCCCGCATGCCGCAGTACGTCGTCGGGAAGGTCGGTGATGCGCTGAACGACGCGAGCATGCCGATCAAGGGCTCCAAGCTGCTGCTCCTCGGCGTCACGTACAAGGCGAACGTGGCAGACACGCGCGAGTCGCCCAGTCTCGAGATCATGCGCCAGCTGATCGCGCGCGGCGGCGAGGTCTCGTACTGCGATCCGTGGATCCCTCAGGTCGAGCTCGACGGATACCTCCACTCAGGCGTCGAGTGGTCGCGTGAGACGGTCGAGGCTGCCGACTGCGTCGTGATGCTGACGCAGCATCGCCAGTTCCTGGCGGAGCCGTTCTGGCAGTCTGCCGAGCGGGTCGTCGACAC
Organism: Gaiellales bacterium; assembly: GCA_038253945.1. GTDB lineage: Bacteria > Actinomycetota > Thermoleophilia > Gaiellales > Gaiellaceae > JBBRYW01. The sequence goes on from JBBSGR010000004.1 coordinate 197,295, forward strand.
GCGGAACGTCGTCCCGCACGGCCCAAACGTCACGCGAATCTGAGCGCGTGAGTCGGTATCCAGTCCGCTCGACCGGTCTGTTCAGACGGACCACGGGCTGAGCCCGCGATCCTGAGGTCGGCACCGCACGCGGCGCCTGAGAGTCCGCCGGGCTCGCTCCTGATCCTCGGAGCGGGCTACATCGGGGCGAAGCTCGCCGCGCTCGCCCTGGATCACGGAAGCCCCGTAACCCTCGCGGACAACTGGTACGCGACGGACCGCAACCAGCTCTCGCCCCTCGAGAGGCGCGGCGCGCGCGTCGAGACCGCCGATCTTCGCAGCCGCGACGACCTGGATCGCGTGCTTGCCGAGCAACCGGCGCGGGTGTACCTGCTGGCCGCCCAGGCCAGCCGCCCCCTCTCCTTCAGCGAGCCCGACTACACGGAGGAGACGAACCTCACGGGTCCGCGCGTGCTCGCCGAAGCGGTCGCAGCCGCCGGACGGCCGCCCGTCGTGTACGCCAGCTCGCTCCATGTCTACGGAACGGGCCTGCGCGGAGAGATCGATGCAAGCCACCCCTACGGGCCGCAGGGAGATCTCTCGCACCTCTCGAAGATCTACGCGGAGCTCTGCCTGCGCCTGTTCGCCGAGCGCGACGGTTGGGAGCTCGAGCTTCTCCGGTTGGGCATCGTCTACGGCCCGAGCCCGGTCGAGCACGAGCGTCCCGACTCACAGACCGTTGTCGACAGGTTCAGGCGCCTGGCGGCCGCCGGCGAGCCGTTGCCGCTCGACGACGGTGGCCGCGCCACGATCGGGGTCGTCCACGTCGAGGACGCGGCGCGCATCCTCCTCCGCGCGCCGCACGAGCCACGAATCTGCGCGGCCAACGTCGCAGCCGAGACGGTGGCAGTGGCAGACGTGGCCGCGCTCGCGCGCGGCGCCGACGCGAGCGGCCTGGCCTCCTGCCGGTATGTAAGCCCGTTCGAGTACCGGCACCGGCTCGCCGACTACCTTGCCGGATGAGGCTTCTCGTCACAGGGGCTCGCGGCTTCCTCGGCTGGCGCGCGGCGACGCTCTTGCGCTGTCGCGGCCACGAGGTCGTGGCGCTCGCGCGCGCCGCCCGTCGGCATCGATCGCTCGGCGACGAGCTCGACCCGGTCGAGCTCGACGCGGCGGATCCTCGTGCGCGGGAGGCGCTTCAGGGGTGCGATGCCGTGCTGCACTTCGCCGGCGTCCCCGACCCGACGAAGGCGAACGCCGACCCGGCCGAGGCGGTCCGCGCGAACGCCGGCACCACTCTCAACCTGCTCGAGGGGTGCGCCGATCGAGGAATCGGGCTCGTGTACCCCTCTACCGTCCGAGCCGCCATCGAGCCGCCGCCGGACGCCTACGCGATCTCGAAGCGCCTGGGCGAGCTGACCTGCACTCTGCACCCGGCTGCGGCGACCGTCGTCCGCCTGACCTCGGTCTTCGGGCCGGGCCAGCTCGCGGTTGAGGGGGCGACCGGCGCGGTCGCCGCCTTCGCGAAGCGCGCGCTCGAAGGTGAGCCGATCGTCATCCCCGGCAACCCCGAGCGGACGCGCGACTTCGTGTACGTCGACGACGTGGTTCCGGCTCTCGAGACGATCGCCGTCGACGGTCGCTGGAACACGCCGCTGGTGCTCGCAAGCGGCGTTCCCGTCTCGCTCCTTCGGGTTGCCGAGCTCGTCCGCCAGGCGGCCGGATCGCCCTCTCCAATCGAGACTCCAGGCGGAAGGCTTCCCCCGGGCGAGGACGAAAGCTACGAGGCGGCGAGCTCGCCCACGTCAGCGTTCGGGTCTCGACCTCTCGAGGAGGCGATTCAGCTCTATGTCGACTGGCTACGCGACTACCTGAAGGGCCGAGGAACGACGTGAGCAACACGAGTCCTGGTCACGTGGCACTGCCACTGCTGAAGGCAGCTCCGGAGGCCGACCAGCTCCGCGACCGGCTCGCCGGCGGTCCCTGGTGCGGCCTCGAGCTGACGCTCGCGCCCGCGCACGTGGCGAGCGACGCTGCGCTCGACCGCGCGATCCGGACCGCGCGCGAGCTCGTCTCGCCGCCGCTGGCCGTCACCGCGGAGGCGCCCGTCGCATGGCCGAGCGGGGCGTTCGTCCGGGTCGATCTGCTGGACGAAGAGGCGCGTGTCGGGATCGAGCGAAGCGCGCGCTTCGCCGCCGCGGTCGGCTCGCCAGTTCTGACGATTCACCTCTTCTGTCCGCGGCCGCCCGCTGAGTTCCGCGCGGTGGGAGCAGTCGACGAGATCGAGGTCGAGCGCTTCCTCCGCTTCTACGCGGACACGTGCCTGGCCCACGGCGTGACGCCACTGATCGAGAACGTGCCGCCGATTCTTCGCATGCGAGCCGGGGGCGTCTACCTCTCTCCGGTCGGAGGCCACTGGCGCGACCTGGCCGACTGGCGCGAGCGCGTACCGGAGCTCCGCTTCACCCTCGACACGTCGCACGCCGCCCTCTTCCGCTCATTCGCCGGCGCGTACGGCACGCTCTTCGGCCTCACCTCCGCCGACGAGCTGCGGCTCGAGCGCTACGTGGAGGAGCTCGGCCCGGCGTCCGAGGTCGCCCACGTCTCCGACGCGCATGGTCTGCTCGGCGAAGGTCTCCCATACGGAAGCGGCGAGCTCGCGCTCGATCCGGTCGTGCGCCGGTTGGGCGAGCTCGTGACGTTCATCGTCGCAGAGATCAACGAGCCCGAGCCGACGCGCTCGACCGACATGAAGGCGGGCTATCGCGCCGTGCAACGAGCACTCGCGGCGCCCGCCGCGCCACGGTGGCTCCCCGTCCGCCGACTGTCGCCGGACACGTTCGACTGGCAGTCGATCCTGAAGCAAAGCGACCCCGTGCCCTCGCTACTCGAGCTCCAGGAGCACTTCGGCGGCCGGCGCATCCTGCTCACCGGCGGCGCGGGCTCGATCGGGCGCGCGCTCAGCTCGTTTCTGCTCGGCTTCCGGCCCGAGCGGATCACGGTCGTCGACGGCCACGAAGGCTCGCTCACCGCCGACCGGCGCGGCCGGGAGGCAGCCGATCTGGAGCGGATACGGCACGTCCTCTGCGACGTGCGCGACGGGGGCCGGCTCGAGCGCGAGGTCGGCCAGGCGCGCCCCGACGTCGTCTTCCATCTGGCGGCCTACAAGCACGTCGACTGGGCCGAGAGCTACCCCGAGGAGTTCGTCGACACGAATCTCGTCGGAAGCTGGAACCTGCTGCGAGCCGCGGAGGCCGCCGGCGTCGAGGCGGTCGTCGTCGCCTCGACGGACAAGGCAGCTCTCGCCGCCAGCTTCTACGGGCGCACGAAGCGGTTCATGGAGCAGCTCGCCGCCTATGCGGCGCGGCGCACGGGCGGCAGGCGAATCGCGGTTCGCTTCGTCAACGTGCTCGGCAGCGCGGGAAGCGTCTCGGAGCTGTTCCTCCGCCAGGCGCGCGCAGACGTCCCGCTGACGGTCACGGATGCCGGGATGCTTCGTTACTGGATCACGATGGCACACGCGGCGACCCTCGCCGCACACGGGGCGCTGCTCGCGGCCGAGGGCATCTCGCTCGCAGGTCCCTCGGATCCCGTCGTGCTGACGGTGGGTGAGCTTGCCGAGCGAATGTGGCGCTGCACCGGCCACGCCGGCCGCCCGGAGCTCGAGCTCGTCGGCATCCGGCCCGGCGAGACCCTCAGCGAGGTGCTGACGGGGCCCCACGAGAAGCTCGGCGAGGAATCGCACCAGGGGATCGCCGCGATCCAGGGCGACATCCCCACCGCCGCTCCGGCCTGGGTGGTCGAGCGGCTGCCGGAGCGGGCAACGCGGGAGGAGATCCGCGCCGTCTGGATGGAGGCGATGCGCCGCCCCGGCCTGCTAGCGCCGAGCGTCCGGCTGGAGCGCTAGCGGGTGCTCGATGACTACGCGATTGGCGCGTCACGCGCTGTCCTTTAGGTCCATTCTCGTTCGTCGTTTGGACGAGGCCCTCCAAAACGGGCTCACTACCGGAACGTCGAACGAAGGAGGACGACGATGAAGTACATGCTCTTGACCTGTACAGACGAGAATCTCGAGCTCGATCCCGCAGAAAAAGCGCGGATCCCAGCCGCGGCCGAAGCCTGGGCGAAGGAGATGGACGGCCGCGGCGTGCGACTCCAGGGCAACACGCTGGCGGCGATCAGCGAGGCCACCACGGTGCGCGTTCGCGAGGACGAGGTGTTGATCGCCGACGGCCCCTTTGCCGAGACGAAGGAGCAGATCGCGGGCTTCGACATCCTCGAGTGCCGCGATCTCGACGAGGCGCTCGAGGTGGCAGCGAAGCACCCCGTCGCCCGGTTCGGCGCCGTCGAGGTGAGGCCGTTCTGGGAGGACTGAGGGCCGCCGAGTCCGCCGTCGCCGACGCGTTTCGCGACGAATGGGGACGCGTACTCGCGACGCTGATCCGGGTGACAGGCGACTGGGACGTCGCCGAGGAGTGCACGCAGGAGGCGTTCGAGCAGGCGCTTCGCTCGTGGGCGCGCGGCGGCGCCCCGGAGCGCCCGGGCGCTTGGCTGACGACGGTCGCGCGAAACCGCGCCCTCGACCGCATGCGGCGCAGCGCGGTCGAGCTGGCGAAGTTGCAGATCCTGAGGGCGGAGCCGGTGGTCGAAGAGGTCGAGGAAACAGAGGTGGACGAGATCCCGGACGACCGGCTGCGCCTGATCTTCACCTGCTGCCACCCGGCGCTGCCCTTCGAGGCGCGCGTGGCGCTGACGCTCCGCTCGCTCGCGGGGCTGACGACGCCCGAGATCGCGCGGGCGTTCCTCGTCTCGGAGCAGACGATGGCGAAGAGGCTCGTCCGCGCGAAGCAGAAGATCCGAAAGGCCGGGATCCCCTCTCGCGTCCCGCCGGCCGACCTCCTCCCGCGGCGCACCACAGGCGTCCTCGCAGTGCTCTACCTCCTGTTCAACGAGGGGTACTCGGCCTCGGCAGGGGACGAGCTCGTCCGGCTCAACCTCTCTGACGATGCGATCCGGCTGACGCGCTCGCTCGCCGAGCTCCTGCCGGACGATCCCGAGCCGGCGGGGCTGCTCGCGCTGATGCTCTTCCAGTCGTCCCGCCGCATGTCGCGCGTCGACGTTGACGGCGAGCTCGTGACGCTCGCCGATCAGGACCGCTCGCTCTGGGACCAGGCGTCGATCGGCGAGGCGCAGGTCCTGCTCGACGCAGCGCTAGGGCGTGGGCAAGTCGGCCCGTACCAGCTGCAGGCGGCCATCGCCCGTTGTCATGCCGAGGCGCACGAGGCCGCGGCGACGGACTGGCCGACGATCGCGCGGCTCTACGAGCAGCTCGCCAAGGCGATGCGCTCGCCGGTGGTCGACCTGAACCTGGCTGTAGCCGTCGCCATGGCCGACGGGGCCAGCGCGGGCCTCGCGCGACTCGAGGCGATCGAGAGGCAGCTCGAGCGCTACTACCTCTTCCACGCGACCCGAGCCGACCTGCTGCGGCGCCTCGGTCGGGGCGCAGCGGCGGTCGACAGCTATCACGCAGCTCTCGAGCTGGTCGGATCGGAGGCGGAGCGCCGGTTCCTGACGCGGCGGCTCGCCGAGCTGGAGCCATAGCCGCGAGCTCCCGACGGAAGCCAACCATCGCCGACTACCGGGCGATCTCCCAGATGTGGCCACCGGGATCGGTGAAGCTGGCGGTTCGGATTCCCCAAGGCCGATCCATCGGGCCGTTCAGCAGCTGCACTCCGCGAGTGGCCAGCTGCGCGCACATTGCATCCACATCATCGACCTCGATCGTGAACTGAAGGCGTGCTCCGGCCTCGCGACTTGCCACCGCCGCAGGCTCGATCAGCTCCCGCGCGGCTGTGGTCTTCAGCAGGTTGACGAGCGTATCCCCGAACTTGAACACGGCGGAGCTCTCGTCTTCGAAGAACACCGGCAGCCCGAAAACCTCCAGGTAGAACTGCTTGGCGACCTCCAAGTCCTCGACGAACAGAGTGATCGCACCGATGCCCCTCGGCCACGAATTCACTTCCGCACCTCCTTCCGAAGTCGAAACGGCGAAGTACTACCAGGTGAGCTCCGGCGGGGCCGGCCGGGAAACACACCACGTCACCGGGATCGAGCACACGCTCGCCTTCCGGCGTGTGAAGCGTCGGCTGGCCCGCTAGCGCGATCAGCCACTCCTCGTCGGTCCACTCGAAATGGTATGGGCCGATCGCCTCGCCCCGGAGGGGGGTCGTACACGCTCATACCGAGCCGCGACGCCCCGAGCTTCGGCCCAAGCCGGGCCCCTCGACAACGGTACCCCGACGCCTCCCGCGGCCCCTCGTCGGTCTCACCGCCGAAAAGGTTGAACGTTTCGATCACAGAAGAATAACGGAGTGAGTTACCGCGTCCAGGTCGCCGCGCGCAGATGCCGCCGAAGCCGCGCTCTGCCCGGCGAGAGGCTCACTGACGCAAGGATCGACCCCGCGGCAAAGGCACTTCGTAGCCGAAAGTGCGAAGCACTTTCGGCTATTTCGTTCCGTAGAGCCGGTCCCCCGCGTCGCCGAGCCCCGGCATGATGTAGCCCTTCTCGTTCAGCTCACGGTCGATTCCCGCGACGACGATGTCGACATCCGGATGCTCGGCGTGGAGCCGGTCGATTCCCTCGGGCGCGGCGATCAGCGCGATCAGCCGGATCGACCCGGCGCCCGCGCGCTTGACGGAATCGACTGCGGCGGCGATCGAGTTGCCTGTCGCGAGCATCGGGTCGAGAATGATGACGTCGCGTTCCGCGATGTCGGTCGGCAGCTTGACGTAATACTCGACCGGCTCGAGCGTCTCCTCGTTGCGGTAGAGACCGATGAAGCCGACCCGCGCGCCCGAGACGAGCGACAGGACGCCGTCGAGCATACCGAGCCCGGCCCGCAGGATCGGGCAGACGGCCACCTTCTTCCCCGAGATCCGCTGCACCGTCGTCCGCTCGAGCGGCGTCTCGATCTCGAGGTCCTCGGTCGGAAAGTCTTTCGTCGCCTCGTACGTGAGGAGAAGCGTCAGCTCGTTTGCGATCCTGCGGAAGTGCACGGTCGGCGTGTCCCGCTCGCGCAGGTAGGAGAGCTTGTGCTGAACGAGGGGATGTGCAACCTCGATCACTTGCCCCCGCTGGACGGCCTGAGAGCTCATGTCACGTAGCTCGTGTACCCGGAGAAGCCGGGGTAGAGCGGGCGCCTGTCGCAGAGGGCCCGACTGCGCGAGAGGAGAGCAGCCACGTCGGCGTGCTCTTCCAGCGCGTTCGCGATGATCCGCCCCACCTCGCGGAAGTCGTCCTCGTCAAAGCCCCGCATCGTCGCCGCGGGTGTTCCGAGGCGGACTCCCGAGGCGACCATCGGCGGCCGCTCGTCGAACGGCACCGTGTTCCGGTTAGCGGTGATGCGCACCTCCTCGAGCCGTTCCTGGGCGTCCTTCCCGGACCAGCGCGAGCGGCGAAGATCGACTTGGAGCAGGTGCGTATCGGTGCCGCCCGTGAGGATGTCGAGGTGTCCCTCGATCAACGTCTCGGCGAGCACGTCCGCGTTGGCGCGGACGCGGCGCTGGTAGTCCCGGAAGGCCTCCGTCGCCGCGATCCGGAAGCACGCCGCCTTCGCCGCGATCGTGTGGACGAGGGGTCCACCCTGCATCCCGGGAAACACGGAACGGTCGACATCCTTCGCGTATTCCTCCTTGCAGAGGATGAAGCCCGCCCGGGGGCCGGCGAGCGTCTTGTGCGTCGTCGAGGTCACGAAGTGGCTGTGCGGCACCGGATTTGGGTGCAGGCCAGCGGCCACCAGCCCGGAGAAGTGCGCCATGTCGGTCAGCAGGTACGCGCCCACCTCGTCGGCGATCTCACGAAAGCGGTCTGCCTCCACCGCGCGGGGATAGGCCGAGCCGCCGCAGATGATCAGCTTCGGCCGCGAGGCCTTGGCGATCCGGAGCACCTCGCCGTAGTCGACCATCATCGTCTCCCGATCGACCCCGTAGTGGACGATCGTGTAGAGACGGCCGGAAAAGTTGACCTTGAGCCCGTGCGTGAGATGGCCGCCGTGATCGAGGCTGAGAGAGAGGATCGTGTCGCCCGGCTGGAGCACAGCCGAGTAGGCGCCCATGTTTGCCTGAGCACCGGCGTGCGGCTGCACGTTCGCGTGCTCGGCGCCGAAGAGGCTCTTGGCGCGGTCGATGGCCGTTTGCTCGATCTCGTCGACGACCTCGCAACCACCGTAGTAGCGCCGGCCCGGGTAACCCTCGGCGTACTTGTTGGTCGGCGTGGAGCCGCTCGCCTCGAGGATGCTGGGCCACGTGAAGTTCTCCGACGCGATCAGCTCGATCTGACCGCGCTGCCGTTCGACCTCCCGCCCGAGCAGCTCGGCGATCTCGGGATCGACGTCCGCGAGGCCCGCGGTGACGAGCTGCTGGAAAGTCTCTTGCGCGACCGCCATCCTCCGGCAGCATACTTCGCGTGTTGCGCTCCCGAGCCGCCCCTCCGGAGCACTCGGCCGGCTACGACGAGATGCAGATCAGCTCGACGAGCTGAGCGAGGCCACGCGTTCGCGAGCCGCTTGCCACTCGGCCGCTCCCTCCCGCACGAGCCGCGGCTCAGGCCCCGTGAAGTCGATCACCGTGGACGGCGTACCCGGAAGCACTCCACCGTCGACAACCGCCGCACACGCCGAGCGGATCTCCTGCGGCACATCTTCCAGCCGAGCGGGATCGGCCCCGCCGGAGCGGTTCGCGCTCGTGGCCGCGATTGCGCCGACTGCACTCAAGACTCTCCGGACAGCTTCCGGAAGCTCGGGGACGCGGACGCCGATCGCATCGGGACGCGCGCTGTTGAGCCAGCGGAACCGATGGGCCGGGTTGGGCAGGACGAGCGTGTACGGGCCGGGCAGCAGCGCGCGCGCGATCGTGCCCGCCCGCCCGCGGAGCTCGGGAACGCACTCGAAGAGCAGGTCCAGGTCGGCTGCGACAAGTGCGATCGGCGCGCTCGCCGGACGGCCCTTGAGTCGATAGAGCGCACGCACAGATGCCTCCCAGTACGGCGACGCGCAGAGCCCGTAGACCGTGTCCGTGGGAAGGATGACCGGCTTGCCCGCCCGGATCGCAGAGGCGGCGTCGCCACTCATAGGGCAACCTCGTGAGGCTGATGCGGAGCGGGCAACCGACGACCGCGGGCCTCGCTCCGGCGATCCCGGACGCGGAGCGGTCTCATCGGGCAACCTCGTGAGGCTGATGCGGAGCGGGCAACCGACGACCGCGGGCCTCGCT
>JBBSGR010000005.1:0-126918 GCA_038253945.1 Gaiellales bacterium
GCGCCCGCGCCGACTGCGACCAACGCGCCGGCGATGCCACGAGCGACGAACTGGTACCCACGCGCCGCCTGCGGGCCCTCGTGGCGCCCGACCTGGCGCTCCCGACCGGCCGTTACCCCAACGCGATGCGAGAGGGGGGCCCACCCTAGGCCACCCGATTTGGCAGCGGCGCGCCCGCCTCGGCAGCCAGCAGGTTGTCCACGAGAACCCGGGTCATCGCCTCGCGAGTCGCCTGCGTCGCACTCCCGATGTGCGGGGTGAGGACGACGTTCGGCAAGCCGAGCAGGCGATCCGGGACGCTCGGCTCATGGACGAAGACGTCGAGGCCGGCGGACAGCCGACCCTCCGTCAGGGCTGCGGCGAGAGCGCCCTCGTCGACGACCGAGCCGCGGGCCGTGTTGACCAGGCAGGCGCCGGGCCGCATCAGCGCTATGCGACGCGCATCGACGAGTCCCGCGGTCTGATCCGTCAGCGGCACGTGGAGAGAGACGATGTCCGCCTCGGCGAGAAGCGAGTCGAGGTCTCGATACTCCACACCGAGCTCGCGCTCCTCCGCCTCGCCGAGACGGTTCCGGCGCGTGTAGAGAATCCTCATGTCGAACGCCCTGGCCCGCCGCGCGACGGCCCCGCCGATCGAGCCGAGCCCCACGATGCCGAGCGTCGCGCCGCTCACGTCGTCTCCGTCCAGCGCCGTCTCGTCCCAGGCGTCTCTCCACCGACCTGCGCGAACGAAAGTGTCTGCCTCCACGAGCCGGCGGCGCACGGCGAGGATGAGGGCGAAGGTCAGGTCGGCTGTCGCCGCATCGAGGACGCGAGGCGTGTTCGTGACGGCGACCCCCCGACGGCGGCAGGCTTCGACGTCGACCGGGTCGAAGCCGGCCCCGTAGTTCGCCACGAGCCGAAGATCGGGCAGCAGCTCGAGCGACCGGTCGTCGACGACCTGCCCCACCACGGCCAGAGCCTCGACGCCGGGGCGCCCGTTTCCAAGGCCGTCGGGAAGCGAGGCTACGAGCTCGACGTCGGACAGCTCGCCCCACGCGTTTCCGGGAAAGCGCCGCGAGGAGAGGACCTTCACGAAGAGGGGTGGCGGAGGGGACTCGAACCCCCGACCACCGGGACCACAACCCGGGGCTCTACCAACTGAGCTACCGCCACCGTGACCCGAGCAAGGATAGCCGCCGCCGGTTGCTCACCCCGAGCCCAGTGGCGTCCCGTCCAAGCGAGCGAGTAGATCCTCGAGCGACTCGAAGACGGAGGCGGCGCCCGCGTCGAGCAGCTCCCGCTCGGAGAACCCGCCGGTCATGACGGTGATCGTCTCGATCCCCGCACGACGCGCGGCCTCGCAGTCATACGGTGAGTCGCCGACCATCACGGCATCGCGCGTGCCGGCTTTCGCCAGGCCCGCGTTGACGAGATCGGGCTCGGGCTTCGACTCCTCGACGTCGTCCTTCGTCGTCCACCCGTCGACCAACTCCCGCGCGTCCAGCTTCTCTAGGAACGCGTCGAGATGCTTCTCGATCGCCGAGCTCGCTAGGACCACGCTCGAGCCCCGGCGCTGCAGCTCCTCGAGGAGCCGACGAGCACCGGCCAGAGGGGCAACCTCGTCCACCAGCTCGTCGAACAGCTCTTCCCAACGGGACCGCAACTCTGCGCCGAGCCGCTCCTCGACGTCTTCACCTGCGACAGCGCCGACGAACTTGTCACCGCCCATGCCAACGTGGCGATGCAGGCGCCAGACCGGGATCACGATCTCCCGCTCCCGGAATGCCCGGTACCAGGCCAGTGCGTGGTGGTAATTGGTGTCGACGAGCGTGCCGTCGACGTCGAGGATCGCTGCTCGGGCCACTTCCGAAGCCTAGTCCACCGTTCCAGAAGGAGATCGCGGCGACGCCAACCGGGCGAGAGCCGGAGAGGATCCCAAGTTAGGTAGTGCCCGCTCCCAACTTAGGTAGTAGCACCCAAGCGGTGCAGGCCCCGATTGGCGCAACCTGTGGCGGAAGGGCGGCTCGCAGGGAGCGGCCCCGAGAGGGAAGGGAGTCTCGATGGCAAGAACCTTCGCCGAGGCATGCGCAGGCCGGAGCACGGCCGGCGCGATCCTCCTCGCAGTTTCTCGCGGCGGTCGTCCGCACAAGCGGCCCTGGACGGCGGCGGGCCCGCGGGCCCTGCACGGCCGGCGCGAGAAGCCCGGTGGCCGTCGCCGCGGTCACCGGGCAGCAGCTTCGGCGCAAACGGGACACGAACCGAAGGGGATGACCATGAACAGACCGACCAGAGTCTTCGGACGGCGGCGGAGCGCCGTCGCATTCTCGACGAAGGGAAACGTAGCTGTCTACGATTGCAGCGCTTGCCATGGCCCTCCTCGCGCCGGGCGGGGCACAAGCTGCGGGGACGCTCGACCAGCAGCAGACCGTGGACAACCGCTCGGTCGACGCCGGTGGACCCTTCGGTGCCTCATACGCGCAGATCTTCACCGCGGGGCTGACGGGAAGCCTCGATCAGGTGGATGTGCTGCTGGCGAAGGTCGCGGGCACGACGGCCGCCTTCACCGTTCAGATCCAGGCGGTCTCGGGGGGCGTCCCGAGCGGCTCGGTTCTCGGCACCACCACGGTCTCGGCGGCCAGCGTTCCGGATTCCTCGACCGGGGCGGGATGGATCACCATTCCGATCGGGCCCGTGGCCGTGACCGCCGGGACCCAGTATGCGATCGTGCTCCTCTTCGCCCCCGACCCAGCGGCGTGAGTCGCTATGTCGTGCACGGAAGCCTGACCGACACCTACCCGGGCGGGCGGGCGGTCTTCAAGTCGACGCTCATCACGACGTGGACACCGGACACGAACCTGCCCGATCTCGCATTCAAGACCTTCGTCACGATGATAGGCACCGCCGTCACCTTCCGGTCGGGAAGCTTCCTAGATCGGAGCGGCACAAGCGGCGCCCGCCACCGCTATCGCCTCCAGTCCGTCGACCTGGATGGCTCCCGGCACTGGGCAGGAGCGGCAACCGTCTCCTGACGAGAGGCATGGCCGCCCGGCACCGATCGGGTGCTGGGCGGCCGTCCCTACGGCATTCGCAGTCGCTGAACGCAGGCGAGATCGGGAGGCTTGCGGCTCGTGACGAGCCCGTTGTCGACGTGAACCTCCTTGCTCGTGCGGAGCCTGTCCGGGTTCCCGACGCCGCTCGGAAAGCAGGGCGTCGTTGTCGTCCGCCCGCGCCTCGGCGATCGCACGCCGGTCGCAAACCGGAGCTCGCCGAGTGCGCCTGGAGGGATTCGAACCCCCGACCCGCGGCTTAGAAGGCCGCCGCTCTTCCGCTGAGCTACAGGCGCTCGGCGGTCAGGGTACAGCGCCGGGTTCGCGTACCCTTCGCCGCCCTCAGGCAGCGGTCGCTTTGCCCCCTAGACCATCGCCACGCGCGCCGTCACCGCTTGGCACCTGGCGGTGCGCCAGCCAGTCGCGCAGAAAGACCTGGATCGTCCCCGCCACCGGAATCGCGGCCAGGGCGCCGAGGATGCCTGCCAGCTCGGCGCCCACGAGCACCGAGATCAGAACGGCGAGCGGCGAGAGCTGCACGGTCTTGCCGTAGATGACCGGCTGCAGGAAATGGTTCTCGAGCTGCTGGTAGACAATGAAGAAGGCAAGGCTGATGATCCCCGCCGGAATCGAGTGCAGAAAGGCGATCGTGGCGACGAGTATCGCCGCGATCGTCGCACCGGCCAGCGGAATCAAATCGAGGATCGCGACGAGCAGGCCGAGCGCGACGGCGTAGGGGACTCCGAGGATGAGGAGGACGATGGTCGTGGCGCCTCCCGCGATCACGCTGATCAGCAGGTTGCCCGCGACATAGCCCCCCACCGTGCGGTAGACGTCGCGGCCGACCGCACGCCACCGAGGGCGCGCGGCCTCGGGCAGGAGGCCGTAGAAGCGCTCGACCCAGGCGCGGCCCTCGAGCAGCATGAAGAAGGTCAGGAACGCAACGGTGATCGTCGCCACGATCATGGTGATGACCCCCTTGGTCACGGCAACGGCCGTTCCAGAGAGCCCGAGAACCTTGGTCGCACCGCCTTGCTTGACCGCCTTTCGGACCTTCTCGACAACCTGGTACTTCGTCTCGAGGAAGCCGAGCCTACCCCGCCCGTGGGTCACGTCCTCCACATAGCCGGGAACGGCGCCGACGAAGTCATTGACCTGATTCACGAGCGTCGGTAGGAAGGTCGCCGCGATACCCGCAACGACGCCGATGGCGATCAGGAACGTTAGGCCGGTGGCCAGCCCTCGGCGCGGAACGCCGTGCGTCTGGAACCACTCGACAGCGGGGTTCAGCGCAAGGGCGAGAAAGACAGCGACCAGAACCCAGACCAGCACGTGCCGCGCCAGCAGGAGAACCTCGAGCACCAGCACGACTGCGAGCACGATCCCGACGACGTTCAGGATCGCGCGAGCGCGAAACTGGACGAGGCGCTCGGGAACCACCTCGCGAAGGATGGCTGTGAGGGCGGACGTTTAGGGTGGGCCGCCCGATGGAACCGTGGCGAGCATCAGCCTGCGAGGAAAACCCGTCGAGCAGCCCGCGACTTTGCGAGACGGCCGGGCCGTGCTGATCCGGATCAGCGTGCCCGACGACCCGTATATCGCTCGACGAGAGCTGGAGACGGTCGCGCTCGAGCTCGTCGATGGGGACGAGGTGCTCGCGACCGTCAACACGATCCTGCGTCCCGAGCAGGATTCGGAAGCGCGCGCGATTGCCCGGGGAGCTCGCCGCGCGGCTCGAATCGGGTGAGACCGAGCCGACCGCCGGGGGGATTGAGCCGTTCGCAGACCGTTTTTCGTAGCCACTTCCGTACGACTCCATCCCCCCGGCTTGACCGCAGCGCCAAAGTTGGGTAATCTTACCTCCACTGCGGTAAGTCTCTCTGCGGAGATCTCTGCATTGAACGTTAGTCGTGCGCGCCGGCGTGGGCCAGTCAGCCGAACGGGCTCTGCGCGCCATGATGTGTGACCCCGTGCGACCGGCGCGCACCACTAACGCTCAGCGCTGGAAGGTCTCCGCAGACGGCAGCGGAGGACGGCTGCCTCGTCGCGATGGCGCTAGCATTGTGACTCGGTGTAGGTCGTCCGAGTTCGGAGATGGAAAGATGGATGCGCAGCAGCAGGAGAGACAGGTCCGGCTCGCGAGGAATCAGAGCCTCTTCCGCACGGTGAACGAAGAGATCGAGCGCATTCCGCGCGCTGACTGGTCCGGGGCGTACGCCGAGCTGGTGTGCGAGTGCGCGCGCCAGGACTGCATCGAGAAGCTACAGGTGACTAGCCCCGAGTACGAGTCCATCCGCGGCACGCCGACTCACTTCGTGGTGCAGCAGGGGCATGTCGTGCCCGACATCGAGCGGATCGTGGAGTCGAACGACCGCTTCGTGGTCGTGGAGAAGTTCGAGGCGGCCGGAGCGACGGCCGAGTTGCTCTCGCCTCGCTGAGCTTCGGTGAAAATCATGCTGCGCGGCAGGAGGGTGGCCCAGGCTGCCGTACGAGAGCTGCTGCGCCGAGGTGCTACATCCTTGGCGCGAGCTCGATAGGCTCGGCCCGCTAGCTCGTCCCTTAAGACCACGACCTGCAGGAGGGCGCCGAATGAGTGGTTACGCAGTAGCGCAGATTGACGAGATCGACGAGATCAGCGACGGCCGCTGTCCCCAGCGGCCCGTCCGGTTCCACTTCGGCATCAAGTCCTTCGGCGTCAATGCGTTCACGGGTCATGACGTGGGCGATCGGCTCATCAACGAGCACGACGAGTCACAGGAGCATGACTTGCAGGAGGAGCTTTACCTCATCCAGCGCGGCCGCGCGACGTTCGAACTCGACGGCGAGCGGGTGGACGCACCCGCGGGCACGCTCGTCTTCGCTCGCCCCGGGGTCAAGCGGACGGCGTTCGCCGAGGAGCCGGGGACGACGCTCGTCGCGCTCGGCGGAACTCCGGGGAAGGCGTACGAGGCCCAGGGCGGCGAGATCTGGATGCCGCTCCACCATCTCTACGAGTCGGGCGAATACGCCGAGGCTGCCGATCGGGGACGCGAGTTGATCGAAGCTCATCCCGAGTATGCAGGGCCGCTCTACAACCTCGCGTGCTGCGAGAGCCTCGCCGGGCGGACAGACGACGCGATCAAGCACCTCCGGCTCGCGATCGACCGCAACGAGCCGTTCCGTTCGCTCGCTGGCGAGGACTCCGACTTCGACCCGATCCGCGACGAGGCCGCGTTCAAGGAGCTGGTTTCTAGCGGCGCAGCGGAGCCAGCTACCGGTTAGCAGGCCGCAGGAACGCAAGAAGCTTCTCCATAGCCCACTGACGAGGGGTCAAGAGGTTTCGTCTGATCAGACCACCGGACCAGTGGCTGGCGATTGCTGTCGCGCCGAGCGGCGCGGTCGTCGCGCAGCGGTCGGTGCGAGCGAGCGAGCGGGGATATGCCCAGGCCGCAACCCCGCTCCACGACTGCGTTGCGGCTCACTGAGCCGAAGCGGGCGGCGGGGATCGAACCCGCATAACCAGCTTGGAAGGCTGGGGCTCTACCATTGAGCTACGCCCGCCCGCCAGGCGCCACTAGCGTAGCGACATGCACCCGTACGCGTGGGCGTGGGACATCGAGGCCCTCTTCCTGGTGCCCGCGCTCTCACTCGGCTTCGCGGCGGCCGCCCACGAGCACGCGACGCCCCGCTGGCGAGTCGCCTGCTTCTTTGCCGGCCAGGCGCTCATCCTCGCCGCGTTCGTCTCGCCGCTCGAGACCCTGTCGCTCCACTACCTGCTGACAGCGCACCTGCTCCAGAACGTGGTCCTCGCGGAGTGGGCGCCCGCGCTCTGCGTGCTCGGCCTCTCGGATGACCTTGCCCGCCGCGTGAGCGGTGTGCCGGCAGTGCGTCTGCTGACTCGCCCCTGGGTGGCGCTGCCGATCTGGCTCGGCACGTACTTCGTCTGGCACGTCCCTTCGATCTACGACACCGCCCTGCGGAATCCCTCGTCGCTGCTGCACCTCGAGCACGCCTCCTACTTCGCAGCAGGCTGCCTGCTCTGGTGGCCGGTGCTCCAGGCGCAGCCTCATTCGCTGTCGGCGGCCACGAAGACGGGGTACCTCTTCGCAGCGTTCGTCCTGGCGAGCCCTCTCGGGCTGCTCCTCGCACTCCTGCCCAACGCCGTCTATGACTTCTACGAGCAGGCTCCGCGAATCTGGTACTCCAGAGCCCTGACGGATCAGCAGATCGCCGGTGTCACGATGGCCGGCGAGCAGGCGATCGTCTTCTTCGCGGCGTTCCTCTTCTTCCTGCTCCGCTTCCTCGCTGAAGAGGAAAAGGGAGCCGACGCGCCTCTCTAGTCGACGGAGCAGGCCGGTCCGGCCGCGTCGTCCGCCGCCAGCCGGCTCAGAAGACCGTTCAAGAGCTCGAGCTCCGCTCGGTCGAAGCGGCCGAGGAACAACCGGTCGACCCCGGCCAGATGCGTCTGCGAAGCTGCCCTGAGTCGTGCGTGCCCGCCCTCGGTCAGGCGGGCATACACGACACGCGCATCCGACGGGCAGCTCGCCCGCTCGACGAGGCCGGCTCGCTCCAGCCCCTCGAGCAGGCGCGTAATACCCGAAGGCGTCAGGAGCAGCCGGCTCGAGAGGTCGACGCGGCGAAGCACGCGATCGGGTGCGTGGGCCAGGTGCAGGAGAACCTCATAGTCGTTGACCGTTAGGTCGTGCGTGGTCACGAGGTCGGCGTTTAGGCGGCGCGTGACCGCGGCATGCGCTCTCAAGAACCGCATCCAGGTCTCGAGCTCGAGGCCCCGCTCAGGAACTTGCGCAGTCAACATCATATGTGTACCATCATTGCGGGCTCAAGTATAGCGGCCGTCAGAGGCCGAGAGAGGAAGGTTCACAGATGACACAGACAGACACGCCGAATGCAACCGCTCCGACCCTGCCGACGGGGAGCTGGACGATCGACGCCGCGCATTCCGGCATCGAGTTCGGCATCAAGCACCTCCTGATCACCACTGTCAAGGGCAGCTTCAACGACTTCGGCGGCACCGTCACGATCGGTGACGGTGGCACGATCTCCGCGACCGGCATCATCCACGCCGGCAGCATCGACACGAACCAGCCGCAGCGGGACGAGCATCTCCGCTCCCCGGACTTCTTCGATGCGGAGCAGTTCCCCGAGATTCGGTTCGAGTCGACCTCGGTGGAGCACGTCGAAAGCAACCGCTTCCGTGTGATCGGCGACCTGACGATCAAGGGCGTCACGCGCGCCATCGATCTCGACACCGAGTTTGCGGGTAGCGCGCTCGACCCGTGGGGCAAGGAGCGAATCGGACTGGTGCTGAAAGGCCAGCTCGATCCGACCGAGTACGGCGTCGACTGGAACCAGGAGCTCGAGACGGGTGGCAACTTGGTCGGTGACCGGGTGGACTTCACTGCGAACGTCGCCGCCGTCAAGGAAGGTTGATGCTGTGCGCCGTCCCCGATGACGGCGCACAGGCCGCCGGAACACGCGTCCTGGGCATCAGCGGCAGCCTGCGCGCGGGGTCGTATAACCGCGCGCTGCTGCACGCCGCGCGGGAGCTCAGCCCGCCCGGCATGGAGATCGAGATCTTCGAGGGCCTGGGTCAGGTTCCCCCTTACAACGGTGACGTCGAGGCCGAGGGCGACCCGCCCGCGGTAGACGCGCTGAAGCGAGCCGTCGAGGATGCTGACGGCGTCCTGATCGCGACTCCCGAGTACAACTACGGCGCGCCGGGCGTGCTGAAGAACGCGATCGACTGGGCTTCCCGCCCACCGCGCCAGTCCGTCCTCGATCGGAAGCCGGTCGCGCTGATGGGAGCGTCGACCGGTATCGGCGGGACGGCCCAGGCCCAGCTGCAGGTGCGGCAGGCGCTTGCGTTCCCCGGTGCGCAGACCATGCCCGAGCCGGAGCTCCTCGTCTCGCGCGTGCGGGACAAGTTCGACGGCGACGGCTTCCTTGTCGACGACATGGTGCGCACAGCCCTGCGCGGGCTGCTCGAGGCCTTCTCCGAGTGGGTGGAGCAGGTGCAGGCAGTCTCGGCAGCGGCCTGAGGGGACGAGCTTCGACAGTTCCCGAGGCCCGGAACCGGCGGCGCTAGACTCGGTCCCCGAACGGGGCGTAGCGCAGCCTGGTTAGCGCACCTGGTTTGGGACCAGGAGGTCGCCGGTTCGAATCCGGCCGCCCCGACTCTCGCCATTGGGGATCGCGTCAGTGGGCGAGCTTCGGGCCCGAGGAGAAGGCGGAGCTTCCGTGCTTGAGGCAGCCGCCCAGCCAGGCGGTCTCGAGGCCGGTTCCCGGCCCGCAGTGGTAGCCCGGCGGTCCGTGCTTCACGAGCTGCGCGGCCGTCAGGTGGCTGAGGCGCGGCACCCAATGCTTCGCCGTCGAGCACTCCGACGCCGACGCGGCCGTGACGCGATACGCCGTACCGCTCTGGTGGAACATGTGCCAGTGGGCGCCGGACACGACGCCGCAGGGCATGCGCGCTCCCTTTAGCGGTCGCGCGCATCGCGCCGAGCCCACCTGCCCAGCCGACGACGATCGCGCAGGTCGAGAGGGCGATTGCAGTTTTCATCGAGCTCTCCTCTCGGTCCCGTGGCATCATTTCGCCACTGCTGCATGGTGCGCGAGCGGCGCGTGCGACGAAACGGGGAACTCCCTACGTTTCGAGGCGGGGTCGGTCGGAAGCCTGAGTCACCCGCGGCCTAGGAGTCGAGCTGAGCGCGGAGCTCCGCGAGCTTCTCGTGCCGCCTCGTCTCTCCGCGACCTTGCTCCACCTTCGCGAGTACGCTGCGAACGAGCGGTGCGAGGCCGACCGGGTTGAAAGGCTTCGTGACGAAGTCGATTCCGCCGAGGTCGAGTGCCCGCTCCTCGTGCCGCATCTCGGCGCGCGCCGTGAGGAACACGATCGGGATATCGCTCGTGGCCGGGTCGCGCAGCAACTCCTCGGCCACCCCCCACCCGTCGAGGCGAGGCATCATCACATCGAGCAGGATCACGTCGGGGCGCTCGGCCCGCGCCTGCTCGACCCCCGCGACGCCGTCGGCGGCCTCGACCACGTCGATCCCCTCCGCCTCCAGATTGACTCGACACAGAAGCCGGATCGGGGCCTCGTCGTCGACGACGAGCACCTTCGTCATGCGGCCGGCAGCTCGACCACGAAGCTCGAGCCTTCTCCCTCGACGGACGAGACCGAGAGCCTTCCTCCCATCGCGGTCACGAGCCCTCGGGCGATAAAGAGGCTGAGGCCGGGGCCCCTGTCGCCGTCGGGCCGAGGGTTTCCACCGCGGTAGAACTTCGTGAAGATGCGAGGCTGCTCGGCGGGTGCGATGCCGATGCCCTCGTCGGCGACGCGAAGCTCCACGACGTTGGTCCTTTCCCGGGCGGCGACCGTAACAGTCCCTCCACCGGGCGAATACTTGACCGCGTTGTCGATCAGGGCGTCGAGAACCTGCCTCAGCTTTCTCCCGTCCGCACGCGCCGCCACCGGGCCGTCGGGCAGCTCGACGACGAAGCGGTGCCCGT
This sequence comes from Gaiellales bacterium, assembly GCA_038253945.1. Lineage (GTDB taxonomy): Bacteria > Actinomycetota > Thermoleophilia > Gaiellales > Gaiellaceae > JBBRYW01. The sequence continues at coordinate 10,539 of JBBSGR010000005.1, forward strand.
TTCGCGCGGCCGCCTCGGCGCCGGCAACGACCTCTGTGACCACCTCGCCCACGCTCGTGCGACCGAGCTGAAGCTCCAGGTCCCCGCTGTCCAGGCGAGCGACGTGGAGCAAGGCGTCCAGAACCTGCGTCAGCCGCTCGGACTCCGACGCGATGTAGGTCAGGAAGGTCGTCCGCTCCTCGTCGTCGAACGTCAGGTCGCTCCGAAGGAGCGTCGCCGAGAAGCCGTAGATCGACGTGAGCGGCGTGCGCAGCTCGTGCGACACAGTCGAGACGAAGTCGGACTTCATCTGCTCCACGAGACGCTCGCCGGAGATATCTCGGAATGCGAACACCCGCCCGGCCACGCCGCCCTCGTGGTCGCTCATGACCGCCTCCGTCAGCGAGAGCCAGACGTCGTGCCCCCCTCGCGTGATCGAGATCATACGGTCGCCGGAGGGGACGTCGCCCTCGGAGGCAAGCTCGCGCTGAAGCACCTCGCTCGGCTGCCGCCCCAGGGCTTCTGCGGCCGGCACGCCGGTGATCCGCTCGGCTTCGGCGTTCCAGAGGACGACTCGGCTCTGTGCATCCGTTGCGACGATCCCGTCTGCGATCGCCGCCAGGATCGCCTCGTTTCGCTCCTTCTCCAGAGCCACGCGCTGGTACAGCTGTGCGTTGGCGAGCGCAGCCGAAGCGCTTCCGGACACCGCGAGCAGCGCGTCCACCTCGTCCGGGCGCCACGCCCTGAGGCCCCGGGAATAGACCGAGATGACGCCCCGGACGCCCCCGTCGGGCGCGGTCAGCGGCACGCTGAGATAGGCGTCATAGCCGGCAGCGAGCAGAGGATCGGCGCTGCGCTCGTCGGAACGAGCCGCTTCCCGAACGACGGGAGCCTGCGATTCGACAACTTCCCGAGCCGGCGAGCCGCGCAAGACGGCGCGCGAGCCTGCCGCGGCGGCCGCGCCCTCACCTTCGGCGGCCACCACGACGAGCTCCCCGTCGAGGATCTCGTGTACCACGCAGACATCCGCGCCGAGCAAGAGAGGCGCTTCGCGGGCAACCTCCCTCAGGACGAGTGACGGGTCGAGCTCAGGAGCGAGCAGGCGGCTGATCCGGGCAAGATGCTGCGCGAGAGCGCGGGAGCTGCGCTCGGTCTCGAACTGCTCGCTGCGAACGAGCGCGCCAGCCGCCGCCGCCGCCAGATGACGCGCGAGCTCCACGTCGTCGTCTCCGAAGGCGCGTTCCGTGGGGAAGAAGACCACCACCAGGCCGGCGGGGCCGGCCACGGCCTCACCAAGCGGGATCGCGAGCAGGGCCTTGCCGCCGGATCGGAGGACCAGGTTCTTCCACTCGGCGTCGAAGCGCTCGTCCGAGGCGACAGCCTGAGCGGTCAGGACTCGCCCGTCCCGAGCCGCATCCTCGAGCGCCCCGGCGGGTGCTCGAGCGAGCGCTTCCGCGAGTGCGTCCGGAAGCGTTTGCGAGCCGACGAGCCTGAGACTCATGCGGGTCGGCAGGAGCGCGGCCGCGAACACCCCGCCCACGGCGTCCTTCGCGGCCTCGACCACGGCCTGCAGCGTCTCGTCCTGCGAGAGCGGGGCGGCGAGCGCCGCCGCGATCCGGTAGAACGCCCGCTGAATGCGCGCTTGCCGGGCGCTCTGCTCGAATGCGGCCGCGTTGCGGAGCGCGACCGACGCAAGCCCCGCGAACGCCTCGAGCACGTCCGCGTCGCCTCGGGTGAAGACCCGATCCTGATCCCTCGTGGCAACGCCGACGACACCTTGCTTCTCGCCCGCGAGCAACATCGGAGCGACCAGGTACGACGTGAAATCCCGGTAGGCCGGGTGAGGCCCAGGGGCCTGAAGCCCGGGATAGTCGCGCGAGAGCAGCGAGCGACCCCGGCGGAGCGCCTCTCCCGCGAGCCCCTCGTCGGCAGGGAACTCCCACTGCACGAGCACGGGATCGAGCTTGAACGCGGCTGTGCAGCGGAGGGTGTCGCGCCGAGTATCGAGGAGATAGCAGTCGGCCGCGTCGGCGTGCAGAAGGCGTGCCAGCGCCATCACGAGGCGCTTGAGCACGAGCTCGAGGCGGAGCTCCCCGGTCACGACGCGAGCGGCCTCGAAGAGCGCCGTCGCCTGAGCGAGCCGATGCTCGGTCTCCTCGAGCAGGCGTGCCATGTGGATCGCGACCGCTGCTTCTCTGGCGACGGCTTCCGCGAGGTCGATATCGCCCTGAGACCAATCTCCGGCGTCGGACCGGTGGAACGTCAGCACGCCCACGGTCGCGTCCCTCGCGACGATCGGCGTGGCGAGAACCGCCAGCACGCCGGCCGCGAGAAGCGTCTCACGCCCGCCGAGTGAGGGGTCATCGAGCTCGGCAGCGTTCCGGATGTCCGCGAGGGCAATCGTGTGGCCCAGGCGGGCGGCGAGGTTCGTCCCGGCCAGACGGTCGGCCAGGGCTGCCACGGCGGGCGCGCCGGGCGCATTCCACTCGGCCATGATCGAGGCAGGCTCGTCGCCGTCGATCCGGATGAACGCGCGGAGGGCCCCGAGTCCGCGCCCGACCTGCTCGACCGTGGCATCCAGAGCGGCGTCGAGGTCGACACGCGAGCGCACCTGCTGCGAGATGGCCGTCAGCAGGCTCTCGCGCTCGAGCGCGGCCTCGACCGGTGTGGAGCGCGAATCCAGAGGCGCTGTCACCGACGGCTCACGAGCTTGGGACCGCGTAAGGAGTGTCGCGAGAGCTCTGCGTTACCATGGGTTAGGTGGTGAAGCGGGTACTTCTCGCGTCTCCTCGCGGCTACTGCGCCGGTGTCGAGCGGGCCGTCGAGACCGTCGAGCGTGCGCTCGACCTCTACGGGCCGCCAGTCTACGTGCGAAAGCAGATCGTGCACAACGCGCACGTGGTTCGAGAGCTCGAGGAGCGTGGGGCCGTGTTCGTCGACAGCGAGGAGCTCGTGCCGCCCGGGTCCACGCTCGTGCTGTCCGCGCACGGCGTGGCGCCCAGCGTGCACCGAAACGCGGCCGCGCGCGGCCTCCAGACGATCGATGCCACGTGCCCGCTGGTAACGAAAGTGCACGTCGAGGCGAGGCGCTACGCCGAGGCGGGGTACACCATCGTCCTGATCGGGCACGAGGGCCACGAGGAGGTCGTTGGAACGACCGGCGAGGCGCCCGACTCGATCGTGCTGGTGCAGACGGCCAGCGACGTCGAGTCGCTCACGCTCCCGGCCGACGCGAAGCTCGCCTACATCACGCAGACGACTCTCTCCGTGGACGAGACCGCCTCGATCATCGCAGCCCTCCGCCAACGCTTTCCCCAGATCCGAGCTCCGCACCGGGAAGACATTTGCTATGCCACCTCGAACAGGCAGTGGGCCGTCAAGGAGATGCTCGACGAGATCGAGCTGCTGCTCGTGATCGGGTCGCGGAACAGCTCGAACTCGAACCGGCTCGTCGAGGCGGCGCGCGCGGCCGGCGTCGCCGCTCATCTGATCGACGACGAGACGGAGATCCACGAAGATTGGCTCGAGGGTGTCGAGACGGTCGGACTTACCTCGGGTGCCTCCGCTCCCGAGAAGCTGGTCGACGGAGTCTGCACCTGGTTTCGGGCACGCGGCGTCGACGAGGTGCAGCCGTTCGCGTCGGTGAACGAGGACGTCGTGTTCAAGCTTCCGGTCGAGCTGCGGCGCGAGCTGGCGCTCGCTGACGCTCAAAGCGGATAGCCACTCTCCCACGTACGAGCTAGCTGCGGTCAGTTATGACCATGGTAGGATGACCATGGACATGAAAGAGATGACGATCTCGGCAAGTAGATTCAAGGCCCAGTGTCTCGCGCTGCTCGACGACGTCGGTCGAACGGGCGTGCCGCTCGTGGTGACCAAGTACGGCAGGCCGGTCGCGCGAGTCGTGGCGGTGGACGCGTCGCCTTCACTGCTCGGCTCGGTCGAGTTTCGGGTCTCGGACGAGGAGCTGATGTCTCCGCTCGAGAGCTGGAACGCCGAGCGCGAGTGATCGTCCTCGATACGCACGTCTGGCTGTGGTGGATGGCGGCGCCCGAGAAGCTCCCGCCCAGGCTGCGGCACCGGCTGGAGGCGGAGGCGACCCTGGGTGTCTGCACGATCAGTTGCTGGGAGGTCGCGATGCTCGCTGAACGCGGCCGAATCTCCGTCGAGCGCGGCGCATCGATCTGGATCGCTCAGGCGCTCGCCCAGGAGAAAGTCAAAGCGCTCGCGCTGACCGCGAAGCTCGCCGTGGACGCTGCTCTCCTGCCGCGTGACCGATTGACGGGCGACCCGGCTGACCGGATCATCTACGCCACGAGCCGTGCGGAAGGGGCGCTGCTCGCGACGAAGGACGTAACGCTGCGGAGCTTCGACCCCGAGACGACGATCTGGTCGTAGCCCCGACTCGTCCCGGCGCGCGCACACGGCGCTCCGACGATCAGCCGAGCGCCCGCTCGATCCGCGGCTCGGACGCAGCCTCGTCGACGCGAACTCCGATAGCCAGTGTCTCGCGCTTGATCCAGTCGCCGTAGGGAATAAGATCCGCCTCCGCCCGGGTCAGAGTGACGAGGATCCTGTCGGTCAGCTGGAGCCCGGCCTCCCTGCGCATCGAGTTGATGAGATGGATCAGGTCGAGAACGCGCCCCTCCAACCTCAGCTCGTCGTCGACGGTCGTCGACAGGGCCACCGTCAGCGAGTCGGCCTCGGCGATCGCCCAGCCCTCCCGCGCGGTCCGCTCGACGAGCACCTCCTCGGGCTCGAGCGTGTGTCCCGCGACCTGGAGGCGGCCCCCGTCTAGCTGCTCGAACCGCCCCTGCTCGAGCGCGGCGCGGACGCCCGAGAGCGCCGGCCCGAGCCTCGGGCCGAGACGCGGCAGGTTCGGCTTCACGCGTACCTCCCTCGCGTCGACGGGACCGAACTCCACCTCCTTCACACGAAGCTCCTCGCGGATCTCGTCGGCGTGCCGTGACGCGCCGTTCGCGCCTTCGACCACGAGACGGCGAAGCGGCTGGCGGAGCTTGAGTTGGGATGCCGCCCGAGCCTGGCGGCCGAGCTCGACGACCCGCCGCACCTCCGCGATCTCGGCGAGGAGGCCTTCGTCCCAGGCTGCCCGCTCCGGCCAGCCGGCGAGGAATACCGACTCCGGAGCGTCCCCGGCCGGCGCGGTCAGCGCCCGCCAGAGGTGGTCGGCGAGAAACGGCATCACGGGCGCGACCGTCCGAGTCGCCTGGACGAGCGCGTACCACAGCGCCCGCAACGCCGGCTCGTCGTCGTTCCAGAAGCGCTGACGGGAGCGACGGATGTACCAGTTGGACAGGTCGTCCACGAACGACTCGAAGAACGCGACGAGAGCAGGCGTCCAGAATCGCTCGTACGAGTCCTCCATCGCGCCGACGAGCTGCCGCGTCCGCGCCACGAGCCAGCGGTCGAGCGGGGCCTCGCACGGCGGCCCCTCGGCCAGATCGTCGAAGCGTGGCTGGAATGCTCCGATGCGGGCGTAGGTGAGGAAGAAGGAGGCCGAGTTCCAGAGAGTGAGAAGCCGTCGCTTGACCTCGTCCGCGCGCCCGTAGCCGAAGTTGAGGTTCTGCGCGGGATTCTGGGCCGCGAACAGCCAGCGCATCACGTCGGCGCCCATCCGCTCCAGCGCCTCGTTCGCCTCGATCGCGTTCCCCCACGACTTGTGCATCTCGCGACCCGTCTCGTCGCGCACCCACTCGTACGTGAGCACGCGCTCGTACGGCGAGCGCCCGACCATTGTCAGCGACATGAACGAGATCGAGTAGAACCAGAGCCGGATCTGCTCTCGATTCTCGGAGACCCAGGCGGCCGGGAACCACCTCTCCCAGTGGGCGTGGTCCGGGAGGTCGGCGCCGGTCAGCCCCTGGGCCGCACCGGTCGCGTAGCCGTGCACGACGTACTCCGGGCTCTGCCAGCCGAGCGTCGACAGCGGCACGATGCCGGCATCGAGCCAGGCGTCGCCGACCTCCGGGATGCGGCGTACACCCTCCTCTCCGCACGCCTCGCAGCGGATCGTCACCTCGTCGATCCACGGCCGGTGCAGCTCGCGCAGGCCGTCGAGGCTCGAGGTCGCGCGCTCGACGAGCTCGTCCCTCGACCCCACCACGTTGAGGTGGCCGCACCCGCACGGATAGAACGGCAGGGGCAGGCCGAAGTAGCGCTTGCGCGAGATGTTCCAGTCGCCCATGTTGCGCAGCCAGTCGTCCATCCGCTTGCTGTAGAAGGAGGGCGTCCACTCCACCCGCGCGTTCGCGTCGAGCAGCGGTTGACGGATCTCGGCCGCCGCGATGAACCAGTCGTCGACGACGCGGAAGATGAGCGGCGTCGAGCAACGCCAGCAGATCGGGTACCGGTGCGTAATCTCGCCCGCCTCGACGATCAGGTCCTGCCGTCGGAGGGCGTCGATGATCGGGTCGCGCGCCTCCTCGGTCGTGAGACCTTCGAAGCCGTACCCCGGAAGGAACCGCCCCGACTCGTCGACGGGCACGAGCACCGGCAGGCCATGCATCTTGCCGAGCTCGAAGTCCTCCGTGCCCGCGCCCGGTGCGATGTGCACGATCCCGCTTCCCTCGTCGAGGCCCACGTCGTCCCATCCGATCACACGGTGGTCGACGCCGCCTTGCGCCGGCGCGTCGTCGAACGGACTGCGGTAGCGCCAGCCGGCGAGCTCTTCGCCGCGCTTCGTGGCGGTCGCCACACGTTCGCCCTTACGCTCCTTCGCCCACCACTCGCCCTCGGGCGTCAGGACGTACTCCGCCTCCGGCCGAACGGCGGCAGCGACGTTCGCGGGGAGCGTCCACGGCGTGGTCGTCCAGATCACGAGCGACTCGCCCTCGCGGTCGAGGAGAGGGAAGCGGACGTAGAGCGAGGGATGGGTCAGCTCCGTGTACTTGTCCTCGCCGGCCTGCTCGTGCTGCGACAGGGACGTCCCGCAGCGCGGACACCACTGCGTCGAGCGATGCCCCTTGTAGAGCCAGCCCCGGCGATGCACCTCCTGGAGAAAGCGCCAGATGTACTCGATGTTGGTATCGCTGAAGGTGTAGTAGTCGTTGTCCCAGTCCATCCACATGCCGAGCCGGCGGGACTGCTCGGTGATCACCTCGCCGTACCGGGCCACGCGCTCCCTGCACCGCTCCGCGAACGCGGCGAGACCGTACTCCTCGATCTCGCGCTTCGAGTTCAGGCCGAGCGCCTTCTCGACCTCCACCTCCACCCACAGGCCCTGGCAGTCGAAGCCGTTCTGGTAGCGCTGGTCGAAGCCGCGCAGCGCCTTGTAGCGCTGGAAGGCGTCCTTGTACATCCGCCCCCACGCGTGGTGGACGCCCATCGGGTTGTTCGCCGTGATCGGCCCGTCGACGAACGACCATCTCTCGTTACCCCGGTTTTGCTCCCGCAGCCGATCGAAGATTTGCTCGCCCTCCCACCACTCGAGGATCTCCCGCTCGAGCGCGGGATGGTCGGGAACGTGGGGCAGCGGGGTGAAGGATCGACCCATCCTGGGATTCTAGAGTCGGAATACCGGGCACCACGTCGCCGTTTGCAGTGAGTGAGGCGGCGATCTGGTGGGTACATCGGTAGGGGCCGCTCCCTGACGAAAGGACTGAACCAATGGCAAACGTTGTCACCGAATCGACGTTCGAGCAGGAAGTGCTGCAAAGCGACACACCAGTCCTCGTCGACTTCTGGGCCGAGTGGTGCGGGCCGTGCCACGCCGTCTCCCCGGTTCTCGACCGGATCGCGTCCGAGCGCGAGGGCGAGTTGAAGCTCGTCAAGGTGAATATCGACGAGGAGCAGGGACTCGCTCAGCGCTTCGGGATCATGTCGATTCCCACGATGATGCTGTTCAAGGATGGAGAGCCCGCCGCGACGACGATGGGAGCGCGGCCGAAGGGCGACATCGAGCGGCAACTCGGGCTCGTTTCGTAGTCGAAGCCCCCGGGGAGCGAGCCGTACGAGATGGGCTCGCTGCTCCTGATCAACCCGCGCTCGGGCGACGAGCGACCGAGTGCGGATCAGCTCGTCGCGGCGGCGCGCGAGCGCGGCGTCGAGACCCGGCTCCTGGAGGCGGGGGACGATCCGTGCGAGCTGGCGCTGGCCGCCGGCCACGACGTGATCGGGATCGCCGGCGGCGACGGCTCGCTGGCTGGCGTCGCGAAGGCGGCCCTCGAGCGGGACGTCCCGCTTGTCTGCATCCCGTTCGGGACCCGCAACCATTTTGCGCGCGACCTCGGACTCGACCGGGATGATCCGCTGGGGAGCCTCGACGCTTTCGCGGGCGTGGAGCGGCGGATCGACGTCGGCTGCATCGGCGAGCGGGTCTTCCTGAACAACGTCTCGCTCGGCGCCTATGCCGGGCTCGTCCCTCGGCGGGAGCGGCATCGCCGGCGGCGGCAGGCCCTGGCGGGGGCCCACGCGCTGTGGCTTTCGCTGAAGGACCGCCACCCGAAGGGATTCGTGGTCGACGGCGAAGCTGTCGTGACGCGGATCCTGCTGATAGCGAACAACGCGTACTCGGTCGATCTCCTGTCGCTCGGTGAGCGCCCGAAGCTTGATTCCGGGCAGCTCTACCTCTACGCGGCGCAGGGCTGGTTTCCCGATACGTGGGTGGAGCGAAACGCAGGCACGTTCACGGTGGACACGTCGGAGCGGCCGCTTCAGGCGGCAGTCGACGGGGAGCCCGCGGAGCTCGATCCGCCGGTCGAGTTCTCGATCAAGCCGAAGGCGCTACGTGTTCGCGTCCCCCGCCAGCGCGACTGACAGCACCTCTGCATAGTGGGAGAACGCGAGCTCTTCGGCGGCCGGGAGCTCGCTCGGGGCGAACCACCGCAGCTCGGCGAGATCGTCGCCCGCGCGGGCATCCCCGTGGACCTGCCCCGTCCACGTGAGGCAGAGGACGGTCCGGCCGTCGTACGGCTCGAGGTAGAAGCCGACGAAGCGGAGGGCGTCGAGCTCGAGGCCCGTCTCCTCGCGCACCTCTCGGCGGAGGGCGTCGACCGGATGCTCGCCCTCCTCGACGAAGCCGCCAGGCAAGTCCCAGAGGCCCGCGGCCGGCTCGAAGGCGCGACGGCCGAGCAGGACTCGCCCCAACTCGTCTCTGCAGACCGCCTCGGTACCGGGCACCGGGTTCGCATACGCGACGAAGCCGCAGCGCTTGCATTCTGCGCGCCCGACGGCGAGCGCGAGCGCGGCGGCGCAGCGCGGACAGAACCTCCATCCGTCGAGGAGTCCCACGGCGGCGCAACAATAGAGTCATCACACCGAGGAGGGAGTCCGATGTACGACCACCCGGAGCCGACCGAGGAGGAGCAGGAGCAATCGCCGGAGCGACGGCGGGAGGAGGACGCGATGCGCGGACCCGGCCACGAGGCGCCGGCCGAGCAGCGACCTACCCGGGATAGCGGCCAGGCCGAGGGTCCGACGCCGGAGGACGTTGGTGTCCCGGATCCGCCCGAGCCGGCCGTCGACCCGACCCACGAGGCCTGAGACGGGGTGTCTCCGCGCGCATCGGCGACCCAGCACGAGCTCTCCCGCGTCGGGCTCCTCGCGAGCCTCTCCGGCGAGACACTCGCGAGGCTCGCCCGGAACATGACTCGCGAGGACGTGCCTGCCGGGAAGGGCGTCGTCGTCGAAGGAGCGAAAGGGGACCGTTTCTACGTCGTGCTGTCCGGGCTCTTGACCGTCTCCCAGCGGGACCTCGGTCCTCGTGCGGTGCTCCGGCCAGGCTCGTACTTCGGCGAGGTGTCGCTGGCCATGAGCATCCCGCGGACCGCGTCGGTGCGGGCGCTCTCGCCCGCGACCGTGGCGAGCTGCGACCGTGCCACCTTCGACGAGTTCATCAGGCCGCTCTTCGCCGACGACGACGGCTAGTAGGCGAGCACCTCCTGCAGCACGGCGTCGGAGAGCCGCGGCCACGCCTTCTTTGCCCACTCGCCGAAGTCCAGGTCGGTGAGGCAGGCGACCGCCACGCCGACCTGCGGGTCGACCCAGAAGAAGGTGCCGCTGCCGCCGAAGTGGCCGAACGTCCGCTGCGAGTTCCGAGAGCCGGTCCAATGCGGCGACTTGTCGTCGCGCAGCTCGAAGCCGAGGCCCCAGTCGTTCGGCTCCATGCGCCCGAAATCGGGCAGCACCCCGACGAGGCCGGGAAACTGCACGCTCGTCGCCTCGGCCAGCGTCTCCGCCGCGACCAGGGTCGGAGCCGTGACCTCGAGCACGAACGCCAGGAGATCCTCGAGGGAACCGTGGAGGCCGGCCGCGGCGGTGCCGACGAGCTCGGCCCGCAGGCCGAGCGGCTCGAGAACGGCAGCGCGAAGGTAGTCGGCGAACGGCATCTCCGCGGCGCCGGCCACCGCGTCGGCGAGCGCTTCGTATCCCGCGTTCGAGTAGATCCGCCGCCGCTCCGGCCCCGTGAGCGGGCGGTGTCCCTCGAAGGGTAGGCCCGAGGCGTGTGCCAGCAAGTGGCGAATCGTCGAGCCTTCCGGTCCGGCGGGGTCGTCGAGGTCGAGGACGCCCTCCTCGGCGGCAACGAGCGTCGCGAGTGCTGTGAGCGGCTTCGTGACGGACGCCCACCGAAGGCGTTCGGCACACGGCCCGCGAGCTGCGACGAGCTGCCCGCCGCGCACGACGCCGATCGCGACCGTCGCGGCCGGCCAGCCGTCCACCTGCCGCAGCGCCTCCACGGCGCGCGATACTACGCGGGTGGACCGGCGCCTGATCTCCTCCAATGCACCCTGGGAGCCCGTTTACGGCTACTCGCGAGCGGTCGTCGCCGGTCGGCATGTGTACGTCGCGGGAACCGCGTCGGTCATGCCCGGCGGCACCGATCCGCCGGCCGACGCATACGGCCAGGCGCGCCGGTGCCTCGAGATCATCCTCGCCGCGCTCGAGCAGGCGGGTGCGCGGGCAGAGGACGTCGTGCGGACCCGGATCTACCTCACCCGGGCGGAGGACTTCGACGAGGTCGGCCGCGCGCACGGCGAGCTCTTCGGCGAGGTTCGGCCGGCGATGACCGGCGTCGTCGTTGCGGCGCTCCTCGACCCGCGCTGGCTCGTCGAGATCGAGGCCGAGGCGCTGCTGGGCGGCTGAAGGCGTCCCGGCATGAAGCATGCATCGGGGCCGGGGCCGCGCTAGGCGATCAATCGCTGTGCGGTTTTCCGTCGGCGCCGACGAGCGGCTCGGCCACCGGCAGCTTGTCGACGACCCAGTAACGCTCGTTCCGGCCGACTACGACCTCGATCTCGGGACTATCGTGCCCGGCGGCGACCACGAAGCGGTCGTCTTCGGCATGGACCCGGTCGTATTCCTCGTACGTGAGCAGGAGGCGTCGATCGCATGAGCGGCCGCACTCGCAGTGGAACTCGATCCGACCGTCGGTCGTCCAGCTGCGCTCGTCGAGCTCCCCGCTCACACGCTCGATCTGCCGGTTGACCTCCCGAAGCAGCGCTTCGTTCCGCGCAACGCTCTCGAGTCGGAAATCCACCTTTCGAGTGTACGCCGATTTTGCGGGTCGACAACCGCGGACTATGGTTTGCCGCTCGCAATGGAGCAGGTCTACCCCCCCTCGATCACCGGCAAGGGCGCAAGCTTCGCAGCCGGGGTAAGCGTGCTCGATCACCGCTTCGGCAGCGGCGACCCCTACACGCTCGGCGTCGAGGAGGAGTACATGCTGCTCGACCCGGAGACCTTCGACCTCGTCCAGCACGTCGACACCGTGCTCGCGGCGGTGGCCGGCCACGAGCTCGAAGCTCGCATCAACCCTGAGCTGATGCAGTCGGTGCTCGAGATCACGACGCCGGTCTGCCGGACGGCAGCCGACGTCGACGAGGCGCTTCGCAGTCTCCGCTCCTACGTGGGCTCCGTCGCTGGCGAGCACGGCCTCCGCTTCGGCTCCGCCGGAACACACCCGTTCAGCCTCTTCGAGCGGCAGCGCATCACCGCGCGCGACCGCTACCACGCGCTGATCGACCAGATGCAGTACGTCGCGCGCCGCGAGCTGATCTTCGGCATGCACGTCCATGTCGCGGTCGACGACCCGGAGAAGTCCATCCAGGTGATGAACGGGCTGCTCGCCCACCTGGGCGAGCTGCTCGCTCTCTCGGCCAATTCGCCGTTCTGGCGCGGCGACTCGACCGGCCTCGCGTCGAGCAGGCAGATGGTGTTCGCAGCGTTTCCGCGCTCCGGGCCGCCGCCGCGCTTCGAGAACTACGCCGACTACGCAGCCGTCATCGGCCAGCTCGAGAAGACCGGCTGTATCGCGGACTACACGCACATCTGGTGGGACATCCGTCCGCATCCGAGGCTCGGGACGATCGAGATCCGGATCTGCGACGCGGTCACACGGCTCGAGGAGGCGGTCTCGCTGGCGGCCTACTGCCAGGCGCTCGTCAAGCACTACTGCGAGCGGTTCGATGCCGGGAAGGAGATTCCGTCGTACCACCGCATCCTGACGACCGAGAACAAGTGGCTCGCTGGGAGGTATGGGCTCGAGGCGCCTGTGATGGATCTCGCGACCGGCCGCCGCAACCGCGTTCCCGTCGCACAGCTGGTTCGCCGCACGCTCCGCGAGCTCGAGCCGCACGCGCGCGAGCTCGGCTGCGAGCGCGAGCTGGCAGGCATCCACGACATTCTGAGTCGGGGCAACGGCGCCGACCGGCAGCTGAGAGTCTTCAACGCGAACCGGGACATCGTCGAGGTCGCGCGCGCGATCGCCGTAGCGACCCGCGTCGCGGCTGCGCCTGCGCCTGCGCCTGCGCCTGCGACGGCCTAGCGGCACGGCGGACCTCCGCCGCGCCGACGCTCGTATCTCCTTCGATGGACCTCTTGCTCAAGCACGCTCGTATAGTCAGCGCGCGATGGGGAGCTTCGGCCGCGATGAGCGCGCCTGGGTGCGGGGCGCTCGGGCCGGTTCCGTCTCGGACCTCGAGGCGCTCTTCCGCGCGCACTGGCCTCGCGCGTACCGTGCCGCGCTGCTCATCGTCCACGACACGGCAGCAGCCGAGGACATCGCCCAGGAGGGGTTCCTCGCGGCCATACGCGCGCTCGACCGCTTCGACCGCCGCCGTCCCTTCGGACCCTGGCTCCACCGGATCACGGTCAACCGCGCGATCGACTGGACGCGCGCGCGAGCACTTCGCGCCGAGGTCGACGGCGAGACCGAAGCAGTCGCGGATCTGGACGGAAGCGCTGGAGGAGGCACAGGGCCTTACTCGCGCGAGGTGGAGCTCGCCCTGCGCTCTCTGTCGCCCGATCACCGGGCCGTGATCGTGCTGCGCTACCTGCTCGAGTACACCCCGGGCGAGATCGCCGAGCTGCTCGAGCTGCCCCGCGGCACCGTGAACTCCCGGCTGCGACGCGGGCTCGACGAGCTCCAAGAGCGTCTGCCGGAGGACGCGTTGTGAGGGAGCGCCGGGTGCAGAAGCTCTTGCTATCCGCACCCGCTCCGGACGAGCTGGCGGCGCAGCGGCGCGCCTGGCGCATCGTCAAGGCCGCCTACGAGGAGCGCGAGCCCGTCCGTTGGCCCCGGCGGAATGCCCGGCCGCTGATCGCGCTCGCCCTCTGCTTCGCGCTCGTCGCGGGCGTCCTGACCTCGCCGGGTCGGGCCGTCCTCGACTCGCTGCGAGACGTCGTCGGCAGAGAGAAGGTCGTCGGGGTGAAGCGCGCGCAGCCTGCGCTGTTCCGTCTGCCCACCGGCGGACGTCTGCTCGTCAACACGCGTAAAGGCCCCTGGGTCGTCAAGCCCGACGGCTCGAAGCGCCTACTCGGGCGATACGAGCAAGCATCTTGGTCGCCGCACGGCTGGTACATCGTCGCGAGCCGGCGCCTCGAGCTGCTCGCCGTCAAGCCCGGCGGCACGGTGCGGTGGTCGCTGCCCCGACGAGGCACGATCACAGCCGTCCGCTGGGCGCCGGGGGATGGATACCGGGTCGCCTACCTCAGCGACGAGAATGTCCGCGTCGTCGCCGGCAACGGCTCGGGCGACCGGCTCTTCCGTCCGGGACGCGCGCCTGCCTCGTTCACCGCGATCGCATGGAAGCCGCGCGCCGAGCACGTCCTTGCTGTGGCCGACCGGGTCGGCCGCGTCTCGCTCTACGCCGTCGACTCGAACAGGCTCCTGTGGCGATCGGGCCGCACGCTCTCGCGCAGCGAGGCGGCAAGCGGGTCCGCGAGCGACAAGACACCGTTCGAGCTGGACTGGTCCGCTGACGGCAAGCGCGTGCTCGTCCTCTCGAAGAGGTCGGTGCGCATCATCGCGGGGGACGGACGCGCCGTCGGCCAGCTCCCGGTGCCGGCGGATGCCGTGGACGCCGAGTTCGCCTCACGCAGCCGGCGCTTCGCGCTGATCAGATACGACGGTCGGCGGAGCCGGGTGAGCATCTTCGATGCCGACCGGCCGGTTCGGGCGGGGCGGCAGCTGTTCGACGTGCCGGGTCGAATCACCGACGTGACGTGGTCTCCTGACGACCACTGGCTGCTGCTCGGCTGGCAGAGCGCCGACCAGTGGATCTTCATTCCCCTCGCGGGCGGCAAGGTGAGAGCGGTCTCGAACGTCTCGCTGCAGTTTCACTCGCCCCGCAGGCCGGCCGCGTTCCCGGACGTAGCGCAGCATGGCTGGTGCTGTGCAACGTCGCCGTGAGGACGGCTCCCGTCCTCCTCCTCCTCGTACTCGCGCCGACCGCGTGCTCGACCGCGAGATGGCACGTGGCGCCGACGAGGGCGACCGCTCCCCGCTCGTCCGTCCAGAGTCCGCGTACCGCTCTGCGGCCTTCGCGCGCCGTCGGCCTCCCCTGGGCCGGCCGTCTCGTCGGTGGCGTTCAGCTACCGCCGAGGGGCAGGCACTACTTCACCTGGGACTTGGTGCTGCGCCGCTCGCCGGATCGTGGCTGGCGCCGCTGGGGCACGGATCGGCTCGTCAGGACCGTGCTGCGCGTTGTCCGTACCTACGCGGATGCCCACCCCAGCGCCCCGCGCCTGGGAATCGGTGACCTCAGCCGCCCGTACGGCGGCGATTTCGGGCGCCGCTTCGGCGGCATCGGCCACGCCTCGCACCAGAACGGGCTCGACGTCGACGTCTTTTATCCGCGGCGCGACCGGAGCGAGCGCCCGCCCGAGCGCGTCGGCCAGATCGACCAGCGACTCTCGCAAGATCTCGTCGATCGCTTCGTGGCCGCAGGCGCTGCGCGAGTGTTCGTCGGCCCACACACGGGCCTCAGCGGGCCGCCCGAGATCGTTCAGCCGCTCGCCCACCACGACAATCACCTGCATTTCCGACTAGCGCCGGCGTGATCTCGCTAGGCGCGTGCCCCGCTCGGCCCGCCGGGCACGGGCGGCCGATCTCCAAAGCCTCACGGTCGTCCCGTCGTGGTCACGAGGCCAGAGGTGGTTCGAGGCTAAGCTCGCTGGCGTGAAGCGCCAGCTCACCACTTCGGTCGTGGTCGCGCTCGCGCTCGCGACGGGCGCGGCGATCGCCGCCGTGCAGCAGCTTCGGGTGACGAAGCTCCCGCCGCCGCCCTGGCGGCGGTTCGGACCGCCCGGCGGCTCATCGCGCATCCGGCTCACGCTTGCCTCCTCGAGCCAGAACGGAATCACGGACGAGCGGGCCTGGTTCGCGCGGAACCGACTCGACCTCTCAGAGGACCGGGTGCCGGGGCCGCTCGACGGCGACATCCCGCTCCATCCTCTGCCCCGGGGCACCCCGACCAGCTTCCGCGGCCGGCGGCTGGTCCGCGCGATCCGCCAACCGTCCAGGCTCTTCCTCGTCTACGGCCGAAACTTCTCTGCGGGCCGTTACCTCGTTGCCCGCACGGCGGGCACGTCCGTCTACGGCTTCGACTTCGTCAACTACGCCTACGCGCCCCGACCGGTGCCCGGCGAGAAGCAATTCGCCTACCAGGCGCCCACGTGGGCGACCGAGATCGAAGGCGTCCTCGTCGTCTCCAACAGCCACGCCACATATGCGCGCTCGTCGCGCGGCCAGAACGCGTACGTCACCGCGGTCGATCTTCCGACGGGCAAGCTCCGCTGGCGCAGCAGGCCGCTCGTCTCGAACTCGGAGAGCTTCGCGGTGGTGAAGGACGCGATCGTGACCGGCTACGGCTTCACGAACGAGCCTGACTTTCTCTACGTGCTCGACCGCCGGACGGGCGCCGTCGTGCAGCGCCTACCGCTGCCGAGCTCGCCCGAGTACGTGATCGCGAAGGGCGACCGGGTCTACGTCCGCACGTACGACCACGACGTCGTCTTCCGGGTCCATACCATCTGATGGCTCTCGAGGTCGGCGACCGGCAGCCCGACGCAACGGTCTGGATCGGCCCCCGGGAGCCGGTCTCCCTGGCGAACCTCGTGCAGGAGGGCCCGATCCTCCTCGTCTTCTACCTCTTCGACTGGTCCGCGACCTGAACGAGCGAGATGGAGCTCCTGCGTGACAGGAGCGCGGAGTTCGAGGGGGCCGGCGTGCGGGTGTTCGGGATCTCGCGCGACTCCGCTTGGACGCACGTCGCCTGGATGCAGGCCCTCGACCTCAACTTTCCGCTCCTCTCGGACTGGAATGCCGAGGCGGTGAGCGGCTTCGGGGTCGCGCACGAGCACCGCGGGATGCGGGACGTCGCCGAGCGCTGCGCCTTCCTCGTCGACCGGGCGGGTACGGTCCGCGGCGCGTGGCACTACGGAACCTCGGAGCTACCCGACTTCGACGAGCTGCTTCGCGCCGCGCGGGATTTGTAGGGCTCGCCTGCGGGCTGTATCTGGCGGCGGGCATCCTCGCCACATGGCCGGCCGTCCGGCACGCCCGGACGCAGTTCCTCGCGGGAGCGGGCCCGCCGCGAGCGGGCGTCGTCCCCGGCGACTACCTGCAGACCACCTACCGACTCTGGCTCGCCGGCCACGAGCTCGAGCACGGGCGGGCGCCGTGGCGCGACCCGTACAGCTTCCGGCCCGAGGCTGGAGCGCAGGCGAACTTTGCCGGCTGGCCGTTCGGGCTCCTCCTCTGGCCCCTCTTCGCGTTCGGGCCCGTCGTCGCCTGGAACCTGTTCGTTCTCCTCGCCTACGTCGCGGCCGGTGGGCTCACGTGTGCGTGGCTGCGCAAGCTGGACCTGCCTCGGGGCGCCGCCCTCGCCGGCGGGCTCGCCTTCGCGATCGCGCCATACCGCGTCCAGCAGTCCACCGGGCATCTGCTCGGGCCGATCTCGCTCCTGCTACCGCTCGCGCTCCTCGCCTTCGAGCGAGGCCGCCGGGGCAGCTGGGTTTGGCTTGCCCTGGCGGCAGCCTCGCTTGCGTCCATCCCGCTGTCCGGACAGGTGCATCTGGCGCTCGCGTCCACCCCGTTCTTCGTCGCGTACGCGCTCGTTCGCTCGGGAGCGCGGGAGCTCGCCGCGGCGGCGGCCGCCGCCGCCGCCTCGGTTGCAGCCGGCTACCTCGTCTGGCGCCTCTCGATCTCGGGATCGCTCGAATCGCAGGGGCGTACGCTCGAGGAGGTGCGCCACTACTCGGCGGGCTGGCTCGACCTCGTGGCGCGGCACGCCCGTCACGAGAACGAGCGGTACGTCTTCCTCGGCTGGGTGACCCCGCTCCTTGCGGCAGGCGGCCTCGCGGCGCTCGCCCAGGCTCGCCGCTTCGGGCTCGTGTTACTCCTCGGCCTCGGCGCGGTCATCCCGATCCTGCTCGCGCTCGGCACGAATCTGCCGCTCTACTCGGCGCTCTGGCGCGCGTTCCCGCCGCTCCGCTACCCCCGCGTCCCGGAGCGGTTGCTTCCCGTCGGACTGCTGTGCATCGCGGCCCTTGTCGCCTTCCTGGCGGCGCGGTCGCGCAGCCGCGTCGTGGTGCCGGCCTTCCTCGTCGCGCTCCTCGTCGCGGACCTCCACGTCCGCCACTACGGCGCCGTCTCGGCCGACGAGGGCAACGCCGCCTACGCAGCGCTTCGGCAGGAGTCGCGCGGGCGGCTGCTAGAGCTGCCCGTCTTCTTGCCCGGCACCGATCTCGGCAGCGTCTATCAGTACTACGAGCTGCAGGCGACCCGCGAGCGGCCAGGCGGCTACTCGACCGTTGCGCTGGGGCGCGCCGACTCGGTCGCCCGCCTGCTCCGCCCGCTCAACTGCGGGCGCTGGGACGGTGCGCTGCTCCAGCGCCTGGGGGTCCGCTACGTCGCGCTGCACGAGCCGCTGTACGGGCCTGGTCGGTGGCCCTCCCGCTGTCTAGCACCGGCGCATCGCGCCCTTCGCCGAAACGGCTGGCGGAGCCTCGCCGAGGACGGAGGCATCACGATGTACCGCGCACCGTGAGGGCTCGAGCTGTGCTCCTTGACGACGGCGGGAACGTCGTCCTCTTTCGTCGGGTGCGCCCAGGACGGGACCCGTGTACTGGGCGGCACCGGGTGGCGGTGTCGAGCCGGGCGCGACGGTCGAGGCGGCGCTTCGGCGCGAGCTCGTGGAGGAGCTCGCGGTGGAGATCGAGCTGCTCGGGCCCGCGTTCACTCGCGACGACGAGGTCTTCCTCCGCTGCCGGCTGACGCGCCGCCTACGAGTAGCGCCGCAGCGGAGTTTCACGATCCGGCGAAGGGCAGCTACGACGAGTGGGCCGTTCCGCTCGTGAGGGGCGAGCTGGAGCCGCTGAACATCCTCCCGGCGGAGTTGAAGCGGTACCTGCTCGAGTGGTGCCGGGTCCGTGACGGCTAGCGCGTTACTGCACCGGTATCTGGAGCCGTGCCAGCTCCGCGTCCGCCTTCCGTTTCTGCTCGTCGCTCGGCTCCAGCCGTCCGAACCACACCTGGATCAGGACGTACTGCCCGTTGATGTGAGCCTCGATCAGCTGCAGCGACACGTTCGGCGCAGGTTGGCCGTCGAAGTGAGATGAGAAGAAGTTGCCGTCGGCCAGCTTCAGCGGCGCGCTCCGCTCTGTAAAGCCCCCCGGGCTGGAGATGTGCGCGAGACTCGCGAAGATCACGACTCCGTCGGGGGGCAGCAACTTGACGGTCGCGTTGGGCCACCCGGAGGCGAGGTCGTCACCCTGGAACGGGACGTCGCTCGCCCAGGTCACCTGGTTATTGGCCTTCAGCTTGCTCGGCAGGGGCGCGACAACGCTGTTCCAGCCGCTCGCGGGCAAGAAGCCCATGACAGACGCCTGGGATGCGCCGGCGCGCGCCGGCGCATGCGTCAGAGAGGCGCCGACGAATCCTCCAGCGAGAGCCGCTGCAGCGGCGATGGCAGCCGCGGCAGCAACCAGGCGCCAGATCGGCCGCGCGCGGCGCAGCCGGCTAGCTGCTGGGGGAGAGTCCGCGGAGGCAGCTTGTGCGGTGCGGGTAAAGAAATCCGCGCTCAGAGGTGGAACGGAGATCGTCTCGATCATCCGCCCCAGCTCAGCATCACGATGCTCGTGTAGGTCGGTCATCGGGCCCTCCAGTCTGTGACATCGTCGGTGAGTGCGACGCGTAGCGCATCCCGGCCATGGTTGAGCCGAGATGCGATCGTGCCGCGCGGCACGTCCAGCGCTGCCGCGGCCTCGGCGTAACTGAATCCATGTACATCGACGAGGAGAACCGCGGCACGTGTCGGGGCGGGAAGCTGGAGAAAAGCGTGCGACAGCGCCCGAGACAGCTCGCGGGTTGCCTCGTCGTCGGTTACTCCAGCCGCGGCGTTCTCGAGCACGTCGTGGTTGTGGCGCTTCAGTCGCCGCAACTCGTCGATGCAGCAGCGGTAGACGACGCGGTAAAGCCACGGCCGTGTCAGCCGGACCTGATCGTCGGCGGCGGCTCGAAAGGCCTTCAGGTACGCCGTTTGCAGCGCGTCCTCAGCCTCTGAGCGGCCGCCGAGGATTCTGTATGCAAACGCGTGGAGCTCCGACTGGTAACTGGCGATGGCCTCCTCGAATCGCCCCCACCGGGTCAGTTCGGCTCCGTTCCGTGGGCTCACGAGTAGGTGCGCCATCACCCTTGTAACGCTCGCGCGTCGTGAATCGTTCACCCTGTTCGAGACGGCCTCCGCGCGTAGCGAACCCGGGCGATCCGGCACGAGCCGTGCGTTGCGAGGAGGTGGCTACTCCGCCGCCCGGGCGCGAGCTGCTCGCTCGGCCTCGAGCTGACGGAGCTCGATCCGCCGGATCTTCCCGGTCAGCGTCTTCGGCAGGTCGGCGACGAACTCGACGTGCCTGGGATAGGCGTAGGCCGAGAGCCGGCCTCGCACGAACGCCTTGATCTCGTCGGCCAACTCCTCCGAAGGCTGAACATCGGCCGCGAGCACGATGAAGGCCTTGACGACGTTGCCGCGGAGCTCCTCCGGAGAGGCCACCACTGCGGCCTCCCTCACGGCCGGGTGCTCCAGGCAAGTGGACTCGACCTCGAAGGGACCGATCCTGTAGCCGGCGGAGATGATGACGTCGTCGGCGCGCCCCTCGTACCAGACGTAGCCGTCCTCGTCTCGGACCGCGGCGTCTTTGCTGTGGAACCACTCGCCGCCGAAGATCTCCTCGCTCGCCTCCGGGTCGTTCCAGTAGCCAAGCGGGTAGTGCGGGTTGGAGCGAGCGCGTAAGCAGATCTCGCCCCGCTCGCCCGGGCGAACCGGCTGCTCGTCCTCGTCGAGGATCTGCACGTTCCAGCCGGGCATCGGCCTCCCCATCGACCCCTCGCGCACCTCCATGAAAGGGTAATTGCCGACGAGCGGGTAGGACTCGGTCAGGCCGTAGTAATCGAGCACAGTCACCCCGTACTGATCGCGGAACCAGCGAATCGCCTCGGGGTTCAGGGGCTCGCCGGCCGAGCAGACCCGGCGGAACCGCTGCGGGTAGCGGGTCCCGGCGTCGCCGATCGCCATCATCGCGCGCATCGCCGTCGGAGTCGTGAACACGTTGGTGACCTCGTGTCTGCTGAGGAAGTCGAGCTGCTTGTGCGGGTCGAAGCCACCCTCGCGCTGGTAGACACACTGCACGGCACCGAGCCGCCAGGGGCCGAGCAGCGGTGCGATCCCGGCAGCCCAGGCCCACTCGCCCATCCCGTGGAAGCGCTCCCCGTCCTCGACCTCGTGGGAGTAGACGAACTCCTCGTGCGCGAGGATGTAGCGGTGGGCGTGCACGATTCCCTTGGCCGGGCCGGTCGTGCCGGAGGTGTAGTACAGCTGGGCGGGATCGTCCGCGGCCGAATCGCAACCGACGAAGCCGGTCGGCGCCGCGGCGAGCGTATCGCGCCCGAGCACGAGCAGCTCCGGTGTCCCCGGATGCCGGAAGCGCCCGGCGTTCGCCTCGTCGGTGACGAGCAGCTTCGCGCCCGAGTCCGAGAGGCGATGGCGGATCCCGTCGTCGCCATACAGCACGGACATCGAGAGCAGGATCGCGCCGAGCTTCCAGACGCCGAAGAAGATCGCGGCCGTCTCGGGCGTCGGCGTCAAGACGACCGCGACGCGATCGCCCGGTCGAACGCCGTGCGCGGCCAGCGTGTGCGCGGCCTGGTTCGCGAGGTCTTGCAGCTCTCCCCAATCGAGTTCCCGGTATGAGCCGTCGAAGCTCTCCCACACCATCGCCGGGTTCTCGCGAGCGTGCTTGTCGCAGACGTCGGCCGCGATGTTGTAGCGCCCCGGCACCTCCCAGCGATGCGACGCCCGCAGCTCGTCGTAGACCGAGGTCATGCTTTACCTTCTTTCCGACAACCGCAGTGGCGGCGTCCCCGCCGTACCAGCTCACGATCACATATCACACCATGGCTTGAGTCCGGACCGATCTACATGCCCATCGCGTGGTACCCAGAATCGACGTAGAGCGTCGTCCCGGTCACGTTGCGGGCGGCGTCCGAGAGCAAAAAGCCGGCCGCGGCGCCGACGTCGTCAGAGGTGATGTGCCGGTGAAGTGGCGAGCGCTCCTCGACGATCGCCTCCATCGTCGGGAAGCCCGCGATCGACCTCGCGGCCAGTGTCCGCACGGGGCCCGCCGAGACCGCGTTCACGCGGATGTTCTTCTGGCCGAGATCCCACGCCAGGTACCTGACCGACGCGTCGAGCGTGGCCTTCGCGACGCCCATCACGTTGTAGTGCGGCACGGCGCGCTCGCCGCCGAGGTAGGTCATGGTGAGGATCGAGCCGCCGCCGCGGGCGTCCATCAACGGCTCCGCCGCCCGCGCCGCCGCGACCAGTGAGTAGGCGCTGACGTCGAGCGCAAGCCAGAAGCGGTCACGCGGCGTGTCGGTGAAGCGGCCCTCCAGATCCTCGGCCGCGGCGAACGCCACCGAGTGCACGAGCAGGTCGAGGCCGCCGTCGAACGCCCCGGCCACCTCGGAGAAGACGCGGGCGAGGTCCTCGTCCGAGCGAACGTCGCAGGAGGTGACGAGCGGGCTGCCGACGGACTCCGCCAGGTCCCGGACGCTCCGCTCGATCCGCTCGCCCTGATACGTGAACGCGAGCTCTGCGCCCCCGGCTGCGAGGCGCTGCGCGATCCCCCAGGCGATCGAGCGCCTGTTCGCCACCCCGAGCACGAGCCCCCGCTTCCCGTCGAAATCGCCCATACGACGGTCGGAGTGTAAACGGCCTCGCCGAAACCTTCCGGTACCCTGGTTTTCTTGCGCCGCCCAGCTGCCCTCCTCGCGCTCGCGGTGGCGCTCGGCGTCGTTTCCTCGGCTGGCGCGGCTCTCCAACCGCTCCGCTACGACCCGAACGATCCCCGCAGCAGGCCACGCGTCCGGGCCGGGACGATTCAGATTCCGGCCGGCCATGCGAGCGGGCGCGTGACGGTCATCGTGACCCTTCGCAGTCCGCCTCTGGCGCTCGCGGCCGGACGCACGCTGCAGATCGCCGCCGGTTCGCGACGCCTCGATACGCACAGCAGCGCATCGCGCACGTACATCGCGCGCCTTGCTGCCGCCCAGCGAGCGGCCGTCCGCTCGCTCAAGCGAGCGATCCCCGAGGCCACGGTCTCCCGCCGACTGCAAGTCGTGCTCGACGGGTTCGCCGTCACACTCCCCGCAACGCGGCTGCCACGGCTCGTCGCGATGCCGTTCGCGGCGCGCATCTACCCGAGCGTCCGCTACACGCTGACGACGAACGAGAGCCCCAGCATCATCGGCGCGGACGTCTTCGAGGCGACCACGGGCGACCGGGGCGACGGGATGAAGATTGCGGTCGTCGACGACGGCGTCGACCAGACGAACCCGTACTTCAATCCAAAGGGCTTCGACTACCCGCCCGGCTTCCCGCGCGGGGCGACCAAGTCGACGACCCCGAAGGTGATCGTCGCTCGGTCGTTCCCCGGCCCGGGATCCGGGCGGGCCGGCCGCCTGCCGCTCGACCGGCGCGAGTCGTTCCACGGGACGCACGTCGCGGGGATCGCCGCCGGCGTGGCGGGGACGTACGCTCCGCGCGGCCTCGACCATCCGCGGGTGTTCGGGCTCTCCGGCGTTGCGCCGCGCGCCTGGATCGGCAATTACCGGGTCTTCACCGTGCCCACGCCTGTCGGCAACGTCGCGAACACGCCGGAGATCGCCGCCGCGTTCGAGGCGGCGATCAAGGACGGCATGGACGTGATCAACTTCTCCGGGGGCGGCGCGACCTCCGACCCGGCGAACGACGCCCTCATCGACGTGGTCGACAACACGGCCGCCGCGGGAGTCGTCCCCGTCATCTCCGCGGGCAACGACCGGGAGGAGTTCGGCCTCGGCTCGGTGGGCTCGCCCGGGACGGCGCCCGACTCGATCTCGGTCGCCGCAGTCTCGAACAACCACCTGTTCGGCAGCACGCTGATGCTGACGTCCGCCGACGGCTCTCGGGTGCTGCAGGAAGTCGCCTACCGCTCCGCGCCGACCGTTCCCGCGACGCCGGCGAAGTGGGAGAACTTCACGCAGACGGTCGTCGACGTCAGCACTGTCACCAGCCTCGATGGGACACCGGTCGACGCCCGCCTGTGCGGTTCGAAAGGCAATCCGAACGGACCGGAGAACTCACTTCCTGCCGGCTCGCTGAAGGGAGCGATCGTGCTCGTCCAGCGCGGCCTCTGCAGCATCGTGTCGAAAGCGGCACGGGCGAAGAGCGCCGGCGCGATCGGCGTCATCCTCGTCAACGACCGACCCGGCGAGGCGAGCTTTCCGCTCCTGCCGCTGCCGCGTCTGCCCGTGCCGATGGGCATGGTCGCCGACATCGACGGGCAGCGGCTCCGAGCGGCGATCGACGCGCGCGGCGCCGGCGGTCGCGGCCAGGTCCGCGTCGCGCGCGACGTCGAGACGATCGAGACCGGGCGCGGCGGCGTCGTCACGAGCTTCTCGTCAGCGGGTCCGACCGACTTCGGCCACCTGTTGAAGCCGGACATCTCGGCGCCGGGCGGCTCCATCCTGTCGTCGACGCTGACCGAGTTCGCCGGCTCGCCGTTCGCCGTCTTCGACGGGACGAGCATGGCCGCTCCGCACGTGGCCGGCGCCGCCGCTTTGCTGCTCCAGCGCCACAGGGGCTGGACGCCGAAGCAGGTGAAGTCGGCAATCGTCCAGACCGCGGTGCCCGCATACGGCGACACCGCTCGGACGGCCGAGGCTCCGGTCCTCCTCGAGGGGGGCGGCCTCGCCAATCTCCCGCGTGCCGACACTCCCCTCCTCTTCGCCGATCCAGTCTCGCTCTCGTACGGAGATCTCGACGTCAATCACGGCGCGCAGAGGCGGCCGCTCCTCATCTCTCTCGAGGAGGCGGGAGGCGGCGCCGGAACGTGGCAGGTCCGGATCCAGCCGCAATCGGCGAGCCAGGGAGCAGCGCTCGAGCTGCCGCCGCTCGTGTCGCTCCCCCCGGGCGGGCACGCGGAGCTACCCGTCGTGGCAACTGCGGCCGCCGGTGCCGCTGCCGGCGACGACTACGGTTTCATCACGCTCACGAACGGCAGGAACGTGCGCCGTGTTCCCTACCTCTTCTACGTGACTCGGCCACAGCTCGAGCTCTCGCCGCAGCATGCGAAGCCCCTGCGCCGTCTCCAGGTCGGCGACACGCGGAACGGCAGCTCGTACGCGACCGTCTACCGGTTCCCAAGCGCCCCGTTCGGCACGCCTCCCGACGTGAACGCCCCCGGCGTAGACGAGCCCGGAGCCGAGCGCCTCTACGTCACGACCGTGAAGCGGCGCGTCGCCAACCTCGGCGTCGCCGTCGTCGGGGCGAGCCCGCCCGATGCCTCCATCCACCCGTGGTTTCTCGGCTCTCGGGACGAGAACCACGTCCAGGGCTATGCGGGCACGCCCGTCAACGTCAACGGTTTCATGTACGACTACCTGCTGGACATCGGAGCAGCCGGTGTCGCTCTTCCCAAGCCGCAGCGGTTCTACATCTCGGTCGACTCCGGGACGAACGTGTACCGGAAGCGACCCCACCCGGGTCGGTACGTGCTGCGCTCCTGGATCAACGACGTCCGGCCGCCTTCGCTTCGCCTGCTCACTACGCGTGTATCAGCGGGCAGGCCGATGCTCGTGGCCCGCGCGGTCGACACCGGCTCCGGGGTCGATCCGTACTCGGTCGTCATGGCCTACCGCTTCTCGCTCGTCGCGCCGACGGCATACGACCCGGACACGGGCCTCGTCCTCTTCCCGCTGCGGGGGGCGCCGAGGCTGACGCCCGGGCGCGTGCGGCTGAACCTCGTCGCCTCGGACTTCCAGGAAGCGAAGAACGTGAACACGATCGGCAAGAACGTCATGCCGAACACGACCTATCTCGACCCGCGGCTGACGGTCGTGAAGGGCCCGGCGGTCAGCTGGCTGCTCCCCAGCTCCTCGGCGTGTGCCGGCAAGCGAAGCCGCCTGACCGTGACAGCGAGCTCCGCGCGCGCGGTTGCTTCCGTGCGTTTCTTCGACGGCAAGCGGCCGATCCGGACGGTCCGGCGTAAAGTCGACAGCCTCTACGTGACGACCTGGGGAGCCCGGAAGCGTGGACGGCACGTTCTGCGTGCCGTCGTCCGCGATCGATCCGGCAAGTCAGCCGCTGCGACGCTCGCGGTTCGCGTCTGCCGTTGATGCGCAGTGCGTACGACTCTCCACGATCGCAATCAACGTCGAGGGGGTAAGAACATTCGGCGAGTAGCCGTCATCACCGGCGCATCGTCCGGAATCGGCGCCGCGATCACACGCCGGCTCGCCGCGGGAGAATGGCACTGCGTCCTGCTCGCCCGCCGGGAGGAGCGGCTGCGCGAGATCGCGACGGAGGTCGGCGGCGAGTATGAGTTGTGCGACGTCTCGGACCGGGAGTGGGTGGAGCGGGTCGCCACCTCGGTGCGCGAGCGGCACCCCGCGGTCCACCTGCTCGTCAACAGCGCGGGCATGCCCGGCCGCGCCGGCCTCTTCGATGCCGAGCCCGGGCTGATCGAGCAGGTGGTTCGTGTCAACTACCTCGGCAGCCTGTGGTGCCTGCGGGCGCTCCTGCCGGCGCTCGAGCAGGCCCCGCCCTCGGACGTCGTCAACATCGTCTCGGTGTCGGGCACCGTCGCCTGGGGCCCGTCGGGCCCCTACTCGGCGGCCAAGCATGCCCAGCTCGCCTTTTCCCGCGCGGCGGCGGCCGAGCTGCGGCCACGGGGAGTCCGGGTGCACACGGTCAACCCGGGGTTCGTCGAGACGGAGGGCTTTCCGCAGCGGGGGACGCTCGGCAACCGGCTGCTCGTGCGTGCAGTGATCGATCCCGACGACGTGGCCGCCCACGTGATCCGAGTGCTGGAGCGGGATCGCTCAGAGACCTTCGTGCCGTCCTGGTACCGCGTCGCGGCGATCGCACAGGCGATCGCGCCGGGATTGTTGGCGCGCCTGCTTGCTAGCGCCGGATCCCGCAGGCATCGCGCAGCTCGCGGACGCGCGACCTGAAGCCCCGCGTCTCGAGCGCCACGGGCGCCGACCCGGCCAGGAAGCCGACCAGCCGCCGCGCCTCCGCCTCGTCCAGCGAGACCGCGGCCGTCGCCTCGGCTCGCTCGTCGCGCTCGCTCCAGACGCTGAAGCGGACGTGCCGCTCCTCCTCGCGCGGGCCGAGGTAGCGCGACACCCGCAGCGAGCGGCCGCGGTCGTCCTGGAGGAGCGGGTGCGAGGAGAAGAACTCGACCAGCTTCAGACGCTGCGGGGCTGCACACCAGGGGCAGAAACGGAACGGCCTCTCGACTTCACCGCCGCAGCGCGCGCACGCTTGCATCCGAACCTCCCAGGTCGACGAAAGAGCCTACACCCGGGGGCCGCAGGTACCGTAGCCCCATGAGGGTGGAACTCTTCTACTGGGACGGCTGCCCGTCGTACCCAGAGGCCGACGAGTTGCTCGCCGACGTGCTTCGCTCCTACGGCCTGGACGATGAGATCGTACGCCACGAGGTGAAGACGCAGGCCGAAGCGGAAGCTCTTCGCTTCCCCGGCTCGCCCACGATCAGGATCGACGGCAGGGACGTCGACCCGCGCGGCGCCGACGGTCCGCCTGCGCTGTCCTGCCGCATCTACCACCTCTCCGACGGGCGGGTCTCGCCCGTGCCGAGCCGGGAGTCGCTCGAGCGGGCGGTGGTATGACCCTCGCGAGCGGGTCCCAAGCGATCGCGTTCACGCTCCCGGGCGTCGACGGCCGCGAGCATTCCCTCGACGACTACGCGGACGCGACGGCCCTCGCCGTCGTCTGGTCGTGCAACCACTGCCCGTACGTGCAGGCGTGGGAAGGGCGGATGAAGGCGATCCAGCGGGACTACGCCGTGCGCGGCGCTCGCCTGGTCGCGATCAACTCGAACAACGCCGACTCGCGTCCCGCGGACTCGTTCGAGGAGATGAAGCTGCGCGCCGAGGAGCAGGGGTTCAACTTCGACTACCTGCACGACGAGAATCAGGCGGTGGCGCACGCCTACGGGCCGAGCCGAACGCCGGAGGTCTTCCTCTTCGACGCCGAGCGTCGACTCGTCTACCACGGCGCGATCGACGACTCGCGCGACGAGCAGGCGGTTTCACAGAATTACCTACGCGATGCGCTGGAAGCCCTGCTCGCCGGCCGCGAGCCGAGGGTCGCCGAGACGCCGCCGGTCGGGTGCTCGGTCAAGTGGAAGTAGGCTGAGCGTCCCCTGCCGGCAGCCAATCCGGGTGCTGGGCGACCCACTCCTCGGCGGCGCGTAGCTGCTTGGGCGTGTTGACGGTTAGCCAGACCCCCTCGTAGCGGAAGGCGCGCAGCCTTCCCTCGGCGGCGAGCTCCGGGAACATCGTTTGCTCGTGGTCGCCCCGCTCGGGTAGGCGCTCGAGCGCCTCGGCGCCGAAGACGTAGACGCCGCAGCTGATCCAGAACGGAAGGCGGGGCGCCTCGCGGAAGCCGGTGACGGCATCGTCGTCCGAGAGGTCGACGATGCCGAAGGCGCTCGTCATCGGCGTCACGGTGATCGTGGCGGCGGCGCCCGTCGCGCGGTGCCGCTCGAGCAGCGCGGCGTAGTCGAGCGCGAGCAGATCGTCGGCGTTCAAGGCAAACACCGGGCCGCCGCCCGACAGCAGGCGGGCGGCAAAGCGCAGCCCTCCTCCCCGGCCGAGCGGCTCCGGCTCGGGTGCGGTCACGATCTCGGCGCCGAGACCCGTCAGCTCGCGCTCGAACTCGCGCTCGCGCCCCGCGGAGCACGAGACGACCACGCGCTCGACGCCGGCGCGCGCGAGCGCAGCCACCTGGTAGGAGCACAGGGGGCGGCCGGCGACCGGAACGAGCGCCTTCGGCCGGCCCTGGGCGGCCTCTCCCAGACGCTCGCCCTTCCCGCCCGCAAGCAAGAGCGCATCCACGCTGGAAACCTACGCGGAGAGCGCCGGCTTCACGAGCAGGTACCAGCCGATCTCCGCGGTGTACGCGCTCTCACCGGGAGCGGCGGCGCGGGCCCGCTCGCGAGCGTCGCCCTCGCAGGCGGCGAGATCGAGGTACGGCTCGAGCTCGCGCGTTTCCCGCAGGAACTCCGAACGCTCTAGCACAAGCCCATTCGACTCGAACAGGCCCCGGAGGTCGACGTCGGCGAGCGCCCGGGTGTGAGAAGGATCACGCGCCCGCTCGAAGCGGTTCAGCTCGATCGCCGCGAGCGGATCGGCCGGCGCGATCTGGTCGATAACTAGAACGTGGCCGCCCGGCCTCGTGACGCGCACGAGCTCGGCGACGGCAAGCTCGGGTCGCGCGACATGGTGAAGCGTGCGCAGGGTCGCCGCGAGGTCGAACGAGCCGCTGTCCAGGTCGAGCCCCACGATGTCGCCCTCGACGAAGGAGACGTTCGGAAACTCACGGCCTCGCTTCCGCCCTTCGTCCAGCAGCTCCGGCACCAGATCGACGGCGAGGACCTCGCGCACGAACGGGGCGAGAGCAAACGACAGCGCGCCGGTGCCCGCCCCCGCGTCGAGCACGCGCTCGTGACCGTGGAGCGGAAGGAAGGCCCGGACCTCGTCCCGCAGCTCGGCCCGGCGCCGCTCCTCCTTCTCGGCCACGAGCGCGGCCGTTGCCGCAAACCGACTCCTCAGCGGGTCCACGACACGGATTCTCTCGGAAAGAGACCGGGGCCGCGCGCGGCGGCCCCGGTCCCTTGCCGGCTAGCCGAGCGGCGAGCCGAGGCTCACCTGCACCAGACGCCTCGTGGAGACGCCGGCAAGCAGGCTGTCACCCTCCTTGCGAGCGCGCAGGAAGACGACGAGGGCCGACCCTTGCTGCAGCGGCAGGCTCGCCGTCGGGCGGAACGAGAACGTCGCATAACCGTCCTCCGCGGTGGGCTGCTCGGGCTCCTGGACGATGCGGTTGTACGGGACGCCGAGGGCGAAGACGAGCGCGCCGCGAACGACGTAGCCCCGCGTGTCCGTCACGCGGAACCGGCCGCTGAACGGCGATCTCGACCGAACCGGGTTGGGCGAGAACGAGACCCCCGTGAGGACGAGGCGCTGCGGCGGCGCGACGCTCGACGCGGGAATCGAGATCTTGCCGTCCGCGAGCCGGCTCTGTCCGGCGGGGCCCGATGGAGCAGGAGGCGGAGGAGGCGGAGGAGGCGGAGTGACCGTGTCCCCTCGCCTGTGGATGACGGCACTCGCCCGTGAGATCGCGGCGCTCGAGCCGTCCTTGTTCGTCGCGGTCACGAGTGCGCGCAGCCGGTGACCCGCCTCCGTGGAGGTGGCTCCGTACGTTCGAGCCGTGGCGCCCGGGATATCGACGCAATTGGCCCCGCCGCCGCCGCAGCGGCGCCACTGGTAGGCGAACTTGAGCGGCCTGGCGCCGGCCCACCCTCCGACCCTGACGAAGAGCACCTGGCCCACCTGCGGCACGCCGCCGATGGACGGCAGTGACGTATTCGCCGGCGGGCTCGCGGTCGGAGCTGCAGCCGCGGCCATCGCGACTACCCCGGCCAGGAGCACGGCCCCGGCGCCGAAGATGCCGTTACGAGAGATCGAGATACTTCGCACAGCGATCACCCCCTATGTGATCGAGCGGTTGATACCTATTGGAACGCAGGCGCCTCTCGGCCGTTTGCCGAGAACGGGCCGTTTTACCGGTCGCTTACCGGAGCCTCACCTCACCCGGACAGACTCGCGCCGAACGAGCTCGAGCGCCTCTTCCCGGGTGGAGACCGTGCCCGCGGCCCGCTCCTCCTCGATCAGCTCCAGCATCCGTCCGATCTCCGGCCCTGGAGGCAGGCCGAGCTCGTCGCCGCGGAGAAGCGGCTCCCGCGGCTCCCGCCCCCGAGCAGCTCGCACGGCAGCAGTCAAATCAGACGCGCCCAGGAAGGCGAGCGCATCGAGTGCCCAGGGCTCGGTTGCGCGCCGGAAGCGGTGGATCTCACGCGGCGAGTCGTCGGCCGGACGGCGGGCCGCCCGCAACGTGCGACCGTATCGCTCGAGGCGGGTCGAGATCGGCAGCCGCTCGAGGTTGCGTCCGAGCACCGCGACGAGCAGAAAATCGCTCGGCTCGACCGAATCGACCCGCTCGAGCCGCTCGAGCGAGCCGCCGAGCGGCTCCAGGAGGCCCAGCTCGTCGAGTCGCTGGAAGCCGCGGGGCGAGAGCCGCACGAGCTCGGCCAGGATGCGCTCGCCGGCCGGGCGCGTCACGAGGTGGGCGCTCGTGCGAAGGGCGGTCGCCGTCACGGAGTCCAGCTCGAAGCTCAGCTCGTCCTCGATCCGGACCGCCCGGAGCAGCCGCAGCGGGTCGTCGGCAAGGACGCGATCGCTCAGCGCGCGAAGAACGCGGGCCTCGAGGTCGGCCCGGCCCGAGAACGGGTCGACGAAGTCGCCCCCCTCGAGCGGCTCCGCGATCGCGTTGATCGTGAAGTCACGACCGGCGAGATCGACCTCGATCGTCTCCTTGAGCGGCGTGAAGTCGATGGTCCGTCCGTCGCCAAGTGCGACCCGCCAGGCGCCATGCCGCTCGGAGAGCGGAAAGACGGCGCCGCCGGATCGCCGCGCGTAGGCGCGAGCGGTTTCCCGAGGCTTTCCGCAGGCGATGTCCAGATCGACGATGGGCCGGCCCAGCAGCTCGTCTCGAACCGCGCCGCCGACGACCCACGCTTCCTCGCCCGCCAGGAGCTCGCGCGCTAGTTCACGCACGTTCATCCGCCGGTCGCAGTCCGGTGCGCGCGCGCCGGCCCCGACTCGATCCTGGAGACGAGCTCGTAGGTGATCGTGTCGGCGACGCGCGCGTGCTCCTCCGCGAGCACTCCGTCCCCGATGATGGTCACGGGCGTCGCCGTGCGCAGCTTCCCACCGAGCTCGACGGCGAACGCGTCCATCGAGACGGTTCCGACCACGCGCCGCCGCTCGCCGTCCACCAGAACCTCGGTTCCCGTCAGATCGCGCCGGAAGCCGTCCGCGTAGCCGACCGGGACCAGGCCGATCCAGGTCGGCTCGCGCGCCACGAAGCGCCGGCCGTACCCGGTGCTCTCTCCGGCCTGGAGCAGCTTGACCTGCGCGAGCGAGCTCCGCCACGCGAGCACGGGCGCGAGGCCGTCGTCGGCCGGATCGGTTCGGAACGGCGAGAGCCCGTAGAGCGCGATCCCGCAGCGGGCGGCGTCGAAGCGGGCGGCGGGAAGGCGGAGAGCGGCCGCGCTGTTCGCGATGTGATGCGTCAGGCGGGGATGGGCAGAGACCGCCTCGCGAAATCGCTCCACCTGGCGCGCGGCGAAGGCGGGGTCGCAGTCGGCCGTGGCGAGGTGGCTCATCAGCCCGACGACCTGCCTCGGCGGCTGCGCCAGCTCACCGAGCCCCCACCGGCCCATGCCGGTATCCAGCTTCACGTGCACGGGAACGCCCTCGGGCACGGCATCGTCCGTCGCGACGAGCTCCAGTCCGGCGAGGTGCGCGTCCACCACGTCGCGCGCGGCCGTCGGTCCCATGACGAGAATGCGCGCCTCCGGGAACCGCGGGCGCAGCTCGAGCGCTTCGCTGATGGTGGCGACGCAGAGTGCGCTCGCGCCTGCCGCGAGCGCGGCGCGAGCCACGTCGCCGGCCCCGTGCCCGTACCCGTCCGCCTTGACGACCGCCCAGAGCTCGGCTCCGCCGAGGGCACGGAGAAGCGTGCGCGCGTTCTGCCGAACGGCGCCCAGGTCGATGGTCAGCTCAGAGCGGTGCACCGGCGTAGTTTCGCCTGAGCTCGGACCTGTAGGTGCGCCCGAGTCCGTGCGCGCTCGCCTCGACCCAGGCGCGAAAGCTCTCCCGCCCTCGCGGCCGCTGGCCCGAGACGAGGAGGCCCGCCATCAGGCCGTCGAGCTCCTCGCGTGTCAGGACGACGTCGCGGCGGAGGCGACCGAGCGTCCCGGCGAGCGCCAGCGCGGCGGGCGGCGGCGCCCGGACGATGCGAGCCCGACTGCCGACGGCCGCCGCCAGCAGCCGCACGAGCTCGCGGAACGAGTACGCCTCCGGCCCGGCTGCGTCGACCGTGATGTCGTCCACCGCACCGGCCGCGTCGACCGCGATGGCCGCGGTGTCGGACACGGACACGGGCTGCACCCGGTAGCCGCCGGACCCCGGGACGACGAAGAGCGGAGTCCGCCGCAGGATCCACGCGATGTTGTTGACGAGGATGTCCTCTGGACCGAAGACGAGCGTGGGCCGCACGATCGCGTACGAGATTCCAGCGGCGGCGACGTCTCTCTCGAGCTGCGCCTTCCCTCTGAAGTACGGCAGCTGCGAGCTCGAGGCGTTCGTGACGCTCAGATGGACGAAGCGCCGGACGCCGGCCTCCCGTGCCGCAGTCAGCAGTCGGCCGGTGTTCTCGATCGCGCGGGCGAACGTCGATCCGCCATGCTCGAAGCGGATCCAGTAGGTGTTGTAGAGGGTGGAGGCCCCGCGCAAGCTATCCGCGAGCGCGGCGGGGTCGCCGAAGCGGAACGGGACCGCCTCGACGCGGCCGGCGAGCTCCCCGGTCGGGTCGGCGTGCCGAGTGAGCGTGCGAACGCGCCTGCCCGACTCGAGCAGGCGTGCTGCGATCGCGCGCCCGCTGTAGGAGAACGCGCCGGTGACGACATCGAAGTCAGAGGTCAACGAGCATCGTGTCGTAAGCGAAGGTGACGTTTCGGCCCTCTGCTGGGAGCCGCAGTTCAAGCCGCTTCAGATCGCCGTAGGAGACCCCGTCCATCTCCTCGATGTGCGTCATCACCACGCGGTCGGCACCAAGCTCGTCGACCATCCCGAGCGTCTCGGCGAACGTCGCCTCGGCCCGCAGAATCGGATGCTCCACCGGAATGCGCCGCTCGCCCGTAAAGGGGTCGAGCTCGACCACGCCCATCGGGATCACGGCCAGGTCCACCCCGCGGACCCACTCCGGCGGAGTCCAGCCGTTCAGCTCGTCCATCGCGATCAGCGCGCGGCGGCCGTTCTCCTCCAGGACGAACGCGTAGACGTACTCCTCCGCCAGCCGGAACGGGGTCACCCGCGCGCCGTCGAGCTCGATCGACTCGCCGTCCGGAATCTCGACGACCCCGACCCAGCCTCGCTCCTGCATGTACGCGAGGTGCTCTCGGCCGCCGAGGTGAGCACGGAAGTCTGCGGCCACCCCCTGCGGCAGGTAGATCGGGCGCCGCGTCGGCTGCCTGGGCCAGCGACGCCACTCGGTCTGCAGCACCTCCCAGACGCGCCGGCCCATGACGTGATCGGGGTGCCAGTGGGAGTAGAGGCCCGCCCGAACCCTGTCGACTCGCGACCGGTTGAGCTCGAGAACGATGTCCTCCGAGGTGTCGATCAGGAGGTCGGGCCCGTGGACGAAGAGACCCGGCCCCGCGCGGGAGTAGGGAACGCCCTTGGCCCGCGCCTCGACGCAAACGCGGCAGCCGCAGCCCGGTCGCGGCGTGACTCCGGCGCCGGCTGTGCCGAGGAGCTCGACCTTCACCGGACGAGCGCGCCCGGCAGCGCCTCGATGACGTCGGAGGCGATGAGGCCCGCTCCCTGCGAGGCCTCGATCGCGGCTTCGACGTGCGCGCGAGCCGCGGCGGCGGTCGCGAGCCGGGCGTCCATCCCCTTCGCGAGAAACGCTCCGATGATCCCGGTGAGCACGTCCCCGGTGCCCGCCGTCGCGAGGCCGGCGAAGCCGTCGCTCACGAGGGTCGCCCGTCCGGGCGCAGCGATGACCGTACTTGCACCCTTCAGCAGGACGATGCAGTGGAACCGCTCGACGGCCAGCCGAGCTGCCTCGAGACGATGAGCATCGACCCAGATCGAGGACTCGCCGAGGAGCCCGGCAAGCTCGCCCGAGTGCGGCGTGAGAACGCGCGGCCCGGGCCAGTCGCCGGGCTCGAGTCCGAACAGTGCATCCGCGTCGACGACGACCGGCAGCTCCAGCTCTCTCAGGAGGCGCTCGACGACGCGCCTCGTCCCATCGCTCCGCCCCAGGCCCGGCCCGAGCGCGACAGATCCCGCCTTCCGAGCCAACCGAAGGATCTCGTCGGCGGCGTCGTCGGCGATCAGTCCCTCGGAATCCTCCTCGAGCGGCCGCTTGACGGCCTCGAGCAGTCGCTGCTCGAAGACCGGGAGCGCGGAGCGAGGCGCGGCCACCGTTACGTACCCGGCGTCGGCGCGCATGGCCGCCATCGCGACGAGCGACGGCGCGCCGGTGAGTCCCGGGGATCCGCCGACGACGAGCACGTGGCCCGCCGTGTACTTGGTGTCGGTCGGCCGTCGCAGCGGGACGAGCTCGAGGATCTCGGACGTCACGGCGGCGTGCTCGGTGTCGACCGGGTCGAGGCCGATGTCGACGAGCTCGATCGTGCCGGCGTGAAAGGCGCCTGGAGCGACGCGAAGCCCGACCTTCTCCCCGTGAAAGGTCACGGTGACGTCGGCGCGGACGGCCCCGCCCGCGACCTCGCCCGTCGACGCGTCGACCCCCGACGGAACATCGATGGCTACAACCGGAACCCCGAGGTCGTTCATCTGCGCGATCAGCCGCGCGGCACCCGGTCGTGGAGTCCCGGTGAAGCCGGTTCCGAAGAGCGCGTCGATCACGGCATCCGGCGAGCCGAGGTCCCTCTCCTCGTCGTCGGCCTTCGCGTCGACGATCTTCACCTGCCGGCCGGCCTCGCGCAACGCCCTCGCCGCCACCCGGCCGTCACCCCCGTTCGACCCCCCGCCGCAGACGACCGTGAACGAGGACGCTTCGGAGAACCACTCGAGCGCCTGCTCGGCGACCGCGCTGCCCGCACGCTCCATCAGATCGCGCATCGACTCGGGATAGCCCGGATGGGCCTCCTCGGCCGCGCGCATCTCGGCAGCGGTATACAGAGGGTCAAACATCATCATCGTCGTCGCGCCGGCGCACGGCCTGCTCTCCTCGTGAATGATGGATTGCCCCGCCCCGCCGCCGAAGGGCCCGTCCGGAAAGTGGCCGCGGTCGCGCCACGTAGCGCCTGTCAGGCGCCCTGGTCGACTTTCCGGACGGGCCCTTGGGCCGGGCTTGCCCGGCGAGAGGCCCGCTACGGCGTGGATCGACGTTGCGCAGAAGGAGGGGGCTCACGGGGGAACCACGGGTTCACCCGTGATCAGGCAAACCGCTGCCGCCAGCTCCCTCGAGTGGGTCATCGAGAGCTCGATCCGCCCGGCGCCCATTCGCTCCGCCGCTTGCTTCGTGCGGCCCGACAGATGCACGCCGGGCTTCGGCCGACCGCGGATCTCGATCTCCTTCCAGGTGAAGTAGACGCCGACGCCGAGCGCCTTCCCGACGGCCTCCTTGCCGGCGAAGCGGGCCGCGTAGTGCTGCGGTGGATTCGGGCGCGAGTCGCAGTAGGCTCGCTCGGCCTCGGTGAAGCAGCGCTCCCGGAATCCCTCGTAACGATCGAGCGCCTGCCGGATGCGAGCGATCTCGATCGCGTCAAGACCCACGCGCATGCTGGTCCAGCCAGTCGGGCAAATCAGAGATCGAGTCGACGACGGCGTCGGGTCGAGGGCGCCCCGCGTCGAGGTCGGACTCGCGAAACTTGCCCGTTCGGACCAGGATCGTCCTCATCCCGATGCTCTGCGCGCCCGCGATGTCGCTGTCGAGATCGTCGCCGACCATCCAGGAGAGCCCTGCGTCGGCGTCGAGCGACTCGAGCGCGGCCCCGAAGTACTCCGCGCTCGGCTTCCCGAGCACGGTTGCCTCGATCCCAGCCGCGTACTCGAGACCCGCGACGAAGGCGCCGGCGTCGAGCAGCGGCCCGCGTGAGGTCTGCCACCAGCGGTTCTTGTGCAGGCAGTAGAGAGCGGCGCCCGACTCGAGCTCCTCGAAGGCGCGCGCGAGGTTCATGTAGCTGAAGACCTGATTCGTCTCGGGCGTCTCGTCTGCGCCGCCGAGCAGAACTGCCTCGGCGTGGTCGCCGACGAGCTCGATTCCCTTTAGATCCTCGACGATCGCAGGCATCGCGAGCACGAGGACGCGTTTCCCGGCGAGGATCTGCGCGGCGGCCCGGGCCGTCGTCTGGAGCTCCTCTTCGTCGAGGCTCACCCCGATCTTCCGCAGCTCCTCGGCCAGCTCCTGCCGTGACCGAGTCGTGTTGTTCGTGACGAAGCGGAGCCGGTGGCCGTCGCTTCGCAGCTGGCGAACCGCGTTCGCGGCCCCGTCGATCGCCGCGCCAGAGACGTGGAGGACGCCGTCGACGTCCAGCAGAATGGCTGACATGGAGGCCGAGTCTATTCGCGTCACGTCGTCGGTCGCGATCCCGCTCTCCGAGATCACGCTGCGCTTCTCGCGCTCGAGCGGGCCGGGCGGGCAGCACGCGCAGCGCTCCGAGACTCGCGTCGAGGCGGTCTTCGACGTCGCGGCCTCGCAGACGCTCACCGAGACCGAGCGGCGCCGGGTGCTCGCGAAGGCCGGCCCCGTCCTGCGGGCGATCGCGCAAGACGAGCGAAGTCAGCTGCGAAACCGCGAGCTTGCGCTCGAGCGGCTCGCCGCAACCTTGCGGGCCGCGTTACACGTGGAGCGCCCGCGGCGCCCGACGCGCCCGACGAAGGCGGCCCGAGAGGAGCGTCTGACGGGCAAGCGGCGCCGCTCGCAGCAGAAGCGACTGCGCCGGCCGCCCGACGAATGAGCGGTGAGTCGTGGTGGGAGCCACTGTCGCTCGACGACGTGGTGTCCCTGATGGGAGACTCCCGGCGCCCTGGTGGATTGCCGGCGGCTGGGCGATCGACCTGCACGCGGGCCGGCAGACGCGCGAGCATCGGGACGTCGACATCCTGTTGCTGCGGGACGACCAGCTCCTGATCCAGGCTCAGCTGCCCTTCTGGGAGATTCAGATCGCGCACGGCGGGCGCCTCGAGCCATGGCCGGCCCGCAAGCGGGTCGCGCCGCCGCGAGGCGGGTTCTGGGCGAGAAGCGATCCCGGCGGGCCGTGGCAGATTCAGTTTCTCCTTGCCGACCATGAATCGAACGAGTGGATTCACAAGCACGACCCGTCGATCCGCCTGCGGCTCGGCGAGATCGGCCTGCGCGGCCGCGACGGAATCCCGTTCCTTCGGCCGGAGCTGGTCCTGCTCTTCAAGTCGCGCCGCCCGCGAGAACGGGACGAGCAGGATCTCGTGACCGCGCTTCCGCGACTGGATCGCGTTGCGCGGGCGCGCCTTCGCGCGTGGCTGCCCCTCGACCATCCGTGGCACGGGAAGCTGCGGGAGTCAGCCTGAGCTGGGAACGAGCCGGTACGGCAGCTTCTCCTAGCGTCCGACCACGCGGCCTTTCGCTAAATCGACGATGCGAAGCCACGACTTGTCGGGCACGTTCACGAAGGCTCGTCGACCGAGCACTGCGTCGACGAACACACCCTGCCCCGCAAAGAGCCGGAACTGACTGCGCCCGTCCAGGCCCGCCGGGTTGCGCGGCGAGGGTGACACGACCGGCCTCCCCCCGTAGCAGCACGCCGGAGAGAATCTGCACGGCGGCGCGTGCATAGGCTCAGACAGAACGAGCTCACAGTGGCCAGGGGCGTGGGCCCCGAGCTTCCTCGCGAGTCGGTGAGCCGCCGGTGCCTCTCGCTCGGATCCGAACAGCCGGAGCTGATCGACGAGCCACAGGTTCCCTTCCTCGGTCAGATCCACGGCGAGGACACGCGCTCACGAGCCGTTCGCGATCCATGTAGCCAACGAGAGCGAGGGCCGATCGGCTAGCGCTGCCCTCCCCGGCGTCGACGGACGCCACGCTCAAGCGTGCGCTGCGTCGAGGGGCCATGCAGTGAACGCGACGACCCGGGCTCGCGCGAGGTAATCCCGACCCGCTCGGTGAGGGTGCCGCGGTTGCCACACGTATCGCTGGCCGTGACGGTCAGTCGGTAGACACCGGCTGGTAGCCGCTTCGTCTGGAGCGGCCGCCGAGTGAGTACGAACAGATAGCGACCCGAAGCCCCGCGGAAGTGATGCAGTCCTACGGCCGGGAAGTTCTGATAACTGCCGTGCGCGTAGACGTGCCAGAACTCATGCTCGGCAGGGAGCCTGCGCCGAAAGTCGACGACGCCTCGCTCGCGCAGTATCGGTCGCCCAGAGGAAGCCGTCAGTCGCCAACTCAAGCGCGCCGGCGAGACGAGAGCACCATGCCAGGCGCCCACGACAGGGAGCGCCGGGCTGTCAAAGGCCAAGGCGACGATGGAGACCCTTCCGGCCAGCCGCGAAGGCCGAAGGGGTTGACCGCTTGCAGTTCGGAAAGCGACTGCGCGCACGAACGGAGCCGTCGA
Source organism: Gaiellales bacterium (assembly GCA_038253945.1). Lineage (GTDB taxonomy): Bacteria > Actinomycetota > Thermoleophilia > Gaiellales > Gaiellaceae > JBBRYW01. Next base: position 49,569 of record JBBSGR010000005.1, read on the forward strand.
GTCCTCGTACGGGACGAGGTGGCCGGGACTAAGCGGATTCCTCACCCTGCCGTCGGCAACCATCATGAAGTGGACGTGTCCCCAGCGTGCGAGCACACGCCCGAGCACCGTGCGCCCGGCCCTGACAAATGCGCCGACCTGAACGAGCGGACGGATATGCCAGTACTGAAAGCTGCGACGCGAACTGCTCCGCACGACGACCGTGTACGGCCGGCTCTCAATCACAACGCCCGAGACCACGGGGTAAACCGCCTCGTGCGGGGAGGCGACGATGTCGACGCCGTCGTGGAAGGAGAACGAGCCGCTTGGAGCCGTGTCCGTCGCCCCTTCGAGCCCGAAGACCGTTCGCGGGTCGCCGAGGTAGCCGCGCACGGGATGCTGCTCGTGGAAGGGCTTGAGCGGCCACTGGTAGGAGCTCGGCGTGCGGCGCGCGCACAGCGAGGTAAAGGCGAGCCGCTGAGAGCGGCGCGTCTGCGAGGTGGCGGGCGCTCGGTGCGGGAAAGTCTCTAGCGGCAGGAGGCCGAGATCGAGCAAGGCATCTGGCAGCTCGCCGCGCACACTCAGCTCGGCGGTGTGCTGCCAGGCGCCGATCACCTCGTCGACGGGAGCGCGCCGGTTGATCCGCCTGATCGTGCGGTAGAGGCGACCTGACTGACGGTTTTGGTCGACAACGACGGTGTCGCGTCTGCTCCACCAAAGCTCGATCGGAACATGCGAGCGGGCGAGCCGCCGGGCGTAGGAGAGAGGACTGCGGGCTGCGTAGGCTGCGGGGCGCTCCAACGGCGTTCCGCCCACCTCGATCCGCATGTACCTCCTCAGACGAGCGCCCCCCGCGAACCGCCGGAAGTCGCGGTAGCGCTGGGCTAGGTCAGTCGGCGCATCGAAGGCTGCGACGCCCGCCAGCAGCCGTGGGTGGCGCGCGGCGAGCAGAAGGACTTCCTGGCCGCCCATACCGCCGCCAAAGGCGTAGATGCGCTGTCGGTTGATCCGCAGCCACGGCAACGCCGAGGCGAGGATCCGCGGCAGGCGCGCAAGATCGCGAATCTGGCCTGCCGCCCCCCAGGACTCTTGCCCCAGCCGACGACCCACTCCATCCGGATTGACAACCGCGAACGGGCCGCGCGCCGGCAGGTCCCCCCACATCGCGCCGCTGGCGCGCGCGAGCGGCTCGAGCCCGTGCGGCGAGATGATGAGTGGAAGCGGCGGATCCTCTCGGGGGCCATACCAGCGCGGCAGGTCGACGAAGGCGGCTCGCAGACGACCATCGTGCGCGCGGTACTCGATTCTCCAGACGCGCACGGGGGCGCGAGCGCGCCGTCCCGCGAGCAGCCGCTCTTCGTGGCCGATTCCGAGTAGCTGTGCCGCGACGAACGCGACAAGGACGGCGCCGGTCACGCCGGCGAGGCGGCCACGGCGTGGCTCCTCATCCCTGGACGCGCGCGAATTCAAGCCGCAGCGGCGAGGCCTTGGCTTGGGTTCGAACAGCGTCCACCGGCGGGGCCTCGAAGGCGCGGTCACCTTAGCCCGCGCGTAGACCAGGGCGCCGATAACGCCGGGCGGGAAGGAGAGACTCAGACATGCGGACCTGCTCCGCCGAGGTCGAGCGCCGCTCTCCGCCGCGCGCGCAGCACGTATCCGACCGCGCCGTGCTCGACCCCGACGAAGAGACGATCTACCTGCAAGAGGCACTTTAGGGCAAGCATGAGCGGACGCCCCCAGGGCCGCGCCGGATGCGCGCCGACGCGACCGAGTAGAGGTTCGTAGAGGTAGCGGTGATACACACCGGAGACCGGGAATCCCCAAGCGCGACAAGCGTCGACGTCGAGGCCCGCCGCCTCGCAGATACCCATCAGTCGCTCGCGATCGTACCGCCGAACGTGCCCGGCCCAGACGTCGCTCGGGCCGAAACGGTCCGGATTTGCTGGAACCGAGAGGACGAGGACGCCGCCGGCCGGCAAGAGGCGCGCAACCTCCGCGAGCGCCGCGTGATCGTCCTCGATGTGCTCGAGCACCTCGCCGAGCACGACTAAGTCGAAGCAAGCGCGGGGAAACGGGAGATGAGTCAGGTCAGCCTGGAGCACCGGGCCGTTTACCGACCTCTCGAGCACAGCGACCGCAGCCGGGGCGCTGTCAACGCTTGTCACCTCGAAGGCGTGCCCTTCGAGGACGCGCGAGAAGCTTCCTTGCCCAGCGCCGGCGTTCAGCGCCCGCCGCCCTGGCACGCCCTCGAGCACAAGATCGAAGAGAAGCCGCTCGCGGAGCTCGTGGCGCGGCCCCACGAAGCCGGGCGCCGTGCCCCACTCGTGGATCGCGGGCCGCTTCCCGGATCTCGAGCGACGGGCGAGCCGTCGCGGCTTCCTCAGCCAAGTCACCTGGGAGCGGTCAGCCGGTGCCGAGGATTGGCACACAACCGGCGAACGGAGGCACCGGAGTTCCCGTTGTAACAGGGCGAGCCATGCAAGCAGAGACAGTGACCTTTGACTGCGCGTGGCCGAAAGTGACTGGCACATGGCGCTGATATTCCCGTCCGAGGCCTGAACAGCTCCTGAAAATGCGCGGCTAAATGCGCAGTTGCTCGAGCGAGCGCTACGCCGCCGATCACGCGGGGGACTGGGCAACGCGCAGGATCTGCGCCGAAGCCGAATTGGAGGCGAAGCGCAGCGGCGCAGCCGAGCCTGATACACAAAGGCCTGACAGGAGATTCGCCGCCACAGACCAGGGCGCTCCGGCGCTAAGGGGCGCAGCAGCCCCGAGGCCACCTTGTGGAAACGGAGCAAGAGTGTGCGCGAAGAGGTCGTTCAGCTGATCGAAGCTGCCAGCCGCGTATCCGCGGCAAGATCCTACGCCGCAACCGTCTCGAGTCGTCGTTCTTGCGCAGGGCTGCGATGCGCTAGTCGTAGCGCAGCGGCTGTACCGATCGCGAACGCGGCCACGTGCTCCACATCGAGGACATTGACAGCGTGTCGCAACATCCATGCGAATAGAGCTATGGAAACGACGGTCACGATCGTCGCGATCTTGCCGCAAACCGTCCTTCCCCGGGCACGCCAAGAGACCGCGGCCGTTGCGCCAAGCCAAGCAGCGGATACCGCAGAGATTCCATAGTCGGGTGCCTTGTGAACTGCCTGGAAGACGTCTGCGTCGCTCGACCAAACGATGCCCAGAAACGCGTACACCAAGAGAGTGGACCCCACATGACCCACGACAGCGGACCACCAGAGAGTTCGTCCTCCACAGACGCTGAGGGTCACGAAGCCGAGAAGAACGAAGAACAGAAGAGACCAGAAGAGAGGTTTCTGCACGAGCAGCGCACTCACGATGACCGGCCAAATCCGGCCCCTCGCCACGTCGTGTGGGCTCGCGGCAACGTCGGACAACGAGACAACGCCTGCCCGCTGAATGCCCGTCATAGCCGCGACGATGATCGTCGCAGCGGCCAAGAAGGCGAGGTGCCACCGCGGTAGGTGTCGCAGGATCCCGAGCGTCGCAACCCCAGTGTAGGAGACGGGGCGCGCTCAGGCTACGCCGGGCGGCAGCCCGCCAATTTCAGTGCACAGCCTCACGAAACCGCTCAAGGGAAGATCAGGGGGAGCGTCAGGACGGCTGCCGCAAGCAACGCAGCGCTGGACACCACGATCGACCTGAACGTCCATCGTCTCCTGGTTACGGAGGCGAGGCCCCAGTATGCCGGCAGTGCCAATAGCCCGAAGCGCGCATCGGACTGAAAGGAGCCGCTGCCCAGCGGCAGCAGGACGAGCAGCGCTCCGAGGACAGTCCACCCCAGAGGCGCGCCCGCTCTCCACGCGAGGCCCAACAGCAGGAGAGTGAAGAGGCAAAAGCCGATATCTCGAGCTGCCCACGGGTGTCGGCCGAGTTGGGCGCCCACCCCCGCCAGCGAATGCCAGACGCCGGTCACGCGGAAGGACCGGCCCCAGGCCTGCTGCGCTTCGCTCCAAGCAAGTGGGTTGCGCAGCGTCCAGCCCAAGTACAGAGGAAACGAGATCGCCGCCGCCGGAGCGGCTAGCACGGCGGCGACCCCCCGGCCGCGTGCTTGAGGGCCGCTGTCCCCCCAGCGGCTCAGCAGGCATCCGGCGATCGGGAGAAACAGTAGGACACCCTCGGGGCGAGCAAGTGCAGCAACCGCCGCCGCCGCTGCGCACGAAAGCCAGCGGCCCTCGACCGAGAGCAGGCCGACGAGTGCAAAGGCGAGAAGGGCGAGACTCTCCGGATAGACCATCGAAAAGACGTAACCCATCGGAAAGACCGCGAGCAACAAGGTCGCCCGCCGTGCAAGCGAACTTCCAACGATTCGACTGCCGAACGCGTCGAACGCGAGCAACGCTCCGAGAAAAAATGCATTCGAGAGGAGGAGCCCGGCTATACCGAGCGGCAGGCCCGTGGCTCCGGCCAGCCTCAGGAGCACCGGATAGAACGGGAAGAAGGCCGGGTCGCTTTGGCGTCCGGGGATCAGGAGATAGCCGCGCTCCGCGATCTGGCGATACCAAACTCCGTCCCATGCCTCGAGCGCGCCGAACGGGTGCGCGAAGACCGCTGCTCGGAAATATCCGCGCGGAGCGCGGAGCAAGTGGAGCACCAGCGCGGCAACGAGCACGACACCGCGCGAGTACAACCACCACAACACCAGTGTCCGCCGCCCGGCCAACCACCCGAGAGCCGGTGGGCGAATCGGGGCTCGCGCGCAGGCGAGGTCGCCCGCTTGCTCAGGCATGCAGACGCCTCGGTTCGTGCACGATTCCGAAGGCACGCCGGACGCGCACAATCGTCACTAGCGTTCCACCAGGAGCAAGGTCGCTCTGACCTCGCCCATCTTTGCCCGACAGCGTCAGCTCGACTGGCTTGTATCCGCGCGCATCGACATAGAGGTGGATCGGCGAGCGGCGATGCCCGAAGCGAATCGCGACCACCGGCCCGCCATCGGCCGAGGCGGCGTCAGCCTCAATCGATGAATCCCGAAGTCGCGTGCCAATCCGGTCCGCCAGCACAGTTGGGCAGCCGGCGAGCAGGAATCGCGCCTGATCCGCGCGGTCCGATCTTCCTCTACGGCCGACCTCTCGGACACCGTGCCCGAAGTCGTAGAGACGCTCGCCGTCCCCGAGCAACACAAGTGCCCCGAACGCCGGCCGGGCGCTCAGCCAACTGAATCGACCCTGTACGCAAACAGCAGAGATCCTGCGGCCGCCGATGTTCTCTGTCGCGCGCATCTCGTGGTAGCGCAACAACCTCCGCAGCATGTCGGCGGTGACCAGTGACTCGGCAGGCGGCCGCGGGAACGCCGCAGCCTGCAGGCCTAGGCCGAGCATGGCGATGCACAAGGGAATCAGTAGGGCGGGCAGCAACCAGCGAAAGCGGACGAGCGCTCGCACCTGGAGGATGTTCGCGCGTCCGAGCTGCAAGGGCTCGAGACCTCCCGGTTGCTTAACGAACGCGTAACCATCCGTTGAGCTCGACATTCCACGCGCGCCCGGTTCGGAGCCGGCAAGCGCGGACGTCGAGGACGGGCTCACGACGCGGCCCACCCCGGTCGCCGGCGAGGAAGCCGGATCCGCCGCTTCACGTTCCGCCGTTCTGCGCGCCGGCGGCGAGCTCGCTGATTGCACGCGTGCGCGTGACGAGGATCGTCCCCACGAGGGCAACGACGAGCCCGATCGCAATCGGGGCGCCGCCGAGCTCGGCGGAGGCCCACCGCTCATGCAGGAAGAGCGGCTCGAGGACGATGGGCAAGAACGTCTGCACGGCCGTGTTGACCGGCACGACGGTGGTGGCGCGGAGCCGCTGGAACGCAGTCATCCCCGTGACGGTGGCGGCAATCCCTGTCAGGAGGGCGACGGCCGCCCATACCACCGTCGGCATGTAGTGACTCCGGCCCACATCGTCGCTCATCAGCTTGGTTGCGATATTGCTCGCCGCGAACCCACAGCCGGAGCCGGCGATGGCGAGCATCCCCGTGTCGAGGCGAGTGCCGCGTACGGCGAATGGCGCGAAGCTGCACGCCGAAAGCGCACCGACGACCGCGGCGACGGCGGCGACGCCGCGATGGGCCTCGCTATGCGGCGGGGCCCCCGATGCGACGAGCGCGACGCCGCCGATGATCGCCAGCACGCCGAGCACCTCGAGAATCCCGACGCGCTCGTGGAACATTCGCGCGCCCAGCACCAGCAAGACGACAAGACCCATCGCGAGCGCCGGCTGCACGACGACGAAGGGCGCCTCGGCAAGCGCGAGCACCTGCGGCCCGATACCGAGCACACCGAGCGTCGCGCCAGCGAGCCAACGCGGTCGCCGCAGCAGCCGCGCCAGGAGGGGCAAGCGAAGGCCAAGCCTCCGCGGCGCGCTCCGCGCCTCGATGCCCTGGAGCGCGATGCCGACGTTAAATAGCAGCGACGCGACGAGCGCCGCACTGAGGCCGATCGCGAACGTCATCTGCCACTAACGGCGCAGCCCATCGCCCGCGGCCGCGGCGATTGCTGGACGGTCTGGTCGCGCTAAGGGAACGAGGCGCGAGCGACCCCGTCTGGACTCGCGTGCCGCTTGGGGGCGGCTCGGCGGGCGGGCGGCGTCGTGCTGCCGCACGACGCCAGCCACTACAGCTCCGACGGCTCCGGGCGGAGAACGATCGCGGCTCTGCCGCTCGTACTCGAGGCGGTCGCGGGCCGCAGCCTGCGCGGCGTCCGCGTCACCGACTCGACGTAGCGGCGGGCGCCCTCGGCGAACGGCGTGATCGCCGACCAGTCCAACTCTTGCGCGGCCCGCGCGCCGGAGATCCGCACGGGTCGCAGGTCCGCCGCGCGGCGGTCGACGTGCACGATCTCGACGGGGGCGACGAGCCGCCGGACCGTCTCGGCGATCTCGCGCACCGTCACCGTCTCGTCGCCGACGAGGCTGTAGATCCGGTTCGGTACCGGCGGCGCCAGCGCAGCGACGACGCCGCGCGCGAGGTCCTCGACGTAGACGAACTGGCGCGACTGGCTACCGTCGCCGGCGATCATCAGCGCCCGACCGGCGAGGGCGCGCTCGACGAAGGTCGCGAGCACGGTCGCCGGGCGCGCGCGCGGCCCGTACGGGATGCCGAACCGGAGGATGGTGTGCTCGAGGCTGTAGAGCTCGCCGTACGAGCGGCAGTACATCTCGCCCGCGAGCTTCGTCGCCGTGTACAGGTGCGCCGGATGCGGGAGCGGCGAGTCGTCGTCGAGCGGCTCTGCGCCGTCCGCGTTGCCATAGACCCAGATCGTGCTTGCGTAGACGACGTGCGCCACGTCCTGCGCATGCGCCGCCTCGAGCAGCAGCGCCGTCCCGCCAGCGTTCACCGCTTGAGCTCGCGACGGGTCATGGACGACGCGGTTGACGTCGGAGACCGCTGCGAGGTGCGCGATCACGTCGCACCCGGTGACCGCCGCCTTGAGCGCGTCGCGGTCACAGATGTCGCCGAGAACGAACTCAACCTCGCGGGGATCGTGATACGGCGAGGGCACGAGGTCGAAGATCCGCGGCTCGTGACCGGCGGCGCGCACGCAGTCGATGACGTGCGAGCCGATGAAGCCGGAGCCGCCGGTGACAAGAACCTTCACGCGTTGATCTTCGCCGGGATGTCGGCCGTCGACGCCGGCCGGTAGTAGAGCGGGGCGCACCAGTGGTTCGTCGCGACCCAATCACTGTTCGGCAGGTCGGCCTGCGCGCCCATGATGCGGTGGCACGGCTCGTCGTAGACCTTTCCGGTCGAGCGCTCGATCGGCTGGAACACGATGTACTTGTACAACCCGGACACCATTCCATCCGGCAGCTCCACCCGGGCGGGGTGCCGCGGGTCGAGCAACTCGCGCGCCTGCTCGTTCTTCCACTGCGTGATCTCGTCGAGCCGCTCGACCTCGACGACGCCGACCGCGGCCGTGAATTCGTTCATGCGGCAGTTCAGCCCGTGCGCGGCGAAGTCGGGTTTGCCGTAGTTTCGGAACGTGCGCGCGTGCTCAATGACGTCGGCGTGCCGCGAGACCACGGCACCCCCCTCGCCCGTGGAGATGGTCTTCGTCGCCGCGAACGACCAGATGCCCGCGTCGCCCCAGCTCCCGGCGCGGCGGCTGTGCCAGCCCGCGCCGTGTGCGTGCGCGCAGTCCTCGATCAGGAAAATCCCCTCGGCTCGGCAGAACTCGGCGATCCGCACTACGTCGAAGGCGAGGTGGCCGCCGATGTGCACGAGGATCGCGGCGTGCGGCTTGTGCGCAGCTACTTTCCGTTCGAAGTCCTCGAAGGACATGCAGAGATCGGTCCGGTTGCAGTCCACGAACTCCACCCGGCCGCCCGCGTGGAGCACGGAGAGCGGCGTCGCCATGAACGTGTTTGAGGGGCAGAGAACGGTCTTGCCGCGCACGTCGACGTAGTCGAGAACAGCGAGTGCGGCGCCGCTCCAGCCGGAGTACGCGACCGCGGATAGCCCGACCCAGTCCGCCCACGCAGACTCGAACGCCGCCACCATCTCTCCCTCCGACCAGACCTCCGCGTCGAGCACCGACTGCCACAGCTCGTGCAGCCGCGTGCGGTCGCGGTGATCGAACCCGATCGCGAAGCGGCCGACGCTCGCTGTGGTGCGCTGGTCGGCCACGAGAGCCGAAGCGTAACGGCCCGCGCGGGACTCCCACGAGGTGAACCATCATCGCGGCTCCGCGGCGGCGAGGACGAGCGAGGCGGCCGACGGCAGCGCGCGGAAGGCATCGGTCCGCGTCCTGCCGCGCGCGAGCGCGCGCCGGAGCGCCCACCCGAGCTCCGTGCGCGTCGCCACAACATCGGCGAGGCCGAAGCGACGGAACGCCGCGTTATGGAGGCGGATGTGGCCGCGGCCCCAGCCGTACGAGATCGCGGGGCAGCCGCGCATCAGCGCCTCGAGTACCGTCAGGCCGCCGGTCGAGTGAACGAGGACGTCGGCGGCGGCCAGCCAGTCCGGCATCTGCTCCGTGAAGGCCTCTACCCGCACGCGCGGCTCAGCGGCGAACCGCCACGCAAGCCGCGTGCGCAACCGGTCGTTGCGTCCGCACAGGCCGACGACGTGCGAGACCTCGTCGATCCGCAACGCTTCCTCGACAGCTCCATCGACGTCGCCAACGCCCCAGCCGCCGCCGGAGACAAGCACGAGCTTGCCCGCGGCCGGCAGCCCCAGCGCGTCCCGTGCGTCCGCGGCCGACCGCTCGCCGAGGAACGCGGCCGCCGTCAACCCGTGCACCCACTCGACTCTCGCGTCAGCGCCTGCGATCCGCCTCACCTCGTCGGCCGACTCGGGGTGCGTGATCAGGTGGAGATCGACGCCGGGCGCCGCCCAGTAGCGGAGACCGGCGACGTCCGTGATCGCGGAGACGACCGGCACGTCGAGCGCGCCGGACCGCCGCAGCCGTGCGAGCACCTCGGTCGTGGTCGGGTACGTCGACACGACGACACCCGGGTCGAGCGAACGGATCAGCCGGAGCAGGCCCGCTCCGCCGACGCGCGCGAGCAGCGCCTGCGCCGCGCGTCGCGTCGGGCCGAAGCCCGCGAAGACCCAAAACCCCAGGTCCCACAGCCATAGGAACCGGAAGAAGACGACGCGGCCCGCGTCGGCGCTGATCGCGGTGACTACGCGCCCCATCGGCTCGAGGCCGTCCCGCGTAACCACCTCGACGTCCGGCCGCTCCGCCCGGAGCTGCGCGGCCAGCGTGCGCGCCGGGAGATCGTGGCCCTCGCCGACGCTCGCGGTCAGGATCAGCACACGCTGGGGGCTGCGACGGGTCTCGCGGGCGGTCAGCTGTCGACTCGCGATGTCGCGATGCGCCCCCGCGGGGAGTGCGTGCCGAACACGAGGTCCCGCCAGGGGACGCCGACGCAGAAGCAGGTGGGCAACGCGCTAAGCGCCTCCTGGGTGGTGCGCGCTTGCGCGCTGCAGTCGCGACACCTCACCGACACGGACTCTAGCGCGGCGGGAGGAGTGCGGATACGGGAGCAGGCTCGTGCGTCTGGCAAGCTCGTCCCATGCTCTCGCTCGTCGCGCTGGTCGTGACGGTCGGCCTCGTCGACTCTGTCAACCCCTCGACGGTCGGGCCCGCACTCTACCTCGCCACCCGGCGCGGCAGTCGTCACGGCGTCGCCGCCTTCACGCTCGGCGTCTTCGGGATGTCGTTCCTGGGTGGCCTCGTGCTCACCCTCGGCCCCGGCCACGCGCTCGTAACAGCGCTCCCGCGGCCTGGGAAGCACACGACCGCGCTCGTCGAGCTGTGCCTCGGGGCCGCCAGCCTGCTCGTCGCGCTCGGGCTCTGGCTCGCGCGCTCGCGCGTCGCGTGTCGCGTCCGGAGGAACGAGCTTCGCGCCGGGCGCTCGCCGCTGATCCTCGGCGCCGGGATCATGGCGGTCGAGCTGCCGACGGCGTTCCCGTACTTCGCAGTGGTCGCGGCGGTCGTCGGCTCGGGAAGGCGGGTCGAGACGCAGATCGCGCTCGTCATCCTGTTCAACACGATCTTCGTCACGCCGCTCATTGCCATCGCAGCGCTCCGGAGTCTGGCGCACGAGCGCGCGGAGGCGTCGCTCACCCGGCTGCGCGACCGCGTGGACCGCCATACCGCCGCGCTCCTGCCCGCGCTCGTCGCTCTCGTTGGGGTCGCGCTGCTCGCGATCGGCACCTCCGGTCTCCTCGCTGCGTGAGAACCGCCATCAAGCCGCATCACTCGCTGTGGTACGACACCCGGCTTGCCTTCGCTCGTGAAGAACTGACAGCCGCCCAGAGCTCCATGAAGAGTGTCCCGTACTGCCTCCCGGCGGTCACGACGACGAGGCTCGCCGTATCGTGGTGGCAGCCCTGGCCGGTTTCCAGCTGCCGTTGGCGGCGAAGCCCATCGAGCCCAGGCGCAGACGGAGCTGCCGCCGTACCTCGCTCCAGATGACGGCCGGCTCGGCGCCGTAGGCGCCGACGAATTGCGGCGTCATCGCCACCCCGAGGTTCTCGAGCAGCGCATCGCCGAACGTGTGGAACGCGTCGACCGTCTCACGGATGACAGCGGCCGCGCTCGCGCCGTCACGTGCAAGGCGGCGGCGTGCGTAGGAGACGCCGATCCCGATGTGGCGAACCTCGTCGCGGACCGCGAGCCGCTGCACCTCCTGCAAGCCCGGAAACGCTCCGACCCGCTTGAACTGCTCGGCGACGAAGCTCTGGTTGGCGCGCCCGATCGAGCCCTCGGCGATCACGTGGTACGCGAGCACCGCGCGCAGGAAGGCATCTTCGTCGCGCGTCTGCTCGAGCTCGCGCACGACGCCATCGAGAGCATCGTAGAGCGCCGCGGCGGCAGGATCGAGCTGCTCGTCGGCGAGCGCTTTCACCGCCGCGATACCCCCTTCGACGCCGAAGATCTCGGCGTACACACGCAACACGGACTCGATGTGGCGGTGCTCGTCGGCCACCTGTGTCGCGAGGAGCAGCTGAACCTCGTAGTCGGGCGCGGCAAGCAGGAAGGGAGCGAGCAGCGCGGCGACGTTGAACTCGGCGTGGAAGCGATGCGCGAAGATCCAGACGAGCCCCTTCTGCGCCACGTCGTCCAAAGCGGCGAATGTGTCCGCGTCGACGGAGAAGTCAACCGCGAACGGCGACCAGTGGTGCCGCTCCCAGTGCTCGTACAGCGCGGCGAAGGGACGCGGTTGCTGTACGAGGGCCTCGATCTCGGCCGTCTTCTGTTCCAAGCCCATCGTTCGGAAAATACCCGCCTTCGCACTCTCGCGGTTCGTCTACCGGTGAGCAGGCGCTACAAGAGGGCCTATCCAGATGACCCCGAGGCATGCGCGGGCGCGGCCGTGCGAGTGGATTGGCCAGAGAATGCCGCGCCATCAACTCGACCAGAGGTTGGGTCGTCGGACCTCAGTCCCGGTGGACTGACCAACGAGCGGGAGCGCCATCTCTGTGTTGTCCTTCGCCTGTTTACCTAGAATCGGCGCGTCGTGCCCCGCCCCGCGCCGACGCTCCTCGTCTTGGTTTTGCTCGGAGCCACGGCGGCAGCCTTCACAGTCGCGGAGCACTTCAAGCTGGAGCAGACGACGATTCTGGCGCCGCGCTGGGATCGGGTCTTCTCACCGGTGTGCCGCTGCTCACACCGAACGGCCTTACTGACCTTCCGACTGCCGAGACGCGACACCGTTCGCGTCAGCGTGCTCGATACCCGAGGCCAGGCGATGAGAGTGCTCGGAGATCGCCTTGCCCGGCGGCGCCGCGGGGTGACTTTTCAATGGAACGGGAAGACTGACCTCGGCCGGCTGGTACCCGATGGCCAATACAGCTACCGCATCAAGCTGGTTCGCGGGGCGCGAACGGTCGTCATTCCGTACCCGGTCACCGTCGACACGACTTCGCCGAGCCTCCGGATCGTCTCCGTCGATCCACGCTCGCTTCGTGCCGGAGTCGACGGTCATGCGGGCCGCGTCAAGATCCGCTACCGGCTGACTGAGCGCGCGCGGGTGACCGTCTTCTTCCGCGGTCGTGCCGTCGTGCGCGGACGCCGTAAGCGCCCGCGCGGCCAGCTCGACTGGTACGCCCGCTCCGGCGGAAAGGCGCTGCCGCCCGGTATCTACAAGTTGGCTCTCGTAGCCGAGGACGCGGCCGGGAATCGCTCGCCGCCCGCAGCGGTCACAGCCCGCATCCGGCCGGGCTGAGTGACTACGCGCATCGCCCGCTTGCTCACTGCTACCGCACGCCGGTCTGAACGCCGACCAGCCTGCGTCCGAGCGACCTCAACTTGCGCCGCTCGGCGGGCAGGTAGAAACCGGCCGCCAGTAGCGCGAGCGGGTACACGGCGACGAGCCCCAGTGCTCCCGCGAGCGGCACCTGGAGCAGTTTCCCCGCGGCCGTGAGCGCGACGGCAACGCAGGCAGCGATCCCGACGCGCCGCCACTGGTACGGAACCGGGTAGAGGCGCTGCGCGCGCAGCGTCATACCAACGAAGAGCACGGTGCACGCGGCGGCCTCGGCGATTGCGGCTCCCATCATCCCGTAGGGCGGGATCAGGACCAAATTGAGGGCGATGTCGGCCGCCGCCGCGACTCCGGTCACAACCCAGTTGAACTGCGTCCTGCGCACGCGACCGACGCCGATCGAAACCACGAGGTAACCGGCAAACGCAGTGGCAGCGAAGGAAAGCGGCGCGACGACCCGCGAGCCTTCGTAGAAGCGCGGCGTCGTGAGGAGGTGGACAAGCCAGGGCGAGAGGAGGCCGAGCGCGAGGGATACCCAGCTCGCCACCACCACGAGGTAGGTCAGCACAAAGCCGTAGGTGGTACGCGCCTCCCGGTCGTCCTCGATCGAGTACGCGAATGCGGGCCAAGCAGTTCGGAAAGCGGTCAGCAGGAGGACGTTCGCCGACGCAAGACGGACCCCGATCTCATACAGCCCGACCTCGGCACGCCCCGTGATCCGAATCAGGAAGAAGCGGTCGCTGAAGCTGAGCGCCCACAGCATCAAGCCGGACGGGACAAGCGGGACGCCGAACTGGTTCATCGCCTTCAACAGGCGACGGTCGAAGCCGAGCGCGAGCTGGTCGCGACGGTAGGCGAGCAAGCCCGTATAGACAGCGAGAGTGCCGATCAGGTTGCCGACGATGACACCTAGGGCTCCCTCGCGAAAGTGCACGACGAGGAGGACTGTCACGCCGATGGTGATGAAGATGTTGAGAAGACTTGCTGCGACGAAGCGACCGGGCCGCTGCTCGAGCCGGAAGAGCGAGGTCAGCTGCTCGTAGTTCATCTGCGCCCAGACGCCGATGAAGGCGGCTCGAACGAGGTTCGGCTGCCCGCCGAGGTTGAGCGCGGTCGCGATCGGCCGGGCAAGCACCACCCCCGCGAAGAGCCCGAGCGTCGCCGTGCACATCGTGAACCAGAAAGATGTGCGCAGGACGGAAAGCCGCCGCTCAAGGTCTGCCGAGTCGAAGTAGAAACGGAAGAACGCGCTCGGAATGCCCGCGCGAAGGAGGATCACGAGGATCACCGAAAGCGCGGTCAGGATGCCGACGGCACCGAGGTCGCTCCTGTCGAGGTAGCGCGTGTAGAGCGGAAGCAGCAGAACGGCGAGGATGCGGGAGACGATCCCGCCCAGCCCGTAGACGAGCGACTGCCCGGCGAGCTGCTTGATCCGCTCGAACATCCCTCCCCAGGGTAGGGCTACGTTTCATCCCGCCGCTCTGCGAGAGTCCGCAGGGCTCCTGTCCATGCGGAAGTCCGAGCTTCACACTTCTTAACACGGACGCAAACGAATCTTCGCGAAGCCCGCCCTAACGTACCGCGCGAATGGCAACCTGGCGCCGGCAAGACGCCGTCACCTTCGTTTGTGCGGGCAGCGTGCCCGCGCAGGAGCGGTGCCTTCTGACGACGGCGGCATCCGAATCCCGGCTGCCGCGATGAAGGTTCTGATCTGCGCCTTCTATTTCCCGCCCGCCGGCGGCGGCGGCGTGCAGCGCCCGCTCCGGTTCGCGCAGCACCTCGCTGCCCTCGGCATCGAGACGCATGTGCTCGCTCCGAGCGACCCGCGTTGGGTCCACCGCGATGAAGAGCTTGCTCTGCCGGCGAACGTGCGTGTCCACCGGGCTCGCTATCTCGGCCCTCGAGGACGGCTGCCGGCGGAGGAGCTCCACAACCGGCACGGGGTCGATCGACTCGCTCGGCAGCTCTCTCTGACCCCCCGCCGCCTGCTCGTGCCCGATGAGAACGTCTCCTGGCTGCTGACTGCGATCGGCGCCGCCAACCGCATCGTTCGGCGCGAGCGAATCGATGTGATGCTGACAACCTCGCCGCCGAGCTCCGTGCACCTGATCGGGGCAGCCGCCAAACGTACGACCGGCGTCCGCTGGGTGGCCGACCTGCGCGACTCCATGCTCGCAAACCCGAACCGGCGCGTCGCACGGCTTGCCCGAATCAAGGAGCGCAGTCACAACGCGGTCGCGCACCTGGTCGCCCGTCAGGCAGATGCAACCGTCGCCGTCACGGAGACGATCGCAGCCGAGATCGGTCGCCTCGGCTCTTCCGGACAGCTCGTCGTGATACCGAACGGCTGCGACTTCGACGACTTCGCCAACCTGGAGTACCGCCGCGGTGAGCGCTTCCGGATCACGCACACTGGCAGCTTCTTCGGTCCGCGCGACCCGCGCCCGTTTCTACGCGCCCTCGCAATGGTCGACGCAGACATCGTTGCTCGCTTCGTGGGTGACTTCCGCGCTGCCGACCGCCTTTGGGCCTCGCGGCTAGGCCTCGGCGACCGCCTCGAGCTGCGCCCGTTCCAGCCGCACGTACAGACACTCGCACTCCAGCGCGACTCGGAAGCGCTCCTGCTGCTCCTGCCCGAGATTGGCGAGCGAGGCCGAGACGTTCCCTCCGGCAAGATCTACGAGTACCTCGCAGCCGAGCGACCGATCCTCGCCGCCGTGCCTCCGTCCGGGACGGCTGAGCGTCTCGTTCGCGAGTGCGGCGCGGGAATCGTGGTCGCCCCCGACGACGTCGAGGGTATCGCGAACGCGCTCGTCACGCTCGAAGGCCGCTGGCGCTCCGATGATGACTTGGAGATCCGCCTCGCCCCGAACGTGCGCGAGGCGCTCTCGCGCCACTCGCGCGCGGCGGAGCTAGCCGAGTTGGTCAGGAGCCTCGCTCGAGCACCTCCCTGAGGCCTCGCGACGGCCGCTTTCGACGTGCCCGGCCGCTGTCGATCGTCTCAGGCCCAGCGGGACTTCGTTGCTCACGCCGATCGAAGAGGACGAGGTGGCCGAGGTCGACGTCTCGCCTGCAGGTGCCGCAGTGGCCGCTCAACGCTTCACCGCCTATCCCAACGGCTTGAGATGCCGGATCAGGAACCGAATCGTCGGAACCAGCGCCTGCGCCGAGTATTGCGCCGCGTGCAGGTGTCCCTTGATGACGATCAGCGTGTGCGCGACGTGCGCGTGCGCGAGGCGGCGCGCAAGCTCCCGTGCCTGAGCGAGCGGCACGATCTCGTCGCTGCCGTTGACGATCAGCATCGGCGGATCGCTGGCGTCGATGAAACTGACCGGGGAGGCGCGCGCGTAGCTGGAAGGGCAGGTCGCTGGTCCGCAGCCGATGTAGTCCTCGACGAAGGGGTGGACCGAGCCATGGCGGAGCTCGCGGTCGAAGAGCGCGAGATCCATCGGCCCCGACCACGAGACGGCGGCAACAACACGGACGCCGCTGGTTCGTCCTGCACGTCCGGATTTCATCGCGACGAGAGCAGCGAGATCACCGCCGGCGGAGGCACCGAAAACAGCGATCCTCGCAGGGTCGACCTGGAAGCGCGCCGCGTGTCTGCCCAACCAGCGTAGAGCGGCCGTCACGTCGGTCGCGGCGGCGGGAAACCGTGCGAAGCGGTAATTGACTGAGAAGGCGGCGATGCCGGCGGCGGCAAGCCTTCGTCCGACGGGGGCGAACGCCTGCTCGCCCGGAGCGAAGAAGGCCTTGTCGCCCGAGCGCCAACCGCCTCCGTGGATGAAGACGACCGCCGGATGCGTTCGCCGCCGTACGGGAACGTAGGCATCGAGGCGAAGCCGCTCGCTACCGACGCGGCGATAGCCGATGTTTCGGGTGATACGCACCCAAGCAGGCACAGCTCGGCGATCCGTTTGCCAACGGCCCGTAGCGGCCGAGAGCGACCCTGCCTGCACGAGCACGAGCGAGGCCGCGAGGCAGAGCTTTGCAAGGGGGATCACACGACGGCTCACACCGCGATTTTGACAGCGTGGAATCCGAACGACGGCGACGTCACGTGTCATGGGCAGAGGTGAAGTCGGCGCCGCTTCAGGACCGACCCGTGGGATTCGAGCGGCACGTGCTCGGGCATGGCCGTGGCGATGTTCGTAGGGCGAAGCGGGCGCCGTTCCAGCGGCCTCTTGCTCCAAGCGTGCGGGCGGAGCTAGACGTGATCGCGTCCGAGCCGGGCTCTTCGACGTCTCGAGTGTCTCGGGTTGCTACGTCACCTCGCTGCTGCTCAGCCGGCTGATTGGGCGCCGTCGGCCGTGTCAGGAGAAGACTGTCGAGCCGCTGATCAGCTGTCCGTGCGGGCCGTCCTTTCCTTCCGATCAGGCGGCTGCCGCCGCGGCAAGCGTCGTGGTCGCGCTCCGCCGCCGGAGCCGGCTCGCGCCTGTGCTCGCAGCCCTCGCAGCCGGCAACTGCTCCGCCCGCGTCTATGTTGGCGTTCACTACCCGACCGATGTCGTGCTCGGAGCCGGGCTCGGGGTCGTGTGGGTCGAGGGTCTTGCCTGGTTGCCGAAGACGGGCTCTTCGCCTTTCAAGAAGCGACAGGCGCTGAGGGAGGCGTAGTGCCGGGACTTCCATCACCAGCACGGAACTGGTCTTCCTGGGCGCGAGGCCTCGTCCTCCTGCCCCCGAGGCTGGTCGTTCGCCGCGCACGGCGAGAGCTCACCCCCGCGCGAGGAGGCTCGTCAATCCGCGCGCGTAGCGGGCGGCGCCGGTGCTGCCGACTGAGCCCGGAGGCAACTCGACCACGAACGCCGTCGTCCTCGGGAACAGGCTGTTCTGCCAGTCGGTCGCTCCGCCGGGGTAGCGCGCTAGGCGCACGAGCGGAAGCCCGACGAGCGAGGCGAAGCGCCGCTCGACGGCGATGCTCCCGCCGGACTCGTCGACGACGCCGTACGGCTGGTGAAACCACACCGTGACCTGCGGACGCAGCCTGACGATCAGCCGGGCGAGCAGGCGGCTCTCGGGCTCGGAGAGCGGCCGCGGACCCGAGTAGTGCGGCTCGCCGGGTCGGCCCTGCGGTCGCCAGCGCCAGGGGAAATTCCGGTTCAAGTCGACCCCATGCGCATTCGTGCGCCTGTCGGCCGCCACGCCGTCAGGATTCGCGTTCTCGACGATCCAAATGTCGCTCTCGTCCGGCAGCGGGACGGACTCGAGCCGCTCGGCGACCGCGATCCCGGCCGACTCGTTGCCGTGGATGCAACCCACGATGAGCATGTGCACGCGAGTATCCGGATCGCCCCGCTCGAGCACCACGATCGGTCGGCGCTGCACCGACGCGCCCAACGTCCGAGTCCGCGTGAGGACGGCCTCGCCGCGGGCGCGGGGCTTCGCCCGCGCCGCCGCGGGCCGGACCGGCGCAAGCGCTTGCAAGGCCAGAGCCGCCGGCAAGAGGATGAGCGCCAGAAGGAGCCGCCGCATGGTGCAGATAATGGACTCTGCGGCCGAGGGGGGTTGAACTTGCGTGTGGTCATGGTGGGGTGAGCGCTGTGCTCGCCCCCTCGGCTCGATCGGCTGTCGAGCGTGCGTTTTCTCAGGGTTCTCTCAGAAACCGGGGCTACCGTGCCGCGAGGCGAGACGACGGAGAAGGACGAGCAGGAGAAGTTGAGTGATCGAGGTAGACAATTTGACAAAGGACTACGGCAGTAAGCGGGCTGTAGAAGGTCTCAGTTTCACGGTTGAGCCTGGCATCGTTACCGGCTTTCTCGGGCCGAACGGGTCGGGGAAGTCGACGACGATGCGCTTGATCTTGGGCTTGGATGCGCCGACTGCGGGCGACGTGACGGTCAACGGGAAGCGGTACCGGGCGCATCCAGCGCCGCTGTTTGAGGTTGGCGCGCTGTTGGAGGCGCGCTCGGTGCATACGGGACGCTTGGCGTATTACCACCTGCTTGCGCTTGCCCAGACGCACGGGATCCCGAGGCAGCGCGTCGAGGAGTTGGTCGACCTGGTCGGCTTGCACGAGGTCGCACGCAAGCGGGCGGGCCAGTTCTCGCTCGGAATGGGCCAGCGGCTCGGGATCGCAACGGCGCTTTTGGGTGACCCGGGAACGCTCCTGTTGGATGAGCCGGTGAACGGGCTCGATCCTGAGGGGATCCATTGGATCCGGAATCTGCTGAAGGACTTGGCCACTGAGGGTCGCACGGTGTTCGTCTCCTCGCATCTGATGAGCGAGATGGCGCTGACGGCCGACCATTTGATCGTGATCGGACGCGGCCGTCTGATCGCGGACACGAGCGTCGAGGAGTTCGTCCGCAAGGCGTCGGGCAGCCTGGTGCGCGTCCGCTCGCCGCAGGCTTCGCGGCTGCGCGAGCTCGTGCTCGGCGCCGATGTCTCGGTGACGAGCTCGGCGGCGGGATTGCTCGAGATCAGCGGGATGACGGCCGATCTTGTTGGCGAGGTCGCCGCTGCCCACGGGATCGTGCTCCATGAGCTGTCGTCATTGCAAGCCTCGTTGGAGGAGGCGTTCATGGCGTTGACCCGGGACGATGTTGAGTTCAAGGCAGGCGAGGTCGCTCCCGCTCCGGAGTCCGTAGCGGAGGGGGCGGTAGCGTGAACACCGCCGCACGCACAGCGGCGATTCCGCGGTTTGCCGGCACGGGGAAGGTCACGCAGGCGCGGGTAGCGCTGTCGGAGTGGACAAAGCTGCATTCGCTGCGCTCTACGCGCTGGTCACTGCTTGCTGCAACGGTGCTGGCGATCGGGTTGCCGCTTCTGTTCGCCCTAGTGACTTCGTCGCACTGGGGGCAGATGAGCCCGCACGAGCGGGCTGACCGTCATCCTCTCGATATCGCGCTCGCGGGGGTGAACGTAGCCCAGCTCGCGATCGCGGTGTTGGGCGTGCTGGTGGTCACGGGCGAGTATTCGACCGGAATGATCCGCGCCAGTTTCACGGCGGTGCCGAAGCGGCTGCCGGTGCTCTGGGCCAAGATCGGCGTCTTCGCGTTCGTCGCGGTGCTCCTGATGCTGCCGTCGGTGGTGATCGCGTTCTTCGCGAGCCAGGCGATTCTCTCCCGCCATCACATCCTGCAGATCTCCTTCGCGCACCCAGGCGTCGCTCGCGCGGTGGTCGGTGGTGCGGTTTACCTGATGCTGGTCGGGATCTTTGCGCTCGCGATCGGAGCGATCGTCCGCAACACGGCCGGTGGGCTCGCGATCTTCGCCGCGATCTTCTTCGTCATCCCGCCGCTCTTGAACGTCCTGCCGACGAGCTGGAACAACGCAATCTCGCCCTACCTGCCGGAGAGTGCGGCCCGCTCGATCTTCGCGCTCACCCACGACGCGCAAAGCCTCCGCCCGGGTCCCGGCCTTGCGCTCTTCCTCGGCTACACAGCAGTTGCGATCGCGATCGCCGCACTACTCCTCGTCCGACGAGACACGTAGAACCAGGCGACGCGGTCAGCAGCACTCGCGCGTCGACGAACGCGCGGGCCATGTCCTGGACAGGCGCCGCTCGTCGCTCAGGCGAAAGTCCATCTTCGGGCTAGAAAGCCAGTCACCGTGCCAGGAAAGGCTCGCCCGGGCGCTCGCAGGCCGCGAAGCGGAGCCGTCCCAGATAGATCTCTCGCGCGCGTCGCTCGCGCGAGCGCAGGGCGTAGAGCGTCTGCCGCCCGACGTTGCGTAGCCGGCCTTGCCGCCTTTGAGCGCGCTCGACCATCCGTGACGCGAGCAGCGAGAGTCAGTCCGTGCCGGGAACGAGCAGGTACGGCAGCTTCTCCCAGCGTCCGACCACGCGGCCTGTCGCTAAATCGACGATGCGAAGCCACGACTTGTCGGGCACGTTCACGAAGGCTCGTCGACCGAGCACTGCGTCGACGAACACACCCTGGCCCGCAAAGAGCCGGAACTGTCTGCGCCCGTCCGGACCGTACGCGGCGAGTCCCATTCCGGGTCGGCGGCCGGTCTTGGGGTTCCACCTCGACCCGGTCGCGAGAATCTGCCGGCCGACGACGTGAAAGTCATCCGCCCCGCGCTCGAGCGCCCTGACGCTCCACGAGCGCGTGTCGATCACGTCCAGGCCCGCCGGGTTGCTGCGGTTGCCGACCTCTCCCTTGCGCGTGAGCCAGTGTGAATAGTCGATTCCCGCGAGCGCGATCAACCCGTCGCCGAGCCAGACGGCGCGGCGAACCGGACCGTCGATCGCCTTTGCCGATGCTGCCGGCTCGAGCCAGTTCCGCAGCCGCCCAAGTAGTGAGACGCGCGCGCTGAGCGTGTGGTACTCAACCGTCAAGGAGTCGAGATCGATGTCCGCCACGTTCCCGGACGCCGAGATGACGAACGCGCGCCCGGCGGCGCCGCCGACGACGAGGGCCGGCTCGCGAATCCAGGCCACTGAGCGAGGCGAGTACTCGGCCGGAGCATCGATACCGGCGAGAATCTCGTCGAGCGGGACGGTCTGGGCGGATCCGTCCGCGTGCACGACAGCAAGAACGGCCGGGCCGATCGAGTGCGGCGGAGCGAGCAGTAAGACGTAGCCCTGACCCGTTCGAGCAGCCCTGACGAGACCGCCGTCGAGCTCCGTCCGCCGAAGAATCCGGCGCTCGCGGGGGTCGACGAGCACGACGCTCGTCGTGCCCACGGAGCAACACCCCGGCTCCTGGACGAGAGCCAGGACGTTCCCGTTCACCCAGGCGGTATTGCCAACGAAGCCTGCCTGTGCGACCCGCAGGTCGCCCAAGGCGGTCATGTGCTCGACGTCGACGAAACGGAGCTCGGCGCTGCCGTCACTCCCGAGCACGAGCCGGGAGCCGTCCGGCGAGAAGCTCCAGCCGAACGAATGTAGCCCGAGCGGTACGCGCTCGGAGCCGAGCGGCCCGAGGGAGACCGGATCGATTCGGGCGAGCTTCAGCGCTTCCTCGGGCGGCCCGGGGTCCGAGACGATTCCGAACAGCGGGCTCGGCTCTACGGCGGCTACGAAGGGCGGCTGAACGTCTGTCCTGCGCGCCGACGAGACGGAAGCGGGCAGGGACACGAGGACGATCAAGGCCAGCCCGACGAGTCCCGAGCTTCGGCTCATCCTCCGAATGTATACCCGCCTGCGAGACCTGTCCATACCCCCAACAGCTTCCGGCGCAGGCGGGAAGCAGGGCGATGCGAGCCCGCGTTACTCGACCGTCACCGTCTTCGCGAGATTGCGGGGCTGGTCGACGTTGAGGCCGCGCAGCCGGGCGATCCGGTAGGCGAGAAGCTGCAGCGGCAGGACGGCGAGCGCCGCCTGCAGGAAGGGGTGCGTCCGAGGAACGAAGATGACGTCGTCCGCATGATGCTGGATGTCCTCGTTGCCGTCGGTCGCGATCGCGATCACGCTCGCGCCGCGCGCCCTCGTCTCCTGGATGTTCGAGACCACCTTGTCGTACACGTGCGAGTCGGTTGCGACACAGACGACGGGCGTGTCCTCGTCGAGCAGCGCGATCGGCCCGTGCTTCATCTCGCCGGCGGAGTACGCCTCGGTCGGGATGTAGGAGATCTCCTTCAGCTTGAGCGCACCTTCTAGGCACACGGGCAGCCCGATGTTCCGCCCGAGGTAGAGGAAGAACGGCTTGTCGAAATGCCTCTGTGCAACCTCCTCGATCGGGTGGTTTCCGTCGAGGAAGGCCGCCATCTTCTCCGGCAGCGAGTCGATCTCCTCGAGCAGCGACCTTACCTCCGCCCCGGGGAGCGTCCCGCGCACTTCGGCGAGCTTCAACGCCACGAGGTACAGCAGCACCAGCTGTGAAGTGAACGTCTTGGACGCCGCGACGCACATCTCCATGCCGGCCCGCGTGTAGAGAACCGCGTCGACCTCGCGACCGATCTGCGTTCCCATCAGATTCGTGATCCCCACCGTGTGAGCACCTTTCTCCCGCGCGAGCCGGAGGGCAGCGAGCGTGTCCGCCGTCTCGCCCGACTGCGAGATCCCGATCACGAGGGTGTCCTCGTCGATCACGGGGTTGCGATAGCGCCACTCGCTCGCGACGTCGTGCTCGACGGGGATGCGAGCCCACTCCTCGATCACGTAGCGCGCGACGACCGCCGAGTGGTAGGCCGTGCCACAGGCGACGATCACGATCCTGCGTATCTCGCGCAGCCGGTCGTCCGGGATCCCCAGGCTCTCGAGCTCGAGCCGCCCGTGGCGGATCCGCTCGCCGATCGTCTCGCGAACGGCGTCGGGCTGCTCGTAGATCTCCTTCAGCATGAAGGTCTCGTAGCCCTGCTTCTCGGCGCTCTCGTCGTCCCAGTCGACGAGGATCTCCTCGCGCTCTCTCTGCTGACCCGTCTCGACGTCGAAGAACGCCGCCCCGTCAGGCGTGATCGCGACGACCTCGCCGTCGTCGATCAACTGCACGCGGCGCGTCTCGCGCAGGAAGGCCGCGATCGACGAAGCGAGGAACATCTCCTCCTCGCCGATCCCGACGACAAGGGGGCACTGCAGCCGCGCTCCGACGAGCAGCCTCGGGTGGTCGCGATGGATCACGACGAAGGCGAAGTGGCCCTCGAGATCGCCGTATGCGCGCCGCACGGCCTCGACGAGATCGCCCTCGTAGTGGCGCTCGACGAGGTGGGCGACGACCTCGGCGTCCGTCTCCGAGGTGAACCGGTGCCCCTCGGCCTGGAGCGAGCCTTTCACCTCGCGAAAATTCTCCACGATCCCGTTCAGGACGATTGCGACCTCGTCCTCGTCGCAGCCCGTGAGCGGGTGCGCGTTCTCCTCGGCTACCCGTCCGTGCGTGGCCCAGCGAGTGTGCCCGAGCCCCGTCGTCGCGACGGAGCCGTTGCCGGCGGTCGCCAGCTTGAGAAACTGCAGGTTGCCCACCGAGCGGACGTAGTCGATGCCCTCATCCTCGAGCAACGCGATTCCCGCCGAGTCATAGCCCCGGTATTCGAGGCGCTCGAGACCGTGCAGCAGCAGCGACTTCGACGCTCTCGGTCCCACGTATCCGATGATTCCGCACACCCTGAAGCTCCTTCCCCCGCTTTCGCGGCCCTCTGTGATGTCGGGTGAAGCCCTTAGGTCCGGCTGTCCGAAACGGCCCCTCGAAACGCAGAAGGCTCGGCTTCCGGCTCCCCCGCAGCGGGGATACGACTGCCGAGCTCTCGTCGAACGAGAGTCGCAATTGTATCGCACACTTCGCGGGCTTTGGCAAGCGGCTCGGCCTCGACGAGGACGCGAACGACGGGCTCGGTGCCCGAGGGCCGGACGAGGACGCGTCCGCTCGGGGCAAGCTCGTCGTTGACTCGCTCGATCTCTGCAATCAGCGTCTCCGTCAGCTCCTGCCGCGCAACCAGAACGTTCTCCTTCACCTGCGGGAAGCGGTCGAGAACGGCCGCCGCCTCGGCGAGCGGCCGGCCCCGCACAGCACGGGACAGCAGCAAGGCGGCGGCGAGGCCGTCCCCCGTTACGTGGTCTTTCAGGTAGATGATGTGACCGGACTGCTCGCCGCCGAGGAAGCCGCGCTCTCGCCGGAGCGCCTCGAGCACGTACCGGTCGCCGACGTCGGTCGTGACGACTCGCACGCCGCGACCCCGCATCAGCTCGTGAAAGCCCAGGTTCGTCATCGCCGTGACGGCGACGAAATCGACCTTCAGGTCGAGCGCGAGAATGGCGAGGATCCCATCCCCGTCCACAGGCTCGCCCGCCGCGTCGACGGCGAGCATCCGGTCGCCGTCACCGTCGAAGGCGACGCCGAGGTCGAACTCGCCACCGCGAACCGTCCGCTGCAGCAGCGAGAGGTCGGTCGCACCGCAACCAACGTTGATGTTCGACCCGTCCGGCTCGGCGGCCACCGCCGTTACGAGGGCACCGAGCCGCTCGAACGCGCCGGGGGCGATCGCCGAGTACGCGCCGTTCGCACAGTCGACGGCAATGCGCAGGCCCGTGAGGTCGGAGCCGAAGTGGGAGAGCACGTACTCGACGTACGCAGCCGACGCTCCTTTCAGCTGCCTGGCGCTCCCATCGCCGGTGGGAGCCGCGTCGAGCAGTGCCTCGATCTCCTTCTCGGCAGCATCTGTGAGCTTCTGCCCTTCCTGGTCGAAGAACTTGACGCCGTTGTACTCGGGGGGATTGTGCGAGGCGGACACGACAGCACCGAGCCGGCCGGCCGCCAGGAGCGGCACCGCCGGGGTCGGCAGGACTCCGCCGAGCAGGGCGCGGCCGCCCGCCGAGACGATGCCGCGCGCGAGCGCATCCTCCAGCTCCGGGCCCGACCCTCTCGTATCTCGACCGACGAACACGCCGTCGCCGTTCGACCAGACCGTCGCTGCGCGACCCAGCCGCTCCACGAGCTCGGGTGTCAGGCTCTCGCCAACGACCCCTCTTACTCCATCGGTTCCAAAGTATCGACGCGCCACGGGGACGGCAGCCTAAACCGCCGATCCATGTCAGCCTCGACGAAACGCTGTGGGAGCAGCTGTCAGCGCTTGGAAAACTGCGGCGCCTTGCGGGCCTTGTGCAGGCCGGCCTTCTTGCGCTCGACCTCGCGGGCATCGCGAGTGAGAAAGCCCGCGCGCTTAAGCGGCAGCCGCAGCTCGGGGTCGGCCTCGACGAGCGCCCGCGCGATGCCATGCCGGACGGCGCCTGCCTGTCCGCTCGACCCCCCGCCGTGGACGCGGACGCGAAGATCGAACGTGCCCTCGACGCCCGCCACCTTGAGCGGAGCCAGCGCGATGACACGGTGCGTGGCTCGCGGAAAGTAGTCCTCGACCGTACGTCCGTTGAACCAGGTCGTTCCGTCACCCGGACGCAGGATGACGCGTGCCACCGAGGTCTTGCGCTTGCCGGTGCCCATGTACTGAGCGCGCTCGGCCATCAAGTCTGTACCTCCATCGGCTGGGGCGCCTGCGCGGTGTGCGGATGCTCGGGCCCCGCGTAGATCTTCAGCTTGCGGATCTGGGCGCGGCCGAGGCGGTTCCGCGGCAACATGCCCTTGACAGCGTGCCGCAGGACCTCGGTCGGACGCCGGGCGAGCTCCTCGCGCAACGGTCGGCTCCTCAGCCCGCCCGGGTAGCCCGAGTGCCGGTAGTACATCTTGTCGTCGAGCTTCTTGCCCGTGACGCCGATCCTCTCGGCGTTCACGACGACGACGAAGTCGCCCGTGTCCACGTGCGGCGTGTACTGCGGCTTGCGCTTGCCCCGCAGCGTGTCGGCGATCTGCGTGGCGAGCCGGCCCAGGGTCTTCCCCTCGGCGTCGACCACGTACCAGGCGCGGTCGACCTCATTCGGCTTTGCGTTCCAGGTCTTCATGTTCAGACAGAAAAGAGGCGGACCAGGTCCGCCGAGCCGGCAGTCTACCAGCTGGCCGAGCACGGCTCTGTACACCCCGCCGCCCGCCTGTGGCATCCAGATCGCCTGGCTCGCGCGTCCCGGGCGGTCCTGTCCTGGCGCCGGTCGACGTCCCCTACAAGCTGCCATTTGCTCTCACCGAGCTGACGCAGCACGACGTAAGCCGGGCTTCCGAGCGGCTGCCCTGACGCGACACGATGGCGCGCGTGCCCGTGGCGACGGCAGGCGCTTCGGTCGACGAAGGCTCTACCCTCCAGACATGCCCAACAGAAACCCGGGAGACAGCCCGATTACCGACATAGTCGTGTGGGGAAAGAGTGTCTTTGGTGCCCGGACGGACGCGCTCATACTCGAGATCGCCAGCTTCACCGGCGATTTACGGGACCTATGACCCTTTCGAATCCGTTGAGGGCATCCTCTGGAAGACGGAGTACGACCGGCCCCGCGAGCCGGAACTGTACGAGGCGCTCGTCGCCCTCCACAAGCGCTTAGAACGCGAGCGCCAGAGGCATTAACCGGCGAGCCCGGCAAGCATCCCGTCTCATTCGCCTCCGACGAAGGCCCTGCGAGCGACTTGCCCCCGCGCCATCGTTTCTGCGCTGCTGGCAGTCAGGTCAAGCGATCTCGCGACGAAGCAGGCATGCGAGCCCTGTGCGAAAGGCCCGCGCGCCACCGTGCGAGGGATGCCGGAGGTACTCGCCGCCGATCGTGCCCTGCGCGAGCCGACCGACAGGGACGACGTGCCGGTCTCGCGAGAGCTCTGCCAGAAACGGCCGGCCCGCACGGGCCTCTTCGAGCTTGGGCGGGCGATTCGAGAGCTCGGTGCCAGGATGCGTCGGCACGACGTTCCAGAGCAGCACCCGCTCGGTCAGCTCCAGCTCGTCGAGCACCCGATGCACGATCGTGGCCGTGGCTTCTGCCGGCCCGCTGCCCGTCAGCTGGCGCTCCGAGGTGAAGGGCAGGCCGGAAACCCGAGCACCGCGGTACCCAGCTGCCTCTCCCACGAGGAGGATCGGCGCCTCGCGGCGCGCGTGGAGGTACGCCGTCAGCCGTTCACGCAGGAGGGGAGCACGGTCGCCGTCGCGGTAGAAGTTGAACGTCTCGCCGATCTGGGCTCCGGCGAGTGCCTCGACGAAGTCGACGCTCACGGGCAAACCTCTCGAGGCTCATGCGGAGCGGGTGACCGACGACCGTAGGCGTCACTCCGGCGATCCGAGACCCGTTGGGCTCTCATGCGTAGGTGATGAGCTCCAGCAGGCTGCCGTCGGGATCGCCGGGCTCGACGGGCCGGCGGGCGACGGGCGACGCTTCGACGCCGGGGCCATGCACGTTCAGCTGACGGTCGCCGACGCGATACGCCCAGCGGCCCCGATCCAGCTCGATCAGCTCCGCACCGAGCACGTCGCGGTAGAACGCATTCGAGCGCTCCCAGTCGGAAACGCCGATGACGAAGTGGTCGAGTTCGATTTCCGGCTCACCGGGCATAAGGATCGCTCCGTGATCGACGTCCGAACTTTGACAGACGGCGGCCAGAAGGCGATCGACGTCGCGCGGCAGATCGCGGCGTTCATGGCGGAGGCGCGCTCTTCGCTCGACCTGGCGCAGTACGACTTCCACCTCCAGCCGGAGACGCGGGACGTCGTTGCCGGCGCGATCGAGGCGGCCGTGGCGCGAGGCGTCGCCGTGCGCGTGATCTACAACGTCGACCACCGAAACCCGATTCCCGTCCCCCCGCCGCCCGAGCCCGACACCCAGCTGATCGAGTCCTTCGGCGTGCCGGCGCGGGCGATCGCCGGCGTACCCGACCTCATGCACCACAAGTACGTCGTGCGCGATCGAGGGGCGGTCTGGACCGGCTCGATGAACTGGACGGACGACTCGTGGTCGCGGCAGGAGAACGTGATCGTGGTCGCCGCCGGGCAAGAGTTGGCGGGGGCCTACACCGCGGACTTCGAGGAGTTGTGGACGACCGGCGCCGTCGAGCTGAGCGGCTTCGGCGAGCCCGTGCCCCTCTCCGTGAACGGGACGACCGTGCGGACGTGGTTCACTCCCGGTCACGGAGAAGCGCTCTCGCACCGGATCGCGAAGGCGATGGGCCGTGCGAAGCGGATACGCATCTGCTCGCCGGTGATCACCGCGGCGCCGGTGCTGGCCACGCTGGCGCAGCTGGTCTCGGAAGGAAAGGTCGACGTCGCCGGCTGCGTCGACCAGCCCCAGGTTCAGGGCGTCGTGTACCAGTGGCGGCAGAACGGGAACGCGTCCTGGAAGCTGCCGTTGCTCGAGCGGGTGATGCAGGGCCCGTTCTCGGGCAAGCGCTCGACCCCCTGGGAGCCGGGGCCGAGCGTCCACGACTTCATGCACGCGAAGGTCACCGTGGCCGACGACGTCGTCTTCACCGGAAGCTTCAACCTCTCGCGCTCGGGCGAGATGAATGCCGAGAACATGCTCGAGATTCACGACGGCGACCTGGCCGACCGCCTAGCGCTCTACATCGACGGCGTTCGCGGGCGCTATCCGCCGTTCACGCTCGACGAGCCCGATCGAGCGCGATAGGCACTTCGTAAGAGACGCGCAACCGGTGGCCCCGCTTACTGCCCTCTGCTCTTCGGG
This sequence comes from Gaiellales bacterium, assembly GCA_038253945.1. Classification (GTDB taxonomy): domain Bacteria; phylum Actinomycetota; class Thermoleophilia; order Gaiellales; family Gaiellaceae; genus JBBRYW01. Next base: position 78,193 of record JBBSGR010000005.1, read on the forward strand.
TCGACGCCGGCGAACGTGAGGAAGTCGGTCATCCGAAAGCCGGCACCGCCGGGCAAGGTCGGCTGCCAGCCAGGCTGGACCGAGAGGTACGAAGTCGGGTCGGTCTGGAGTAGGCCGATCAGGACCTCGGCGACGAGACGGCCGCCCATCGGCCCCAGCCTGAGACCGTCCTCCATGATCTCGGCCTCCTTGAGCACGTAGAGGAAGAGCGGCGTCGAGCGCTCGAGCCCGACCCCGAAGTCGGCGTACTCGCCGAGGTCGGAGGGGCTCAGGGCCGGAACGCCCATCGCTCCTGCGATCTGCTGACCCGAGGGCAGCTGCCAGGTCAGGTGCCGGAGCAGCGTTCGCTGCGGCAAGGACCTCGGCGCCGTGTCATCGTCGTGCGTGGCGATCGCGCTGCGCGGCAAGTCGAGGAGTGGCGTTGACAGCTTGCTGTCGATCCGCTTGTTGTGCTTCACCTGCCCGTCGCCGAAGTCGAAGAAGGTCTGCCAGCCGATGAAGCGTCGCGGTGCTCTGACGCCACCGCGCAGGTCGTCGGGGTCAGCCTTGCCCAGCTGGGAAGGGTCGAAGACGAGTGCGAAGAACGGCTTACCCTTGTCCCCGGCCAGGTTGGCGCGGTAGGAGGGGCGCACCATGGAATGGCCGAAACGGTAGGCGGCGCCCTGGAACTCGACTGGAATCGTGGCCTCGCCCGCAGCCGGCAGGTAGAAGCGGCGCCCGCGCGAGAGGATGTCGTCGACGACGCCTTGGCCGACGATGAGGGGCAGGTACTCGTGCAGGACGAGCCACTGGTAGTGCCAGGTGGTGAGCCGGCGGGCCCGGGTGAAGAGCTCCGGCACACCCATGCCCGGGGCGCGAACGAGGTCGACTGCGTTGTTGTGAAAGCGTAGGAAGGCGGCGTGCATGCCTGCGATGATCAGATGCTCGTCGTTTCTGGGGTCACCGATGATGGCGTCGCCGTCGGCCCTTCTCGGGATGTCTTCGAAGAGGCCGCCGCTCTCGATTCTCAGCTTCGCCCGATCGGCCCCGTCGTACAGCTGGAAGCCGGCGACCGGGCCGGCGCCATAGAGGGAGTCGAGATCGAGCGAGGGCGTGCGGCCGTTCGTCGCCTCCTCCGGCGCCAGCGGCTTGCCCAGCGGCGAGGCGATGTCGAAGGTGATGTCGTGGTCGATGAACTGGCCCATGAAGGTCGTTCCCGCCGTGTGCGTCGGGTTGTCCGGATTGTTGGCGCTCAGGGAGGGATCGGTGATCAGGAGGATCGGTCCCTTGTCGAGCGGATCGCGTGCGTCGAGCAGCCCGCCCGGCTTGGCCAGCTCGAGGAACGCGGCCTCGAGCTTCGCGCTCGGATCGGCGAACGCCGGCAGCCGGAACATGCGGCTGAACCGGTCGGACCGGATGATCCCATCGGCGCCGCCGCGGCCGCGGTCGGCCTTGGCCGTCGCGACGTCCATCACATTGCCGGTTCCGACCGCGACCGCGCCTACGCCCACGCGGCCGAGGAAGCTGCGCCGGCTGAGACCGGTCTTGGTCTTCTCGCCATGATCTGTCATGTCGCTCCTTTGGTTTCGGGTCAGACGAAGGGCGTCGCGGAGGCAGATGTGCGTGCGACCTCTCGAACCACGCTCATCACGACGTTTAGAGCTTCAGGGCAGTAGGACACTGGACGGCGGCTGGGGCTCGAATCTTCCGACGAGGTTGGGCCAGACACGTCAGTCATTGCGTCGGACTCCTCCCTGTTTCGGCGACCGCCTCGGCGACGCGCTCGAAGGGCAGCGCCGCGCGTCGGGCGGCTGTGCGTACCGCTTCGACGTTGGCGGCCTCGTAGTGCACGAAGCAGGTCTCGTCGCCGGGGACGTAGATCGCGCGTAGGAAGCGCACCGGTGTTCCCTCGCGCGTCAGCTGCTCGGCAGCGAGGCGGGCGCGCACGGCGCCGCGCCCGACCGCGGCGGCATCCGTTCGGGAGAGGTAGAGCTCGAGCAGGAAGCCGGCCACGGGAGCGACGATACGTCTGGCGAAGCCGCAGCGAAATGACGGAAACCCTCAAACTTTGAGGATGACGACGCCAGCCGGAAGGAGCCACTCCGCGGCCCGGGCGCCGTTTGCCGATCGCTCGTGACTGTGGTATCCAGAAGCCACATTCGGGCGACTCCAGGGGAGTCGCGTGGAGCGGGACAGGCGAGAGCCGGGTGCGCTGATCGTCGGCCGTGAGCGGGAGCTTGCGGCGCTGTACGGGTTCCTGGAGCCCGGCCGCTCGCAGCGGGCGTTCGTCCTCGAGGGCGGGCCGGGGATCGGCAAGACGACGCTCTGGGAGGCCGGGGTCGACGCTGCGCGGGCGCGGCGGCTGCGGGTGCTGTCGGCGCGGTCGAGCGGTGCCGAGGCGCAGCGCTCGTTCGCAGCGCTGATCGATCTGCTCGACGGCGTCGCTACGGAGGAGCTGGCTGGCCTGCCGGCTCCTCAGCTGCTCGCGTTGCAGGTGGCGCTGCTGCGGGCCGAGCCGGCGGAGGTACCCGCGGAGCCGCACGCGATCGCGGTCGGCTTCCTGAACGCTCTGCGGGCGCTGGCGGCCGACACGCCGCTGCTGGTCTGTGTCGACGACGTCCAGTGGCTCGATCCTCCATCGGCGGAGGCGTTGGCGTTCGCCGCGCCGCGGCTGGAAGGCGCCGAGGTCGGGTTTCTGCTCGCCCGGCGTCCGGGCACAAGGTCCGCGCTCGAGCGGACGCTCGAACGACAGGGGCTGGAGCGGCTCGAGGTCGGCCCGCTCAGCCTCGGTGCCACGAGCCGCCTTCTGTCCGAGCGGCTGGGTCTGAGCCTGCGCCGACAACTCTTGCGGCGGATCGTCGACACCACGCTGGGCAATCCGTTGTTCGCGCTCGAGATCGGCCGCACCCTCTCCGAGCGCGGGCTGTCGGGGATGGGCGAGGAGATCCCCGTGCCGGACGCAGTCGAAGAGCTGTTGGGCACGCGCGTGGCTCGGCTCGCCCGCCCGGTACGGAGACTGCTGTTGGCGCTCGCTCTGAGCGGCGATCTACGCGTCTCCCAGCTGGCGGCGGTCGCCGACCGCGCCGCCTTCGACGACGCTGTCGATGCCGGGCTGCTGCTGGTCGACGGCGACCGAGTGCGCGCGTCGCACCCGCTGCTGGCCGCGGCAGCGAGAAACCGCTCGCGCGCAGGCGAGCGGCGCGAGCTGCACCTCGCCCTCGCAGCGACGGTCGCCGACGAGCAGCTGCGCGCCCTGCACCTCGCGCTGGCGACGGAGCTTCCGGATGCCGAGCTCGCGGCCACGGTCGCCGCCGCGGCTGGCGCGGCTTCGGTGCGGGCCGCCGTCAGGCAAGCCGTGCAGTTGGCCGAGCACGCGCTGCGCCTGACGCCCCCGGAGCTGCCCGAGCGCAGCGACAGGCTGCTCGCGCTCGCCTCGTACCTGCTGGTGGCGGGCGAGCGGCAGCGGGTGACGGATCTGCTCGGCCCGGAGCTGGACGTGTTGCCTGCGGGGGTGGCGCGTGGCCGCGCTTACCTGCTCCTCGCCGAGGGTGGCGCGATCAGGAGCAACAAGGACATCCGGAGATACTTCGAACGGGCGCTGGCCGAGAGCGAGGGCGACCCGGAGTTGCGTGCGTCAGTGCTCGCGGAAATCTCGGAGAACGACGCCGTCGTCCGGGTCAAGCGGATCCACGAGGCGGAGGCGGGGGCTCTGGAGGCGCTTTCAGCGTCGCATCTTTCAGGGACTGCCGCGGAGCGGCTCGCGCTGTTTGCGCTGGGCTGGGCGCGCAGCCTGCGTGGACGTCCCATCGACGACGCCTGCGACCGCTTCGACGCCGCATCGAGCGCCACTACGTACATCGCCGGATCGCCGGAGCGGGTCGCCGGGCAGCGGCTCGTCTGGCGCGGCGAGCTGAAGCAGGCGCGGGCCGTTCTGACGCCGTTGCTGTCGGCCGCCGACGAGCGAGGCGAGCCGTCCTCGTACGCCCTGCTGCGCCTCCACGTGTGCGAGCTCGAGCTGCGCGCGGGCAACTGCGAGGCGGCGTCGCGCCTCCTCGACGAGTGGGTCGAGTCGTCCGACCGGGAACTCCTGAATTGGCCGATGTACGAGCGCTGTCGGGCGCTGCTTTGCGCCGGCCGCGGTCTTGCCGCTGAGGCGGAGCGTTGGGCGACGGAAGCGATCTCGCGCGCCGAGGCGACCGGCGTTCGCTGGGACTTGCTCGAGGCCCTACGCGCGCGGGGGATCGCGGCGCTGCTCGCACACCAGCCGGCCCAAGCGGTCGAGAGCCTGCGCACGGTCTGGGAGCACACCGAGCGCGAAGGCGTGGACGAGCCGGGCGTGTTTCCAGTTGCGCCGGATCTGGTCGAGGCGCTGGTCGGGCTGGGAGAGCGAGACGAGGCGCTGGCGGTCACGCGTCGCCTGGGGGAGCTGGCCGCAGCCCAGCAGCATCCCTGGGGGCTCGCGACGGCGAAGCGCTGCGGCGCGCTCGTGCAGCTCGCCTCCGAGCGCTACGACGACGACGCAGCGACGGCGTTGGCGCAGGCGGCCGCCGACTACGGTGCGCTCGGCCTGCGCCTCGACGCTGCCAGATCGCTGCTCAGCCTCGGCCGGGCGCAGCGGCGGTCAAAGAAGTGGGCCGCGGCGCGGCGCTCGCTGGAGCAGTCCGCGGCCGCGTTCGACCAGATCGGCTCGTTCGGGTGGGCCGAGCAGGCGCGCTCGGAGCTCGCGCGCGTCGGTGCCCGCCGCGCGCCCCCAGCCGGCGCGCTGACGCCGGCCGAGTCGCGCGTGGTCGAGCAGGCGGCGGCCGGGCTCTCGAACAAGCAGATCGCTCAGTCCCTGTACGTCAGCGTGCACACGATCGAGGTCCATCTCTCGCACGCCTACGCCAAGCTCGGCGTCCGCTCCCGCGCGCAGCTCGCGGGGCGCCTTTCCGGACTCCGGTGACCCAGCTCATCACACGGCGCTCTCACGGGTTGCAGGCAGCCGGCGCCGGCTGGTCGATCCGGGCATCAGTCCCCGCAGGATTGATGTAGGTCTGCACCGCCTCGGCCGGCTTCGATCCCTCGTTGCGGACGAAGGCGGCCTGGTCGGACGCGAGCTCGATGAAGGTCTGCCCGGCGGCGTAGGTCGCCTTGGTGCAGTCCGACTCGTACCTGGTCAACTCGCCTGAGGTCACGATCACGATGACGACGCCGGGATGGCTGTGCCAGCCCGAGAAACCCCCCGGCTGAAAGGTCAGCTTCTGCTGAATCACGTCGCAAGGTGTTGTGGCGCTGCACGCGACGATCGAGCTGTCGATCGTGCGCTTGACGCGCTTGATGCGGGTCACGAACTTGCCGCTCTTCGTCTTCGTCTTGACCTTCTGGCTGACCGTGGCGACCTTCGGGACCGAGTACTTGAACGGCCCTGCCGTCTTGCCGGCGCCGAGCAGAGCCCCGGCCGCGCCGCCCGGATTCGTTGCGAGCGCGCCGCCCACGAGCGTCACGCCTGTGATCAGGATCGCGGCTGCAACCGCGGCGAGGCACATCACTTTCTTGTTCTTCATGGCTCGTCCACTCCCTTCCATACGTCATCTGAGTGCCTTAATGTCACTTTTGTGCCACAACGACACGAATGTATATCGTCTTGAGCGTGGCAAGTCAAGGGGGACGTGAGCGACAGAAGCGCCGGACGCGACGTGCCATCCTGGCCGCCGCCGCGGAGCTCGTCCGCACAGGTCGCGAGCCCACGATCGACGAGGTCGCCGACGCGGCTGACGTCTCGCGACGAACCGCGTACCGCTATTTCCCCACGCACGAGCAGCTTCTGACCGAAGCGACACTCGAAGCTGTCCGTCCCGAGGTCGAGCAGGCCCTGGCGAGAGTTCAGTGGCAGGATGACGCCGAGGCGCGACTCGACCAGCTCGTGCAGACCGTTCAACGGCTGACGCTCGAGCAGGAACGGCTGCTCCGCTCGATGATCCGGCTCACTGTCGAGCGGCGCAGCGAGAAGGGCTGGGTGCGCGGGCAGCGGCGGGTCGAGTGGATCGAGGCGGCGATCGAGCCGCTTGGCGCTCGGCTCAGCCCGGACGATTTCGAGCGACTGGTCTCCGCGCTCTCGCTCTGTCTCGGCATCGAGACCGTGCTTGTCCTGCGCGACGTGCGCGGACTGAGCGCGCGGAAGGCTACGGAGGTTGCCCGCTGGGCAGCGTCCGCGCTGTTGCAGGCCAGCCTACGAGGCGCGAGCCGGCCCGAGTAGCGCTTGTCCTCCGTTCACGCTCGACGAGCCCGCGGTGCGCTCGCGGCGGGCTCGTCGGGTGCCCGGTGAGGACGTATAGCCACGAAACGCTCGACGCTCGGAGAGACGAGAATTGCGGTCGCAGCCGCGGACAGGAGCGCGGCGAGAAGCGCCTTCGCGCCGAAGCCGAGACCTCCGTCAGGAAAGACCGCAACGAGGGTGAAGATGGCCGCCCCGCCGGCGTCGAAGAGGAGCGAGATCCACCACGCGAGTCGCGAGCGCCGACGCAGGAAGAGCACGAGCAGGGCCGTCGTCGCGATCGCAGTCTCCGCGGACGCGCCGCCCCGGCCGTACGAAGGCTCCCCGGGCGCAAGCGCGGTCAGCGTCACGAGCGCCGCCTGCACGCCCGCATAGATCCGCAGGAGCGCTCGCGGCTCCGGCGAGGCGAGAACGCGCGAGATGGAGCGGATTGCCACGAGCGGGCCTACTCCCACTCGATCGTCGCGGGCGGCTTCGACGAGATGTCGAGAGCGACCCGGTTGACCCCGGGTAGCTCGTTGATGATGCGGCCGGAGATGGCCTCGAGCACGTCGTAGGGCAGTCGAGCCCAGTCGGCGGTCATGGCGTCCTCGGAGGTGACCGCGCGGATCACGATCGGGTAGGCGTACGTGCGCTCGTCGCCCTGCACGCCCACCGAGCGGATCGCGGGCAGGACGGCGAAGCTCTGCCAGAGCTCGCGGTAGAGCCCGGCGCGCCGGATCTCGTCCTGAAGGATCGCGTCCGCGTCCCGCAGGATCGCGAGCCGCTCCGGCGTCACTTCGCCGATGATTCGGATCGCGAGGCCGGGCCCGGGGAACGGCTGGCGCCACACCATCCGCTCCGGCAGGCCGAGCTCCAGGCCGACGCGCCGCACCTCGTCCTTGAAGAGCAGTCGCAGCGGCTCGACGAGCTCCAGCCGCATCTCCGCCGGCAAGCCGCCGACATTGTGGTGGGACTTGATCGTGGCCGCGAGCCCGTCCTCCGAGCCGCCGGACTCGATCACGTCCGAGTACAGCGTCCCCTGCACCAAGAAGCGGATCGTCTGCTCCATCGACTCGGCGGCGCGTTCGGCCTCCCGCTCGAACACTCGAATGAACTCCTCGCCTATAACCCGCCGCTTCTCCTCCGGGTCCTCCACGCCTGTCAGTCTCGAGAGGAAGCGCTCCTTCGCGTCGACGTGGACGAGCGGGACCTGAAAGTGCCCGCGAAACGTCTCGACGACCTGGGCTGCCTCGTCACTGCGCAGCAGGCCGTGATCGACGAAGACGCACGTCAGCTGATTCCCGACAGCACGGTGCACGAGCAGTGCGGCGACCGCCGAGTCGACACCGCCGGAAAGCCCGCAGAGGACGCGCTCGCCGCCGACCTGCGCCCGGATCCGAGCGATCTGCTCCTCGATCACGGCCGCCGCGGTCCACGTCGAGGGCGCCTCAGCCACGCCGACCAGGAAGTTCTGCAGCACCTCGTTGCCGTACGCCGTATGGCTGACCTCGGGATGGAACTGCACCCCGTAGAGCCGTCGTGCCGGGTCCTCGAAGGCCGCAATCGGCGTCGACGGCGAGCCGGCGACGACACGTGCGCCGAGCGGCGCGGCGACGACCGAGTCGCGGTGGCTCATCCAGCAGGTTTGCTCGGCCGGAAGGCCGGCGAACAGCGCTCCCTCCTCAGTCTGCACTTCGGTACGGCCGAACTCGGACACGCCGGTGCGATCGACTCGGCCGCCCAGCTCCTTTGCCATCAGCTGCATGCCGTAGCAGATGCCGAGTAAGGGCACGCCGAGCTCGAAGAGCTCCGGATCGACTCCGGGAGCATCGTCGGAGTAGACCGAAGCGGGCCCGCCGCTCAACACGAGGGCGAGGGGATTCCGCGCCCGCACTGCGTCGGCAGAGATCCGATGTCCGACGAGCTCCGAGAAGACGTGACACTCGCGCACCCTGCGAGCGATCAGCTGCGAGTACTGCCCGCCGAGATCGACGACCAGAACCGGGCGGCCATGCTCGTGAGCCTCTGGCTCGGAGGCACGAGTCTCGGCGCTAGAAGCGACCGTAGTTCGGAGCCTCCTTCGTCATCGTCACATCGTGAGGGTGGCTCTCGCGTAGGCCCGCGGCGGTCACGCGGACGAAGCGGGCGCTCTTCAGCTCCTCGATCGTTGCCGCGCCCACGTAGCCCATCGCCTGCCGCACGCCGCCGACGAGCTGGTGGACGACGTTCCGCAGCGGCCCCTTGTAGGCGACACGGCCCTCGATCCCCTCCGGGACGAGCTTCCCGGCGTCATCCACGTCCTGCTGGAAGTAGCGGTCCTTCGAGTACGAACGAGCCTTCATCGCGCCGAGCGAGCCCATGCCGCGGTACTCCTTGAAGCGTTCGCCCTGGGACAGGACGACCTCGCCGGGGCTCTCGTCGGTGCCGGCGAGGAGGGCGCCCAGCATGACGCTGTCGGCGCCCGCCGCAAGCGCCTTCGCGATATCGCCCGACCACTGGACTCCGCCGTCCGCGATCACCGGCACGTCGTACGCGGCGGCCGCCCGCGCGCAGTCGTAGACGGCCGTGACCTGCGGTACGCCGATACCGGCCACGACGCGGGTCGTGCAGATGCCGCCTGGTCCTTGCCCCGTCTTCACAGCGTCGGCGCCGGCCGCGCAGAGAGCCTCGGTCGCCTCGGCGATCGACACGTTCCCAGCGACCACAGGAACGTCGAAGCGCGCCTTCAGCTCACGCACAGCCTCGACCACGCCGCGTGAGTGACCGTGGGAGGTGTCGACGAAGAGGACGTCGACGTCCTGCTCGACGAGCGCCTCGGCGCGCTCGATGCCTTCCGTTCCGACGCCCACGGCAGCACCGACGCGCAGCCGGCCGCGCGCGTCCTTGGTGGAGAGCGGAAACTCGATTCGCTTGGAGATGTCCTTGACCGTGATCAGGCCCCTGAGACGGCCGTCCAGATCGACGACGGGCACCTTCTCGACCTTGTGGCGATGGAGGACCTCGCGCGCCTGCTCGAGCGTCGTCCCGACGGGAACGGTCACGAGGTTGCGGCTCGTCATGAGGTTCGCGACGGGCTGATCTTTGTCGTCCTCGAAGCGCAGGTCGCGGTTCGTCAGGATGCCCACGAGAATCTCGTCCTCGTCCGTGATCGGCACTCCGGAGATGTGGTACGTCGCCATCACCGCGAGCGCGTCGGCGACGCGGGCGTGCGGCTGCAGGGTGACGGGCTCGACGATCATCCCTGCCTCGGAGCGCTTCACCTTATCCACCTCGGCGGCCTGGTCGGTGACGGCGAGATTGCGGTGGATGACGCCCAGACCGCCTTCACGGGCAAGCGCGATCGCGAGGCGAGCCTCGGTGACCGTATCCATCGCCGCGGAGAGAAGGGGGATCTCGAGCGAGATGGTGCGCGTCAGGCGTGTGCGGGTCGACGCCTCGCTGGGCAGCACGGAAGACTCCGCCGGGACGAGCGAGACGTCGTCGAAGGTGAGACCCTCCTTCGCGAACTTCTCCTCGAGCGCGAGCAGGCGCTCGAGCTCGATCTTCCCGACCTCGAGCGCCACCCGCTTTAGACCGCTCCTCTCAACCTCCGACGATCCTACCAACCGGGTTCGACGGCACAGACTCCGACGCGTTAGCTCCCGCCCGGGACACTCGCCAGCGCCCGCGCGATCTCTAGCACGCTCGAGCTGCCCGCAGACTGGAATGCCACGTAAACGCCGTGTCGGAGCAAGAAGCCCGATGAGTCGCCCAGCGCGAGGATCCTTCCTTCGGGCGGCACGAGAGCAGCGGGCACCCGGGCCCAGTAGGCTGGCTGCGGCTGGCTCGACTCCATTAGCTGCACGTACTCGCCGGAGAAGTCGGGATCGCCGTTCGGCTTCGTCTCGCCGTAGAAGAAGGTCACTCCGGTGCCCGAGGTCGGCTCGGGCCCGGCATTCGCCGCATAGGTCGTCGCCAGGGTCTGACGCTCGATGCGAACGAGCTCGAGGCCGCGGAACGCGGATCCGAGCCAGAGAGCACCCGGGAGCGTGCTCGCTACCTCGGTCGCCTTGAGCTCGGTCGAGCCGATGTCGACCTTGAAGCCGCTGCTCTCCCGCTCGTCCTTCGGCAACGGCCTCGGTCGGCTGAAATCCGCGGCTGCGCGAGCAACCGTCTCGATCGAGAGCACCTCGATGTCGTCGCCGGACTGCGGACGGATCAGAAGCGGCCGGAGGGTCTCCTTGTCGAGCGCCACCCGCTCCGTCTGGCCACCCTCGGCGTCGAGCTCGAGCCAGACGACCGGTCTGCCGCCGACCGTGCCTTCGCCGACGCGGCGCGCAGTGCCCTTGGCCAGGGCCTCGCGGTAGCCGTCGATGAAGCCGGCGAGCGCGGGGTTGATGGGCGGCGGCGGTCGCGGAATCGTGCGCGGCGCCGTCCCGTTCCGACCATCCTCGTTGCAGCTGACCCTCGCCTTCGTCGCCTCGACCGGGTGGGCTGCGATCCATGCGCAGTCGTAGACAGGGCCAGCGGAGGTGAAGCCGCCCTCAGGCGTCAGGAGGTCCTCGCCGGTCAGCTGCCCGCCCGTGCGGAAGAAGGTGTGCTCGAGCTCGCGCGCGCCGTCGTACCAGGTCTCGATCGTGATTAGCTGCGGAACCTCCTGACCGGTTTCGACGTCGATCAGGCTCCGGCCGCTCGGCACGCGAACAACCGTGTGGAGCACCGGGCCGTTGCCGACCGCCGCCAGCGCACGCTCGACGAAGGGGTGACCGCCCCGCTGCCAGGGTGCCAGGAGCAGCAGTGTGGCCGCGACCGCAACCGCTGTCCCGGTCAGGAGCAGTCGCGGCAGGAGGAGCCGGCCTCGGCTCCGGGGTGCCAGCTGCGTCGCCGAGATCGCGTCCGCGATCGCGAGCAAGTCCGGCTCGGTCGCGAACTGCTCCACGAGCTCGGCGTCGGCGAAAGCGCTCAGATCCGTTGTCTTCATGGTCTCATTCCTCTCTCCTCGAGCTCCGCCCGCAGGGTCTGCAGCGCCCGGGATAGGCGCATCCGGCAGGCCGCCTCGCTCGTGCCGAGCCGCTGCGCGATCTCGGCATAGGGACGGCCCTCGAGCAACTTTCCGACGACGACTTCCTGCTGCGACTTCGGCAACCGGGCAATCGCGCGGTGCAGGGCCTCGGCAACGAGGGAGCCGTAATCCGATTCTGAGACCCGCTCTGCGCGCGCCTCCTCGAGTGAGATCACTTCCGCCGGCAGGCTCGTCCTTCGTCGCGCAGCATCCGTGAGGCGTCGCTGCGCAACGGTGTAGAGCAACGCGAGCACCGGTTTCGCGCCTGGTTTGAACCGCTCGAGCGCCCGCACCGCGTCGGCGAAGACGAGCTGAACTACGTCCTCGGCTTCCTGCCTCGTCTCGGTTCGGCGGCGCACGTACCGGTACACCTGTGCGTAGTGCCTACGGAAAGCGGACTCGGCAAGATTGGCCACACCCTGTCTCTCGGGCACCTGAGGGAAACGTAACGGGCCTTCAGCGGAACCGGCCGTTCCGCTGGAATCCCTCGCGGACGCGGCGCGGCGGCGGCCCGCTACGCGGCGACGCGGTCGAGCTCGACGAGCTCGACGTTCGCCGCGAGGCGATCGACCTCGCGCTGCGGGAAGCGCCCGGCACCCACCTCCAGCGTGGCGGCGGCACCCGTCGCGACAGCGCTGCGAAGCGCGTCGTCGACGCTCTGCTCCGCGAAGCGGGCGGCCAGAAACCCCGCCAGCAAGACGTCTCCGGAGCCGACCGGCGATACCGGCTCGACGAAGGGAGCGCGGGCGTGCAGCCGCCGAATCGCCCGGTCCTCGCGAAACAGGCCGAAGCAGCCGGATGCCGCCGTGATCAGCACGTTCCTCGGTCCGAGCTCTCCGACCGTGTCGAGCGCGGCCACGAAGTCCTGCTCGTCCTCGAACTCCTGTCCCGCGAGGCCCTCCGCCTCGCGCTGGTTCGGCGAGACGAGGAACGGCTCGGCCTCGACGCCCAGGTGCAGGGGCTCGCCGTCGGCATCGAGCACGGTCTGAACGCCGAGCCGGTTCAGATCACGGATCGCGTCGGCGTAGAAACCGGCTTCGACGCCGCGGGGCAGCGTCCCGGCGAAGACGACGGCGTTCGCGCCACGCGCGAGGTAATGCAGCTTCTCCCGCAGCAGCTCGAGCTCCGCCGCCTGCACGTACGGGCCCCACTCGTTGATCTCGGTGTACGTGCCCGCCATGTCGTCCACGACCGCGGTCGACGTACGCGACTCTCCCTCGATTCGCACGAAGTCGTTCAGGATCGCCTCGCTCGTCAGCTCCTCGATGATCCGCGTGCCGGTGCGTCCGCCGGCGAGTCCGGTCGCGACCACGGGCACGTCCAGTCGCTTGAGCGCCCGGGCGATGTTGATCCCCTTTCCACCCGCGAGCGTGAGGCTCTCGCTCGAGCGGTGACGCTGGCCAGGCTTGAAGTTCGGCACCGTCAGCGTCCGGTCGACGGCCGCGTTCAGCGTGACCGTGACGATCACGACGCATTCCTCACGAGACCCAGCCCCAGACGCGATGCACGGTACGACCCGCATACCACGACAGACGGCCGGCGACTCCGGGTCTCGCGATCGAGCGAGCGGCCACGAGCGGCCTGGAGCCGAGCAGGCGGCGCCCGTCGTAGATCCGTACCACGCCGAGCCGCTCGCGCCGCCTCACCGGAAGCGAGACGCGAGTCGGAGCTACCACGCGCTCGGTCAGCGGCCGTCCGAGCTGCACCACCCGGACGAGGGGTCGGCTCGGCACGAGGCGGACGGCCCTGCGGCCGTACTGCGTCTCGACCCGCGCGTAGGTGACGCGTCCGTCCACCAGCAACGTCGGACGATAGCGCGCGATGCCCCACTTGAGCAGCGCCTCCAAATCAACGTTCCGCGCGTCCCGGGAGGGGCTGCCGATCAGCGTCGCGTAGATCGTTCCGCCGGCACGGCGGGCTGCCGCGACCTCCGACCAGCCGGCGATCGACGTGTGGCCGGTCTTGACGCCGATCACGGCGGGGAAGGTCGAGAGCAGGTCGTTCCAGGTGTGCAGCACCCGGCCGCCGGCGATCGTTGCAGTTTGCTGCCGGACGATCGCTCTCACGGACGGCTTCCGCATCACGAGGCGCGCGAGCCGCGTCACGTCGTCCGCGCTCGAGACGTGGCCCGGCACGTCGAGCCCGTCCGGGCGGGCGAAATGGGTGTCGGCGAGCCCCAGAGCCCTCGCGCGGCTGTTCATCAGGCGCACGAAGGCCTCCCGGTCACCGCGCCCGACGTACAGCGCGAGTGCGTTCGCTGCGTCATTCGCGCTCTGGATCAGCGCGGCCTTTACGAGGTCCCGGACGGTCAACCGCTCGCCCGCCGAGAGGCCGACCGTCGATCCCTCGATGCCGACAGCCCCGGAAGAGACGGTCACGACGTCGTCGAGCCGTGCACGCTGGAGCGTCACGAGCACCGTCATCAGCTTCGTGATGCTCGCAATCGGCAGACGCGCGTGCGGGTGCTCTGCGTACAGCACGCGGCCGGTCGCGCCGTCGACGACCTCGACCGCCCGCGCCTGCGCGTGCGGCGGCGTCGCGCGCGCCCCGACGAGCGCCGCGAGCAGCGCCGCGAGCAGAGCCAGGCGCCGCGGGCGTTCGACTCTCCTCGAAGGAGAGGCCTGCCCCCGGATCACCAGCCGGAGACGGTCCAGACCTCGCGCCGCAGGCGCGCGGCCTGTTCGCCCGCGGCCGTCCGCCAGTCTCCGCCGAGCGAGCGAAAGGCATAGATGACCGAGCGCGCAGCGTTGACGAGAGCACTCGCGGGGCCGCTCGTGAAGGCGCGCGCGACGTCCGCCGGCGTCGCACCCTGCGCTCCCACGCCGGGCAGCAAGAGCACGGCCTTCGGCAGCAGGCGGCGAGCCTCGCCGACGGCTCGGGGATGCGTGGCGCCGACGATGGCGCCGACGCTCGAGAGCCCGCGCTCGCCCACGAGATCCTCGCCCCACTCGGCCACGAGCATCGCCACGTGCTGCCAGAGCGGGCGCCCGTCTGCGACGATCAGGTCCTGCACGTCGCCGCCGGCATTCGACGTCTTGACGAGGCAGAAGAGTCCGGAGCCCTCGCGTCGACAGGCGAGGAGCAGCGGTTTGAGCGATTCGCCGCCGAGATACGTGTTCACGGTCAGCGCATCGGCGAGCGGCTCGTCGCGGACGCCTTCATGCCGTTCGAGGTAGGCCGCCGCGTACGCTCGCGCGGTCGAGCCGATGTCCCCGCGCTTCGCGTCCACTATCACCAGCAGGTCGGCCGACCGCGCGTACGCGCACACGTCCTCGAACGCTCTGATGCCGTCTGGGCCGAGCGCCTCGAAGAAGGCGATTTGCGGCTTGACGGCCACGACGTACGGAGCGGTCGCGTCGACGATCCCCCTGCAGAAGCGCTCGAGCGCTGCCGCCGCTTCGGCCCGCCCGTAGCTGGTCTCGCCGCGCAGCTCTACGGGAAGCAGCTCGAGCCTGGGATCGAGACCGACGACGAGCTGGGTTCGCTTTCGCTCCACGGCTTCAGCGAGCCGATCGGCGAAGAGCGCGGTCGCGACCACGCCTCGCGCTTCCATGAGCCCAAGGCTAACCGCGCAGGCAGTCGCCCGTCACCTTCACCCTTCGGGCGGAGGGGCCGCGCCCTGGCAGCCCCTCCGCCGCCTCAAGAGGCCGGGTGGATCCGAGGGCCGCCGCGGCTCGGCCCGCGCCGCGGGCTAACCGCGAACGGCGCTCTTCAGCGAGCTGCCCGGCGAGAACCGCGGCACGGTCGCGGCCGGGATCGTCACCTTCTGCCCCGGATTTCGGGGGTTGACGCCCTGGCGTTCGGCGCGATGTGCGGTCGAGAACTTTCCGAAGCCCGTGAAGGTGACGGCGTCACCGGACTTCAGCGCGTCGGTGATCGACTCGAGCACGGCATCGACAGCCTTGCCCGCGTCCCGCTTCGACAGCCCGCTCTTCTGTGACACACGATCGACGAAATCCTGCTTCGTCACAAGCCTCTCCTCCCGTTGCGGTAATCAAAACCCACGATTGCCGGACCCTAGCAGGGTGACGCTTTCGGCTCAACCATGCGGGTTTGCGGCACTTTTGTGCGTTTTGAGCAGCTCATCTGCGAGGAAGAGCGCGCGCAAACGGACCGCTTGCCGGGCGAGAGCGTCCGCGCCTCCCTCCTCCCGGTCGACCACGCAAACTGCCGTCTTGCACTCCAGGCCGGCGTCCCTCAGTACCTCGACGGCCTCCGCGGCGGCACCGCCCGACGTGACGACGTCCTCGACGAGGCAGACCCGCTCCCCGGGCTCCCAGACGCCCTCGAGCCGGTTTCCCGTGCCGTGTCCCTTCATCTCCTTGCGAACGATCAAGAACGGCAGTCCGGACGCAAGCGACGCTGCCGCGACGAGTGCGACCGCTCCGAGCTCCGGGCCTGCGAGGCGCTCGGCGTCCGGCTCCAGCTCCCGCACCGCGTCGGCGATCCGTCCACCGAGAGCGCGCAGCAGATCGGGCTGTGTCTCGAAGCGGTACTTGTCGAGGTAGTAGCGCGACCGGCGGCCGGAACGGAGGACGAAGTCGCCTTCCAAGTACGCGTGCTCGCAGAGAGCCGCGGCGAGCGCGTCAGTCACGCGCGACGTGGAGGATGTCCCGCCCGAACGGCAGCAGCAGCTGGGCGTCGACGTGAGTGTCGGGGAGGGACACCATCGAGCAGTCGTCGTACAGCAGGTCGACGCGCTCTTTGCCGCCCCGCAGCCGCCGGACAGCGGCGAGGACCGCCACGGTCACGCCGGCGCCGAGACACAGGAGAGCGCTAGGCCGCACCGGCGTGCTCGAGGTCAGGAGCGAGACCTTGCAAGCAGGACTTCAGGTCGTAGAGAATCAGGCCGCTGGTCGGCTCCGGCCCGGTCGTCGCCACGATCGCCCTGCCCCCGGCGCGGACGACGAAGACGCTGCCCGCACGCATCGCCACCTCCACCTGTGTGACCGAGGGAACACGTCGGCGCCGAATGCCGTCCGCCGACGCCAGCAGCTCGCGCGTCAAGCGCCCGATCTCGCGCGACCGCTCTGCGTCGAGAGTCGAGGAAACCACCGCACCTTCCTCGTCCAGAACCGCCGCGGCCTCGACCTCAGTCGACATGTCCTCGAGGTCCGCGAGCGCCTGCATCGGCTCCATGGGCGCCAACGGTAACACTCCTCGCCGCTGTCGAGCCGACGTCCGGCGACTGCCGCGAACGCCATACTCAGGCGGTGGCGAGAGCTTCCCTCCGGCCTCTTCGTGACGCGCTCGGCAAGTTCTTCGCAGACCGAGGCACGCATCTCGCGGCGATGATCGCCTACTTCGCGCTGCTCTCGCTCGTGCCGCTCGTCTTCCTCGCCCTCTCGCTCCTCGGCCTGGCCGGAAGGCCGGACGAGTCGACCTTTCTCGTGCGCGAGCTGAAGAAGGCCTTTCCCGGCAGCTCGATCCTCGACATCGTGCAACTGGTGCGCAGCATCCAGCGAAACGCCGCCACGCTAGGGATCATCGGCGGAGTCTTCCTCGTGTGGAGCTCGCTCTCGCTCTTCAGCGTCCTGGAGTCCGCCTTCAACATCGTCTACGGGAAGCCGAACCGCTCCTTCGTTCGCGGCAAGGTGCTCGCCATCGTGATCGCGGCCGGCTCGCTCGTCGCGCTCCTCGCCGCCCTCCTGATCGGCTCGGTCGGTTACGACCTCCTGAAGCGCTTCGCTCCCGGCTTCTTCGCGAACGGCTACGTCGCGTACGGGCTCTCGGTCGCGGTCTCGACCATCGGGATCTTCGTCTTCCTCGTCTCGGTGTACTACCTGTTGACGAACGAGAACCTGAGCTTTCGGGAAGTGCTTCCCGGCTCCGTGATGGCCTCGGTCGTGCTCGAGGCGAGCTTCCAGGTGCTGCCGGTGTACCTGCGCCTCTCCGGGCACGTACTCGCCGCACGAGCCCTCGGCGCGCCGGCGCTCCTCCTCATCTGGCTCTACGTGATGTCGAACGTGATCGTCTTCGGCGCAGAGCTCAACTGGCGGCAGGGCCGCAACCGGCGCGAGGGCGAGGCGGACGAGATTCCCGGGCTCGCCTGACCCGGAGAGGTGCTGTCCCTTGCCGCTCGCCGGGGTCGAATCACGCCCCCCGGGCGGGGCCGTCTCGAGGCCGGGGTGACATAGCCGCGCTGATCTCCTCGAGCAGCGCGCGGGCCGCGCGGGCCCGGTGCGAGTTTCGAGCCTTCCACTCGTTTCCGAGCTCGGCGACCGTATGCGCCTCGCCTTCCGGAACGAAGATCGGGTCGTAGCCGAAGCCCTCCGAGCCGCGAGGCTCCAGCGCGATCCACCCCTCGAGGACGCCCGTTCCCCGAAATTCCCGGCGCTCGGGCGACAGGCAGACGAGCTCGCAGACGTAGCGCGCGCGCCTAGCCTCGCCTGCGACGCCTCGGAGCTCGCCGAGCAGCTTCTCGACGTGATCCTCGCCCTCGGCGGCCCACCGGTTGGAAGCGAGGCCGGGGCGGCCGCCGAGTGCGTCGACCTCGATTCCCGAGTCCTCGCCCAGCATCCAGACATGGTGCTCGTCCGTCGCCCGGCCGTAGCGGGCCTTGCCGCGCGCGTTCTCGTAGTACGTGCGGCCCTCCTCGGGGGGGAGCTCGCCCGCCGCGAGCAGCTCGAGCTCCCATCCGGGCAACGACCGTGCGAGCTCCGTGAGCTTGTGCTCGTTCTTCGAGGCGAGCCTGGCGGCTACGGGTTCCAGCGGACCCCCGCGACCTCGTCCAGCTGCGACAGCTGCTCCACGACCCCTACCCGTCCCGCGTGCGGGAAGCGCACGTGGAGCTCGACGCTTCTGCCGCCGCCTTCGCTCTCGTTGCTCATCTGGAGCGAGCTGACCGTCCCTGCGGCGCCCTCGACGGTATCCACGACGCGGGCGAGGTTGCCGCCGGACCGTAGGTCGAGGACGAGCCGCTCCTCCTCGGGCCGAACGTGCCGTGACAGACGCCAGACGAGGATTCTCAGGGGCCAGAGACCAACGAGAACGAGCGCGGTCGCGGCCACCGCGGCGGCGTAGTACCCGGCACCTGCGGCCATGCCGATCGCCGCGACCACCCAGAGCGTCGCGGCTGTCGTCAGTCCGCGAACGGCGCGACCCTGACGGATGATCGCTCCCGCGCCGAGAAAGCCGACGCCGGTCACGATCTGAGCGGCGATGCGGGTGGGGTCGAAGCCGACGCCGCTCGCGTTCGAGAAGTGGAAGTCGCGCCAGCCGTAGGCCGAGACGAGCGTGAAGAGCGCCGATCCGACGGCAACGAGCAGGTGCGTACGCAGGCCGGCCCCCCGCTCGCGCAACTCCCGCTCCATGCCGATCGCGCCGCCGAGCGCCGCGGCGAGCAGCAACCGGAGCACGAGCTCGCCGGTCGAGAGCTCAGGCAATCGGACTTCCGATCGCGGCGCGTTGGGCCTCCCCGATCTGCGCAATCCCTGCGGCGGCCAGCTCGAGGAGATGGTCGAGCTCGTCGCGCGAGAAGGGCTGGCGCTCGGCCGTTGCCTGCACCTCGACCAGGCGGCCGTCCCCGGTCTCGACGACGTTGAGGTCGACATCGGCAGACGAGTCCTCGCCGTAGTCGAGATCGAGCAGGGGCTCGCCCTCGACGATCCCGGCGGAGACTGCTGCGACCGAGTCGGTGAGCGCGCGAGAGAGACCGCGACGATCGAGCGCCCGCCAAGCGGCGACGTACACCCCCGAGATGGCGGCGGCGCGCGTCCCGCCATCGGCCTGCAGCACGTCGCAGTCGAGCCACAGCGTTCGCTCGCCCAGAGCGGCGAAGTCGGCCACTGCCCGAATCGAGCGGCCGATCAGGCGCTGGATCTCGACCGTCCGCCCCTTCTGGCGACCGTCGCTCGCCTCACGCGACGTGCGCCGGCCCGTGGAGGCGGGGAGCAGGGAGTACTCAGCCGTCAGCCAGCCGCGTCCCTTGCCCTTGATCCAGCGCGGAACGCCCTCCTCGAGCGAGGCGGTGCAGAGCACCAGGGTCTTGCCGCAGGAGATCAGCGCCGAGCCGTCGGCCTGCTCGAGATAATCGGGGACGATCTCAAGCGGTCTGAGCTGACCGGGTTGACGCCCGTCGGCTCTCACGCCGCGGCTCCAGTCAGCACCAAGCGCTCGACCGAGGGGATCGGCAGCTGCAGGAACCGCTGCCCGAGCACGCGGAAGCGCTCGGGATCCCCCGTCGTCAGGAAGCGGTACTCCCCCTCGCGCGAGGCATCGTTCGAGAAACCCTTGCGCTCGAGCGTCTCGGCGACCTCGCGCGCCGTCTCGTCAGCCGAGAAGACGAGCGCCACGTCGCGCCCGAACACGCGCTGGAAGATCGGCCTGATCAGCGGATAGTGGGTGCAGCCGAAGATGACCGTATCGACTCCGGCCTGCTTGAGCGGCGCCGCGTACTCGCGCACTGCGCCGGCAGTCTCGGCGCCGAACGGGTCCGCGCCCTCGATCAGCGGCACGAGACGCGGGCACGCCACGGGAAACAGGCGGACGCCCGCGTCGAGCGCGCGCACGAGCTCGGCATAGCGGCCCGCCTCGACAGTCGCCTGCGTCGCGAGCAGGCCCACCCGGCGATTTCGCGTCGCCTGGACGGCCGCGTGCGCCTCAGGCGTGATCACGCCGACCACCGGCACCGAGCACTCCTCCTGCAGCTGGGGCAGGGCGGCGGAGGTCGCCGCGTTGCATGCCACGAGGATGAGCTTCACACCCTCCCCCTCGAGGAACGCTGCGATCTCGCGCGCGAAGCCCCGGATCTCGGGGAGGGGCCTCGGCCCGTAGGGAAGCCGTGCCCCGTCGCCCAGGTAGACGAAGTCCTCGTGCGGCATCGTGACGAGGCACTCGTGCAGGACCGTCAACCCACCGGCACCGGAGTCGAAGACGCCTACGGGTCGTTCGTCCATAACCCCGATTCTAGGGAGGCCGGGCTACGATACGGCCCGCCAGGCTTGTGTCGGCGGAAAGGAACCCGGGAATGAGGACGGCAGCTCGTCTCGTAGTGACCGTCGGGGCAGCACTCGGCTTACTCGGCTCAGTAGGGGTCGCGGGAGCTGCCTATGCCCCCAGGCTCGTGGTTCAGGCGATCGGGTCGCAGACGAAGATCACGTTTTCCCAAGCGGTCACCGACGACCCCACGGCGAAGATCACGATCTACGTCCCGCTGAGGTACACGATCGAACTCTCCCAGGCGCCTCACACCGGAATCGGAACCTCGAGCGGGAGGATCAACGCGACGGATCTCGCCCCTCCGGCTGGGCTGAACGTCGACTTCGGCGGCGGGATCCAGTCTGTCGCCGTCGCCGAGGCTCCGCCTTCGGCAGCGCTCTGCTCGCCCGGCGCGCACCGGGCGATCTGGGTCGCGAGCCCCTCGGCGCCCGGCGTCTCGCTCGAGCCGATCCCGATCATCGTCGACCAGATCACGAGCGGGCCCGAGGCCGCGTTCGCGTCGGCGGAGCTGCAGCTCTGTCTCCGCCCGCCCGACCTGCCGCCCGGGACGCCGGGCCGCTCGCCGCAGGGCGCGCGACTTCTGAACGCGACGTTCACGATTCTGGGCGCGTTCACGGTCGTGGGGCAATCAGCCGCCCCCTGGACCGCGCTCTTCACGCCCTACCGACCGGGCTTCGGAAGCGTCAACGCGGCCGATACGGTCGAGTCGCAGGCGATCCCGCGCGCCTCCGGCAGCGTCTCGCTGCGCGGTCAGCTGGTTCGCCGCGGCGCGCGGTCGTTCGCTCGGTTGACCGGCTCCGTCGCCGGCGCCGGAGCGCCGGCGAGGATTCAGCTCCTTGCGGGCAGCACCGTGCTCGCCCCCGTGACGACCACCGCGGGCGGGGGCTTTACGAAGACCGTGCCGATCAAGCGCACGACGGTCTTCCACGCGCGGGCGACCGTGCCGGAGGCCGATCTGACCTCGCAGGGGTGCGCCCCGGCGCTCGCCGCCTGCTCGAGCGTGACCGCCGCGGGCTTCACCGCCGAGAGCGGCAACGTCACAGTGAAGGTGAAGGCGGCGAAGAAGAAGCGGCGGCGCTAGCCGTCCGCCCGACATCGTGAACGTCCTCTCGATCATCCACGGTGAGAAGGTGCGTGCGGGCATCTTCGGGGACGTCCTCCGCGAGCGCGGGCACCCGATGGACGAGTGGAGCCTCGCCTGGGGAGCTCCTCCGCCGCGCCCTCTCGACGATTACGCCGCGGTGCTCGTCTTCGGCGGCGCCATGCATGCCGACCAGGACGATCACCATCCGTGGCTGCGCGAGGAGAACTTCCTGCTGCAGCGGCTCTTCGCCCTGCGAACGCCGCTCCTCGGGGTCTGCCTGGGCGCGCAACTGATCGCAAAGGCCGCGCACGCGCCGGTTCATCCTGCGACCAAGCCCGAGATCGGCTGGCATCCCGTGGAGCTCACGGAGGAGGCGGCCGGCGACCCGGTCCTCGGGCGCCTGCCCGAGCGTTTCGACGCGTTCCAGTGGCACTACTACACACACGGCATCCCGGGAGGCGCGGAGGAGCTGGCTCACAGTCCCCTTTGCACGCAGGCCTTTCGCCTCGGCGACCGCACCTGGGGAATCCAGTTCCATGCCGAGGTGACCGAGGCGCAGATCGAGGACTGGTTGAGCGAGCCAGACCGCAACGTGCCGCTCCCGCGGGAACAGCTGCTCGCCCAGACGCGCGAACGGATCGGCGCCTGGAACGAGCTAGGGCGTGAGGTTTGCGGAGCGTTCGTCGAGATCGCGGAACGCGTCGCAGTGCCGGCCTGAGCTACTCCGCGTCCGGGTCTGGGCGGCGCGACCACTCGTGCCACGAGCCCTCGTAGTTTTCCGCGCGGTAGCCGGCGTTCGCGAGGGCGGCAACGGCCAGGCCCGACCGCTGGCCCGAATGGCAGTAGGCGACGACCTCGCTGCCCTCGGGAGCCCCGACGACCCGACGGATGTCGTCTCCGTCGGCCCCGAGCAGCCGCTCGAGCGGGATGTTTCGGGCGCCGGGAATGTGGCCCTGCCGCGGGTCGCACGGATATCCCGCGGCACCGGTGTACTCCTCCGGCGTGCGGACGTCGAGGAGAACCAGGTCGTGGCCCTCCAGCCGGCGGGTGAGCTCCTCGCCCGTCACCGCAACGGCCGCAGAAAATGCTCGAGGATCCGGTCGAAGCGCTCCGGTTGGTCGACGCTCACGATGTGACCGGCTTCCGGCACCACCTCGAGCCTGCCCTCGGGCGCCGACTGCGCGATGCTGCGAGCTTCTCGGGCGCCGAGCAGCTCGTCGCGTTCGCCGACCATGAGCGTGAACGGCCCCTCGAACGAGGCGACGACCTCTCCGGAGTCGGGGCGATCGCGAAGCGCTTGTTGCGCGCCGACGAGGCCCGCGACCGTCAGGCCGGGCGGCGTCTCGACCGGGGCGGCCCGCTTGAACGCCTCTACACCCTCGTCCCGGAGCGCCGCGATCATCGCGTCGCGCTGCTCGCGGCGCTCCGGGGAATCCGGCCCCGTGCGCGCCCCGACGGCCAGGATCCCGCGCACGCGCTCGGGCGCGCGACGCGCCATCGCGTAGGCGCAGTAGCCCCCCATCGACGCGCCCACGACGACGAGCTCGTCGTCGATCTCCTCGAGGAGCTGGCCCGCCCAGCCGTCGATGGAGCTGCCGCGGTCGTAGAGTCGAGGCATCGCCACGTCGAGCCGGTCGAGTACCCGGCGCTGCCCCTCCCACATCGACTCGTCGAGCGGAAAGGCGTGGAGGCAGACGACCTTCACCGTGCCGGCTTGGCGGTGAGCTCGGCCGCGACGGCGGGCCGGTGGGCGAGCCGCTCGAGCCAGCCCTCGATCGAGCGGTACGGCGCGAGCTCGACGCCGAGCAGGTCGCGCGCGCGCACGATCCACGGCAGATACGCGAGGTCGGCGAGCCCGTAGTCCCGGCCTGTCAGCCACGGCTCCGCCGCGAGCGCCCTGTCGAGCCGCTCGAACGCCCCCCGAAGCCGCGTTCCGTCGTCGCGGCCCCGGCGAAGGGCGTAGTAGTCGTCGCCGAGGTCGCGGTCGAAGCGCTCGATCCGCAGCCGTGCCAGCGCCCGCTCGCGGGGGTCGGCGGGAAGGAGCGCGGGACGCGCGAAGCGCTCCTCGACATACTCCATGATCACGGCCGACTCCGGCAGCAGAAACCCGTCTTCCTCCTCGAGCACGGGCACTCGTCCGGTCGAGTTCTTCTCGTACAGCCAGGTTGGGCGATCGTCGAGATCGATCTCGACGGTCTCGTGCTCCGCCGCCTTCTCCGCCAGGAGGATGCGGACGCGCGCGGCGTACGGGCAGCGCTCGGCGCTGTAGAGAACGAGTGCCATCACCGATCCTCGTACCCGTGGTCCCCGCCCTCAACCCCGAGAGCGCCGGCGAGCTGAGCGAGGAGCGCGGCGGCGGGGGGAAGATCGGCCGTCGACGCCGCCGTCCGGGCCACCGCCCGGACGCGGGCCGGGTCGGCGCCCGTCAACCGCCTGACCACGGTCGGATTGGCGCGCAGCGCAACCACGTCACCGGGCGGCAGCGGCCCGTAGTACTCGGGAACGGACAGATACTCGTCCATCACTCGGCCCCGCTCCAGCAGAACGAAACGCACGACCGCCCCCCGCTCGACACCGAGGGCGATCACAACGGCGCCGAGCCGGTCCGAGAGCTCGCGGGCGAGCCGCCGCAGCAGCTCCGGCTCTCGGTCGCAGAGCTCGTCGTACACAGCCGTCCAGCCGTTTCGCGGCGGCTCGATCCTGTTGCCGAGCGAGCGCCCTGGCAACCGCGGGATGAACTGCTGCACCGCACGCTCGACGGCACCCTGGTCGTCGGTCTGAACCTGGATCGAGCCGAACGAGGGGCCTTCTGCTCGCTCGGACCCGGCGTTCTCGACGCTCGCCGCCTCGGCGGCGAGGTTGAGCGTGTGGGGCCCGAAGCCCATTCGGTCGTACAGCGACCGCGCGGGAGCGTCCTCGAGTCCAACCTCGACCGCGACGCGCACGGCGCCCAGCTCACGCATCCGCGCAGCCGCCCGCACGATCATCTCCCTGGCGAGCCCGCGTCGCCGCGCCTCCGGTCGAACATAGACGTCAACCAGCCTCCCGAGGGCAGGATCGCGGGCGTCGATCTCCGCAAGCGCGAAGCCGAGGATGCGGCGGTCCTCCTCGGCCAGGATGACGAGCCCGCTGCCGAACGAGCGCTCGGCGTAGGGCCAGATCGTCTCCCACGCCTCCCGCACCCAGGGCGGCGGCTGATGGAACTCCTCCCAGATCTCGCGGAACGCGCCCGCATCCTCCAGCGTGGCGGTCCGGATCGTCACGGCGCCACGCGCAAGCCCGTGAGCAAGTAGTGGGCGGACAGGTTCTCGAAGGGGGCGAAGCGACTGCTCATGGCGCGCACCTCCTGGATGGAGAGATCGTGACCGCCACCATAGAAGTGCGACACGGCCTTCCGCAGCCCGAGGTCGCCGGCAGGCCAGGCCCGCGGCCGTCCAAGGTGCCGCGCGAGGAACCAGTCGGCGGTCCACTCGCCGATTCCGGGGAGCGCGCTGAGGGTTGCCTTCACCTCCTCGTCCGGGCGGAGAGCGAGCGCGCCGAAATCGACGTCGCTCCGAGCCAGGCCGACGATGGACTCAGCCTTCCGGCGCGAGAAGCCCGTGGCGACGACGTCGTCGACGCCGGCCGTCGCGAGCCGCTCGCGCGGTGGAAACGCGTAGGCGAGCTGCGCGCGCTCGCCGAATCCCGCAATCAGCCGGTTCCGGATGGCAAAGGCCGCACGGAGAGAGACCTGCTGCGCGCTGATCGACGTCACGAGCGCCTCGAACGGCTCCGGGGCGAGCGGTGGGCGGAAGCCGTTGAGCGCCTCCGAGAGACGCTCGAGAACCGGGTCGGCGGCGGCGAACGCGGCGAACGAATCGAGGTCGAAGTCGGCGCCGAGCAACTTGCGCGCAACGGTCTCGATCTCGATGTCGAACGGCTCGACGGAGACGCCGTCCGACGCCGCGGTGATCCGAGCCTCCCGGCCCGCCACGACGCGAAGGAGAGCGTTCTTCTGCCACAGGTTCGCGAGGTCGGGCCCGAACGCGCGAAAGCGCTCCGTCGAGAGGCTGAAGTCGTATGGCTGCGGAAGTCGAATGAGTGTCACGTTTGCGCGCTTCATCTTCTCTTGTCGCCGGCAACCGCGGTGGCTAGGCTCGCACTCCCACTCCAAGGAGGTCACGGACCGTGAAGCGGACACTCGCAGCGCTCGCCGGCGCACTCCTGCTGGTCACAGCAGCCCCGCTCGCCCAGGCGGCGCCGACGAAGTCGCCAACTCAGCGGATCGCTGCGCTCGAGAAGCAGGTCGCGGCGTTGCAAAAGGAGACGAAGCGCCTGAACGGCGAGATCCAGTCGAACTACTTCGGCGACGCGTGCCAAGCGTCGCTGACGGCTGATGCGATCCAGGGAACATGGACGGTGCTGAACACCTTCGCCGGCCGCGCCCTGTTCACCCTCGGCGCCGCGGTGAACGACAAGCAGGGCTGCCAGGTCGCGAGCACGACGCGCTCGCCGAACAACGCGGCGGGTTACCTGACCGTGCTGACGACCTTCATCAACTGGCTCGTCTAGACGCGCCGGGCCGCAAGGAGAGAGGCCGGAAACGTCCGGCCTCTCGGTGGGCGATTCTCCTCGAGTAGCTCAGGGGCTTAGACTCGGCTCGAATGGGAGCCGCTGGGAGCCTCCTCTACTCCGGCGGCAGCCTCGTTGTTGTCCTGGTTGCAGCGGGCGTGCTGTTGCCCATCGTGGCCCTGCTACTGCCTGCGCGCCTGCTCGGGCGCTACGGCGCCCTCGTGCTGGCGCTCGCTGGGGTTGCGAGCGCGCTATCGCTCAGCTTCTACGCCTTCGGCGAAGACGACTACACCAACGACGGGGAGAGCCGCTGGCAGACGCACAACTCCAATGGGAGTCATGCGTACTACGTGGGTGCGCTACTACTCGAGCTTCTGCTGGCCGCCACCGCAGCTGCTCTCCGCCGGCAGCCGCAGCGTCTGCGGCTCCTAGCGGGGTGTGCCGCCCTCGTCTGGCCGTTTCTGTTGTTCGGATCCGTCCTCGCCTTCGACAACAACTAACCGCCAGACCGAGTTCCATGAGGCGGTCGGGAACGGAATGGGAGTCGCGCCTCGAATCGCTGATCAGACGTGATGCCGAGCACGGCAACTCCACGCGCCGCCAGCTACGCTCAGCGCTCACCGCACCGAGGAGGAACCCCATGAAGAAGGCGATCGCTGCCCTGGTGGCAGTGGGACTGCTGCTCGTCGGAGCCGGGAGCGCCTCGGCCGCGTCGCCAGTGGAGAAGGAGGTCGCTGCGTTGCAGAAGCAGATGAACACGCTCAAGAAGCAGAACGCGAGCCTCCAGAAGCAGGTCACCAAGCTGAAGAAGGACGTCACCACTGCGCAAGACGTCGGGATCGCCAGCCTGCAGTTCGGCATCTGCCTCGCGGCGATTACCGGCGATGCGCTCCAGAACACCTGGACGGTCATCAACCAGGTGGCAGGACGCACGATCTTCGCGGCGCCCGCGACGCTCAGCGATCAGGGGGTCTGCCTCGGCAACCGCATCCAACGACAGCCGACGCAGGTCCCACCGACGATCGCACCGCTCAACTCGCTCCTGAACCTCCTGAACGGAAGCTTCCTGCCGCGCTGGGCTTGGCGGTAACCGAGCTCTAGAAGTGCGAGGTGACTCCGGCCGGGTCCTCTTCGGGACTCGCAGCCGGGGTCGCCTCGTCGTACCACGAATAGGCGTAGCGCGGGTCATCGAGGCCGCGGGCGAACGTCGTCAGGCGAAGCGGGTGGAAGGTGTCGCACATCACCGCGAGCTCGTGCGTCTCGGTCAGTCCGATCGAGCGCTCGGCGAGACCGGGGTGCGG
Source organism: Gaiellales bacterium (assembly GCA_038253945.1). Classification (GTDB taxonomy): domain Bacteria; phylum Actinomycetota; class Thermoleophilia; order Gaiellales; family Gaiellaceae; genus JBBRYW01. The sequence goes on from JBBSGR010000005.1 coordinate 105,324, forward strand.
ACCGTGGGGGATGCCCGAGGGGTGCAGGGTCACCGAGGCGACGTCGATCCCGCGGCGCGAGCTGAAGTTACCGGAGACGTAATAGATCATCTCCTCCGAGTTCAGGTTCGAGTGGTGATACGGAATCGGGATCGCGAGCGGGTCGAAGTCGAGCTTGCGCGGGCAGAAGGAGCAGATGACGAAGTTCGGCCCCGCAAACGTCTGGTGCGACGGAGGCGGCATGTGAATGCGTCCGGTGATCGGCTCGAAGTCGTTGATGTTGAACGTCCAGGGGTAGACATAGCCGTCCCAGCCCACCACGTCGAAGGGGTGATAGTCGAGCACGTACGTCTGAAGGCCGTCTCGCACACGAACCTTGACGCGAAACTCGCCGCGGTCCCGGTGCGTGTGCAGCTCGGTCGGGGGGTGGATGTCGCGGTGGTAGAAGGGCGCGTGCTCCATCAGCTGCCCGTACGCGTTGCGATACCTGCGCGGAATCTCCATCAGCCCCGGTGACTGGAAGACGAGGTGGCGCTGCGGGCCTGCGTCGGTGACGAAGCGATAAGTCGTGCCGCGCGGGATCACGACGTAGTCCCCCTCGCCGTAGGGCAGATCGCCGTAGATCGTCTCGAGCGTGCCCGACCCCTCGTGGACGAAGACGATCTCGTCTCCCTCCCCGTCCCGGTAGAAGAAGTCCATCTCGGCGCTCGGGCGGCAGAGCGAGATCTCGACGTCCGCGTTCCACATCAGCAGGCGCCGGCCGGTCACCGGATCTGCGCCCTCCGGGATGTCCATCGTGCGCAGGTGCCGGTGCGCGTGTGCGTCGGGAGTCCATTCCTCGCGCACGATCGGCTCGAAAGCGCCGAGCTCCTTCACGCGACAGGGCGACTGGAGGTGGTACAGGATCGACTCGTTGCCCGAGAATCCCTCGAGACCCATGACCTCCTCGGTCAGCAGCGTGCCGTTCTCTCGAAACTGAATGTGTCGCTTGCGCGGGACGTCCCCGCGAACCTGGTACGTGGGCATCGCTTCCTCCTCGCGTGGAGGTGACAAGGATATCCGGGGCCTCGTCGGGGTCGGTCGCTAGACTGCCCTGCCTGGCGATGGGGCTCTGCATTCGTAGACTTGCGGTCCTCCTCGGGGTTGCCTTCGTCGTGGCGGCTGTTGCCTCGGGCGCGGGCAGCGCCGCGGCCGACGGCGACCAGGACGGGGTGGCGGACTCGCTCGACAACTGCCCCGCCCTCTACAACCCCGACCAGCGCGACGACGACCACGACGGCCTCGGCAACACCTGCGACCCGACGCCGGGCGTGCAGCCGTCGACCGACGACTTCCTCGTCCTGTATCTCAGGGATCAGAACGGTAATCCGATTGCGCCTTCGCCGTACCCGAATCCCGTGTTCGGCGTCCCTAACGGCCCGTGCTTCGAGCTCACGAACTACGAGCTCGGCGAGGTCGTTCGCGTCCCTGAGCCGTTCTGCTCCATTCAACGCGGCTGGGTGAGCTTCATCCTCACGCGCGCATCCGGCGTCGAGCAGCAGGACGTCGTGCAGCTCTCCCCGCCACCCGGCTGCTCGGGCGGCCTCTCCGGGCCCGTGACGCGCTTCTGGCAGCCGGGGACATGGCACACGCTCGAGGTGCGCTACACGTGCGGCGCAGTCTCGCCGCCCCCTCCGCCGGCGCCGCCTTCGCCGCCGCCTCCTCCTTCGCCTCCGCCTCCGCCCCCTTCGCCGCCGCCACCACCGCCTCCGCCTCCGCCACCACCGCCACCACCGCCTCCGCCTCCGCCTGCGCCGCCTCCTCCTCCTACGCCGCCGCCTCCATCACCGCCTCCCCCCGTGGCGTTCTGCGTCGTGCCGGACGTGCGTGGTGACACGCTGGCGACCGCGCGGTCGCGGATCCGGCGCGCGGACTGCTCGGTCGGCAAGCTGCACCAGCGCTACTCCACGGCCAGGAAGCGTGGCCGCGTGATCTCGCAAAGCCCGCCCGCGGGACGCAGGCTGCGAGGCGGCGCCTCCGTCAGCCTCGTCGTCAGCCGCGGACCCAGGCGCTGATTCGACCGGGCCGCCTCCGCTTCGCTGTCCTGGCGACGGCGGCCGCCGCTCTTTTGCTGGCTGCCGGCGCGACCGGGCAGGCCGAGACGCACCGCGTGAGCGTCCTGCTCGAGGATGCGGCCGGAAACCCGCTCGCGGGCGCGTCGGCCGGCGTGTGCGTGGGCTTTACGGAGTTGAAGGAGGCGGGTGCCGCTTTCACCGGCGGAAACTGCTCTCCCGGCATTCCCCCTGACGAAGCGAACAGCGCAACGCAGACCTGGATCATGGATGCGGCCTCCGGTGGAACGCCGCTTCAGCTAGAGATCAGCATCTCGTCGCCGGGCGCGTGCGGAGGGTCGGCGCACTACACGGTCGGCTACTCGCCCGGCGCGACGACGACGATCGACACGTGCAAGGAGCCGACCAACCTTCCGCCGCCGCCCCCGCCACCTTCGCTGCCGCCTCCACCTCCGCCGCCTCCGCCGCCCTCGCCGCCTCCTTCGCCGCCATCTCCCCCGGCCGAGCCTCCGCCACCGACCGTGGCTGCGTGTCTGGTGCCGAACGTGAAGGGTCGGACGCTGGCGCGGGCAACGGCATCGCTGCGTCGCGCGGGGTGCGCTCCGGGTCGCGTGGTGCAGCGCTACTCGGCGACGGTGAAGAAGGGCCGGGTGATCTCACAGTCCCGCGCGTCGGGTCGCCGGCTGGCCGCGGGTGCGCGAGTCGACCTCGTCGTCAGCCGCGGCCGGCGAGGCTAGTCAGGTAGAGGTCTCCGAGCGCCCACCCGGTTCCGCAGCACGCCGATCCCGTCGACCTCGAGCTCGACGAGGTCGCCGGGTCGCAGCCAGCGGCCGTCGCCGTGCTCCAGGATGCAGCCTGACCCGACGGTGCCCGAGCCGAGGACGTCGCCGGGTCTCAGCATCGTGTTCCGGGCGGCCTGCGCCACCACCCGCTCCCACGACCAGAACATGTCGGCGAGGTCGCCGCGCGACCGCTCCTCGCCGTTGACCCGCGCGACCATCGCTCCGCGCGAGCCGCCGAATTCATCGAGAGTGACGAGCACAGGCCCCAGGCTGGTGGCGAAGTCCTTCCCCTTCGCCGGCCCGAGCCCGACCTTCATCTCGGTGCGCTGCAGGTCGCGGGCCGACCAGTCGTTCATGATCGTGAACCCTCCGATCCGACCCTCGGCCCCGATTACAGCGGCGACCTCGAGCTCGTAGTCGAGCTCCTCCGTTCCCTCCGGATAAGGAACATCGTCCTCAGGGCCATAGATGGCCGCCCCGTTCGAGAAGTAGAAGACCGGAAGCTCGTACCACTCGGCCGGCACCTCCAGCCCCCGTAGCGCGCGCGCCGTCTTCACGTGCCGCTCGAACGCGTAGAAGTCGCGCACCGACGGCGGGCGCAGGACGGGAGCACGCAGGACGACGTCCGCGAGCGGATACTCGGCGTGCTCGCGGGCGACCCCGCCGCCCGAGAAGAACGACTCGAGCGTCTGCGCGGCGAGCTGGATCACCCGATCGCCCTCGATTCGGCCCGGCCAGCCTCGCTCGAGCTGCAGCTCCCTCGGCGAGAACATGCAGAGCTTCACGGCTCCGTATGCACCACCACGTCGACGATCTGCGGACGCTCGCGGCGAACCTGCTCCTCCACCTCGCTGGCGCGCGCGTGAGCCTCGGCCAGGGTCGTCGTCGGATCGAGCGCGAGCGTCAGGAACACGACGAGCCCCTGGTCGCTCCGGACGAAGCGAAGGTCGCGAGGGGCGCGACCGGTCACGTAGAGGACGATTCGAAGCACGGCCTGCTCGTCGTCGTCCGCGTCGCGGGGCGGAACTCTGTGGCCGCTCAAGGGTTGCGAGAGCGGCTCGACGTGCGTGAGGACGCGCTCGACCTCGGGCACGGCGGCCATGATCGCTCGCTCGACCTCGGTCGCGACCGAGTGCGCCTCGTCCAGCGACAGCTCGCCCGGCAGCTTGAGGTGGAGCGAGACCTCGATCGCGTCTTCGACGGTCACGACGCTCAGGTTGTGCACCTCGCTCACGCGCGGGACGCCGACGGCCGCGGCGTGAGCACGCTCGCGCACCGCCGCATCGCCGACCTCCGGCTCGACGTGGACGACGACGTCGCTGTCCGGCAGCGCCCGGTGTACGGCAGCCTCGACGGCGTCGGCAGCAGAGTGCCCCTGGCCCACCGCGGCGCCCGGTGGAACGCCGATCACGACGTCCGCAAAATGCCGGCCTCCTCCCTCTCGCAAGCGCAGGCGCCGCAGGTGAACCGCAGGCTCGACGCCCTCGATGGCAAGGCGCGCCGTCTCGTGCGGGCCCGCCGGATCGCGATCCATCAACACGCTGGCGTTCTGGAACACGAGCCTGGCGGCGGCGACGAGGACCAGCACGGCAACGAAAAGGGCGGCCGCCGAGTCGGCGTTCGGGTGGCCCGCGCGGACCAGCGAGAGCCCCACCAGCACGGCAACGGAGCCGACCAGGTCGCTCCCGAAGTGCAGGGCGTTCGCTTGGAGCGCAGCACTCCTGTACCGCCGCCCGCCGCGCCAGGAGACGACCGTGCGGCTCGCGTCGACGGCGATCACGACGAGTACGACGAGGATCGCGTACCAGGCCGCATGCACGTCCGAGGTAGACCGGCCCAGCAAGTGCGACAAGGCCTTACCGCCGATGAACAGACTGGCGACGATGAGAAAGGCCGCCTCGGCGAGAGCGGAGAGATGCTCCGCTCTTCCGTGACCGTAGGGATGATCGGGGTCGGCAGGACGGCCCGCAACCCCGAGTGCGAGCAGCGTCAGCAGCGCCGCGATCAGGTCGGTGCCGGAATGAAGCGCGTCCGACACCAGGCCGAGGCTGCCTGTCGCGAGCCCGGTCACGAGCTTGAGGGCGACGAGCGCGGCGGCGGCCACCACAGAGACGAGCGCTATCCGACGCTGCGAGCCCACGGGTGAAGGCTAGACGGCTGATCGCGTGCAGGTCAGACGATCGATGCCACCTACGTCGGCGGTGGCGCTTCGCCGTGCACCGTCACGATCGACTCGAGGAGGAGATGGTTCGGCAGGCGCAGAGTCTGCCCCTCGTCCGTCTGCAGCACCGTGGCTGCGCTCTCGAAGGCGACGATCTCGCCCCGCACGCCCGCGAGGCTGATCGTCTGGCCGACCTGGAACGAGCCGCCGACGTACCGCCCCGCGCTGAGCTGGCGCGCCATGTCGCGGCCGCCGAGGCCGAAAGCAAGTGCCACCGTGAGGGCGGCCGAGACGATCAGGACGCCGACGATCGCCATCAGGATCCCGGTCGGTATCCCGAGCTGGGCCAGGGCGGTTAGCACGAACAGCGACAGGACGAGCGATTGGGCGATCCGCCCCACCGGCGCGCCGATGTCCATCTGCCCGCCTACCCGGTCGACGCGGGCCCCGATCATCTCGGCGACGACGACGCCTGCGAGGACGAGCGCGAGCGCGACGAGCAGCTTCGGCAGCAGCAGGACCGCCTCGTTCAGCGACTGGCTGAGCGCCGCGAGCCCTAGCAGCGAAAGCGCCGCGAGCACGACGATCACGCTCAGCGTAATCCTGACGACGCGGCCGATCAGCCGCGACAGCGACCGCTCTAGTGCGATGCGCCCGATGACGTCGTGGATCCCGAGCCGCTCGCCCAGATCGTCGACCCCGACTGCGGAGAGGACTCGCCTGACCACTCGACCGACGACCCATGCCAGCAGGAGCCCGACCACGAGGAGAACGAGGGCGCCCGCCAGCCTAGGCAGGGACTCGCCGAGCGTTGCGCGGGCTCGATCGAGGACTCCGGCTGCGAGAACGGCGGGTCTCATCTGCCCCGGGGCCGCACCTCGAGCCCGAAGACGAGCGCGAGCCCGTCGGCCACCGCGGCTGCCAGGCTTCCGACGACGCGGACGAGGCCGCGCGTCAAGTACTGAAGGCGGACCGCCTGCATCACCCGCCCGGTGAGCGCCTCGCTCGACCGGCGGGTCTCCTCGCTCAGAAGCAGGAGGAGGCCCACCAGGCGCTGCTCCGCCGGCGTCAGGTCGGGGCGTTCGTCACTCATAGGCGGGCAGATCCCAGTCGTAGGTGTTCGCGCGCAGGATGTCGATCAGCTCCTTGCGGGCTCGGTGGAGACGCCCTTTGACGCTTCCGAGCGGCGACTCCGTTACCGAGGCGATCTCCTCGTAGCTCAGCCCCTCGAGATCGCGCAGGACGAGGACGGCGCGGTGCGTGGGCTGCATCAGCTGGAGCTTCACCTGCAGCCGCTGGCGCCGCTCGGTCAGCTCGAGCTCGTCGGCCGGCGTTCTCGGCCGATTCGTGCCGGGCTCCGGGTCGCGCTCCTCCTCCGGCTCGTCGACCGGCGCCGAGCGGCGCCGCTCGAGCGTGTTCAGTGCCGCGTTGTGCGCGATCCGCAGGAGCCAGGAACGAAAAGGCGCTTCGCCTCTGAACTGCGACAGGCGGTGGAAAGCACGAAGGAACGCATCCTGGGCGACGTCGTCAGCCTCGTCGTTCCCCACAATCCGCGCCGCCACCCGGAACACGACCGGGCGGTGACGCTCCACGAGCTCTTCGAAGGCGGAGAGGTCGCCTGCACGTGTGCGCTCCACGAGGGCTTCGTCTGAGGTCATGCGAACCGCGGGAAGGCTAACGGTTGGCGTCTCGAGCAGCACATCCTCTCCGACAGTCGGGCCGCCGTCCGGGTTACAGATTCCAGGGCGGCACGCCGTAACTTTTCGGTCCCCCCTCCTGTCTTGGGTGGCTGAAGCGGCGGGTTCGCCCGCCACGCACGAGGTTCCAGGGAAATTCGACGAAAGCAAGACAAGGAGGTTCCTGTGGTCCTAGCCGTAAATGTCGGAAACAGCTTCCAGCACACGGTGGACGAGATCTTCGCCTTCCTGCCGAGGCTGATCGCCGCGCTGGTCATCATCGTCATCGGCTACATCATCGCCAAGTTCGTGGCCGGCCTCGTTCGGCGCGGCCTGCGCGCTGCCGGCGCGGATCGCGCGCTCGCGACCGGGAAGGCCGGCGACTACAAGCAGCAGTTCGCGCCGACGCTTCACCCATCCGGCGTCATCTCGACGATCGCGTTCTGGTTCGTCTTCGGGCTCGCGATCCTGCTCGCCGTGAGCGCGCTGCACCTGGCGGCCCTCTCGGCAGCCATCGCGGGCGTCGTCGCCTACCTGCCGAACATCATCGCCGCGATTCTGATCCTGCTCGTCGCGATCGCGATCGCCGGCGCTGTGGGCGGGCTCGCGCAGCGGCTGATGGGGGGGACGATGCTCGGCAAGCTCGTCCAGACAGCCGTTCCGGTGCTCGTGATCACGATCGCCCTCTTCATGGCGCTAGTGCAACTCAAGATCGCGACCCAGATCGTCGTCGCGACCTACGTCCTCGTGCTGGGAGCGATCGCGCTCGGCTTCGCGCTCGCCTTCGGGCTCGGTGGACGTGACGTCGCGCGGCAGATGTTGATGGGCGCCTACCAAGCGGGCCAGCAGAAGCTGCCGGAGCTGAAGGAGGACGCTGCGCAGGCGAAGGGTCAGGCGCAATCGGAGATCCAGGCGGTCAAGGACAAGGCCGAGGACGGGAGCTCGAGCAACGCCCCGTCGACCGGCGCGACAACCCGACCGGCTAACAGCTAGCTAACGAACGAAAGGAGCAGCAAGTGCAGAACAGCATGACCATGAATCAGTTGGAGGAGGCGCGCGGTCTTCCCGTGTACGACTCGGCCGGGGACAAGATCGGCAAGGTGGAGGACATCTTCTACGACGAGCAGACCAACCAGCCCGAGTGGATCGGCATCGGCACTGGGTTCTTCAGCACGAAGCGCGTACTCGTGCCCGTGCAGGGGGCGAGCCTGACCGCCGACGGCTACAGCGTTCCCTACGAGAAGGATCACGTTAAGGACTCGCCCGACATCGACGGCGACGAGATCTCGCAGGAGACCGAGGCCGAGCTGTATACCTACTACGGCCTCGAGTACTCCGAGGCTCGCTCCGATACGGGCCTGCCGGAGGGCGGCAGGCGAACCGGCGTCGCCGATCGCGAGGCAAGCGTCACCCGCTCCGAGGAGGAGCTGAGCGTCGGCAAGCGCGAGGTCGACGCCGGCGGCGCTCGCCTGCGCAAGCGGGTCGAGACCGAGCCGGTCGAAACCGACGTCGAGCTCAAGCGCGAGACTGCGCGCGTCACGCGCGAGCCGGTCAACGAGACCGTTGACGACGCCGAGATCGGCGAGGAGCAGGTCGACGTCAGCCTGCGCGCCGAGGAGGCGGTGGTGCAGAAGCAAACCGTCGCCAAGGAGCGTGTCGGACTCGAGAAGGACGTCCAGACCGAACGGAAGACCGTCAGCGACGAGGTGCGCAAGGAGCGCGTCGAAGTCGAAGGCGAGGGTCTCGTCGACGAGGATCGGAAGCGCTAGCAGAGAGCCTGAGCGGGGCGGCTTCGGCCGCCCCGCTCTGTCCCTAGGCGCCGCTTGCGGTGCCGACATTCAGGCAGCACGAGCTTGCTCGTGCGGCCGTATGAAATGACCGGTCGAGCGCCGTGGACATACAGACACACGCTGTGAGAGGGAGGTAATGGTGCAGGAAGATCCTCAGGCCGATCGGGAGCGGGGCTCGGGGGCGCGAAGCGCCGAGGGCAGCGAACGAAGCCGCAATCACCGTGTCGCGGTCGATGACGAGAGGACCGACGTGGGCGTTCGCGAGGCTCGCGAGCGCTTCGGCGGCCTCGATCTCCCGGCGACGTTCGTCGGGATGCTGACGGCGCTCGGGCTCTTGATCGTCGCGTCGGGCCTGGTGGCGGCGGCCCTGGGCGCCATCGGCTACCAGCGTGGCCTGAAGAACACACCGACCGAGCTGTCCGTCGCCAGTCTCGTCGGAGGCCTCATCCTCCTCCTCGTAGCGTTCCTCGTCGGCGGCTGGGCGGCGGGCAGGATCGCCCGCTACGACGGGGCCCGGAACGGGCTCATGACCGGCGTCTGGACGCTGGTGCTCGGCGCGATCGTCAGCGCACTCGCCGCCTGGCTGGGCCAGAAGTACGACGTGCTGCGGAACGTCGATCTGCCTCAATGGTTCTCGACAGACTCGCTGACCGTCGGCGGCATCGTGAGCGCGATCGTGGCCATCGCGGCAATGCTCGTCGGTGGGCTGCTCGGCGGGATTCTCGGCGAGCGCTACCACCGCCGTGCCGACGCGGCGATCGTCGCGACCCGTCCCGGCGGGGTCATCACGCCCGGAAGGGCGAGGCGCTGATGCCGGGCCGCAAGCGATCCGGTGACGCGCGGGAGGAGCTGACCCGCCACGAGGAGGAGCTCGCCGTGGACACACGAGTGCACGAGGTGGGCTCGGTTCGCGCCAGGAAGCGCGTGGAGACGGAGGGCGTGGACGACATCGTCCCGCGCGGTACGGAGTATGCAGACGTCGAGCGCGCGGAGCCGTCGGCTGGAGACTCCGGGGAGATCGAGACGCTGCCGGACGGCTCGGTCTCGATCCCGCTCTTCGAGGAGGAGCTCGTGGTGACGAAGCGCCTCGTCGTCCGGGAGCGGATCATCATCCGCAAGCGAACCGTCACGGAGGAGAAGCGGATCCGCGCCGACCTCCGCAAGGAGCGCATCGAGGTCGACACCGTGGGAGACGCCGAGCTCGAGTAGTTCAGGCGGCCCGCGGCCCAAGGTCGCCGGTGACGGCGCCCGGGCCTTCGACGGGCTGGAGCGGCCAGATGGCGACGTCTTGACGGCGCGAGAAATGCAGGAGCGGCTCGTCGTCGGAAAACGCCAGACCCGGCGGCGCCATCAGGTTGACCTCAATGGCGGCGCGGGCGGCCTGGAGCGGCCAGGGCGGATGATGGATCTCCGCGCGGCAGACCCGGGCGCGCTCGTCGAGCGTGTAGAGGCAGTACCTCTCGGTGAGAAAGTGCTCGAGCGAGCCGGGGCCGGGGCCGGGCTCGAGCAGCGGCCCGTTGGGCTCGTACGCTGCCTGGAAGATGAAAGGTCGCGCCGGCCCCTCGCGTCGGGCGCTCGAGAACTCGACACGCGACTCGACGGTGCGGGCCGACATGAGAGCGCGGAAGTAGGGCAGCTTGAACAGGCGGCGCGCGCCCTCGACGGCGAACGGGCTGTCGGCGTCGAGGCTGAAGAAGAAGATCCCCGGCCGGCCGCCGAACGTGACGTAGGTGCGGACGTTGAGCTCGAGGAAGGTCGAGAGTCGAGGGACGGGCAGCATCCCGCGCAGCCGCAGGCCGCTGACCCTGAACGGCGTCACGCCGAGCCAGGCTTCACCCCGGAAGAGATCGAGGTCGAGGGTCCCGGGTACGAGCTTGCGCACGTCGCCCTCGGCAATTCTCCAGTGGGCGAAAAGCAGGTCCTCCCAGGTTTGGGCCTGCGACCAGCGCCCGCTCGGGAGAGGCCAGGGTCTGTGCCCGAGCACGCGGAGTGTCGCGGCCTGCCTCGCCGCCGTCCCGAAGAGTCCGCCGCTGACCGCGATCTCCGCCACGCCTGGAACGGTGCCCGGATTACGCCCGCGGCGAACTTACTCGCCAGCTCGGCCTAGAGGTTCCCGCGAAGCGCCTGCTCCCGCTCGATCGACTCGAACAGCGCTTTGAAGTTGCCCTCGCCGAAGCCGCGGGCGCCGTGCCGCTCGATCACCTCGAAGAAGAGCGTCGGACGGTCCTGCGTGGTCTTCGTGAAGATCTGGAGCAGATAGCCCTCCTCGTCACGATCGGCGAGGATGCGCAGGCGCCGGAGGTCCTCCCAGTCCTCCCCGATCTCGCCGACGCGCTCCGTGGCATCCTCGTAGTAGGTCTCCGGGGTGCCGAGGAAGGCGATCCCGCGCCGCCGCAGCTCGTCCACGGTGCTGACGATGTAATCAGAGGCGAGAGCGAGGTGCTGGACCCCGGGACCGCCGTTGAACTCCAGGTACTCCTCGATCTGGCTCTTGCGCTTGCCCTCGGCCGGCTCGTTGATCGGCAGCTTGATCTTGCCGTCGCCGTCCATCATCACCTTCGACATCAGCGCCGAGTACTCGGTGTGGATCGCCTCGTCGGAGAAGTGGAGCAGCTCTGTGAAGCCCATCACCCGCTCGTAGAACTCGACCCAGTGGTCCATGCGCCCGAGCTCGACGTTCCCGACCACGTGGTCGATGGCACGAAGGCCGACGCCGCTCCGGTCGCCGTCGGTCGCCGACGCGACATAGCCGGGCAGATAGGCACCTGCATAGTCGCCGCGGTTGACGAAGGTATGCACGGTGTCGCCGTAGGTCGCGATCGTCGCGAGCTCGACTCGCCCGTACTCGTCGTCTACCCAGTGCGGCTCGACCACGCCCCGGGCGCCGCGCTGCACCGCCTGCCGATACGCGTCGTCGGCGCTCGGCACCGCGAATGCAACGTCCTTCACCCCGTCGCCGTGCGCGCCGGCGAAGCGCGTGATCTCGGTATCGCCGCGGACGCCGCTCGTCAGGACGATGCGGATGTCGTTCTGCTCGAGAACGTAGGAGGCCCGGTCCCGAACGCCGGTCTCGGGTCCCGCGTAGGCCGTCTGCGCGAAGCCGAAGGCGCGCTCGTAGAAGTAGGCGGCCTGCTTGGCGTTGCCGACGTAGAGCTCGACGTGGTCCCAGCCCTTGATCGGCATGAAATCGGACATGTGCTCATCTTAAGGGCTCGTCCTTAACCCTGCCTCCGCGGGAACGCCTGTACGGTGGCCGGCAGGGGTGCACCTTTTTCGCCGCCCATTTCCAAGGCCGGAAGGCCTACTCGGCGCAGCCGCAGCAACTGTCGGCCTGATCAGCATCGTCTCGGCGCTGACGCCGAGCCTCGCCTCGCGGTCGGATCTGATCGACGGCCTGCTACCGCCTCAGGTGACGGAGGGGGCCCGCGTCGGGGCATTCCTCTTCGGCGCCGCCTTGATCTGGGTGTCGCGCTCGCTCGCGGGCCGTCGGCAGCGCGCCTGGCAGGCCGCGGTCGTGCTCGTGATCGGCAGCGCGGTCGCCCATCTGCTCAAGGGGCTCGACGCGGAGGAGGCCCTCGCCTCCGCATTCCTCCTGGGAGCGCTCCTTCGCTACCGCGATCGCTTCGACGTTCCGGGGGATCGGACGGCTACCCCGCAACTGCTCCTGACCGCCTGCCCGCTCGCCGCGGCGGGCATCTTCCTCGTGCTGTACGCCGGCGATCATCTCTCGGCCCGCGAGGACGTCGAGGATGTCGCGGCCGCGGCGGCCGTGCTCCTCGTCTTCCGCGCGCTCTACCTCTGGCTCCGCCCGCTGCGGGAGCGCGTGACGCAGAGCGTCGGCCAGCGGAGGCGGGCTCGTGCCCTGATCGTCTCACACGGCCGCGACTCGCTGGCATTCTTCGCGCTCCGCCGGGACAAGAACTACTTCTTTGCGGCCGATGGATCGGCGTTCCTCGCCTACCGTGTCGTCGCCGGAACCGCGCTGGTGAGCGGAGACCCGATCGGCGACTCGCGCACGTTCGGCGGCCTCGTCGAGGACTTTCGCCGCGCCGCCCGGGCGCGAGGCTGGCGAATCGCGATCCTCGGCGCGAGCGCGGCGCAGCTCCCCCTTTACCGCTCGTTCGGCTTTCGTGCGCTGCAGGTCGGCGAGGAAGCGATCGTCCATCCCGGCACCTTCACGCTCGACGGCCGGCCGATCCGCAAGGTCCGCCAATCCGTCAATCGCCTTCTGCGCGGCGGCTACCATGTTCGGATCCTCCGGGCTCCGGAGGTCGACGAAGTGCTACGCGCCGAGCTCGAGGAGCTGTCGGACGAATGGCGCGGGCGCTCGCCCGAGCGCGGCTTCACGATGGGGATGGACGGATTCTTCGCGAACCCGGAGCCGGTCTTCGCCGTCGCTGTCGGGCCAAACGGTCGGCCGGACGGCTTCCTTCACCTCGTGCCGTCGCCGGCCGGCCAGAGCTATTCGCTGAGCGCGATGCGACGCCGGCGAACGAGCCCGAACGGCCTGATGGAATTCCTGGTCGCCGAGACGATCGCCTGGGCGAAGGCCGAGGACGTCCCGGAGCTCTCGCTCAACTTCTGCGCCTTCTCGGACATTCTCCGCGCCACCTCGGACTCAAAGGTGCGCGCGGCCCTCCGCTTCTGCCTCCTGCCGCTCGACCGTCTCTTCCAGCTGAGGCGACTGCTCGTCTTCAACCGCAAGTTCTTCCCCGAGTGGCGACCTCGCTTCCTGCTCTGCGAGCGGCTGTCCGACTTCCCGCTCGCCGGCCTCGCGTTCCTGCGTGCCGAGTCGCTCCTGACGCCCCCGGGGCCGTGGACGCGGGGCCGTGGGCGCGGCGCGCTGCTCCCCGGCGCCTGACGCCCCCTGCAGCGTGCGGCCTCGGCGGCGATAGCGCGAAAGGACGATCCCGGCCGCGATCGCGAGCCCGCCCGCCACCTGGAGGGCGCTGATGTGCTCGGACAGGAGCAGAAGCGCCACGATCGCAGCCAGGAAGGGCTGCAGGTTCGCGAAGAGCGCAGCGCGCGAGGGCCCGACGCGATCGATCGCGGTGAACCACATCAGGTTCGTCAGGACGAGGGGCCCGAGGACGGCGAAGGCGAAACCGAGCCAGAGGAGCGGGCCGAAGTCGAACTGCTGCTCGCCGACCTGGCGGCTTCCGAGCAGGAAGAGGGCCAGGGAGACCACGAGCAGGACGACGGCGCTGATCCGAAACGGCGAGTAACTGCGCATCAGCGGCGCGATCGCGACCGAGTAGGCGGCCCACGTGAGAGCGCCGAGCACGGCGAGCGTGTCGCCCTTGATATCCCCGGACAGGCTTCCACCCGATCCCACGCTGACCAGAGCGACGCCGGCGAACGAGACGATGGCCGCACCCCAGAAGCGACGGCCGAGGCGCTCGACCCCGACGGCGCGCGAGAGGAGCGCCGTAAAGATCGGGAGCGTCCCGAACAGCAGCGCGACGGTGGCCGCGGTCGTGAAGCGCAGCGCGTAGACGAAGCTCAGCTGGTTTACGAGGAGCACTGCCACACAGATGGCGATGAGCGGGAGCTCTCGGCGGCCGATCGCAAGAGAGCGCTCCCGCGAGAAAGTGATCGCCGCGAACAGAAGGGCGGCCGCCGAGTAACGGATCGACGCGTAGGCGAGGGGGTGGAAGCCCTGGTCGAGGATGTACTTCGAGACGGTGAAGTTGAGCGACCAGAGCAAGACGGTCGCGAGCAGGAGGAAGTCGGCGGCACCCCGTTGCACCATCCGAGGCTATCCGTGCGCTGCGGGGTGGGAGAGCCCTGTCCAGCAGCCTTTGCAGGCACCTGTCGGCGTAGCTCGAGGCGCGAGCCCGCGCGGGTAGGCTTGGCGCCGTGAAGGAGCCGACCAGGGACGACATCGACGCGCTCGTGGGGCCTGCGACCCCCCACTTCGCCTACCAGCTGCGCGCGCGTGTGCACGAGCTGATCCGAGATCTTCCGGACGGGCATCCGACTAGGCACTACGGCGAGGAGCAGATGGCGCTGCTCGACACGCTCGGGTACGCCTCGTCGACCTCGCGCGACGGCCTGCCGGAATCGCGCTCCCGAATCGGGTGGGAGACGATTCCGAGCTCGGCGCCCGTCAGCGACCCGCTGCCGCGGCGACGATGAGCCCGAGCGGCGCCTCCGTCTTCGTGACGGGCGGGTCGCGCGGGATCGGGAAGGCGATCGCGCTTCGCTTCGCGGCGCTCGGCGCGTCCCGCGTCGCGATCGGCTACCTTCGAAACGACCGGGCGGCGAAGGAGACGGCCGAGGAGCTCCGCGCGGCCGGCGCCGAGCCGGTCTTGATCCGCGGCAACATCGCCGGCGAGCGCGTACTCGGACAGATCGCGGAGCTCGGGCAGCTCGACGCCCTCGTCCACAACGCGGCGACCGGCGTGATCCGCCCCGCGCTGCAGGTCGAGGAGAAGCACTGGAACTGGACGCTCGGCGCGAACGCGCGCGCTCTGCTCACCCTGGCGCAGGCCGTCGTGCCGGCGATGCGACCGGGCTCGTCGATCGTGGCGATCTCGAGCCTCGGCTCTACGCGCGTGCTCGACAACTACGTGCTCGTCGGGACGTCGAAGGCCGCGCTCGAGTCGCTCGTCCGCTACCTGGCCGTGGAGCTCGCTCCACGCGGAATTCGCGTCAACGCCGTTTCGGCGGGCGTGGTCGAGACGGGCGCGCTCGAGCACTTCCCGAACAGAGAGGAGCTGCTGGCCGCAGGGCGGGACCGGACGCCCGCAGGGCGACTGGTGGAGCCGGGCGACATCGCGGATGCGGTCGCCTTCCTCTGCTCGCCCGGGGCGGAGATGGTGCGAGGCCACACGCTCGTTGTCGACGGCGGCTTCTCACTGCTCGCATGATCGACCAGCTCTTCGGCGTCCTGACGAAGCTGCCGGAGGTGTCGGAGGCGCCGTCGAGCTGGGGCGGCGCGCGTGCGCTCGCAATCGACGGTCGCGAGTTCCTCCACGCTCGAGACGACGGACTGCTCGACGTGCGCCTGACGCGGAACCTCATTCGCGCGCTCGACGAAGACGACCGGCTGATCTTTCGCCGCGGCAGCTCCGACTGGGTGTGGATCAAGGCGGACCGGCCGGATGACCTCCATTTCGTGCTCGGCCTGGCCCGATGCGCGCTCGCGGCGAACCGTCGGGCCTCGCCCGACACCTGACGTCTCACCTGCCCTTTACACGGGCGTGACGAGACACGTACCTGACGGTGCGATCCTTGCCCGCGTGAAACGAGTCGCGGTCCTGGCGATCCTGACGGCGCTGTGCAGCGGCGCGGGAACCGCACCGGGAGGTCGCTCGCTCGACGCGGCGAACTGCTCGAGGACCTCGGTTGGCTTCACGCCTCTCACCGATCTCGCGGCGGCCAAGTACCAGGGGAACGCCGGCGGCCTGTACCCGGCCGGGAGGAACACGCCGCCGAGCCAGTACCTCAAGCAAGGGAAGGCGTATGTGAAGCTCGTGAAGCCACGCGGGGCAGGCGGCGCACCGACCGCGACGGGAAAGGTCGTGCTGCTGTCGATCGGAATGTCGAACACGACGAACGAGTTCTCGGTCTTCAAGAGGGCAGCCGACGTAGATCCGCGGAAGCGCGCCAATGTGGTGGTCGTCGATGGCGCGCAGGGCGGCCAGGACGCAGAACGCGTCAAGGATCCGAGCGGGACCTACTGGCGGGTCGTCGACCAGCGGCTGCAGGCTGCGGGCGTAACGGCGCAGCAAGTGCAGGTCGTCTGGCTGAAGGAGGCGATCGCCCGTCCCACGGAGGAGTTTCCGGCCGACGCCAGGCGCCTCCAGGCCGACCTCCACGCAATCGTCGACGTACTGCGCCGCCGCTTCCCCAACCTTCGCCTCGTCTACCTATCCAGCCGCACGTATGCCGGCTACGCGACGACCCAGCTCAATCCGGAGCCCTACGCCTATCAGAGCGGCTTCGCGGTCAAGTGGCTCGTGCAGGAGCGCATCGACAACAAGCTGAAGGGCCGGCCCTGGCTCGGCTGGGGGCCCTATCTCTGGACGGACGGGACGAAGGGAAGAAGCGACGGTCTGACCTGGACGTGCGAGGACGTTCGGTCCGACGGCACGCACCCTTCGCCGAGCGGCGAGCAGAAAGTCACCGATCTTCTCCTCCGCTTCTTCGAGACGAACGCGACGACGAAGCCCTGGTTCGTCCGGTAGCTGCCGTTATCCTGCCGTCGAACGGGCAAGCGACGGAGGTCTCGATGGGAATCCCGGTCAGCCTTATCTTGATCGCGGTGGGCGCGATCCTCACCTGGGCGGTCAACGCGCACGCGAACGGCATCAACATCCAGGCGGTCGGGGTGATCCTGATGGTTCTCGGCACCGTCGGCCTGCTGCTGACGATGCTCTTCTGGCAGTCCTGGTGGGGCCGCGGCTACGTGCGCAGGACCGCATACGTCGAAGACCCCGCCGGGCCGCCCCGACGGGCGTACTACCGGGGCAGGCGCCGACGCACGGTCGTCGAGCAGGACGACGTCCCGCCCGACGCGCCTTACTGATCCAGCCCGCTCGCGGAGGCTTACCTACCGTTCGAGCCGTTTCGGCCCGGTAGCAGGCGGCCGAGCGTGTCCCCGGCGATGTAGCCGGCGAGCTTCGGGTTCTCCTGCAGGCGGCGCAGCGAGTACGCGTACCAGTGCCGCCCGTACGGGACGTAGATGCGAAGGCGCCGGCCCTCGCGGACGAGACCGTCGCCAACGCGCTCGCGCACCCCGAGCAGCATCTGGAACTCATACTCGCTCGGCGCCCGCGAGTGCTCGCTGACGAGCTGTCGCGCCCTTGCGATCAGCACGTCGTCGTGCGTCGCGATCCCGACGTAGCAGCCGGCACCCAGCAACTCTCTGAGCGCCAGCGTGAAATTGTGGCGCACCTCCTCGAAGCCCTGGAACCCCACCTCCGGCGGCTCGACGTAAATGCCCTTGCAGAGCCGGACGTTCGGGCGAAGCGCCGCGAGCGCACGCACGTCGTCGACCGTGCGCCGCAGGTGGGCCTGGAGCACGATGCCCACGTTCTCGTGCCCAGCCTCGCGCACCTCGCGGTAGAGCCGGAGCGTGTCGTCCGTGCAGCTCGAGTCCTCCATGTCGATCCGCACGAAGTTGCCGCTCTTGGCGGCACGGCGAAGCACGAGCTCGAGGTTCTCGCGACAGAGGTCGTAGCCGAGCTTGAGGCCGAGCGCCGTCAGCTTGACGCTGACGTTCGAGTCGAGCTGCTGGCGCTCGATCGTCGCGAACACGTGCTCGTACTCGCAGGCGATCGCGCGCGCCTCGTCGGGGCGCGTGATCTCCTCGCCCAGTACGTCGATCGTCGCCAGCTTGGCGCGCGCGTTCAGCCCCTTGACGACGCGGCAGGCGTCGGCCAGCTCCGCCCCCGCGATGTAACGCCCCGAGATCTTGCGGACGACGGGCCTGGGGACGGCGGGGAGCAAGCGAACGATCGCTCGGTCGAGCAGGGTCACGCTCGAGCCTCACGCACGGAGATGACGTGCGCGGGATTGAGGTAGAGAGCGCTCCCGTCCTCGAGCTGGATCTCGGCGTAGCTCCGGCGTTCGAGATTCTGGATAACGGACTCCATCTTCTCGGCCGTAACGAACCTTCCCCCATCGGTCATGCTGATCTCAGTTGCCATTCCGGCCTCCTCGGCAGTGGTCGCTAGGCCCGCGTCAGACGTGCCTCCTACGTCTCCCTCATGAATCCCTGGCGCGCGGCGCTGACGAGCCCTACCGCCTCGGGGAACAGAATCCGCATCGCGTCGCGCAGCGCGATCGCCTGCTCGTCGGCTGCGCCGGTCACAGTGATCTGCCCGAGCGCAGCGCCCGTGAGCTCCACAGCGGTGTTCAACGTCAGCGTCGCGAACTGCTCGCGCTGCGCCTCGTGCACGGACTCGGCCTGACGGGCCGCGAACTCCTGCAGGCTCTTCATCAGGTCTTCCGGGTCGCCGCCGAAGGGAAATCCAAAGCCGCCCTCCATCGTTTCGTACGCTCCTCTCAGTCGCTTTCTGCCAGGAAGTCCAGCACAAGGCGGTTGAACTCCGTCGGGCGCTCGGCCGCCACCTGTGTCCGAAACGCTCGGAGCTGCATGTCGTGGACGCGCCGGCGAACGGCCGGGTCGACCTCGCCGGGCGAGCGAGTCGGGCCGTCTACCCACGTGCGGAGGTTCAGCTCGGTCGCACGCTCGAGATCGCCCGCCTCGAGCGCTTCCTCCTCCGCGCGACCGAATCGCTCGACCTCCTCCGACCACTCGTGATCGGGGAGACCGGGCGCCACCAGCACCAGCCGGCTCACGAGCTCACGGGCGAGCAGCGCAAACTGCAGGGAGACGCTTACGCCCATCGATAGCCCGTCATCCCCTCGCGGGAAGGGCCGGACTCTCGTCGGCGTCCCGGCTCTGGCTCCGAGCCCTACTCCGTACGTCGACACCTCCCATGAGGATGAAGGCGCGCACTCGAATTAGGGGTGAGCCATGGAGCCGAGGGGCATCATGAACGCGATTGCTCTTGCCGCCCATGATCGTGAAACCAGTCAGCTCGACATCGACGCCCTCCGGCACCGTGATCTGGATTCCACCCATGATCGCGACCGCGGTGATCTCGATCTCGGAGCCGACGATCTCGGCCGAGCGCAGGTCGAGATCGATTCCGCCCATCAGCGCGAGGGCCGTCGTCCGCTCCTCGATCCGCCACCGCCCCTTGCGCTCGATGCCGCTCATGACAGCGATGGAGTGCCTCGTCGGGCGTCGTCCAGGGCGGTCGGCCGCGCGCTCCGGCGCCTTGCCGGGCAGGTCGCGCGTCAACTCGTCGAGCTCGGCGAGTGTACGCGCGGCATAGGCGGCGTCCACCCGCTCGGAGAACTCCTCGAGCGTGATCCGACCCTCGCCGAGGTGGTCGCGAAGCAGAGTCGCGACACGGTCGCGGTCGGCATCCGCCGCCTTGAGGTCGGGTAGGCGAGTCTCGTCCACTCGCTCATTCTCGCGAATCACGCCAGCGGCTGCTTGTAGCTTCGCTCGATCTCGACCGTGAGTGACTCGACTGCGGCGAGAGCGGTCTTCATCGCTTCGGCGAACGGCGAGGGGCCGGTGTCGCCGAGCGCCTGCTCGACGCGTCGAGTGGCCGTCGCGACGGCGTCGAGGTGGTCTGGTGAAGCGACGCGGGGAGTCGCGCCGACCAGGCGTTGAAGCTCGAGAACGGCAGCCTCGGCCTCCTCGATCCCCTGCGGATGCTCGGTCATTCGCAGCGCGACGAGCTGAGCCAGAAACTCGTCGAGGTCGCCTCCCGCGGCCGTTTCCTCGGCGACCTCGCACAACGCTGCGATCGAGACGGCGTCCCGCACGGTCGCTCGGTGATGGACGGGCCGACCTGTCGCGTCGAGGGCCAGCCAGGAGCGCTCTTGCTCGGCCTCGGCGAAGGCGCACAAGTAGACCCGCTGGCCCTCGTGAGCCTCCGCCGGCAGCACGCCTTCCACCGCTTCTGTACCTGTCGCAAAGGCGGCGGCGGCGGCGGCGATCCACCGCAGATCGTCGTCGAGAGCCACCGCTTCCAGCATAGACTCAACCGGTGGGCGCGACGCCTCGGACGCAGCACGCGCGTGCGCTGTTCGCGCCTCTCGGCGACTCGTACGACCGCTACTCACGGCTGCTCTCGCTCGGCCAGGATCCGCGGTGGCGGCGGTTCCTCGCTTCCCGGATCGAGGCTGGACCGGATGACGAGACGCTGGACGTCGCGACCGGGACAGCCGCGGTCGCGGTCGAGCTCGTGCGGCAGCACGGGTGCTCGGTGGTCGGGCTCGACGCGAGCGCGGACATGCTGGCCGCGGCCGGCGGCCGGCTGGCGCAACTCGGCTTGTCCACCCGCGTCCGTCTCGTGCAGGGGCGGGCCGAGCAGCTTCCGTTCGAGGACGGCTCCTTCGCCGCCCTTACGTTCACGTACCTGCTCCGCTACGTCGACGACCTGCCGGCGACGCTCCGGGAGCTCGCGCGCGTCGTTCGGCCGGGCGGGACGATCGCCGGGCTCGAGTTCGGGGTGCCGCCGCAGCCCTGGCGCGCCGCCTGGGAGCTCTTCGTTCGGGTCGGGCTCCCGAGCGCCGGGCGCGTCATCTCGCCCGGCTGGCATGACGTCGGAAGATTCCTCGGGCCGAGCATCCGAGAGTTCGCTACCCGCTACCCGCTGAGTCTGCAGCGCGAGCTGTGGCATCGAGCCGGGGTCGAGGATGTCCGCCAGAAGCGCCTGAGCCTCGGCGGCGGGGTCGTCACGTGGGGCCGGAAGCGTGCGCACTGAGACCCGGCCCGCGTGGTACGCGCTCGAGCCAGGCGGCTGGCGTGACTACGTCACCCTCCTCCACCCGCCCTGGACGCTTTGGCATCTGAGCTTCGTCGTCGCCGGTGCCGCACTGGCGCCTGAGCTTCGCCTCTCGCGCCTCATGTGGACGCTGCTCGCCTTCTTCCTCGCGATGGGGGTGGGGGCCCATGCGCTCGACGAGCTGAAGGGGCGGCCCCTCCGAACGCGAATTCCCGCCTCCGTGCTTGTCGCGCTCGCGGCGGCGTCGATCGCCGGAGCCGCCGTGATCGGCATCGGCGCGGCACTCGCCTGGGACCGCTGGCTGCTGGCGTTCGTCCCTGCGGGAGCCTTCTTCGTCGTCGCGTACAACCTCGAGCTCTTCGGCGGGCGCTTCCACGGCCCCCTGCCGTTCGCGCTCGCCTGGGGAGCCTTCCCGGTACTGACGGCGTACTTCGCGACGGCCGAGCGGTTGACGGGGGCAGCCGTGGCCGCCGCCGCGTTCGCCGCACTGCTCTCCCTCGTTCAGCAGACCCTTTCGCGCCAGGTACGCAAGGCACGGCGCCAGATTCTGAGGGCGTACGGGACGATCGAGCTCGCCGACGGAACCTCAGAGCCCGTGACGGTCGCGACCTTCATCGAAGCGCCGGAGCGCGCGCTCCAACTCCTGGCCGCCTCCAGCATCATCCTCTCGGCCGCACTCCTCCTCCGCCACCTCACCTAGTAGGACTTTGTTACTCCCGTCGGTAGAAGAGGACGAGCTGGTCGAGGTCGACGGCCTGTCGGCAGGTGCGGCAACGGCCGGTCCAACAGCGCAGGACGGGCTGCAGCAGCAGCACCGCCTGCGGCAGCGTCAGGCC
>JBBSGR010000006.1:0-120902 GCA_038253945.1 Gaiellales bacterium
CGCGTAGTGGCCGCGCAGGTGCGAAAAGCGTTGATTCCAGACCAGCTCGTCGCCCTCGCGGCGGGCGACGACCGAGCGCAGGTTGTCGTAGACGCACTCGCGCGGCACGCCGCCAAAGAACTCGAAGGCGCGCACGTGGCCTCGAGGAACGACTCGAGCGTCAGGTCGAAGGAGAAGAAGGCGGTCTGCGCGCCCGAGTAGGGAAGCGCTGCGACGAGGGCGTAGACGCGCCGCTCTCTGCCGGCGATCGTCGGCCGGCTCGGCAGCTCGACGCAGTCGAGCAATCCTCGACAACGCCCCGAGGCCGCCCCGTCGGCGCAGCGCTGAAGGCGACCTGCACGTACCCACCGACCGCCGCGGCCATACCCGCGACCACTATGACGCGCGTAAGCCTCACTCCGGAAAAGTACAACCGGGTCGCCGCCGCTACAAGAACCTCAGCAGTGACCGGGCGATGCGGCAGGGACACAGCGCCTCGTTGTCCGTGCCGCCGACGCCGGTCCCTGCGGGACAGGCGCGCCGCCGGCCGCCGTGGCTATGGGCCGCGGACGACGATCACACCTTCGCTCAGAAGCCGCCAGATGACCTCGAGCACGTTCTCTGGCCAATCCTGGAATTGCAGCGACTTGGGAAGCATGAGTAATCGGGGAGGTCCGGGCCTGCGGGCTTTACCGCGAAGCGGTCTCTGGATGCGGCGTGACCCTTAAAGTGAGGCGCAGCGCCTCGGCAAAGACTTCTCCGTGGTTTGCGTGCTGACAAGTTCCGCCTACTGAAGTTGGGTCAAAACGAACCCGCCACGTCTCCTGTATCCTTACTTCTGTCTATGAGTAAGGAGAGCAGGATGGATGTTTCGGCGCAACTCTCATCGAAGGGCCAGCTGACGGTCCCGAAGGTTGTTCGCGATGCCCTTGGCCTCGCCGAAGGCGATCAGGTTGTGTTTCGACTCGAGGGCCAGCGCGCCATACTCGCTCGGACGCCAAGCCTCCTCGATCTCGCCGGCAGCGTCTCTGTCCCGGCCGAGAAGCGTGGCACCCCGTGGCCAGACGTGCGGGGGCGCACGCGGGCAGCGCGGGCGAAGACCCGCGGGTGAGCGCCTTCGTCGACACGAACGTACTGATCCGACATCTGACCGGCGATCCGCCGGCGCAGGCGCGCCGAGCACACACGTTCCTTGCCAACGCAGACGAGCTGCTGGTACCGGACCTGATCGTCGCCGAGGTCGTCTACGTCCTGGAGTCGTTCTATGAAGTCGAACGCGAGCAAGTCGCAGAGCTCATCCGCGCTGTGATCGGATTCCCGGCGGTGGTCGTCGTCGATGCGCTCATGCTGCTACGCGCGCTCGAGGTCTACGAGATCGACCGAATCGACTTCGCCGAGGCCTACCTCGTCGCGAGCGCAGAGGCGACCGGCGTCGAAACGATCGCGTCGTTCGACCGGAGCATCGACCGAGTACCGACCGTCCGGCGAGTCGAGCCAGCCTGATCCTGGCCGACCGGTCGAGGCGCAACGGCTCGGGCTCGACCAGGGGCTGGTTTGCGCACTGACAAGTTGCGCCCACCCGGAAGGCACGCGCGGCTACGACGACCTGCGGCGCGCCGCCGAACGGTTGCCGATCGGCCAGGGCTTGCGTCCCTCCGTCGCCTCCGCAGGCGACCTCGCGCGCATGCTCCACGGCCTCGGCCGCGAAGAGGACATCCCGAGGCTGAAGATGATGCTGCAGGCTGATCGAACTCGAGCACGGGTTGCACCCCGGGCTCTCCATCGAGCGCTGACGGGCGGCGCCCGGGTCTCAAGGAGACGGTGCGGCTTCGCGAGCACTGCTGTGGGAATCTAAGCCCGCTGCTAGAAGATTAGTAATAGTCTCTACGCTTAGATCCTGTTGCCCGCCGCTTGGGCCTTCGGTAGCGTCGCGCCTGTGCCGGACCGAGCGTCGCCCGATCGCTTACCTCGTGTAGCGCCCGCGGGTTGGCCGGCACGGCGTCTGGGCGGGCTCTGGCAGCACTGGGACTTTCTGCGCCTGTTGAGCGCACAGGCTGTCAGCGAGCTCGGCAATCAGGTCACCCTGGTCGCGCTGCCGCTGACCGCGATCCTCGCGCTGCATGCGAGCGCGGTGGAGGTGGCGTTGCTGGCGACCGCCGGGACGCTGCCGAACCTCGCCCTGGGGATCCCGGCCGGCGTCTGGATCGACCGGGTGCTGCGGCGGCCGGTGATGATCATGGCGGACACCGGACGTGCGCTGATGCTCGCGTCGGTGCCGGTGGCGTACGGGCTCGGGCTCCTGACGGTGCCCCACCTGTACCTGGTTGCGGTCGCGAACGGCTCGCTGTCGGTTCTGTTTGAGCTCGCGTCGACTGCCTATCTCCCGTCCGTGGTCGCGCCTGCCCAGCTCGTCGAGGCGAACGCCAAGTTCGAGAGCAGTCGGGTGATCGCCTGGGCTGCGGGTCCGAGCGCCGGCGGTGGGCTGATCTCGCTCGTGACGGCGCCGGTGGCATTGCTGGCGGATGCAGCGTCGTTCGTCGTCTCCGCCTGTCTGGTCAAAACGGTCTCGAGGCGCGAGGAGCCGCAGAGAGTCGCGCCCGCGCGGACGTCGCCACGGCGCGAGTTGCGCGAGGGCGCGCGCTACGTGCTCGGCAACCGCTACCTGCGCCCGCTCCTGTTTGCACACGCGCTGGCGAACCTCGGGCTCGGCCTGGTCTGGTCAATCGTGATCGTCTACGCCGTGCGCACGCTCGGGCTGTCGGCAGCGCTGATCGGCGTCGTGCTGTCGCTCGGGCAGATCGGCGGGTTCACCGGTGCGGCCTTCGGCCGGCGGTTCGCCCACCGCGCCGGCGTCGGGCGCGCGGTCGTGACCGCTTGCTTCCTGTTCGGGCCGGCAACCCTCCTCCTGGCGGTCGCGCCGAAGAGCGCACCTGTCCCGTTTCTCGCGTTCGCCTGGATCCTCGAGAACCTCGCCCGATCGCTGTACGGCGTCAGCGCAACCAGCATCCGCCAAGCGCTCGTGCCGGACCGCCTCCGCGCACGCGCGAGCGGCTTCACGATGACAGCCGGCACCGGCGCCTTTCCGCTCGGGACAGCCATCGGTGGCGCCCTCGCCGGCGCGCTTGGGCTACGTCACGCGATGCTGATCGGAGCAGCGATCAGTCTCCTGCCCTTCCTGCCAGTGTTCGCCTCACCCGTGCGCTCGCTCCGCGACCTCTCTGGCCTCGACGAGTAACTTGAGGCGGTCGCGGCTGCTGCACTCCTAGCCTTCGTCGATGCCGAGCGTACACTGGGGACCATGTCGTCGGGTGGCGCGGCGTCACCGCCGGTAGCCGCGGCGTCACGCCGAGACGTGGTTCGTCGACCTCCCGCATCCTTTGGTAGGCGGCGTCGTACGCGCTGGCTCCCTCTTCAAGGCCGGGTGTGAGCTCGATCGAGTCGGCGATGGTCGTCGCATAGGAGCCGGGTTCAACGAGAACCACACGGATCCCAAACGGGCGTACCTCGTAGGCGAGGGCTTCCGAGAGGGCTTCCAGGGCGAACTTTGATGCGGCGTAGTGACCCCAGAATGGACCGGCAACGACTCGACCGCTCAGCGAGCTCATCTGAACCACGACCCCAGACCGCTGGTTGCGCATGACGGGAATCACTGCACGTCACGCATGCTCGCGTATACCCGGTGGCCATTCTCCGCCAAGCGCTCGCATCAGTCGCCCGAAGCCGCGCGAAGACCCGGTGACCAAACAGACGCTCACGAATCAACGCTACAGAGTCCAGGCGGCGAATCGACGCTGAAGCCGGACTGCCTCGGGGAACATTCGCCGATCACTGGCCCATGTGCGTCGTGAAGGTCAGAGCAGCAGCCCCATGTCGAGGGCGTCCCAGAACTCGCCGCTCGAGCGCCGGTAGTGCTTGACTCGGCGACCCTCCTCGACGAACCCGAACTTGCGGTAGAGTGCGATCGCGGCCGCGTTGTGCGCGAAGACGCCGAGGCTCAGCTTGTGCAGGCCGCGCTCGCGCGCCCCTTCGATCGCCACAGCGAGGAGCGCCGAACCCACGCCGCGTCCGCGCCACTCGCGCGCGACCGCCATCCCGATCTCGCCGAACCCGTGGCGGCTCCGGTCGAGGTGCAGCGAGCCGACGATCTCGGCGGCGGCGACGGCGACGAGCGTGCCGTCGAGCGTCCAGCTCGCGGCGCGCGCCTCGATGTCGACGGGCGGCTCGGTGGCAATTCCGTCGCGCTCCTCCGCGACCGCGGCGAACAGGATTGCGAGCGGGAGACGGTCGTCGTCTCGCGCGGGGCGAATCTGGAACGGCGCGTCGGGCATGTGCAGATCCTCGCACGCGCGCGTCCGAACTCCTCGCTGGGCGCCATGACCGACCGCGTGGCTTGCGACCTAGGCGCGACCGCGAGCTGCCCAGGCTCGAGCGGTCAGGATCAGGTTCCCTTCCGGAAAAGCCCCTCGGCACAGCTCGCGCAGACGCGTCTGCTGCTCTGGATCGAGCTGCGACAGGTAGGCGCCAGCGGGGCCTACACCGAAGGTGAAAGGCTCCCACCACGCGTCGAAGCTCGCGTGCTCGACGCTGATCGAGAGAGCTGTCTCCTCCACCTCGTTCAGCCCTGCTTCCCGGAAGAGCTCGGCGAGATGGCCCTTTCGAGTGCCGGCGAGACGGGATTCGTCCTCGACCTCCGGGTCGAGCTCACGTGCGGCCCCCCAAAACCGGCTTAGCGGTCCCTCGCCGCCGGCGTGATCCCAGACACACGCTGCGACGACGCCATCGCGCCGAGTCACGCGCCCCATCTCACTGAGCCCCTTGATCGGGTCCGCCATGAAGTGAACGACGAGCTGCGCCAGCGAGGCGTCGAACTCGTCGTCCGGAAACGGCAGCTGCTCGGCAGATGCACGTCGGACGTCGACGCCGGGGTGGCGCTCTCGCGCCGCTGCAACGAACGGCTCTGAGGGGTCGACAGCGGACACGGCAAGCGGCCCCAGCCGCCTGACCAGCTCGGCTGTCAGCGCGCCCGGGCCACAACCCACATCGAGCACGCGTTGCTCGGCGGCCACCTCGGCGAACTCGCCGAACTGCGGGGCAAGCGGCACCGAGTATCTGCCCATAAACCGGTCGTACGCCTCAGCGGCGACAGTGAACACCGCGCCAATCTACGCTCCGCCCCCATCCAGGGCAATACTGGACAACGAGGCGGCACTTCCTGCAGCCTCGCCGCTTCGCTAGCGAGCGGAAGAGCCGGTGCGAGGAACAGGTCGGCGGTCCGGTGAGCCGCGTCGGCCGCCCAGGCCGCCCTCGTGGCACGCGAATACTCGTCAGCCCCAGGCCGGTGCCACACACCGGCGACGACGCTGGGGGACGATGAACGCCCGAACGCACGCCTCCTCGACATCCATGCCGCTACCCGTCTGCCGGGTCTAACAGCACCAGGCGCGGACCCGCTCGCTCCTCCGCGCACCGTGCTGAGCCGGCCTTTGTGACAGGAACTACTTCAGATGCTTCCCGCCGGGGCCTGGGGTGCCGCCTTCGAGGATGAAGCGCGCCATCGCCGCGTAGCCTAGACGTATGCCCCGATACGACGCCGTTGGCTTCGACCTGCTCACCGCGCTCCTCGACACGCTCCCGCTCTGGCGTTCGGCTGCCGCCGACGACGAGCTCGGGACGAAATAGCATACCGCGAACCAGCGGCTGCTCCGCGGCAAGCCGTATCGCGACTTCGGCGACCTCGTCCACGAGAGCGCGACGGAGGTCGGCCTCGGGCGCGCGCACGCGACGACCTTGCTGTCGCGCTGGGGCGAGGCGCAGCCGTGGCCGGACACGCGCCGCGTGCTCATCGCGCTCGGCTCGACGCAGCGCTTCATCGTGACGAACTGCTCGCAGAAGCTCGGCGAACGCGCCGCGAAGCAGGCCGGCGAGTTCGTATTCGTGATGACCGCCGAGCAGGCCGGCGCGTACAAGCCGGACCCGCGGCCGTACCGTGCGGCGCTCGCCGCGATCGGGATGGAGGCCAAGCGGGTCCTATTCGTCGCCGGGTCGGCCCATGACGTCGGCGGCGCGAAACGGGTCGGGATGGACGTGTACTGGGCGAACCGGCACCTCGCGGCCCCACCGGACGACACCGCGCCACTGGTCCACGCGTCGGTCCGTGGTGCGAACGCACTCGTCACGCGCGACGACGGCAATACGGTCCTCCCCACGACAGACACGGACTGGGACGGTTGGGTCTCGGCGGACGCGATCCGCAACTGGCCCGGAACGACGCGCTCCTCGACTGGCTCGACCGCTATGGCGGCGAGCGCGGCATTGCTCGCGACGACCAGTGCGCGGCGTACGACGAGCGCTTTGACTTCCGCGGTTCCTCGCCAAACAAGGCCGCCGTTTCGAGGACAGGGTCCGGTGAGGCCGCAGGAGGCCCACCCGCAACCGACAGAACCAGCGGCGCCGTCAACGCCTCCGGGAGAGGAGACCCCCGACCAGGAGCAGTGCCGCCTCGACGAGGGTGATCGTGACCCGGTTCACGACCGTCGCCCCGAGCGCTACGCCGGCTGAGGCCACGCCGAGAAGAAGCCCGTACATCGAGGCCTCGCGAACGCCGAGCCCCGACGGCGCGAACACGGCAAGGACCGAGACGATAGCGCCGACGGCGGCCGTGCCGCCGAGGAAGGGGACGGACGAGAGCGCGGCGTCGCCTCCGACTGCCCGGACGATGAAGAGGAGCGCGAGGCCGCCGACCAGCCACGTGAAGCCGTAGTAGGCGAGTAGGCCGAGCAGGGTCCGGTAGCGGAGCGCCGGTAGCTCCGAGGCGCCGAATCGCTTGAGCGCGCGGCGGCTGAGCGGTCGAAACACCGCAGGGTGAAGAAGAATGGCAACGAGCACGGTGAAGGCCGCGAGCGGCAGCAGCGGCGCGTCGACTTCCCCGACTGTCGCAAGCCCGGCAGCGAAGACGAGCACGCCCGACACAGCCGAGAGCCCGGCCTCGAGCGCGATCGACGCCAACACGGGAGATGTCTCCGAGACGCCGTGACGGCGAAGCGCGACGACGCGCGCCGCGGGCGTCCACACGCCGCCGGGGACGTACTTCGCGAGCATCGAAAGCATCTCCGACTGAAGGGCGACGCGGTAGGGAACACGAATCGTCAGCGCCGCGAGGATCCACATCCAGCCGACGACGAAGAGCAGGTAGTAGAGCGCGAGCACGAGGCAGGCGAGCGCGAGCTCGATCCGATCTGCGTCGCGGAGCCGCGGCAGAGCATCGGCCAATGCGCCCCGGAGTGCGTAGCCGAGAAATCCGAGCAGCGCCGTGACAGCGACGAGCTGGAGGGCGACGTAGACCTGGCGACGCGAGCGCACCCCCTCAGTCTGGCGAAGCCTCTCCTCGACGCCGAAGAGGTTTCGCGGCTTCACGTGAGCGTCGCAGGCATGTACCGAGTTCGCGCTGCGTGCGAGCGCGGCCGGCGGGTTCTCTAGGCTGGGAGTCGTGGAGAGAGAAGGGATCATCGCAGGCCTGAATCCCGAGCAGCGCCGCGCTGTCGAGACGCTGCGGGGGCCCGTTTGCATTCTGGCGGGCGCCGGCTCGGGCAAGACGACCACGATCACCCGCCGGATCGCCTTCCAGGCCGCGACGGGGACGTTCGCGCCGACCGAGATCCTCGCCGTCACGTTCACCGACAAGGCGGCGGGTGAGATGCGCGCGCGCCTCGCCTCGCTCGGCGTTCCCGGAGTTCCCGCCCGGACGTTCCATGCCGCGGCGCTCGCGCAGCTGTCGGCCCTGGCCGCGGAACCGCCGGGGCAAGTGCTGCCGACGAAAGCCCTGCTGCTGAGGCAGATCGGCAACACCCTGCCGAAGCCCTTTCGCTTCCGGCCGGCCGGCGACCTCGCGACCGAGATCGAATGGGCGAAGAACCGCCGCCTCGCGCCGGCCACGTACCTCGCGTCGCTCGAGGCACACGAGCCCCCCGTCCCGCCGGACGTGATGGTGCGCGTTTTCCGAGAGTACGAGCGGCGCAAGTGCGCGCTGGGCCGCGTCGACTTCGAGGATCTGCTCGAGCTCGCGATCCGGATGTACGACCGCGACGCATCTGCGCTCGAGCGCTTCCGCGCCCGCTACCGCGCCTTCACGGTCGACGAGTACCAGGACGTGAACCTGCTCCAGCAGACCCTGCTCGAGCACTGGCTCGGCGACCGTGACGATCTCTGCGCCGTCGGCGACGACTACCAGTCGATCTACGGCTTCACAGGGGCGACGCCCGAGTACCTGCTCGGCCTGCCCCGGCGCTTCCCCGGGTCGGCGGTGATCCGGCTCGAGGAGAATTACCGCTCCAGCCCGCAGATTCTCTCCCTCGCGAACCGCCTCGTTCCTCACCTCGGCGGAGCCGAGAAGCAGTTGCGGCCGGTGCGGCCGGCCGGGCCGGAGCCCGTCGTGCGCTCGTTCGGCTCGGCGTTGCACGAGGCGTCCTTCGTCGCTCGAACCGCGCAGTCGCTCCACGAGGAGAACGGCGTGCCGTGGGAGGAGGTCGCCGTTCTCTACCGGACGAACGCTCGCTCGGACGACTACGAGGAGGCTTTCGCGGGGCTCGGCGTGCCGTTTCAGGTGCGGTCGGGCGCCTTCCTGCAGCGCCCTGCCGCGCGACGGCTGCTCACCTTGCTCGGCCGCTCGGCCTCACGAGGAGCTGCGGCGGCGGTCGAGGATGCGGCGCGGAACGAGGGATTCCTCGAAGCGATGCCCGCCGGCCTCGGCCAGCAGGAGACGACCCGCCAGGAGGATCTCGGGCGCCTCGTCGCGCTGGCGCGGGAGTTCGACGACGGGGCGCGCACCGCGGCCGAGTTCGTCGCCGAGCTGAAGGCCCGCTTCGGCTCGGGCGGTGCCGGACACGGCGTGCATCTCCTCACGTACCACCGCGCCAAGGGCCTGGAGTTCGAGGTGGTCTTCCTGCCGCGTCTCGAGGAAAAGGAGCTGCCCTCCCGGCAAGCGCATACCCCCGCCGACATCTGCGAGGAGCGCCGCCTGCTCTACGTGGGCCTGACGCGCGCGAAGCGGCGCCTCTTCCTGACGCGCGCAGACGGAAAGCCGAGCCGCTTCCTCGTCGAGCTCGGACTGCGCACGCAGGCGCCTCCCGTCGACCGGGGCGACCCGGTCTTCGAGGCGCTCCGAGCCTGGCGGCTGGGTCGGGCGAAGGCGGACGGCGTTCCGGCCTACGTCGTCTTCCACGACCGCACGCTGGAGGAGATCGCGCGCCTCCGGCCGGCCGGCGAGGACGAGCTCGCGACCGTGCCGGGGATCGGAGCGGCGAAGCTCGAGCGCTACGGGAGCGAGGTACTGGCGGTGCTCGCCGCTGGCGCAGTCGTGCCGGCGCCGGCATGACCCTGGTCGATCTTCGCGGGCGCGAGGACGATCCGGCGGTCAGGTCGCTGATCGGCCAAGGTACTGCATCGCCCGCAGGAGCCGAGAGGGCGGCGGATCGCTATCGGCGCGGCGACTGGATTCTGCTCGGCTGGGAGGAGGACGGGCGAGTCGTCGGGTGCGTCGGCGTCGAGCGCGACGAGCAGCGCGACATCGCCCTTCACTCGGTTGCGGTCGCACTTGACCAGCGCGGGCGCGGCGTTGGCCGGGCACTGATCGACGTCCTCGCCGAGGTTGCGACGACGCGGCGCCTGGTTGCGGAAACCGACGCCGACGCGGCCGGCTTCTACGAGCGTTGCGGCTTCGAGGTTGAGCCGATCGGCGCTGAGAAAGGAACGGAGCGATTCTGCTGCGTCCGAGATCTCCCGGTGCGAGCTGCCCCTCGGGAGGAAGTGAGCGCCATTACGCTCGGTGACCTCGAGCGCGCCTTGCGCGGCTCGTGGGCCCGCGACACCTCGGACGATCCCGGCGAGTGGACTGAGGGAAATCCCGCGCTCGGTCACTGCGGTGTCACTGCACTGATGCTGCGCGAGTATCTCGGCGGTGAGATCCTGATCGCGAACGTCTTCCGGGACGGGGAGCGGGTCGGGCGGCACGGCTGGAACCTCCTTCCGTCCGGCCTCGCCGTCGATCTGACCCGCTGCCAGTTCACGGCCGCCGAGGAACTGGGTGAGCCGAAGGTGGGCCCGCCGCTCGTGGCCAGGCGCGCGCGCGATCGCTACGAGCTCTTCGCTTCGCGAGTTCGACAGCGGCTGACGGACGGGTCGGCGCCGTGCTCCGCCCGCCGCGTCCCGGCAAGGACGGTCACCGCCAGCCGAAGCCGCCGCGGGTCACCCGTCGCGGCGGCCTCAGCCGATCCGGCTCGTTACGCCGTTGCCGGCTCGGGCATCAGCCCGAGCTGCCTCATCACCTGGACCTAGTCGAAGTAGAGCCGGGTGTCCGCGATTGCGTCTCCCTCGACACGGAAGATCTGCACGCCGCTCGTTGGGGGACGACTGGACGACCGTACCACTCTGCGCGCGAGTTGTCAGCTCTCGCGCCGGCGTCCCTCCGCGAGCTTCTCCATCGCCGAACGGTTGACCAGCTCGGCCGGAATCACGGCGACGTTGCACCGGGTCCGGGCCCGCAGCGTCGCGGTTCGCCTGCCGCCCTCCAGCAAAGCGAGCTCACCCAGGATTGCGCCGGGGCCGATCTCCGCGACTTCCTCTCCGTCGACCTCCACCGAGAGCACCCCATCGAGCAGCAGGTACAGCTCGTCGCCCCCTGCCCCCTGCTCGACGAGAAGCTCGTCGACGTCGACTTTTCTGCGGCTGCGGGCCCCGCCGTCCTGCATCAGCTCACGCGAGAGCTGACGCTCCAGGGCCGTCTCGGCGGCGGTGACGAACGCTTCCGAATCCTCGTCGCCCCAGGGCGTTCGCTTGCCGTGCGCTTCCCGGTACCAGGTCGTGAAGTCGACCGTTCCCGCCTTCTGCGCGAGCTCCCCCTCGCGGTCGTAGATCCAGTGGCGGGGAAACGGGCTGGCCCCTTCCAGCTCGTGCTCTGAGGAGCCGTCGGCGCGAACGGTCAGTGCGAGCGTCGTCCACGCTGTCGCTGAATTGATGCGAAAGAGCGGTTTCCCGCTCACCCTGCGGGGGGCGGGGAAGCCGGCACGGCCGCCCACCGTCTGGACGAACCGCACGGCGCCGTCCCCGACTCTCGGGTCGGGCCGCAACGTCTCGAACCCGACACCGGGCACGACGATCCGCTTGGGCCCAACCCGAAACGTCGTCGATCCGACGAGGCCATATCCCTCCTGGCCGTGATCGATGATCCTGCCGTCCTCGACCTCGATCCAGGCCCGGAGGTGGTTCGCCTCGCGGAAGCGGTCGGCGTCGCGCAGCCGCTCGAGATCGCCCTCGTCGAGCTGGTCCGGCGGCGGCTCGTCATAGTGGCCGATCCCGAGCTCGAAGGGAAGCTTCGGCATGCCCTGAATCGCCTCGGAGGGGATCCAGGAGATCGCGGTGACTGAAGACTCGATCCGCACGGTTGCCCTCCTGGTAGGTAAGCCTCCGATTATCGGCGACTGACGCGGCCGGTGTGGAAGGTAAGCGCCGGCGCGTCAGCTTCCCTGCCGCCCGGAGGCTCGGTCAGGGGCCGGTCGCCACGTGCCGAACGGTGGGGCCGTCCAGACCGAGCCGCGCCGAGAGCCAGGCCAGCTGGTCGCGGTAGGCATCGTCGTTCAACTCGTGCCCGGAGTCGTACCACCGAATCTCTTTCGGCTTGCTGGCTGCCTCGTAGAGGCCAGTAAGCGCGGCGCGCGGAACGACCTTATCCCGGCGGCCGTCCTGAAAGAGAAGCCGCTCCGGGGCAGCCCGCCGGATGTAGCGCAACGGATTCACCTGGCCGAGGTAGCGACTGACCGGACCTCGCACGCGCTGCGGGGCGAGCTTCACGTACCTGGACACCGGTATGGCGCCGCCGGACATGAGGTCGAACGCCTTGATCCGATGCTCGACGCCGGCAAGGATGGCCCCCGCCCGCGCGCCGGCGCTGATCCCGGCAAACGCGATGCGCTTCCCGTCGACCTCCGGGCGGGACTGGAGGAAGTCGACGGCCCGGCGGAGCTCGACGATCGTCTGCGCTGTCCGGTCCCGCTGCGCCTTCAACCCCGCGATACCCGAGGGGAAGGGCCGGCGCCGAGAGCGCGCGTCGGGGGAGTCCACCGTCAGCGCCACCGCTCCACGAGCGGCCATCCAGGTCGCGGGCACGAGCAACTGCAACCGGTTCCCGCCGGACTCGTGGAGGTAGATGACCGCAGGATGCCGACCCCTGCCGGGCGGCACCACGAGAAACCCGGGAACTCGCCCGCCCTTCGGTCCGGCAAAGGAGACGTCCCGGATCGCGATCGCGTAGCCCGGGTTCTTGACGCCGTTGTCCCTCGCTCGGAGCGCGGCTCCGCGGTCGTACGCGAACAGGTCGGGCGCCGGCTTGCTCTTCGCGCTCTTGCCCCCGCAGCCGGCGACGACCAGAGCCAGGAGGAAAAGCGCGAGCGTCCCGCGCGCCGTCGATCCACCCATTCCGACAACCTACCGGGAGACTTGGAGTAGTCGCCGCCCGAGGGAGCGGCTTGTGCCGGGAAGGTGCCAGCTGCCCGCCGGGCTATGGCTCAGTACCAGCGGCCGCGCGCGAAGCCGCCGAACGCGACGAGTCCGATCAGCGCGACGATGATTCCGATCCAGACGCTCCAGGTGAGTGCGAGGATGATTCCCAGAATCACGAGGATTCCGCCGAGTCCGATGAAAGGCATTCCACTACCTCCTGCTCGAGTATCCCGTCGCCACCCGGCGGCGAGGTGTCAGCTGCTGTCGTCTACCCGGAAAACGAGCGGGGTAATCGCAAAGAGCGACCCGGGTTGACACCGCCTTAACCAATCCGCTGCTACAACGCTTCCCATGCGGAGCCTCCGTATCGTCGGCATGTTGGCCGCCGCCTGCGGCTCGCTCGCCCTCCTCGAACCGGCCGTCGCGGCCGCCACTCCGCCCTTCGGCCCCGAGCCGACCATGCGCGGCGACCCGACGCTCGACTCGCAGCTCGCGACCGTCGGGCAAGTGGCGGTCGAGCGTGGGGACGAAGCCGGCCTGCTCGAGGCCAGCGCTCGTGGTCTGACGGTGGTCGGCGGCAGCGTTCGCGTCATGCTCGTAAGCGAGCCCGGAGACACGACCCGCGTGCGGGCGGCCGTCGCGCGGGCCGGTGGAACGGTCGAGGCCGAGTACCGCGATCTCGTGCAGGCGCTGGTCCCGCCGGGCGCGCTCGGCCAGATCTCTCGTGACCCCGCCGTCCGGCTGGAGCGGCCGCCGCTGCACCCGGTGCCGGACGCCGTCGGCGGCGAAGGCGTCGCTTCGACGAACGCGAATGTGTGGCAGGAGGGCGGCGCGACGGGCGCCGGCGTCCGGGTCGGCATCATCGACGAGGGATTCGCGGGGTGGGATCAGGCCGTGGCGGCGGGCGACGTCTCGCCCGCGGTCGAGACGGCGGACTACTGCAACGCGCAGGACTCGTCCGACATCTCGCACGGGACGGCGGTGGCTGAGGTGGTGCACGAGATGGCTCCGGGCGCCCAGCTCGTCCGCCTCTGCGTCAACAGCGAGGCGACTCTCGGCCAGGCGACCGATCAGGCGAAGGTCTGGGGAGTCAGCATCATCGTGCACTCCCTCAGCTGGTTCAACTCGGGCCGCGGCGACGGAACCGGGCCGGCGACGGGCTCACCGGACGCGATCGCCGCGAGCGCCAGGAGGGCCGGCATTCTCTGGATCAACTCGGCCGGCAACTACGCGGAGCGCCACTGGAGCGGGACTTTCTCGAGTCCGGACGGCGACGCTTGGAACAACTTCACCCCGACGGACGAGTCGAACGGCGGCATCCACCTCTCGGGCGGCTCGAGGATGTGCGCTTATCTCAAGTGGGACGACTGGCCGGTCTCGGCCCAAGATTTCGACCTCTACCTCTTTCCGGACGGCGTCTCCCTGAACGAGGACCCGGTGACGCAAAAGGCTCTGATCTCGTCGAGAAACGAGCAGACGGGCCTCCAGCTTCCGCTCGAGGACTTCTGCTACACGAGCCCGTCAGACGAGGACGTCTTCCTCGCCATCCGGCGAGTCCATGGCACCGCCACGCCACCCTTCGACCTCTTCATCACGACGTCCAAGCTGGAATACGACGTGCCGGCGGGGAGCGTCGTCGACCCCGCGAACTCGCCCTCCGTGCTGGCGGTCGGAGCGGTCTGCTGGCAGACGGGTCAGCTGGAGCCCTACAGCTCGCGCGGGCCGACCATCGACGGGAGGATCAAGCCGGATCTCGTCGGGCCGGACAGCGTCTCGTCGCGAACGTTCGGCCTCTTCAGTAGCTGCGGCGCCTCCGGCTTCCGCGGCACGTCGGCCGCAGCACCGCACGTTGCGGGCGCTGCGGCCCTCGTCAAGCAGCGGCTCGGCTATGGCGTCGACCAGCTGCAGCGCTTCCTGCAGGACAATGCCCGCGACCTCGGCCCGAGCGGCCCCGACTCGTCCTTCGGCTGGGGCAATCTGCTCTTGCCCATCTCCGGCGCGCCGCCACCACCACCACCACCACCGCCACCACCACCGCCGCCGCCACCACCACCACCGCCGCCGCCGATTCCGCCGCCGCCGACACCACCACCACCACCGCCGCCTCCCCCGCCGGCGAACGTGAAGCCGTCGCTCGTGCGCCTCGCCAGCTCGCCGAGAGAAGCTCGCGCGGGCGGTAGGTTCACCGTCGCCGCTCACGTCGTCAGCGTTGCCAGCGGAACACGGCTTCGGCCCGGCACGACGACGTGCTACGCCACGATCAAAGGCCGCTGGGTGCCGCTTGCGCGCCGCAGCGCCCGACTCGGCTACGCGGAGTGTGTCTGGCGCGTGCCGCGGCACACGGCAGGGAAGATGATGACGGGCTCGATCGCCGTCACGTACAACGGAGTGCGGGCGCGACGCTCGTTCAGCAAGCGCATTCGGTGACGGAAGGACTTCCGGCGACGTAGAGATTCACGTGAAGCGGATCCTTCTCCTCGCGGCGATCGGCCTCGCGGCTCTCGGCACGCTGCTGACGCCACGCGCGGATGCCTGCTCGTGCGCACGGGGCGATCCGCGAGCGATGCTCCGAGACGCCGATGCCGCCTTCATCGGCGTCCTCGTGGACAAGCACCCCCTCGAGCCGGGCCGGGAGGAAGCACGCTGGATCCGGCCGTCTTCCGGTTCCGCGTCCAGGAATCCGTGAAGGGCGTGCTCGGTGAGACCGTCGACGTCCAGAGCGCCGTCAGCGGAGTCTCGTGCGGCATCGAGGTCCCGCAGGGGCAGCCAATCGGCCTGCTGCTGTACCGGCGGGACGGAGTCTGGACCTCCGGCCTCTGTTTGCAGCTTGCCCCCGAGCAGCTGCGCGAGGCCGCCCGGCCGCTGCCCGCTCCTGACGGCTCCGGACCGGCCGCGTTCCTGGTCGGCGGCCGCTACGACGACGCCCGCGTCCTCGCCCTCGACGCGCTCGGACGGACGCTTGCGTACGGGCGCGGCGGCGGCGACTCCTACTTCTTCTCGGTCTGCGCCGGCGCTCGGCGCGCGGCCGCTCTCGGGACCGACGGCGACCGCCTGGCGATGACGGTGCGCGAGCTGCCGAGCTTGCGGCTCGTGAGGGAGGTGCGGCTTCCGCTCAGCCGCGCGTTCAGCCCTGGTGGCATCCTGTGTCGCGATCCAGGGGCAGGTGAGGTCGTCGTGTTCGCCACCACCGCCGGGAGTGCCCGATCCGCCTCGAGCCGCCTCTTGAGGATCCGTGGATCCCGAGTGTCCGTCCTTCACCGCGGCACCGGGTACGCCTGCGGCTTCGGTCGAGCGCGCGCGTTCGTCAACAGCGGGACGCTCGGGCGGAACCTCGTCTCGGTCGACCTCGTCGGCGGGAAGCAGCGAACGCTCGCACGGGTTCCCGCTGCTACCGGGCCGCTCGCGCTGCGCCCGGACGGGAAGCGGCTGGCCGGGGTGGCCTATGCAGCCCCCATCGGCAGCTCACCACCGCCGTCCCGTGTCGTCCTCGTCGATCTCGGGGGGCGGCGGCCCACGGTTCGCACGGCGCCGCTCAGCCGCTCCAATGTCACTGGCAAGGCGGTCTGGCTCGATACGCGGCGGCTCGCGTTCATTCCCTCGGGCGGCGGCGACGCCGAAGATGCTCGCACGTACGACGCCTCGCTTCGACTGCTCGGCCGCTTCGGCGGCTGGGATGCCTACGACGCGGCGGTCTCGGGCGGCGTCGCGTACGGCGTGACGTACGAGGGCGCCCTCGTCTCGGCTCGGCTGCCGCTCGGGCCGGTCGAGCGGGTGCGAGAGCTGCCAGGCCCTGAGACCTACTCGATTGCCGCAGTGCCGCGACGCGTGGCCCCTGCCCGCCCCTCGAAGCGCCCGGCCGGGTTTGCCGTGCCGGCCGCCGGCCTCCTCCTCGCTGTTCTGCTCATCGTGCTGTCGCGCCGCCGGGCACCGTCGCGAGGACGCGCTCGAGGAAGTCGAGTGCCTTCGGGTAGGCGTCCAGCCGGTTCTTGAGCTTGCTCAGGCCGTGGCCCTCGTCCGGGTAGACGAGGAGCTCGACCGGAACACCACGCTCCGAGAGGGCGCGGTAGATCTGCTCCGCCTCCGACAGAGGCACCCGTGGGTCGTTCGCCCCGTGGATCAGGAAGAGCGGCGCCGTGACGCGGTCGATGTGCGTGAGCGGAGAGGCCTCGACGAGAAAGTCGCGGTCTCGCTCGAGCAAACCGTACTCGCGCTCCCGCGCTGCCCGACGGTAGTCGGAAGTGTTCTCGAGGAATGTCACGAAGCTCGACACAGGCACGACGGCGATCCCCGCGGCCCAGAGCTCGGGATGGAAGGCGAGCCCCGCGAGCACCATGTAGCCGCCGTACGAGCCTCCGTATAGGACCGTGCGGTCGGCGTCGAAGCTGTCCTGGCCGCAAAGCCATTCGCGGAGCGCCACGAGATCCCGCACGGAATCGAGCCGTAGCCGAACGTCGTCGAGGTGCTCGAACCGCTTGCCGTAGCCCGTCGAGCCGCGCACGTTCGGTTGGGCTACGGCGAAGCCGCGAGAGACGAGGTACTGGACGACGGGAGCCCACATCGGTCGCCGCTGCGACTCGGGGCCGCCGTGAATCTCGAGCACGAGCGGCGCCGGACTCTTGCTGGACGGCTCGAACAGAAAGACCGGGATCGACTCGCCGTCGAAGGAGCGGTAGCGGTGCAGACTCGGCTCGACGAGCTCCTCGAGCGGCAGCGCGTCGCCGCCGCGAGTCAACCTGCGAGCCTCGCCGGTGTCGGTGTCCGCGAGCCAGGCCTCCCAGTTCATACGCGGTGACGAGAACCCATACGAGAGCCACCGGCCGTTCGGCGAGAGCACAGGGGCTTCGACGACTCCGAGCGCGGGGAGCTCGAGCTCTCGCCGGAGCCGCAGGGTCGGCGGATCGTAGAGCGTGAGGCGTGAGGCACCCTCCTCGTTCGCCTCCACGAGGAGGACGCGGCCCGAGCGATCGCTCAGGCAGCTCAGATCCCAGTCGGACTCGACCACGTACTCCCACGCCCTCGCCGCCAGGTCGTAGCGTGCGATCGCGGCCGTGTCTCGCCCGGAGCTCGTCGCAAAGAAGAAGCCGCTGCCGTCGGCGAGCCAGGCCGGCTCGCCGAAGAACGCGTCCTCCTCCTCGGGGGACACGACGAAATTCGTGCCGTCGGCCAGGTCGACGACGTGCAGGTCGTTGTCGCCCGTCCGGTCCGTGAGCCGGAGGAAGGCGACGCATCGCCCGTCGGGCGAGAAGCCGGCCGGAATGCAGTACCCGCCGTCTGTCGACACGCAGCGCTCCTCGCCGGTCCCGAAGGAGCGCACGTACACGTCGAGGTCGCGGCCGTTCCGGCGGTTGCACGAGTACACCACCTGCGCGCCGTCACTCGAGAGGCGCGGCGAGACGTGGAGGAATTCCGGCTCCACGAGGAACGGCTCGGCGGCGCGCGCTTCGGGATCGAGCAGATACAGCTGCGCCCGCTCGTTTCCGCCCTCGTCCAGCTCCAGCAGGACCCGCCCGCTTCCGGGCACGAGCTGGCCCTGAACGGGCTCCTGGAAGTCGGTCAGCTGCTCGAGCTCGGTGCTGCCGGGGCGGGCAAGGTAGAGCTGCAGCGTTCCCGTGGGATTCCAGCGCACGAGCGCCGTACCGTC
Organism: Gaiellales bacterium; assembly: GCA_038253945.1. Taxonomy (GTDB): domain Bacteria; phylum Actinomycetota; class Thermoleophilia; order Gaiellales; family Gaiellaceae; genus JBBRYW01. Next base: position 18,110 of record JBBSGR010000006.1, read on the forward strand.
GTCTCCCACGTCGGCGGCGAGCCCTGCAGGGACTTCGAGGAGCGCCTCGAGCTTCAGCAAGCTACGCGGTCACGCCTGTGAACTCGGGAATGATCCTCTTCCCGTAGGCAGCGAGGGTCTCCTCCTGCCCCTTCGTCATCAGGTAGATGTTGAACTGGTCGACGCCGATCGACTCCAGCTCGCGCAGCTTCGCGGTCGCCCCTTCCGCGTTGCCGAGAACGCAGAAGCGGTCGCAGATCTCGTCCGTGACGAACTCGCCGTGGGCCGCGCCCACGCGGCTGTGATCCTTGTAGTCGTAGAACTTCCGGGCCTTTACGTACTCCGTCAGGTCCTTCGGGATCTCGGAGCTCTCGCCGTACCGCTCGATCAGGTCCATCACGTGGTTCGAGACCATGGCAGGGAACCAGCGGACCTGGTTTCGGGCGTCTCCCAGGTCGTCCGAGATGTGGCTCGGCGCGCAGACGATGCACTGCAGGGCCAGGGGATCTCGCCCTGCCTCCTCCGCGGCACGGCGGGCGGTGTCCATGATCCACTTGATGATGACCGGGTCGGCGAGCTGAATGATGACGCCGTCGCCCACGCGCCCCGCCACGCCCAGCGCCCGAGGCCCGTATCCGGCGACGTGGAGCGGGACCGGCGGCAGCTCCTCGCGCACCCACTTCAACTCGAGCTCCTTGCCGTTCCACTCCACCGGGCGTCCGTTCATCAGGTCCTTCATCATCACGAGGCTCCGCTCGAACTCGGCCACCCTGACCGGCTTCAGCCCGACGACGCGCCGAGACGAGTCGCCGCGACCGATGCCCATCACCATCCGGCCGCTCGTGACCTCCTGCATCGTGGCGTAGTAGCTGGCTGTGACGGTCGGGTCGCGGATCCCCGGGTTCGTGACGCAGTGGCCGAGCTTGAGCTTCTCGGTCCGCGCCCCGGCCAGGGCGAGTAGCGGAAACGACTCGTGCCAGAGGATGTGCGAATCGTAGGTCCAGCCGTACTCGAAGCCCTGCCGCTCGGCGAGTGAGAGCAGCTCGAGCATTCGCCCGTACGGCGGATCGGGAAGGACGGTGACGCCGAAGCTGAGCATTTGGGATCCCCCGGGTCGTGAAGGGGATCGAGCATATCGCCTCGAATGAGATGCCGAGATGGCGGTGGGCTGGCTCTTGATCGCGCTTTTCGCAGGCGCGGCACTGCCGATTCAGGCGGGTGTCAATGCCGAGCTGGCGAACTGGATCGGCGGCCCGGTGCGGGCCTCGGCGGTCTCCTTCGCAATCGGAACGCTGGCGTTGGCAGCGCTCGCGCTCGTACTGATCAAGGCGTGGCCCGCGCCGCACCGCCTGGGGCACGCGCCCTGGTGGGCGTGGGTCGGCGGCATCCTCGGTGCCGCCTACGTCGGGAGCACGGTCGCGGCCGCGCCGCGCCTCGGGGCGGTCGCGCTCGTTGCGGCCGTCGTCGCCGGCCAGTCGATCTGCTCGGTCATTCTCGACCGGCTCGGTGCTGTTGGCTTCGAGCAGCACCCGATCACGGTCGGGCGGATCGCGGGCCTCGTCCTGCTCGTGTCGGGCGTCGCGCTCGTTCGGGTGTTCTGAGGGGTCAGAGCTTCGGTAGGTCGGTCTTGGACTCGGCTCAGCCGTCCGCTCGAGCTTCGAGCAGTTCCTTGAGCCGCGCGAAGTCCCGCTCGAACTCCCGTCTCGCCTGACGCGCGACGAGCATCCCGGCCATCCTCGCGACACCGTGCGGGTCGCCCTCGCCGTGCACGCGTAGGCGCGTCTGCCCGTCGAGCGCCTCGAACGTGTGCGTGACGCGGAAGCGAACCGGCCCCGACACGACCCGCACCGAGAAGATGCGGTCGGGCTCGTGCTCGATCACCTCGATCGTCGACGAGACCTGCCTGCCCAGGGCCTTTCGGTCCTCGACGAAGCGGGTGCCTACCGCCGTGGGACCGTCGGTCTCCCGCCGCACTCCGACGACGCTTGCCTGCCACTCCGTCAGACGGTCGATGTCCGTCAGGTAGATGAAGACCTCGGCGACCGGCCGGTCGATGACCAGCTCGTGGTCTACCTTCACCATCGCTTGCTCCGGGTCACGCGCCGAGCCGGTCGATCGTCCGAGAGGAGAGAGCGTCGAGCGCCCGGATTGCCAGCTCGAGATGCTCCGGCTTCGTGTCCTCGGCTTTCGTGTGCGAGAGCCCGCGCAGGCTCTGGACGAAGAGCATGACGGTCGGAATTCCCGCGCGCGAGACTTCGGCGGCGTCATGGAGCGGCCCGCTCGGCAAGCGGTGCGACTCGCCGGCGACCTCCCGGATCGACTCGTCCGCGAGCGCCACGAGCTCCTCGTCGAACAGAATCGGCTCGATGCTCCAGATCCGCTCCCACTCGACATCGATTCGCTCCTCTGCGGCAAAGCGCTGCGCGGCCTCCTTGGCCTCTCGCAGCATGCGCGCCAGTGTGTTCGCATCCAGGTGGCGCTGGTCGAGCAGCTGCTCGGCGGTCTCGACGACGGAGGTGACGATTCCCGGCCTCGTGACGAGCCCGCCGGACGTGCAGACGGCCCCTCCGGCGGCCCGCGCGGCGATGGGGCGGATCTCGAGCGCCAGCTTGGCTGCGCCGGCCAGCGCGTCGCGCCGCTTGTCCATGGGCGTCGAGCCCGCGTGCGCGGCCTGGCCGCGCCAGGTGACCCGGTGGCGCTCGACGCCGAACGTGCCGAGCACGACGCCGAGAGGGAGATCCATCGACTCGAGCACCGGCCCTTGCTCGATGTGTAGCTCGAGGTAGGCCGCGGCACCTTCGAGCTGCCGACTCGCGTCGGTCGCGCGATCGAGGTCCACGCCATGCTCCCGCAGGGCGTTAGGCAGGGCGACTCCGTCGGAATCCTTCAGCTGCCGCAGCTCGTCCTGGTCGCGCATCGAGCCCGCCGCGGCGGACGAGCCAAACAGCGATCGCCCGAAGCGCGCGCCCTCCTCGTCGGCCCAGTTGACGAGGCGGATGGTCATCGGCGGCTTTCCCTCCTCGTCGATCCGTCGCAGTACCTCGAGCGCGGCCATGATGTTCAGGCAGCCGTCGAGCCAGCCTCCGTTCGGCACGGAGTCGATGTGCCCGCCGAGGAGCAGTGCCCGATCGGAGTCGCCGCGCAGCGTGAACCACTGGTTGCCCGCCTCGTCGATCTCCTCCTCGGCGCCGGTCTCCGCGACCTTGCCGCGCAGCCACTCGCGCGCACGCTCCCAGGTCTCCGTCCAGGCAACGCGCTGCGCTCCGTTCTCGTCGCCTGTCAGCGTCTGCAGCTCGCGCAGCTCATCGACCGTTCGGCTCGGCTCCGGCGGCACGGCGCGACTTTAGCGCGAGGGGCTCGCCGGGTGTGGTAATCATCACCCGTGGCGACGGGCGCCGTGGCGGTCAGCCGATCATCAGCGCGACCGAGCGCAGCCCACGTCGGCCGCGCCGCCGCGAAGCTCGGCATCTTCGTGCTCGTTCTCGCGGCTCTCTGGGGGTTCTGGGAGGGATACCGGTGGCTCTGGATGCACGAGGGCTGGACCTGGCCGTTCGCGGTCGACGACACGACGATGCCGCACATCCACGACGTCCTGCACGCGCTGTTCAAGCGGGGAGCAACGGGATCACTTCTGATCAGCGACCTCCTGCGCGCGGCGCTCGTCACCGCGAAAGAGGCGGCGGTCGGGTTCGTGCTCGGCGCCGCGATCGGCTTCGTGCTCGGCGTCGTCCTCGCTCACTCGAGGCTCTTGCAGCGCGGTTTCCTGCCGTACGTGATCGCCTCGCAGACCGTGCCGATCCTGGCGGTTGCGCCGATCGTCGTCGTTTACTTGGGCAGCCTCAACGTCGCCGCCTGGTTCTCGGTCGCCGTGATCTCGGCATATCTGACGTTCTTCCCGGTCACGATCAACACGCTCCGCGGCGTCAACTCGGCCGACCGGCGCGCGGTCGAGCTGATGCGCTCGTACGCCGCCGGCCGCTGGCGCATCCTCTGGAAGCTCCGCGTCCCGGCCTCCTTGCCGTACATCTTCGCCGCGCTCAAGGTCTCCGCCACCGCGAGCGTCGTCGGAGCGATCATCGGCGAGCTCCCGTCGTCGATCCAGGACGGGCTCGGGGGCGAGATCCTCAGCTTCAACCAGTACTACAGCCTCGACCCGACGCAGCTCTGGGCGACCAACATCGTCGCGGCACTCCTCGGAATCGCTTTCTTTCTCGTCGTCGTCTCGGCCGAGAGGATCGTCGTGCGGCGCGCTGCGGAGAACGTGGCATGACTACCCTACGGGTCCGGGATCGCCGGAGTGACGCCTACGGTCGTCAATCGCTCGCTCCGCATGCGCTCCAAGAGGTTGCCCTATGACCGTGGTCAGCCTGCGGGGCATCTCGAAGACGTTCGGCGATGGCGGCACCACGGCGCTGCAGGAGATCGAGCTCGAGATCGAGACGGCGGAGTTCGTCTCCCTGATCGGCCCATCCGGATGCGGCAAGTCGACGCTCCTTCGGATCATGGGCGATCTGACGGAGCCGAGCGCCGGAAACGTGATCGTCAACGCGAAGCCGGCGAGGCAGGCGCGTATCGACCGCGACTACGGGATCGTGTTCCAGGACGCCGTCCTCTTCGACTGGCGCACCGTCGCGAAGAACATCGCGCTGCCGCTGGAGCTGTCCGGGTGGGACCGGCGTCGCCGATCCGAGCGGATCAAGGAGATGGTACGGCTCGTCGAGCTGTCGGGCTTCGAGGATCATCATCCATGGCAGCTCTCGGGCGGCATGCAGCAGCGGGTCGCGATCGCCAGGGCGCTCGCCTTCGATCCGTCGCTGCTCCTGATGGACGAGCCGTTCGGAGCGCTCGACGAGATGACTCGCGAGCGACTGAACCTGGAGCTGCTCGAGATCTGGCGGCGGAGCGGCTCGACCATCGTGTTCGTGACCCACTCGATCGCCGAGGCGGTGTTCCTGTCCACCCGGGTCGTCGTGATGTCCCCCCGGCCCGGGCGCATCTCCGACCTGATCGAGGTCGATCTGCCGCAGCCGCGGACAGCGCTCACGCGCGAGCAGCCGCGCTTCTTCGAGCTCGTCACGCAGGTGCGGGAGGCCCTTCACCTGGGCTCGGAGCTGGAGGGCGGGGCTCCGGCTCCACGTGGGAGCGAGGCGAGCGTGTGATGTCGACTCCGGTCGCCGTTCAACCGGTGCCGCGGGGGGGCCTCGGCCGCCTCGTCGGCCGGCGCCTGGTCGACTGGCTGCCCGCCGCCGTCGTGCTCGTGCTCACCCTGGGGGGCTGGCAGGCGGCGATCGCTCTGTTCGGGATTCAGAACTTCCTGCTGCCGAAGCCTACGTCGATCGCCCAGACGTTCTGGAGCGATCGCGGAGAGCTGCTTCGCGCCGGCTGGTTCACCTTCCAGGAAGCGCTCGGTGGTTTCGCGATCGGCTCCGGCCTGGCGATTCTCTCCGCGCTCGTGCTCGCGCGCTGGCGGGGCGTCGGGCGTGCGCTCATGCCCTACGCGATCGCCGCCAATGCGATCCCGATCATCGCGTTCGCCCCGATCACGAACGCCTGGTTCTCGCCGCTGACGAAGACGTCGAAGATCGCGATCGCCGCTGTCTTGTGCTTCTTCCCGGTCCTCGTCAACACGCTGAGGGGGCTGACGTCCGTCAGACCGTCGTCGCTGGAGCTCATGCGCTCGTACGCCGCAGGGCAGGTCGAGATCTTCCGCCGGGTGCGAATCCCGACTGCGCTGCCGTACCTCTTCACGGGCCTCAAGGTGGCGAGCGTGCTCTCCATGATCGCGGCCATCGTGGGCGAGTACTTCGGCGGCTCGTTCGACGCCCTCGGGGTGCTGATTCGAAGCCGGGCGCAGACCTTCGCTTTCACCGACGCCTGGGCCGGCATCCTCGTGGCCTGCATGTTCGGCATCGGCTTCTATGTCGCGATCGGCCTGCTGGAGCGCGTCGCCTTGCGCTGGATGCCTTCGGCAGAGGAGTAGAGGAAGGTTCAGAATGGGACAGCCAAAAATCAGGGAGGGAAAGTTGAGGAAGAACAGGTACTGGGTCCCGCTGCTGCTCGTGGCGGCGGCCGCCGTCGTCACCGCGGTCGGGCTGAGCGCCTCGGCGGGCGCGTCGCCCGAGCGAGCACAACTCACGAAGGTCACGCTCCAGCTCAAATGGGTCACCCAGGCGCAGTTCGCCGGCTACTACGCGGCGAAGGCGAAGGGCTACTACAAGCAGCAGGGGCTCGACGTCCGGATCAAACCGGGCGGTCCCGACATCATCCCCGAGACCGTCGTGGCGAGCGGCCAGGCGGAGTTCGGGCTCGACTGGTTCTCGTCGCTTCTGTACACGCGGGGCAAGCAGCACGCCGATCTCGTGAACATCGGCCAGGTGTTTCCGCGCACGGGCCTGACGCTGATCACGTGGAAGAACACCGGGCTCAGTGCCGTCCCGCAGCTCAAGGGCAAGAAGGTCGCGAACTGGCTGGGCGGCAACGAGTACGAGGTCTTCGCAGCCCTGGCGAACAACGGCATGGATCCGCAGCACAACAAGAACGTGAAGATCATCCAGCAGCCGTTCGACATGAACTTCTTCCTGAAGCGCCAGGTCGACGCGGCGTCGGCGATGACGTACAACGAGCTCGCCCAGGTGCTCGAGTCGAAGAACCCGAAGACGGGCAAGCTCACCTCGCTCAAGGACCTGAACGTGATCCCGATGCAGTCGGTCGGGACCGGCATGCCGGAGGACGACGTCTTCACGACCGGCAAGTGGATCTCGGACAAGGCTCACCAGGAGACCGCCAAGAAGTTCCTCGCGGCCTCGTTCAAGGGGTGGATCTACTGCCGTGACCACCAGGCCGACTGCGTGAAGATCGTTCTCTCGAACGGCACGGCGCTCGGGAAGGGTCACCAAACCTGGATGATGAACGAGATCAACGCGCTCGTCTGGCCCTCGCCGCGGGGCATCGGCATCATGGATCCGGCGTCGTTCAAGCGCGCGGCAAAGATCGTGAAGAAGTTCGGCAAGCTGAAGCAGACGCCGTCGGCGAGCTCCTACCGCACCGATCTCGCGAAGGCCGCCGACGCGATGGTCAAGAAGGACGGCCTCGACATCTACGGCAAGCACTGGAAGAAGCTGAAGGTCAAGATCGTCCCGGGTGGAAAATAGGCAAGCGCTCGGCGCGGGCCGCCGAGGGGTGGTGCGGCGGCCCGCTCCGGATCTCGAGAGGAGGGGCCGATGTCGGTTCTGATCAAGGGCGGCCGCGTCATCACCGCGGCCGACGACTATGTCGGAGACGTCTTCGTCGACGGCGAGCGGATCTCGCTGATCGGCGAGTCGCTCGACGTTCACGCCGACAAGGTCGTCGACGCGTCCGGGAAGTACCTGCTGCCGGGCTGCGTCGATCCGCACACGCACCTCGACATGCCGTTCGGCGGCACGGTGACGGCCGATGATTTCGAATCGGGCCAGACCTCGGCCGCCTTCGGCGGAACGACCTGCCACATCGACTTCGTGATCCAACCCCGGGGCGAGAGCTTCGCGGCGGCGCTCGAGACGTGGCACGGCAAGCGCGAGGGCAAGGCGCTGATCGACAACGGCTTCCACATGGCCGTCACGGATCTCCGCGAGGGCGGCTCGCTCGAGGAGCTGGCGTCGCTGCCGGACCAGGGCGTCACCTCCTACAAGCTGTTCATGGCCTACAAGGGCGCGCTGATGGTGGACGACGAGACCCTCTTCCGAACGATGCAGGTCGCGGCCGACACGGGCGCGCTCGTGCTGGTGCACGCCGAGAACGGGGATGCAATCGACGTGCTCGTGTCCGAGGCGCTCGCCGCGGGTAACACCGAGCCGAAGTTCCACGCCCTGACTCGACCGCCCGAGACCGAGGGCGAGGCCACGAACCGCGCGATCCAGCTGGCGCGCGTCGCCGGCTCCCCGCTCTACGTCGTCCACGTGTCGTGCAAGGAGTCGATCGACCCGATTGCGCGCGCTCGCGAGGCCGGCTGGAACACCTGGGGCGAGACCTGCACCCAGTACTTCTTCATCGACTACTCGTTCCTCGAGCGGCCGAACTTCGAGGGCGCGAAGTACGTCTACACGCCGCCGCCGCGCGCCAAGGAGAACCAGCAGCAGCTCTGGAACGCCGTCCGAACCGACATCCTCTCCGTCATCTCCACCGACCACTGTGCGTTCAGGTGGCAGGGGCAGAAGACGATTGGCTCCGACGACTTCTCGAAGATCCCGAACGGCGGCCCCGGGATCGAGAACCGGCTGCAGATGATCCATCAGTTCGGCGTCCGAGAGGGCCGCATCACGCTGAACCGGATGGTCGAGCTCCTCTGTACGAGCCCGGCAAAGCTCTTCGGCCTGTATCCGCGCAAGGGGACGATCGCGGTGGGCTCCGACGCGGACATCGTGGTCTTCGACCCCGGCAAGCGCGTGACGCTGTCGGCTGAGACCCACCATTCGAGGGCCGACTACAACCTCTACGAGGGCACCGAGGTGACCGGCTCGCCCGAGCTCGTGCTGCTCCGCGGTCAGGTGCTGGTCGAGCGAGACGAGCTCGTCGCCCAGCCGGGTTTCGGTCAGTTCGTCAGGCGGGCCCGCTTCGGCGAGGAGCTGGCGCCGGCGCGGCACGAGGTCGTCGCGTGATCACGAAGGTGAGGACGGTCGGCGTCAGCGCCGAGGATCAGGACCGAAGCGTCGAGTTCTGGGTCGACAAGATCGGCTTCGCCAAGCGCCGCGACGAGCCGATGGGAGCGGACCTGCCGGGCCGCTGGATCGAGCTGGCGCCGCCGGCGGGCGACGCGATCATCATCCCGTTCCAGGCCGGGATCGTCTTCGAGTGTGACGACATCCAGCGGACGTTCGAGGAGCTCCGCGACCGCGGCGTCGAGTTCACCATGGAGCCGACGAGGCACGACTGGGGCACGTTCGCCCAGTTCAAGGATCCGGATGGGGTCGAGTACGGCCTGGTCGAGGCGTAGCGCTGGTCGCCCGACCGGCGGGGATCTGAACTGAGCGAGCGACCGTCGACGTCCGCAAAGCCGCAGAGGTCGGTCGTCGTCTGGAGCGACTACATCTGACCGTTCTGCCGACTCGGCCAACCCACGGCCGAGTGGCTCAGGCGCCGGTTCGGCGCGCACGTCGTCTGGCTCCCGTTCGACCTCCACCCGGAGTATCCGCCGGAGGGAATCCCCCGGGCCGAGCTGCATTCCCGCTACGGCGAGTCGTTCCACGACAGGCTGAAGGCGAGCTTCGCCGCGGCCGGCCTCGCGTACAACCCGCCCTCCGACGTCGTGCCGAGCTCGCGGCGGGCGCTGCGTCTGACCGAGGTGGCGCGAGATCTCGGTTTGCACGAGGCGACGCACGACCGCCTGATGGACGCCTACTGGGACGAGGGCCTGGACATCGGGCAGCCGGAGGTGCTGCGTCGGCTCGCCGCCGAGATCGGACTGCCGGACGACGAGGTGGGAAACGTGCTCGACGGCGAGAAGCATCTCGACCGCCTGGCGGCCTCGACACGACAGGCTGCCTCGATCGGGGTGACGGGCGTCCCCGCCTTCCTGCTCGACGGGCGCCTGCTCGTGCTAGGCGCGCAGCCGCGCGAGGTCTTCGAGCGCGCGCTCGAGAGGCTGGACTAGCATCCGAGATGATGATCTCGTTCGAGTTGGTCAAGTCGTAATGCGAGCCGCGCGGATCGCCGAGCTCGGGCGGCCTCCAGAGCTGCACGATGCCGATGAGCCGGCTGCGGGCGACGCGATCGTCGAGGTCGAGACCGTGGCGCTGAACCCGCTCGACATAGCCATCGGCGCCGGCCGCTTCTACGGGGGCCACCCGCCGCTGCCGTACATCCCGGGCTCCGAGGCGGTCGGCCGCAGCGGCGACGGCAAGCGTGTCTACATCTTCGGAGAGGGTCTCGGCGGCAAGCGCGACGGAACTCTCGCAGAGCTCATCGCGTTCCCCGAGGAGGCTGGGATTCGGATTCCGGACGACGCCGATCCCGCTCTCGCGGTCGCCTGCGGGATCGCGGGCGTTGCCGGCTGGAGCTCGGTCGCGGCTCGCGCGGGGGTCGGGTCCGCCGACACGGTGCTCGTCCTAGCCGCGACCGGCACGGTCGGCTCCGTCGCGTTGCAGGCCGCGCGCCTGCTTGGGGCCCGCCGGGTCGTGGCGGCCGGGCGACGCGCCGAGGCGCTCGAGCGAACGCGCGCGCTGGGAGCAGACGCAACCGTGCAACTCGACGGCGGCGCAGACCTCGTCGACAGACTCGAGGAGGCATGTGGAGGTGACGGGCCGACGGTCGTGATCGACCCCGTGTGGGGCGAGCCGCTGGCGGCGGCGGTGAAGGCGGCTGCGCCGGGCGCGCGCATCGTGAACCTCGGCCAGTCGGCTGGCCCCGAGACCACGCTCACGTCAGGCGACGTCCGCGGCAAGCAGCTGACGATCCTCGGACATTCGAACTTCGGCCTCTCGCGGGATCAGCTCGCCGAGACCTACCTCCAGCTGCTGGAGCACGCGAGTGCCGGCCGTGTCCGGATCGACTACGAGAGATTCCCGCTCGAGCGGGTCGCGGAGGCCTGGGAGCGCCAGGCTGCGGGCGACGGCAAGGCCGTCGTCGAGCTAGCTCGGGGCCAGGTCCCGGGACGTGCCCCGGGACCTGGTTCCGACATCCAGCGCTAGACCTTCCCGCGCTTTCGCCACTTGGCGAAGATCGTGTTGATCCGGTTGTGGTAGTCGCGCGCCGCACCGTCGGGCGTGCTCTTGCCCTGGGCGACCTCCGCGAACATCTGCGGGATCAGGAACGTGTCGAACATCTCTCCGATCGCGGCATTCGTGAAGCCGGGATAGCCGACGTTGTGCGTGTACTTCTCGCTGATTTGGTCGAGGACGACGTACTTCTTGGCTGGATTCGCACCCCAACGGTCGTCTCCGAGCTCCTTCTTAATGTTCTTCACGGCTGACGGGAATGCCGGGAAGTTGTAGTACTTGCTGTTCAGGAAGGCGCCCTTGTAGGTGATCTCGAGGTCGGCGAGGAACTTGACCGCCGCTTTCTTGTTGGACGCGAACTTCCAGACCATGTACGTGTGCATCACGTGCTCGAGCCCCAGGCGGCCGTGCGGCCCCTTCGGGATCGGTAGGAGGCTGATCTTGGCTCCGAGCTCGGGGTTCGAGAGCTCGGCCGATCGGGTGATCGAGATCGCGTTCATGGCCATCGAGAGCCGGCTGGCGAGCATTCCCTGGTTGTTGGACGAAGCCGTCCAGGCGAAGATCTCGTTCGACATCCCCTTCTTGAAGAGGTCGCGGCCGAACTTGAGCGCGTCGCGCGTCCCCTTGCTGTTCAAGGTCACTTTGCCGTGGCTGTTCTGGATGAACGAGCCGAAGCACATCATCAGGGCCATTAGGAACATGTTCGAGTCGATCTCGTTCGACATCCCGAGTCCGACCGGGTGGCCCATCGCGCGCAGCTTCGGAGCGGCCTTCAGGACGTTGTCCCACGACGTCGGCTTCAGCCCCACTTCGCCCCAGAGATCGGTTCGGTAGTTGACCGGATCGGGTGCGTAGTTGTCGGCGAAGCCGAAGTACTTCTTCGTCCGCGGGTTGTAGATCGAGTGGTAGCAGACGTCCTTGATCTTGCCGCGCTTGGCCGATACCTCCTGGACGATCTCCTTGTGATCGATCGCCTGATCCTCGTACTGCGGGAGCGGCGCCAGGGTGGCCACGAGGTCGTGCCCCTTCTGCGCGGCTGCCTCAGCGGCGACGCGAGCCGAGAGCTCGGCCTGGCTGATGTGGTCGACGATCACCTCCGTGTCGTTCTTGCGGCCCCACACTTGCGTGTATGTCTTGTCGAACCACTTGTCGTACGCGGGCACGAAGTGGCTCCACTGCAGGATCTTGAGCGTGCCCTTCAGCTCCTTGTGCCGGTATAGCGGAACGCCCGCGACCGCCCTCTTTGCGCCCGCGCCGCCGTAGACGAGGACGACCGCGCCGAGCCCGGCCCGGCGTAGCAGCTCTCGCCGCGAGACCTCGTCGTGCACCTGGGTCATGTCGACCCTCGGTCGATCGTCAGTCACTGCCCCACCTCCTCCTGCTCTTGTTGCACTCGAAACGAATCTGCTCGTGATTATTCCTGCTTTCCACCCACCTACCGGAAGGCGCCGCCCGTGAAGCCGGCGATGAAGCGGTTCAGAAACACGTTGTAGAGCAGCGCCAGCGGGATGCTCGGGATCAGCGCGGCCGCCATCAGCCCCTGCCAGAAGAAGACATCGCCGCGGATCAGCTCGGTGAAGACCCCGGTGGAGATCGTCTTCTGCGATGACGTCGTGATGAACGTCAGCGCGTAGACGAACTCGTTCATCACGAGCGAGAACGAGAAGATCACCACCGTCAGGATGCCGGGCAGCGAAATCGGGAAGACGACCCGCAGCAGCGTCACGATCCTTGACGCGCCGTCGATCCTTGCGGCGTCCTCGAGCTCGACTGGAATCGTCTTGAAGAAGCCCATCAGGAGCCAGGTGGAGAAGGGCACGGTGAACGACGGGTAGACGATGACGAGTGAGGCGAGCTTGTCCTGCAGGCCGAGATCCGCGATCACCCGGGACAGCGGCAGAAACAGCAGCGTCGGCGGCACGAGGTAGGTCAGGAAGATCCCGATCCCGAGGCTCTGCCCGAAGCGGCCGGAGAGCCGCGCCAGCGCGTAGCCGGCGGGCAGGGAGAGCGCGAGGGTGATCACGACGACGATCAAGCCGACGATCACCGTGTTCTTCAGCCATGTCGGGTACTCGGTGTGGTGGAAGAGGAACGAGAAGTTCCTGGTCGTCGGAGAACCCTGGCTGAACTTGTACGGGATGTTGTCCACGTTGTAGAGATCCCGATCGCTCTTGAAGGCGGTCCAGAGCATCCAGTAGAAGGGGAAGGCGAGGACGATCGCGAAGGGCCCCGTCACGAGGTACGAGCCGAGATTTCCCCGGAATCGCATCAGGAGACCTCGGTCCGGCGGGCAAAGCGAAGCATCAGCACCGCGACTGCGATCAGGACCGGCAGCAGGTAGAGCGAGATTGCGGCACCCTCGCCGAGCGAGCCGGCGTTGATGCCGGTCTGGTACGACCACATCGTCAGCATCTGCGTGCTGTTGAAGGGGCCGCCGCGCGTCAGGATGTAGACCACGGTCATGTCCGTCGCGGTGAAGACGATCCCGAAGAGGAGCGCGACCGTCGCGATCGGAAGCTGGAGCGGCAGCGTCACGTACCAGAACTTCTTCAGGCCGGTGGCGCCGTCCACCTTGGCGGCGTCGTCCACCTCGCTCGGGATCGACGCGAGCCCCGCAAGGAAGATGACGGTGGCGAACGGGATCACGCGCCACGCATGGACGGAGATGATCGCCCCGAGCGCGAGATTCGGCTCTCCGAGCCACTGCGGCGGGTCGAACGGCTGGATCGTCCAGGGCGTGACGGCATTCACGATCTTGTAGAGGTGGAGGCTTCCGGGCCCCGGCAGCAGGTCGTGGACCAGCGTCCAGTTGACGACGCTGAAGAGCGAGTCGTACATCCAGAGCCAGGCGACGGCCCCGAGGGGAATGGGCGCGGCCCACGGCAGGATGATCAGAAAGCGGAGAAACCACTTGCCGCGGAAGGGCTTCGAGAGCGCATGCGCCAGGAGACCCGCGGAGACGAGCACGATCATCTGCGAGACGACCGTGAACAGGATCGTGTTTCCGAGCGCCTTCCGAAAGACGGGGTTGCGCCAGGCCTCGATGAAGTTGTGCAGGCCGACCCACTTGCCGCCGAGCGCGCCCGCGGTGGCGTCGGTGAGGCTGAGGTAGATCGCGAGCAGCAGTGGACCACCGACGAGAGCCGCGATGAAGATGATCGCCGGGGCGATCAGCGCGGGGGCTAGGTAACGCCGTTCCTCGAGGAAATTGCGCCGGTGCCGGGGGCGTGATTGCGCAGCCGAGGCGGCCTCCACCGTGCGCGCGATCCTATACGATCGACCGCCCAGGACGGTCGGAGCGAGCCCATGGCCCAGATCCAGCTCGAGAAGCTGACGAAGGTCTATTCCGACGGGACGGAAGCCGTCTCGTCATTGGACCTCGACATTGCGGACGGCGAGTTCGTCGTCCTCGTGGGCCCGTCCGGGTGCGGCAAGACGTCCGCGCTCCGCATGGTGGCCGGGCTGGAAGCGGTGACGGGCGGCGAGGTTCGGATCGGCGATCGTGTCGTGAACGACCTGCCCCCGAAGGACCGCGACATCGCGATGATCTTCCAGAACTACGCGCTCTACCCGCATATGACCGCGTTCCGGAACATGGCCTTCGGGCTCAAGCTGCGCAAGGTACAGCGCCCGGAGATCGGTCGGCGTGTCGGCAGCGCCGCCCGGGTGCTGGGGCTGGAGGGCGTGCTCGAGAAGCGGCCCCGCACGCTGTCGGGTGGCCAGCGCCAGCGCGTCGCCATGGGGAGGGCGATCGTCCGTGAGCCGCAGGCGTTCCTGATGGACGAACCGCTGTCGAACCTCGACGCGAAGCTGCGCGTGGAGATGCGAGCGGAGATCGCGCGCCTGCAGCGAGATCTCGACGTGACGACCATCTACGTCACGCACGACCAGACTGAGGCGATGACGCTCGGCGACCGCGTCGCTGTGATGCGAGGCGGCCTCTTGCAGCAGGTCGACTCGCCCCAGCGCCTGTTCGACGAGCCGACCAACCTCTTCGTGGCGGAGTTCATCGGCTCTCCGGCGATGAATCTCGTTGGTGCGGAGCTCGTGCGCACGAATGGCGCGATGCTCGCGCGCTTCGGCGAGCACGCGTTACGGGTGGAGGACGAGGTGCTGGGCAAGCGGCCCGCGCTCAGAAGCTTCGAGGGAAAGCAGGTCATTCTCGGCATTCGCCCGGAGGACATCGACGACGCGAGCTTCGCGGGCGACGTTCCCGACGATCAGCGCATGTCCGCGGTGATCGACGTTCGCGAGGATCTCGGCTCCGAAGTGCTCGCGCACTTCGGCGTCGGTGCGCCGCCCGTGCGGGGGGATGCGGTGCGGGATGCCATGGGTGAGGAGGCGATCGAGGCCACAGCAGTTCAGGCGAGGGAGAAGGGGAGCCTCTTCGTCGCGCGCCTCGACCGTGCGAGCCGCGCCCGTGAGCAGGAGCCGATCGAGCTTGCGGTTACGACGAAGCGACTGCACTTCTTCGACCCCGATACCGGCCTCGGGATCTACACGGGCGAGAACATGGGGGAAACCGGGTTTCCCCCCGTGAGCCCCCTCCTTGAGCACGGGTGAACCCATGGCTTCCCCGTGAGCCCCCTCCTTCGCCGCAGTGTCGATTCAGGCCGCAGTGAGCCTCTCGCCGGGCAGAGCCCGGCTTCGGCGGCGGCTCGCAGCGAACCCACGGTGGCACTCCTGCCGGTCCGGGTCATCGAGCCGTAACAACTTCGTCGAAGCTTGTCCACAGGTCGCCCTCCGGGTCCGGTCCGGGGACAGTCCCCAGGACATGGCGCTTCGAGACAGGCGCGCCGCTCCGGCCGTAACCTAACGCGTCTGCGGGAAGCCGAGGTCGACCTGGCTGGTGGCGGGATCGGGCCAGCGGCTCGTGACGACTTTCCCGCGCGTGTAGAAGTTGACGCTCTCCGGACCGTAGATGTGCGTGTCGCCGAAGAGAGAGTCCTTCCAGCCGCCGAACGAGTAGTAGGCGACCGGCACCGGGATCGGCACGTTCACGCCCACCATCCCCGCCTGCACCTCGAACTGGAACTGTCGCGCCACGCCGCCGTCACGGGTGAAGATCGCCGTCCCGTTGCCGAACGAGCTCTCGTTCACCAGCTCGACCGCCTCGTCATAGGTGTCGACGCGAACGACGCCGAGCACGGGACCGAAGATCTCCTCTGTGTAGGCATCCATCTCCGGCTTCACGTTGTCGAGCAGCGATGGAGCGAGGAAGAAGCCGTCGCCGTCCGGGGGATTCTCCCGGCCGTCGGCCACCACGGTCGCTCCCTGCTCCTGGCCAGAGTCGATGAACGACGCCACGCGGTCGCGATGCTCGCGCGTGATCAGCGGGCCCATCTCGGAGTCGGGATCCATTCCGTCGCCGACCTTGATCTTCGGCAGTCGCTCCCTGATCGCCTCGACGAGCGGGTCGGCCGCGTGCCCGACTGCGACGACGACCGAGATTGCCATGCAGCGCTCGCCCGCCGAGCCGTAGCCCGCGCTCACGGCCGCGTCGGCGGCCATCTCGATATCCGCGTCCGGCAGGACGACCATGTGGTTCTTCGCGCCGGCGAGCGCTTGCACCCGCTTGCCCGCCTTCGTCCCGTTTTCGTAGACGTAGCGCGCGATCGGCGTCGAGCCGACGAAGCTGACGGCCCCGACGTCCGGGTGCTCGAGCAGCGCGTCGACCGCGACCTTGTCCCCGTGAATGACGTTGAAGACGCCGTCTGGCACGCCGCACTCGTCCATCAGCTCGGCGAGGAAGATCGATGCCGAGGGGTCCTTCTCCGACGGCTTCAGGACAAACGTGTTCCCGCACGCGATCGCCGGTGCGAACATCCACATCGGCACCATGGCGGGGAAGTTGAACGGCGTGATGCCGGCGACGACTCCGACGGGCTGGCGGATCGAGTAGACGTCGATCCCGGTCGAGGCCTGCTCCGAGTAGCCGCCCTTGAGCAGCGTCGGGATGCCGCAGGCGAACTCGACGATCTCGAGGCCGCGCGCGACCTCGCCCAGAGCGTCGGAGAGCACCTTGCCGTGCTCGGCGGTCAGGAAGCGGGCGATGTCCTCGCGGTGCTCGTGAAAGCCTTCGCGGATGCGGAAGAAGATCTCGGTGCGCTTCGAGAGCGACGTCGAGCGCCAGGCCGGGAACGCCGCCTTCGCCGTCGCGACGGCACGTGCGACCTCCTCCACCGACGCGAGATCGACCTCGCCTGACTGCTGCCCGGTCGCCGGGTTGTACACCGGCCCCATTCGGCCGGACGCCCCCTCGACGCGCTTCCCGCCGATCCAGTGGTTGATCCTCGCGACGTCCCCTTCGCGCCCTCTGACCGGCGCCTGAGCAACCTGCGACATCTCGTCCTCCCTCGTTCCGATCGAGGCGGTCAGGGTATCGCTTCACCGGTAGCCGGCGGTAGGATCGCCAGCAGTCCCACGAGGAGGTTTCCATGGCCACCGTGACGAGCGATCCCCGGGCCGCCGAGCGAATCAGCGACCTCGACCGGCAGTACGTCCTGCACTCGTGGTCGGTGCAGTCGGCGATCAACCCGCTGCCCGTCGCAGGCGCAGAGGGGTCGTACTTCTGGGGCTACGACGGCAAGAGGTACCTCGACTTCGCCTCGCAGCTGATCAACGTCTCGATCGGACACCAGCACCCGAAGGTCGTCGCGGCGATCAAGGAGCAGGCGGACCGCCTGTGCACGATCGGCCCGGGGATGGCGAACGACAGGCGCTCCGAGCTGGCGCGTCTGCTCGCGGAGGTGACCCCCGGCGATCTGACCATGTCGTTCTTCACGAACGGCGGCGCCGAGGCGAACGAGAACGCGATCAAGCTCGCCCGCTGGTATACCGGCCGCCCGAAGGTGATTGCGCGCTACCGCTCCTACCACGGCGCGACGGCCGGCGCGATCTCCCTCACGGGGGATCCGCGCCGCTGGCCCGCCGAGCCCGGGATTCCGGGCGTCGTCCGGATGCTCGACCCGTACACGTACCGCTGCCCGGCCGGTCACCCCGACCCTTGCCCCGTCTGCACGGGCGGGCCGCATCTCGAGGAGCTGCTCACCTACGAGGGCCCGCAGAACGTCGCGGCCGTGATCCTCGAGACGGTCACGGGAACGAACGGGGTCATTCCGCCGCCCGACGGGTACCTTCAGTCGATTCGCGAGGTCTGCAGCCGCTACGGGATCCTGCTGATTCTTGACGAGGTGATGGCCGGATTCGGACGGACCGGCCGTTGGTTCGCCTGCGAGCACTGGGACGTCGTCCCCGACCTTCTCACCGTTGCGAAAGGCATCAACTCGGGCTACGTGCCCCTCGGGGCGATGGTGATCTCGGAGCCCATCGCCGAGTGGGTGAAGGACAAGATGTTCGCAGGGGGTCTGACCTACAGCGGCCATCCACTCGCCTGCGCCGCGGCTGTCGCCTCGATCGAGGCGTTCCGCGAGGAGGGGATCGTGGAGAACGCGGCCGAGCACGGCGATTACCTCCGAGAGGCGCTGCCGAAGCTGGCCGAGCGGCATCCGTCGGTAGGCGAGGTACGAGGGTTCGGCCTCTTCTGGGGCCTCGAGCTCGTGAAGGATCGCGCCACAAGGGAGCCCCTCGTCCCGTTCAACGCGAGCGGCGAGGCCGCCGCTCCGGTGGCCCGGATGACGAAGGCGGCGATGGAACGGAGGCTCTACCCCTTCATTCACTGGAACGTCCTCGCGATCGCACCGCCGCTCACGATCACGCGCGAGGAGCTCGACGAGGGCCTCGCCGCCTTCGAGGACGTGCTCGCGGTCGCCGACGAGTACACGACCGCCTGACGGCGACCTCCCGGGCAAAACCCTTCTCGCTCGTACACTCACCGCATGCAGCGCGACGCGTCCGCGCCTTTTCTCGGCCGCGTCGGATGGCGCCGCCGCAGGGGATGGCTCGTGGGGGGGCTCGTGCTCCTGGCCGTGCTGGCCGCGGGAGCGCCGGAAGCCGTTCACTGGGGTCGCGAATACTGGTACGGAACCGATCAGGCGATCGTGCGACAGCCGAACGGCCCGTTCGTCACGCCGAAGAAGGCTGCGCACGCGACCGTGTGGGCCGTCGGCGACGGAGCCGACGGAGGGAGCGAGGCAAAGGCGCTCGCCGCGCGGATCGCCCGAGCGAGACCGAGCCTCTTCCTCTATCTCGGAGACGTCTACCAGCGAGGCACCGGTTCCGAGTTTCGCGACCACTACGCGACGGTGTACGGGGTGCTTGCACCCCGGACGGCGCCCACGCCGGGCAACCACGACTGGGGTCACCACACGGAGGGCTACGACCCGTACTGGAAGGGCGTGACCGGAAAGAGTCCGCCCGCGTACTACTCGTTCACGCTTGCGGGCTGGCAGTTTCTGAGCCTCAACTCCGAGGCGCCTCTCGGCCCCGGCTCGGCCCAGCTCGCATGGCTCGAGCGGCAGGTCCGCGGCCGCGGCACCTGCCGGATCGCGTTCTGGCACAGGCCGCGCTTCAGCGCAGGCGCACACGGTGACCAGGAGGACGTCGCACCTCTCTGGGATGCGCTGCACGGCCACGCAGCGCTCGTGCTGAATGGACACGATCACGACATGCAGCGCTTGCGGCCGCGCGACGGCATGCTCGAGCTCGTATCGGGCGCGGGCGGCAAGAGCCACTACGGCGTCGATCGGGGCTACTCCGGGCTCGCGTTCTCGAACGACACCGACAACGGAGCGGTTCGCCTCGCGCTGCGCGCGGGCCAGGCCGCCTGGTCGTTCGTCACGGCGGACGGGCGGACGCTCGACTCCGGCTCGATCCGCTGCCGCCGCCGCTAGTCGGCGCCCCGCATTCCACGCAGCCGCCAGGCGAGAAACGCTGCCGCAGCGACCACGACGACCGCGGCGGCGCCGTAGCCGAGGTTCCGGAGCAGATCGAGCGCCTGCGGCCCGATGAAGTACGCGGCAACGCCCACCGTGACCGCCCAGGCAATGCCTCCAGACGCGTTCCAGAGCGCGAACCGGCGCCAGTCCATGTGATTCGCCCCGGCCAGCCAGGCGGCCGTGACCCGGAGGACGGGAAGCCAGCGGCCGAAGAACACGGTCTTCGAGCCGTGCTTCTGGAAGAACTCCTCGCCTCGCTCGATGAATTGCCGGCGAGAGTCGGCGAACCGTCCGGGGCGCACCAGGAGTCGGCGTACCCCGCGGCGGCCGAGGACATAGCCGATGTTGTCTCCGACGATCGCGCCGGCGGCCGCTACAGCGATGACGAGCGGCAGCGAGAGCCTGCCGTCAGCCGCGAGCAGCGCGGCCACGATGAGGCCCGTCTCGCCGGGAATCGGGAGGCCCGAAGACTCCCCTGCCGTGAGTGCGAAGAGGCCGAGGTAGCCGACTCGCGAGGAGACGGCGTCGACGAGCGCGGCGAGCATGAAGCGCGGACGCTATCCACAGCACCCCTCCTTGAACTTGCAGGTCGGGCACTGCCACGAGGAATGGAGGCTCGCGGCTAGTCGGCCTGCGGATCGTCCTCCGCACCCGCTTCCGTCTCCTGCGGATCCGGCACGGGCGACTGGTCGAGCTCCTCGTTTCGGTCGTCGACGCGAGGCGTGGAGTGCTCGTCCTCGCGAGAGTGGGAAGTATCCTCTTGGCTCATGAGGGTCATTCTTCCCGACTCGTCGGAACTTGAACTTCCCGAGGGCGCGACCGGCCTGGACGCCGCGCGCGCAATCGGTCCGAGGCTGGCCGAGCAGGCGGTTCTGCTGCGCTCGAACGGCAGCGTGCAGGATCTCCGGCTGCCGCTCTCGGAGGGCCAGAAGATCCAGATTCTGACGACGCGGGACAGCACGGATCCCGACGCGCTCGCCGTCCTGCGGCACTCGTCGGCCCACCTGCTCGCGGAGGCAGTCCGTCGCCTGTACCCGGGAGTGAAGATCGCGATCGGGCCACCGATCGCGAACGGGTTCTACTACGACTTCGAGTTTCCCGAGCCGGTCCGCGAGGAGGATCTGCCGCGGATCGAGGCCGAGATCCGTCGCGAGCTGGCCGAGGGGCGCGCTTGGCAGCGCCGTGAGGTCACGGCCGAGGAGGCGAAGCGCTACTTCTCCGACCAGGGCGAGCACTACAAGGTCGATCTCGTCGACACGGCCCAGGGCCCGATCTCGCTCTACACGCAGGGCGACTTCACCGACCTCTGCCGGGGCCCGCACCTGCAGGGCTCCGGGCCGATCAAGGCGTTGAAGCTGACCAGCCTCGCCGGCGCGTACTGGCGCGGCGACGAGCGGAACACCCAGCTCACGCGCATCTACGGCACCGCGTTCTACTCGCAGGCGGATCTCGACGCGCACTTGGAGCGGCTGGAGCAGGCGAAGCAGCGCGACCACCGGCGGCTCGGGCCTCAGCTCGATCTGTTCCACTTCTCCGAGCGCTCGCCAGCCTCGCCGCTCTGGCACCCGAAGGGCATGGCGATCTGGTACGAGCTCGAGGCTATTCGCCGGCGCGAGAACTCGAAGCGCGGCTACCAGGAGGTGCGGACGCCGATCATCTACGACGCGGAGACCTTCCGGACGTCCGGCCACTTCCCCAAGTACGAGGAACTCATGTTCAAGCTGAACGTCGAGGACCGCCCGTGGGCGATGAAGTCGATGAACTGCCCGGGACACATGCTGCTCTTCGGCAGCCGGCCCCGCTCGTACCGAGAGCTGCCGCTCCGCTTCGCCGAGCCCACGCCGCTGCACCGCAACGAGCTCCCGGGAACGCTGCACGGGCTGCTGCGCGTCCGGATCGTGACCCAGGACGACGCACACATCTTCTGCACCGAGGGGCAGATCCAGCCGGAGATAGCCGCCGTGGTGGACTACGCGCGTTACCTCTACGGCCTCTTCGGCATGACCGCGAGCGCCGAGCTCGCGACCCGGCCCGACAGCAAGATCGGCACGGACCAGCAGTGGGATCGAACCGAAGGCGCGCTCGCCGAAGCGCTGAGGCTGAACGACATCTCCTACACGATCGCGGAGGCCGAGGGCGCGTTCTACGGGCCCAAGATCGACCTGCACATGGAGGACGCGCTGGGCCGGCGGTGGCAGATGGGGACGATCCAGCTCGACTCGCAGATGCCGTCGCGCTTCGGCCTCAAGTACATCGGCGCCGACAACACCGAGCACGATCTCTACGTGATCCATCGCGCGCTGTACGGCTCGTTCGAGCGCTTCATCGGCATCCTGATCGAGCATTTCGGCGGCGCGTTTCCGTTCTGGCTGGCTCCGGTCCAGGTTCGTCTGCTGCCGGTCGGCGATGCTCACCGGCCACCCGCTGCAGAGATCGGCGAGCGCATCCGCGGGGCCGGCCTCCGCGTCGACGTGGACGAGCGCGACGAGACGGTGGGCAAGCGGATTCGCGACGCCGAGCTCGAGAAGATTCCCTACGTCATCGTCTACGGCGACCGTGAGTCCGAGTCGTCGCTCGCCGTCCGCGAGCGGGGCGGGGGCCAGTCCACGAAGAGCCTCGAGGCACTCGTGGACGAGCTCAAAGCCCTTGCTAAGGTGTGAGCCTGCAAAGCAGGGGCGAATCCGTCTCTCACCTCCGGGGCCGCACGAGCCCCTCGGGGTTCACGGGAGTGGCAGGAAGTGATTCAGCCGCTGCTTGCAACGAATTTGTCGTTCTTACAGGAGGATGTAGCAGCTTGGTGATAGCCCTTTGAGACCACGACGGCACTTCGAGCGGCCGGAGCGACCGGTACCGCAGACGAGGGTGAACGAGGCCATACGCGTTCCGCGAGTGCGGCTGATCGACGAGGACGGGTCGCAGGTGGGAATCAAGGTCACGACCGAAGCGCTCGAGTACGCGCAGTCGAAGGATCTCGATCTCGTGGAGGTCGCCGGCGGCTCGGATCCGCCCGTCGTTCGGATCATGGACTACGGCAAGTACCGCTACGAGCTGGAGCAGAAGGCCAAGCTGGCCCGGAAGCACCAGTCACAAATTCACGTCAAGGAGATCAAATTCAGGCCGAAGATCGGCACACATGACTACGAGACCAAGAAAGGCCATGTCGTCCGCTTTCTGAACCAGCGGGCGAAGGTCAAGGTCACGATCATGTTCCGTGGGCGCGAGCAGTCGCACCCTGAGCGGGGTCGCGACCTGCTGATGCGGCTGGCGGAGGACGTCAACGAGATCGGCCAGGTGGAGTCTCCGCCGCTGCTCGATGGGCGGAACATGGTCATGGTGCTCGGCCCAACGAAGAACGCGGGAGTTGAGAAAGACGATGCCCAAGCAGAAGACGCACAGCGGAGCGAAGAAGCGGTTCAAGATCAGCGGAACGGGCAAGCTGCTGCGCCGTCGAGCGATGAGCAGCCATTACCTCGGGAAGAAGTCGCAAAAGCGTAAGCGCGGCTTCCGTCGTGACAATCCGGTCGCGGGCGTCGACGTCCGCGAAGTCAAGAAGCTGCTCGGGAGGTAAGGGTGCCCAGGGTCAAGAGATCGGTTCACGCCCGCAAGAAGCGGCGAAAGGTGCTCGAGCAGGCCCGAGGCTACTGGGGCCTCAAGCACACGAGCTACCGGCGCGCGAAGGAGCAGGTCGAGCACTCGCTCGTCTACGCCTACCGCGATCGGAAGGCGAAGAAGCGGACGATGCGGCGGCTCTGGATCATTCGCATGAACGCCGCAGCCCGGCAGAACGGCCTCTCGTACAACCAGTTCGTGGCCGGCTGCCGCAAGGCCGGCATCGGGCTCGACCGCAAGGTGCTCGCGGATCTCGCCGTCAGCGATCCGGCTGCGTTCGGGGAGATCGCCGAGCAGGCCAAGGCCGCTCTCAGCGCTTAGAGACGGCGCCCGACGATCAGAGTCGCGAGCAGAGGCAGCTCGACCTTTCCAGCCGGAAGCGCCTCGATTCGGCGGCGAATCCGCTCGTAGAGGCGCTGCCGAAGGCGCTCCTCGACGATGCGATGGCCGGAGTACGTCTCCAGCACGGCGATGTACTCGCGCGGCGTGTACGACGAGCTCCAGAGGTGGCGACGGACCGCGACGTCGCTTGCCTCCAGCTCGGCACGGTCGCGTCGTAGTCCTCCCGCACGTCGATCCAGAACGGTCGCCTCCCTCCGAGAGCACGTTCTGCGTGGAGACGACTGCGAGTTCCCCGCCGTCTCGAAGCAGGCGCGTGGGCTTCTCGTAGCGCACGTCGGGATCGATCCAGTGGAATGCGGTGAAGGCGCCGACGGCTTCGAAGCGCTAGCCGCTCGGCGGCTCCCAGCTCTCGAAGGCGGCGGTGACGACCCGCACGTTGGTGAAGCCGACCAGCCCCTGCGCGCGATCGCCGCGAGCAGTGGGCCGAGGTCGATGCCAACGATCTCGAGTCCCGGCCCTGCCAGTGGCACCGTCGCCAGGCCGGTGCCGCAGCCGATCTCGAGCAGGCGGCGCGCTTCGCGGAGATTCGCGAGCGTGACGAGGTCGGCGAGGAAGTTGGGGGGGGGATAGGGCGCTCGGGCGCGGTCGTAGAGCTCGGGAGCCTCGTCGGACGTCGCCCGCAAGCGATGGCGGTCCGCGTCGCCCCCTATGAGGGGGATGATGTCATCGGTGATCACGTCGCGAAGCAACAAAACGCTCAAGCTGATTCGTAAGCTCGCCGAGCGTCGCTGGCGCGACAAGCTCGGACTCTTCGTTGCGGAGGGCGAAAACCTCGTCGACGCGGCGCAGGCCGCGGGTATCGAGCCGGTCGAGTTGCTCGTCGCGGGCGACACGGTGGAGCCGGCGCTCCTCGCCGAGGCGTCCGCGCTCGCGCACCCGCCGCGCGTCGTGGGCGTCTTCCGTCGATCCGACCTGCCGGCTGGGCCCCTCGCGGGTGTGGGCCTGGGGCTCTGGCATGTAGGCGACCCGGGCAACGTCGGCACGCTCGTGCGGGCAGCGGACGCCTTCGGGCCCGGCTTCCTCACTCTCTCGGAGGGCTGTGCCGACCCGGCCGGGCCGAAGGCGCTTCGAGCCTCCGCGGGCGCGCTCTTTCGCGTTCGCGTCGGGCGCTTCGACGAGGCGCCGCGTCCGTGGATCGCGCTGGTACCCAGTGGAGGCGAGCCGCTCCGCGCCTTGGCGCTTCCGCGGGTCGGCACCTTCGTGCTCGGTGCCGAGCGAGACGGGCTGCCGGAGCAGGTCGTGCGTCGCTGCGACCGCTCCGCCACCATTCCGCTGGCGGCGGGGTCGGAGTCGCTCAACGTTGCGATCGCGGGGGCGATCGCCCTGTACGAGGCGAGTCGGAGCGGCGAGTAGAATCTCGAGTGGTGGCCACGATCTCGGGCATCTGGGCCTCGCCGGCGAAGGGAAGCGGCACCATGGATCCGCTTCGCCGCGGCCGTGCTATCGAGGGGCGCGGCCTCGAAGGATGCGCCCACGCAAGGGCGGGCTCGAAGCGCCAGGTTCTGTTCGCCTCGAAGGAGCACCTCGACGCCGTGGGGGTCGAGCCGGGCCAGATCCGCGAGAACTTCACGGTCGAGGGCGCAGACGTGCACGCCTGGCCGGTCGGTCAGCGGCTGCGAGCGGGTGACGCGCTCTTCGAGATCACGATGGTGTGCGACCCCTGCAGCAGGATGGACGAGATCAGGCCCGGCCTGCAGGCCGAGCTGGAGGATCGCCGCGGGATGCTCGCACGCGTGCTCGAGACCGGCGAGGTCTCGGTGGGCGACGAGATTACGCTTCTCTCGGCGGAGGTCCCAGCCACGGGCTGAGCGACTACAGAAGGGCTCGGCCCGAGGCCGCCTCGAAGAGCTTCACTCCGTCGGGTGAGATCTTCAGCCTCATTTGCTCATCCGTAGCAACGCTGACAGTTGCTCCGAACCGCCCCACCAGAAGTTCGGAGAACTCCGTTGCCTGTTCTTCCTCGCCGGCCTCGACCTGCTCACGTCGCTCGACCAACTCCAGGTCGTCCGCTCGGAAGTGAATCAGAGTCTCTGGGCCCAGACTCTCCACGAACGCGACCTTCGCCGTGATGGCGTCAGAGGTGCCGTTGGCCGACAGGAAGTCCTCGGGACGTACGCCGACCACGACGTCGCCTGAGAGTCCTGCAATGGAGCCTCGGGCGGCTTCCGGCAGGTCAACCCGATGTGAGCCGACGACCACGGCGTCGCCTTCGATCCGGCCGCGCAAGAAGTTCATCGCCGGGCTGCCAATGAAGCCTGCGACGAACGTGTTCGCCGGATGCCGGTAGAGATGATCGGGCGCGTCGACCTGCTGCACCAGACCCTTATTGAGGACGACGACGCGGTCGCCGAGGGTCATCGCCTCGGTCTGATCGTGGGTCACATAGATCGTCGTGATGCCAAGCCGCTTGTGCAGGCTGATCAGTTCCGCGCGCATTTGAACGCGCAGTTTCGCGTCGAGGTTCGACAGCGGCTCGTCCATCAGAAAAGCGTGCGGCTGCCGGACCAGTGCGCGACCGATTGCAACGCGCTGCCGCTGCCCACCCGACAATGCGCGCGGCTTCCGATGCAGCAGCTCTTCGATGGCAAGGAGACGTGCCGCCTCGCGCACGCGCTTCGCCGCCTCGCGCTTCTTGACGGCTTTCTGCCTGAGAGGGAACGCCAGGTTCTCCTCGACGGTCATGTGCGGATAGAGCGCGTAATTTTGGAACACCATCGCAATGTCACGGTCTCCCGGTGGCAGATCGTTGACGACGCGGTCGCCGATCTTGATCTCGCCTTCGCTGACCTCCTCGAGCCCTGCGACCATCCGCAGCGCGGTCGTCTTCCCGCACCCCGAAGGGCCGACAAGGATCAGGAACTCGCCGTCCTCGACGGCGAGCGACAGCCGATCGACGGCCACCGTTCCGTCATCGAACTGTTTCGTGACCTCCTTAAACTCGATCGTCGCCATCAGCTGACCTCCTGGAGATCGTCGACGCGTGTGAGCGGCAGAAGCTCGTCGGCTCGCACCGCTGTGATGAAGAGAGGAATCTGGTCGAGCGGTGCTGGTCGTTCGACCACAGAGCGCCCTATCAAGGTTTCGCCGGTCCAGGCGTCAACCCACTCGCCTTCCGGCAGATACGTCGTCCACGTCTCCGCTCCCTCCTCGCAGACGGGCGAGACGAGCAGCCCGTCGCCGAGCAGGTACTGGTACAGGAACTCCCAGACCCGCTCGTCGTCGTCGAAGTCGAAGAACAGCGCGCGCATCAGCGGCTTCCGCTCGGCGACCGCGCGGCGCCCTTCGGCGGCGAGATAGGGAATCAGCCGCTTGCGCAGCTGCACGAGCCTGCGGAAGAGCGGCACGACGTTGGGATTCCCAGTCTGCTCGGCGACGTTCCACGGCGTGCGGTCGCGTGACGGCAGGCGGTGGTGGTTGAACTCCGAGTGGTACTGCATGATCGGCGAGAGGCACGCCATGGCGGCCCCGCGCAGGTAGAGCTCCGAGCTCGGCAGCCCGCCGGAGAAGCCGCCGAGATCCCACCCCCAGAAGAAGACGCCCGACGCGCCTGCCGTCAAGCCCGCAATGATCGACGCGCGAAACGCCTCCCACGTCGAGTCCTCGTCGCCGGCCCAATGGCACGGAACGGCGCCGGCCCCGGTGAACCCGGCCCGACTGAATGTCACCGGCTCACGCCCCCACGCCCCAAGTGCGCGCTGGTACGCCTCGCCGTAGAGCACCGGAAAGCGGTTGTTCGTCTCGCCGCCGTGTGTGCAGTCGGCGTAGGTGAGGTCTGCGCCCCACGCATGCTCGCCGCCGTCGGTCTTGAAGCCGTCGATCCCGACCTCCTCGACCAGGTAGCGGCGCTTGGCGAGCCACCAGTCGCATGCCTCCCGGTTCGTGAAGTCCGGCATCAGCGCGCCGGGGAACCACCAGCCGCGATTGCGGTAGGGCTTGCCGTCGCGGCGGTGAACGCAGTAGCCACGCTCGATCATCGTCTGCCGGTCGTAGTGCGCTTGACCGCGATCAGCCTCGATCAGTGGGATCTGCCAGAGCAGCACCTTGATGCTGCGACGATGCAGGTCGTCGACCATTCCTTTCGGATCAGGCCAGCGGCCTTCCGGCGGGAAGGTGAAGTCGTCGAGGCGGTGGGGGCTGCCGTCGGGATGGGGTTCGTATTCGGCGTCGTTGAAGGCGACGAACGTCTCCTCGTCGCTCCACGCCTCGATCACGATCACCCCCGCGTCGATGCCTTCTTCCCTGCTGCGGTCGACCTCGGCGATGATCCGGGCCTGGCTGTTCCACTCGTTGCCGCTCATCCAGAGCTCGTAGATCCAGTCTGGCGGCGGCGCCGCTGGCACGGCCGCGAACGCGCGCAGCACCTCGGCGGGGGTGCCCGAGAAGATGCGCAGCGGGATGACTGGGTCGAGCTCCCCAGGCTCGAGATCGACTTCGACGACCAGCAGGCCCGAATCGCTCTTGCCGACGTCGAACCAACAACGGCGAGCCGTGTCGACGTGAAAGCCGAAGTCGCCGCCGGCGACGATCGCGAATGGCATCGGCAGATAGCTGCGCGCGCCCTGACCCTTGTATTGGTCGAAGACGGCGGTGTCGACGAGCCGGCCGCGCTGGTCGAGCGCGTCGAAGCGCTCGCCGAACCCCACGACACGCTCGCCGGGCTCGAGCCTGAGCGCGAATCGCACGCGGAAGCTGAGATCGTCGTCGCGCAGCCACGCGACAGTGCCTTCGACCAGCCGCTCCGAATCACCTTCGCAACGCAGCGTGCCGCCGTCCGACTGCCAGGCGCACGGCACGACGTCGAACCATCGCGTGTGCCGGCCCTCGGCCAGGAAGCGATAGCGGAGCGTCTCTCCAGGAAGCTCGACCGACCATGAGCTGCGGCCGGGTTGCTCGCCGAGTCGTGCGACCGCATCGGCAAGGTGCCCGTCGGCAACTCTCGGCGCGGTCACGCCCCAGACGGGGACGACGTCGGGCACCGCGTCGCCGCGCAACGCTGCGTTGAGCGTGACCACCTCTCCGTTGGCCTCGAGCTCGGCCTGCACGCGGCTGACGCCGGCACGCGTTGTCGCGCGCACCTCGAACGGCAGTCCGGCAAGTGGGTGGAGGGGCACACGCTGATCGGGCTCGATCAGATACGCGTGTCCGCGCCCGGCGGGACGGTGACGAGGAGTCATACCTCGACCTCACGGATCAGCACGAGCGCCCACGGCCCGAACGGGGGCAGCTCCACGATGTCGTGCCGCAAGTCGTAGCTCGACTCGAGCCTTACCAGGCCCGGATTCTCGTCGGGTTCGGCGAACGCGATCGTCGGGGCGCTCTTGTGGACGCGCTCGATGGCGACGCGCACGCCGGCCAACTGCGGAGCCGGGTGCTTTGGCGCATCCCAAAGGTCGTCCACTTGCGCCGAGAGGTCGATCAGGCTGAGTAGCAGCCCGTGCGATGTGCGGATGGCACGCACCCAGAGCGACCCAGGCTCGCAGTCGGTGGACACTCGCACCCCGGCGTCTACCTTCACCTCGACGCTCTCCCCGCCGAGCACCATCCGGGTGACGTCCTCGGTCTCCGGGTCGAATAGGAGATCCCCGTAGCGGACAGCGAAGTCGTAGCAGCGCCGCGCGGCGTCCTCGCTCTCCGCGGAGAGCTCCTTGTTCGAGACGTAGTACGCCTCGGTCAGCACTGCGTTCTCCTCGCCGTGCAGGAGCACCGTCCCGCCGTGCGAGAACACGACCGCATGCTGCAAGCGCTCGGTGGCGCACGCGGCCGTCTCCTCTCCGCGATAGGAGGAGAGATACGCCGCCAGGATGACCGCCTTCCCCGGTGCGTACGAGCGCGCTTTCGTGACGAGCTCTGCGAGATGCGCAAGCCGCACGTGAGGCGCCCACACCTCGATGTAGACGGCGCTTTGCGTCGCTCGCGCGGTTGCCCAGGTGGGGAAGTCGTTGACGTTGTTGAAGATCATCCGCGCGTCGGGCACGTCGACCGCCAACTGCTCCAGCAACGCAGGGAAAGCATCGGCAAGATCGACCTCGCTGCCGTCGCTTCGCAGAGCACGCTTCGGCGCACCGTACTGATCGAGGTGAAAACCCGCGAAGCCACCGGCTGCAATCGCCGCGTGCAAGTCGTCGACGAAATGCGCGACCCAGCGCATGTTCGTCGGGTCAACGTTCCAGAGGAAGTCCTCGCCGAGTGTCCACGGAGTGCCGTCGGCCCGGAAGAGTCCTGCGTCCTCCCACTCAGGCCATTCCTCGTGACCCACCGCGTACACAGCGGCGTACGCCATCGGAGCAGAGCCGGCCTCGGTGATTGCGGCGGCGAGCCGCCGCACCGTGTCGAGCGATACGGCCTGGCCGAGCGCATCTTCGAAGTCGTCCTCGGGCGGGGTGAGGCTCCCGTGCCGGTACATCCAGTCGTAGAACTGCATCGCGTTGAGGTGCAGTCGGCGCACGTTTTCGGCAACGCCCGTCACATCGCGTCCCTTGTCGTACCGGGCGACGAAGCCGTAGCGCGGACGGCTCAGCGGGTCCGCGAGCACGTCGAGGGCGCTTGTCGCGCGTCCGCCCTCTACCCCGTAGCCGCCCTCCGGCTGCGGGCGGAAGCGTGCCATCCCGTTTTCCGGTTCGACCTCGGCGACGCGCTCATCCAGCCGCCAGAGCGAAACGGGGGCAGCCGTGCCTCTCACCTCGATCTCGATTGGCTCACCGGGCAAGAAGGTCGCCTTCGTCGGCAGCAGCTCGGTCATGCCCGCGCCGCTTCTGCGATCAGATACATCGCGTGCGACCAGAGAAGCGGCGTCGCGACCGGCCCCCACCGCCGCACCCACGGTTCGATCATCGCCGGTTCCTGGGCTGACCCGGTCACCTGCTCCGGCATGTCGCCGTTTCCGAGGACCTGCGCACGCACCCACTTCTGCGCCGCTTCGGCGCCCGACGGGTTGTCGCTGACGGCGTCGTGCCAGGCAAGCGAGGAGGTAAGCAGCAGCCACTCACCTCCGCCGTAGTAGGTGTCGCCACGAAAGCGATAGACCCCTCCGGCGGGACCGGTCAGCTCGTAGCGCACGCCTTCAACGGTCGCGCTGATCAAGGGGTCGTCTGCAGGCAGGACGGCGAAGGGAGCGCCGAGCCAGAGGAGGCTGGCGTCGAGCCGTTGATCGTTTGCTCCTCGCTTGAAGCGGCCGTTGGCGACGTAGCGAGCAAGGAGCTCTGTACGGACGAGGTTGGCGGCCTTCTGCCAGCGCTCGTCGCCGAGCAGCCGCGTTGCGGCAGCGAGGCCGGCGTAGGCGGCGCCGAGTGTCGATGCGTGCTCGCCCCCGTCGAGCTCCTCCCAGCAGTTGAAGCACTTCAGCCGCCAGGAGGCCTCGAGGTACGCGGCGACGAGCTCGACGGCTGCGGCGAGGCTGGGAACAAGGCCGCGCCCGTCGAGGTGGCGCTCGAGTGACCACAGCCACATGCCGTAGCCGTCGACTTGGAAGTTCGGCCAGAGGTCGTCCGCGTCGGCTGGATACTCGAGTGCGCCGTCAAGCGTGTAGCGGGCCGGCGGCATCGTCTCAGGCGCCGGCGTCTCGCCGCCTGCAACGCGACGGGTTGCGGACTCGATCATGCCCCGGTGCAGCTCGATGCTGCGCACGACCCAGGCATGCCAGGCGGCGGCGCCCTCGTGTTCGCCGACGACGTCGAGGGCGTGCGCGCAGAAAGCGCCATCGCGAAGCCAGGCGTAGCTGTAGACCGTGAACTCCGGACTGGCGACGAAGGCGCCCGAGGGGGCCTGACCCGATTTGAGCACTTGGATGCTGTGAGGAACGAGCGGGTCCCTGAGTTCCCGCTCCAGGTTCGGCGAGGTCGTCATCTACGCCTTCAGCGCCCCGGATGTAATGCCGCTGACGAACTGCCGCTGGAACGCCACGAAGATGGCGATCACCGGGACGATCGCGATCAGCGAGGCGGCGAAGACGAGTCCCCAGCTGGTCGAGTGCTGCCCTTGGAACAGCGTGATCGCGATCGGCAGCGTGCGGCGGTTCGGGTCGTTGATCACTGTCAGAGCCCAGACGTATTCGTCCCAGCTTGCAAGGAACGAAAAGATCCCCACCGTTGCGAGGGCGGGCCGTGAGAGCGGCAAGATCAGGCGCCGGTATCGAGTCCACGGGCCGGCGCCGTCAACCACCATCGCCTCCTCGAGCTCACGTGGGATGTCTTGGAAGAAGCTGCGCAGCAGGAATGTGTTCAGGGCGAGGTTCATGGCTGTATAGAAGAAAACGAGCCCCCACAGCGAGTCCAGCGCGCCGAGCTGCCGTGCGAGCAGGAACTGCGGGATGAGCAGCATCATGGTTGGCACCATCAACCCGATCAGCAGGAGCCCGAAGAGCAACCGCCGGCCGGGGAATCTGAAGCGGGCGAATGCGAAAGCCATCATCGAAGAGAGCAGCACCGCAAACACGGTCGTGCAGACGGCCACGACCAGCGAGTTGACGAAGTAGCGGCTGAAATGGTTCGAGCTCCAAGCGCCGTGGTAATTCGCCGTCGTCGGGTGGTGCGGGATGAACTGCGGGGGAATCTCCAGCACCAGCGCGTTCTGCTTGAACGACGTCACGACCATGTATGCGAACGGGACGATCATGACGATCGCCCCCGCCGTCAGCAACGTCAGCCGACCGCCGACGATCGCCCGCGTGCGGCGGACATTGCCGCCGACCATCAGGAGGCCTCCGAGGGTCGCCGGAACAAGCGCAGTTGCGTCACCGAGAGAACGAACACGATCACCGTCAGCGTGAAGCTGAGCGCCGAGCCGTAGCCGAAGTCGAGGAACGAGAACGCCTGCCGGTACATGTACGTCAGGAGCACCTGCGTCTCATCGAGCGGGCCGCCGTTCGTCATCAAGAACACGGAGATGAACACGTTGAATCCGCCGATCACGAGCATCACCGTGACGAAGGCAACGACGGGCCTGATCGCGGGCAATGAAACCGCGCGGAAGCGACGCCACGCGTTTGCGCCGTCGACGGCGGCCGCTTCCTTCAGCTCGCGCGGCACACCCTGGAGCGCTGCGAGAAAGATGATCATCGACCAGCCGATACCCTTCCAGATTCCGAGGATGGCAATTGCCGCCATCGCCGTCCAACGCTGGCCCAGCCAGTCGATGTTGTGGTTGCTCACGTGCGTAGCGTCGTGCAGAACCCAGTTGATCAACCCCCCGTCTGTGATGAACAGGTAGCGGAAAAGCAGTGAGACGACGACCCAGCTCGTGACGACCGGCAGGTAGAAGAGCGTCCGGAAAGCGGCACGGGCCGGCATGCGCGCATCGAGCAGCACCGCGATCATGAGCCCGATTACGATCTGCGCCGGCACTGTCACGCCCATGTAGAAGCCGGTGTTCACGAGGCTGCGCCAGAAGATCGGATCGTGCAGTTCGTGTGAGTAGTTGGTTAAGCCGATGTACTGGCTCGGGAGCCCTGGCGCGATCGACCAGTGATACAGGCTGATCTGGAACGCGCGCCCGATCGGATACAGAATCACGAGCGCGAAGAGCAGGAACCCCGGCGCGAGGAAAAGGTACGCGGCCAGCGCTTCCTTGCGCCGACGCGGCGAAAGAGTACGGCTGATCGGGCGCCGCGCCGAGGCGCTGCGCCCGATCGAGCCGGTCGAGGAGGGGCTAGAGGAGACCGTCAATCTGCTTCGCAGCGCTGTCCAGCGCCTGCTGAACGGTCTCGTCGCCCTTGAACGCCTTCGCCAGCTTCGTCTCCAGGACCTGATCGATCTGCGGCCACTTCGGAGTCGGAGTGCGCGGACGTGCATTCGCGATCTGCTTGAGGTAGACCGCGTAGTAGGGATGGATCTTGATCAGCTGTTTCGTCAGGCTCTTCAGCACGGTCATCTGGCCGGCGCGCGCCATCTCATTCTGCGCCCACCCTTTCAGCATGAACCGCATGAAGTCGGCCGCTGCCGCCTTGTTCTTCGACGAGTGCGTCATGACGATGTCCTCGCCGCCGACCACGCTGACACTTCCCCCCGGGCCGGCCGGGATCGTCGTGCCGGCGATCTTGGTGTTCTTGAATGCTGCGGCGAAGATCGCGAACATCCAAGGGCCGTCGAGCGTCGCGACGTACTTGCCCTGGCTGATGCCGTCGTATGTACCAAGCCCGCCGTTCCCGCCGAGAACGATGTTCGGCATCTCACCGGCCTTGTAGAGATCGACGAGCATCCGGATACCCGCCACGCTCTTCCGGCTGTTCAGGTATCCCGAAGCCTTCGTGTAGCTCCTGTTGGTGAGGCTGCCACCGGCAGACCAAATCCACGGCAGCAGGTTCCAACCACTCGTGCCACTTTCTGCGTACAGGTAAAGGCCTTTGGCCTTCGCGGTCGCAGCGTACGACTTCAGTTGCGCGAAGGTTTTCGGAGGACGACTAAGGCCCGCCGCCCGTAGCGCCGCCGGGCTGTAGTTGAACGTGCGCGTGTTCGTGTCGAGCGGAAGCCCGTAGTAATGGCCCTTCCAGTAGTTCGTTGCAAGCGGGCCTGGATAGACCGTCGACTTCAGTTTCTTGAAGTCGGGCATTGCCTTATCCAGCGGCTCGAGAACGCCAAGGTTCGCGAGCTCGGGAACCCAGATGATGTCGGAGCGCACGAGGTCGGGCAGCTGACCGCCTGCGACCGCGGTGACGAGCTTCTGGTGAAGATCGTCATAGGGAATGGCGACGTCCTTGACGATGACGCCGGGATGGGTCTTCTCGTACTGCGGAATGATTACCTTCTCGAGCCGCTTCACCTCCGGCCCATCAGAGCTGTAGGCGTTCCAAAACGTGATCGTGGTTTTCTTCTTGGCGTCCGTGACACGGGCACCGGCGGTCGCTGCGCTGACGGCAACGACTACGCCGAGGACGAGCAAGACCAACATGCGATTGCGACGCATCGTGAACCTAACCTCCCTTGACGAATGCTTGGGCGATCGTCGGCTTCGAAGCCACGACCGAGCTGCTCGAGCCGTTCGCGTACCTCTCAGGCGACCACCTCCTTGGGTGCGACGGTCTCGAGTCGCGCGCGAAGTGAATCTCTCCGGTCGCCATCGAGGGACGCGCCGAACGTGCCCTGCAGAACGAGCGTGGCCGCTCCGATCGCCCACTTGGCGTCATCCCACGGATCTACCTCGATGGGCACGCGGCCAAGGGGCGGAAACACGTTCGTGGAGAACGCCGCCCCGAACGCTTCGGCCATGAAGGCCCAGGCCTGGGTCCCTTCACCACTGACAAGCACGAGCTCGGGACAAAGGACAGTTACAAGGTCAGCTACGGCTCGTCCCAGCTGGGCCCCCGCAGCCTGATAGATCTGGCGCGCCGCCAGGTGTCCGGTCGTCGCAAGCCCTCGCAACTCGTCGATGCCGTCGCCGACCGCCAAAAAACCCTGCCGCTTGCCCTCCGCCACGAGCGCGGGGTCCGCGACAAGCGTTTCCAGACAGCCGCGCTTCCCGCATGTGCAGGCCGGGCCGTCCTTGACAGCGAAGGTGTGCCCGAACTCGCCAGCACCGCCTCCGAACCCGCGGTAGATGTCGCCTCCGGTGACGATCCCGAGTCCAACCCCGCGGCCGATCGTGACGGTGATGAAATTCTCGATGTCCTGCCCTCGGCCGTAGAGACGCTCGGCAACGGCCAGAGTGTTGACGTCGTTATCGACGAGCACCGGCACTCCGAGCGACTCTTCCATCACCTGTCCGAGCTTGATGTCTCGCCATCCGAGAAGCGGCGAGTCGAGCGTGCCCTTACTGCTGTCGAACACGCCTGCGACGCCGAGTCCGACGCCGAGAAGCGGCGGAGCGCCGGGAACGTGCTCGATCCATTCGGAAAGCACATCCCCGAGCGTCTCGAGCGCGCCCGGCGCCGCGGAGTCGAAGTAGGTCTCGAATCGTTCGACCAAGTCCGACCCGAGATCGACCCGCACGCCCACAACATGATCGGGGGCGATCTTGACGCCGAAAGCGTTGGCGGCACCGCCGACCAGCTCGAGAAGAAGGGCAGGGCGTCCACCATTTGACGGCGCGCGCTCGGCGACCCACAACAACCCTTGGTCGATCAGCTCGCGCGTGACCGCAGTCACCGTCGCAGGGCTGAGGCCGAGCTCCTTGGCGATGCGCGTACGCGCGATCGGGCCGGCGGAAACAATCATCCGAAGAATCGCGGAACGGTTCATGTCCCGAGTGAGACCAGATGAGGCGGTGCGGTAGCTGCTCACAGCTCCCGCACCGCCTTAGTGCCCCCAGGTACCTGCCGCAGAATGCGGTTCACTTATTTACCCAAACCATGTCCCAGTACTGCAACGACGGGAGGGTGAACTGCACGTAGCTGCCGCCGGCGTCACTCCCGGTCGTGAACGAGAGGCTTTGTGTGATACCGCCGTTCACATCGGGCGAGGCGAAGTTGACCGCGGTCGGCGAGCCAGTGCCGTAGTAGTACTTTGCGACGACGTTCGTCTGCGTCGTCGGCGCCGCCTTCGTCGCGTTGGCATCCATCCAGTCGGTGCTCGTGGTGTTGAGCAGGTTGATGAAGTGCACGACGTCGGTTCCAGTCTTCGAACGTGCGAACGTCCAGATCGTTCCGGCGGCGGCGTTCGTACTCGTCGTCAGCCCGCTCGGCAGCGAGATCGTCCGCGTGTTGTCGGACAAGCCGTCGCGAAGGAGGTTCTCGTAGCCGGTCAGGAAGTTGTAGTAGTTGACGATTGCCTGCTGCAGAGGCGCCTGCATCAGCAGGTTATTGTTCAGGTAGTTCGGCTGGTCGAGCATGTGGTCGATGTCGCCGAGTTCGATGTGAGAGGCGCCCGAGGCGAAGATCGTTGCGTCTTCGTAAAGAACGCCCGCTGTATTCAGGAAGCCCTGCGTCGTATTCGAGTAATTGTCGGCGTACGTCTGGTCCGGATACGCGGCGAGAACGCTGGTCTTTCCGCTCCCGTACGTTGCGTTGTCCTTCACGACGTTCCGCAGGTCGTTGTAGCTTGCCTGCCCGTCCGAGGGCCAACATTCGGTGTAGAGGAACGCCAACGCCGAGTTTGCGGCGACCTCTTGCTGGCTGTACTGGCCCGGCGCGTTCCAGATGATCGTTTTGTTGAGCGTGTTCTTGGCGTTCGTGATGAAGCCGCTGAACGTGCTCTTCGGCGTGACCGACGCGCCCGCACAAGTGTAAGTCGGGTTGCCGACCAGCGACCCGAGCTGATCCATGTGCCAGCCGTCGAACGCGTACGCCGAGAAGACATCAGCCTCACGACCGTTGATGTACGACTGCCAGTTCGTGTCGCCGGTGTTGAAGAAGTAGATGTTGGGCGTGGCGAAGCTCGCGGGGAGTGAGAAGTTGCCCTGGCTCGTGCAGTTGTTGTTCCACCAAAGGCCCCAGTGGTAGTCCACGCCGCTTGAGTCCGCGCCGTATCCGGCCCAGGCTCCGTAGATCAGGTTGTAGTTCATCGCCGACATCGCGTGGTTGTGAACGTTCGTAATCAGATCCTGCACCGAGTGCCGGTAGTTCGTGATGTTGTCGATGTTGTTCCAGCTTGCCGACGGGTTCGCAACCGTGCCTGCAAG
This sequence comes from Gaiellales bacterium, assembly GCA_038253945.1. GTDB lineage: Bacteria > Actinomycetota > Thermoleophilia > Gaiellales > Gaiellaceae > JBBRYW01. Next base: position 55,173 of record JBBSGR010000006.1, read on the forward strand.
CGGCACGTGATGCTTGTACTCCCAGTCATAGAACTGGACGCCGTCGAGGTGATAGAGGTTGAGGCGGTCGCCGGTCAGCTTCTGGAGATAGTTGTCCCCGAAGTTCGTCACGAAGCCGTAGCGCGGGAACTTCTGCCAGTCGGAGGAGACGTCGATCGCTGTCTGCGCCGTGTCGAGGGTATGGCCCGCCGAATCGGTCAGCGTCGCCTGGACGAGGTAGCCCTGGTAGTTCGTGTTCGGCGGGGTCCAGGAGAAGCTGTAGGTGTTCGCCTGCCCTGCTGCCAGAGAGACGGATGCAGTCTGATCCGAACCGACGGTCGCGCCGAGATGCGTGTAGTGAAGCGTCAGCGTCTCGCCGCTCTCAGAGACCGCCTGCGGGTTCAGGAGATTGGCCTTCACGTTCACCGTGTCGCTCGTCGCGTAGCGCGACTTGTCGGTCGTGAGGCTGAGGATCTCGTGGCCGAGGGTATTGCCGTAGAGCCAGCCAGCCGTCGAGCCAAGGAGTTGGTAGTGGATCCCGGCGATGTCGTCATCAGTCCATGTCCCCGTGCTCGGGTTCTGGTACACGAGCCCGATGTCCATGTACGACCACGAGCCGGTCGCGGCTGAGCCACCGCTCGCAAATGCGGAGATCGGGAACTTGGCCTCGATCCGGCCCGTGGCGGTGTCCCACTGGGGAGCAATCGAGCCGTAGTTGGCGTCGAAGTTCCAGCCACTCGTTCCCGCGTTGAAGTGCGAGAAGTTGGCGCTGTCGCTCCAACGACCTGCGACATAGTTCATCGGGTGATCGAGCGTGCCGCCGCTCATCGCGACCGAGCGCGATGTCAGCGAGCCGGAATGGTTGAAGTCCTGCCCGTAGACGAGCAGCGCGAACTTCGGCGTCGTGTTGTACGCAGAGAAGGCACCGGATGAGTTGTCCACGCGGATGTAGATGTAGTTCGCGTCGTTCGAGACATAGACGCGGCGGATGTCCGTCATCGTCGAGCCCGAGGCGTCGCCCGCCGGGTCGTCATAGAACGGGGTCTCACGCCACTGCGGCCAATCAGTCGGCGGTGACGTGGTCACGTTCTGGGTGGCATAGGCGCCCGCGTTTGCATTGACGGGCGTCACGCGAGTGTCGTAGGTGCCGGCGTATCCGGCCGCCGCAAGGATGAAGCTGGCCGCCGTCAACGGCTCCGCCATCGTGCTGACGATTGGCGTCTGCGTGACCCAAGACACGGCCTCACCGGGTGGCATGTAGCCCACGCCCGACCGGCTTGCGTACCACTGAAGCTTCGTCAGGGCATCGGCTGAGCGGCCGGTGTAGACGTCATACAAGGCGTCGAACATCGTCATGTTCGGCCAGACGGGTTCCGAGGAGCCGGACTCGTCCCCAGCCGGGCTGTACGGGCTCGTACCGTAGTAGTTGTCCCCGCTGTAGCGCGCCAGAGCCACCGCATCGTGCGTGAGGGCGGACTCGAGAGTCTGAATGTGAGACGCGGCGCGGGCGGATGCCGCGTTGACGTCGCCGAACACGATCAATGCCTGAGACGAGGCATCGAGCAACGTGCGCGGGTAAGCGGTGCCGCCGCTCGTAACCGCACGGTTGTAGTAGCCCGTCGTGTCGTTCCACAGTCCCGCCGAGTTCCAGCTGTGGCTGCGTTGGACGGCCGAGAGGATAGTGCTCGCAGCGCCGTTCCAGCTGTCGGCAGTGCTCGCGCTCGACTCGGCGATCGCCATGATCGCCGCTGCACGAACCCCGGCTATGTACAGCGACTGGGTGAACGCGTTGTACTCGGTGTTCTCTTCCCAGATGCTCGCGTCTGCCGGCCCGAGGCCATTCGACTGGATGTTGTTCATCACGTAGTTCGCCGAGGCCTGCACCTGCGGCCAGACACCGTTCAGGAACGACGTGCTGCCGGTGATCTTCCAATGCTTGTAAACACCGACCAAGAACGTGCCCATGCTGTCGTACTCCGGCTCCACGAACGAGATGTAGTTCCCGGACCACAAGTCGAACGTCGTGTGCCACGTCCCGTCGGTGTTCTGCACCGACTTCATCCAGTTCCAATAGTTCGCCGCTTCCGTGGTGTGGCCGGCGGCGTCGAGCGCCATCGCCGTGAACGCCGAATCGCGGGCCCACACCTTGTAGCCGTACGAGCCAGGGTTTGTCGCAGCCGGGAACCCGCCGATCGTCGGGTTCTGCGAATTCTTGATCACGACGAGGTTGCGCGAGAACGCCGTGTTGACACCGGTATCGGACGAGCTGAGCGTGCTACCGCCGCTGAGCCAGCTCGAATAACTCGAGGCGGTCGAGGTGAACCAGTAGCCTCCCGTCTGGGCGCGCGCTGTATCGGCGGCCGACTGAGCTGCCGACAGCGTCGAACCGAGGCCGAGGTAGTAGTAGAGCGTCGTGCTGCTGCCCGCACCGATCGTGACCTGGTTCTGGAATGCCAGGTCGACGTTCGGCGTCGAGATGCTGTTGTTGTTCGAGAGCACGCCGTTCGAATCGAACTGGCACCAGCCGGCGCCGGTCGGGTGCGTGCCGTTGCAGTCGGCGTCATTGCCGGCCTGATGCGAGGTAGCGGTCTGGAACGCCCCAAGCACGACGGCGGCCTGACCCGAAGCGGTCATGTCACCGAATAGGGCGTTGCGCGTTGAGTCGTAGCTCGCCGAGACGTTCGTCGACGTCGCTGTGTTGTTCAGGTGAACCTGGTCGAGGACGTTCCACACACGCGAAGACCCGCCCGGGTTCGTCAGCGTGTACCGAACGACGATGAACGGCTGGTTTGGGACGAGCACGTAATCGCGCTGAACCGCGATCGGAGTGCTTGAGCCGCTGTACTGCCCATACGTGCTGTGCATCACCCCGCTCTCGTCCTGGTAACCGGTCGAGGTGAAGTTGTGGATTTGGTCGTACTTGGCGCTGCCTGTCTCGTCGCGGAAAAAGCCCGAGTAGTCGTTGATCTGGTTCGTCGACCACGCGTTCGAGTACCGCAGCTCGGCGATCCGTGGCCCGTACGTGCCCGTGTCGTTCTGGTTCAACTTGCTCGCCATCCAGATCGCCATCACGTTCGACCAGTTGGAGAGGTAAAGGCTCGCCGTGGACGTCGAGGATGGGTTCGTGATCGTCGTTGCGCCCGCGAGCGGCGTCTGCCGCAACCCTCCGGTCGCCAGAAGGGACAGAGCGATCAGTGCGGCGGCGAGCAGACGGAAAAGCATGGTTCCTCCCCGACGAGGGAACAGCGGTTGAGCTCTGGACGTTGGCGGACGTGGACTTCGTTCAGCATCTAACTTTATCTGCGAGCGAAAGTCAAGCCACGGTCGGATTCGCCGCCAAAACGTGGTCGTGAGACAGCTGTGGCAGGCCCTCATTCGCGGTCGGGGACTTCGTGAGACACCTCGATAAATGTGTCGTTACGCCCCTTGCAGCAGACACCCCAGGGTGTCGACCAGAGCGTCTTCGACGGGATCATGGAGAGCCTCGCCGCCGCCGGGTCCCGCTAACTCGATTCAGTTTTCCGCGCCGGCTTCGCTGGCGGCCCGCGGCCGGGTGAAAACGGTGGATGATGTGGGGTGTCGTTCGCTGACGTCAGCGAGCGTGACGTGCGTGATCGTGGCCTCTTCTTGGCCGAATGAAATGCCACGAACAAGCCATGCGGAAACGAGCTGCTGCTTCAGTGGATCTGTCGCAACCCGTCGCTGTCTCAGCGTGGCTTGACGCACATGACCAGCTTTGTCGCCATCCACGGGCCTCCGTACCAGAAGCGGGGGCCGAGGTTCTTCTCCTTGACATCGTTCAGGCCGAGCTGCCGGAGCCGTCTCACGTATTCGCGGGCGAACTTGATGTCAGCGATCGCGAGGCGGCCGCCTCGCCTCACCACCCTCACTGCGTCCTCGATTGCGGCGGCGCGCCCCTCGGCCGAGCTGATGTTGTGAATCGCCAGGCTGTCACAGCGAGATCGAACGAGGCATCGGCGAAAGGCAACTCGCGCATTGTCGGCCGTCTCCAGCTGCACGCGCTCCGCGACTTCCTCCAGCTCCGCATTCCTGCGGGTTGCCTCAACGTCATTCCCGGATTGGTCGGACGACTTCCACACATCGACACCGACAGCCTGCCCGTGCGGCAGAACCTTTGCCGCAAGCATGAGCACTGCGCCGCGGCCGCAGCCGAGATCGATAATGTGCTCGTCCCCTCTGAGTCCGAGCGACTGAAGGAGCTCCGCCCAGATCGAGCGACCCACTCGCCCAGGCCGCGATCGCAACGCGACCAGAACAAGCATCGCGACGCTCATGATGGCAGGTACACGCGGCGCCTCGAACCCGTACCTGCCCTTCCTGGTCGGGATGTCACGCCAGATCGCGCGACCCCAGCAGTCCGCAGCGAAGAGAGGGGGGAGCGCAAAGGCGCTGGCTCGCCCCTACCAGGCCCCGCCGCCACCACCACCGCCGCCACCACCACCGCCGCCCGAGAAACCGCCGCCTCCACCGCCCGAGCCGCTCGACGGCGGCGCGAGAGCGGAGCCGAACCCGGAGCTCAAGTCCCCGATCGAGAGTGCCGACGGGCCCGAGCCGAGATCGCCGTTCGGGCTGATCCAGTAGATCCGGCTCGAGTCGGCGAGCTCCTTCGGCATGTGCAGGTGCGCGCCTTGGAGCACGCGCTCGGCGATCCCGAACGTGATTCCGTAGACGAGGTAGCGCTCCCAGAGAGCGAGGGAGGCCGGCGGCGCCTCTTGAAGCCGTGGGAAATCCGTCAGGTAGTGCCGGAACGCATCCCAGCGCTTGGCCTCGAGCTGCGCGGCCGGCCGGCGCCTGCGCCAGAGCCGCACCGAGAGCGCGCCGAGCAGGCACGCCGCTGCGTCGACGGCGGCGGCCGAGCCGACCGCGATCAGGACGATGTCGTTCCAGCGCGGGGCCACCGAGCGGAAGCCGGAGATCCCGACCACGAGCATCACCAGGGCCGCGAGCGCGAAGAGGACGAGTCCTCCCAGCAGCAGGACGATACCCCGGTCGTCGAACCACTCCATCCTGTCGACTGCCTTGGAGACGCCGCTCTTGAACGCCGTGAACCGGGAGCTGTTGGACGTTCGGTGCTCCTCGATCCGGTCTCGAAAGCGCGACAGGCGCTCCGAGCCGTCGCCGATCACGGCGTCCGCCACGGCCGCCACGCTCTTCTCGAAGGGAGCGAGACCGGTCAACTTCTCGCTTCTCGTCAGCTCGAGATCGGCAACCTGCTGGTGGCGGATCCCGCCCCAGACCTTCCGCTCGGTGGTCACGGGCGCGGCGGTGTACTGCCCGCGGCGGATCAGGTCGAACAGCGTGGCCGTGAATTCCAGCGAGCCGACGCTCGAGCGTTGGCTCAGGAGAGGCGGCACGAGCGCCGGCTGCAGGTCCCCTGGTGGTTCCTGCTCGTACTCGCGGTCGTAGGATGCGCCGCGTTCGCGGCCGAAGACGAGGTAGACGGCCGCGAGGAGCGCGAGAGCGGGGAGGAGGGCGAGCGCGAGCAGCAGCAGCAGATAGGAGCCGACGTTATCGAGCGCTCGATCGATCCGGGCCCGGTTGCGCTCGTAGGAGCGGGCGTCGGCCCGCTCGCTCGAGACGATCTGTGCGAGCGCCTTGCCGCGCTCGACTTTCATGCCGCCGGTCGATGTGAAGGCCGACCGGGGAAGCAGCGCCCGCAGCTCGACGAACTGCCGTGCCGGCACGACGACGGCGCGCAGGAGGACTCGGTGGCCGCGGAGCGACACGTCGCCCCGAACGGAGACGGGATGACCCCACGCGCGCACGATCCGCCCCGGTCCGGTCAGGGTCGCCGTGAGCCGTCCAAGGGGCTCTTGCCACTCGTCCCCCCACACCTCCAGATTGACGTCGACGACGTCGTCGTGTGCGACCGCGAGCCCGCGCAACCGGTAGTGAACGTGGAACGTCCGCTGCTCGCTCAGAGCGTGGTAGTGCCAGACGACGCGGATGCCCTTCTTCGTGCGGGTCGTGCCGAACGTGCCGGGAGCGCCGCTCGAGCCGAGCTCGGCAGACGCGCCAGGCCGGTACACCGTCCCGCCTTCGGAGACCGCGACCTGATCGAGCTCTTCTCCCTGCCGCAGCGGGATCTCGCGGAAGCCGCCGCTAAACGCGCCGTCGAACTTGTACGTCAAGCTCTCGTCGACGAGCAGCGTGCCATCGGCGGTCGTCTGCACCGCGACGTCGGCGGACGGCAGGGTGAACGATTTCCCGGCAGCTGCGGCGGGGACGAGGAGTGCCAGCGCTGTGAGAGGGAGGGCGAGCCGGGCGAGCCGGCTCAAAAGCGCACCTGAGGCGCCTCCCTGGCGGCTTCCTCGATCTCGAAGTAGGGCCTGCTCTCGAACTTGAAGGCGCCGGCGACCAGGTTGGTGGGCACGGTGCCGACTGCGTTGTTGTAGGTGAGCGTCGCGTCGTTGTAGATCTGCCTGGACACCGCGATCTTCTGCTCGGTGTCCGTCAGCTGCGCCTGAAGTTGCTGGAAGTTCTCGGTGGCGCGGAGCTGCGGATACGCCTCCGCGACGGCGAACAGGCGGCCGAGCGCGGCGGTCAAGACGTTCTCTGCCTGAGCCTGCTGCTCGACGGTTCCGGCGGCTTGGGCAGCGGAACGCGCCTTCGTCACCTCCTCGAAGGTCTCGCGCTCGTGAGAGGCGTAGCCCTTGACGGTCTCGATCAGGTTGGGGATCAGGTCGTACCGGCGTTTGAGCTGCACGTCGACCTGGGCCCAGGAGTTCTGGACGCGGTTCCGCAGCCGGACCAGCCGGTTGTACGCGAGCACCACGAAGAGCGCCGCGACGACGACGACGGCGGTGCCGATGACAGCCCACAGCACGCCGCGGACTCTAACGTCTTGCGACCCAGATCGTGTCCTCGCCGTCGGTGTATGGCCTGCGGTCGAACCAGCCGTAACAGGCCTGGACGGTGAGACCGGCCCGCTCGATCAGGCCAGCCCACTCGAGCGGCGAGAGCCACGCCAGCGACATCGTCGAGTGGTGAGTCTCGTCGCGCACGGAGAGATCGAGCGTGCGGTTCGCGCTATCCCAATCGGCGCGCTCCCAGATGCCGGGCTCCCGCTCGATCCAGCGGCCGTCGGTCTCGTCGATGTCGTCCTGGCCCGGCGCGAAGACGTCGAACACGAGGCGGCCGTTCGGCTGCAGCAACTTCCTCGCGGCGTTGAGCGCGGCGAGCCGGTCGGTTTCAGTACGCAAGTGGAGGTACGAGCGAAACGGGCAGATGACCAGCTCGACTCGTTCGGAGACCGGCGGATCGCGTAGGTCCCCGAGGCGGAGATCGACGAGCTGAGCAACCCCGGCGCTCTCGGCTGCCTGCCGGCAGAGCCCGAGCATCTCGGCCGAGGTGTCGATTCCAATCACCTTGCTCCCGTCCTGTGCGACTGGAATTGCGATCCGCCCCGTGCCGACGGCGAGCTCCACCACGGTCCCGCCTGACCGTCGCGCCTCCTCGACATAGAACTCGACGTCCTCGGTGACGCTGCGGCTCCAGGCGTCGTACAGCCGGGCGATCGCGTCGTACGGGCTGACGGGATGAGCGCCCGCCGCCTGCGTCTCATTGGCACGATCTCGTTCCACTCTCTCAACCATCCATGCGCCTCTCCCCAGTAGCCTTGGGACCGGAGGGAGGTTCGCGGCCGGCCCCAAGGGCAAACCCTACGCCGGCCGGCGCGCGACCCAGACGAATTCCCTGCTCTCTGCCTCGAACGGGCGCCGATCGAACCAGCCGTAGAGCGCCTCGACCTCGAGCCCCGCCACCTCGATCAGCCCTTCCCACTCCGAGCGGGTCACCCACCAGAGCGAGATCTTGCCGCCTGTAGCGAGGGTAATGTCGAGACGGTTGTCGGCCGGGGCGTGCTCGATCGTGTGTGAGGTTGCGCCCTCCTCGTGGAATCCCTCGTTCGCGGCCGCGATGCCGTAGTCGAAGACGAAGGCGTTCCAGGCGAACCGCCCGCCCGGGCGAAGCGACGCTGCCACACGCTCGAAGACGCGCCGTTTGTCGTGCCATGTCGGCAGGTGCAGGAGCGAGCGGGCCGGGCAGTACACGAGGCCGGCCGGCTCGTCGAGTTCGAGATCCCGCATGTCGGCTTCACGCAGGTCGAGCTCGACTCCCGCCTGGAGGGCTCGCTCGCGCGCCTGGGCGAGCATGGCCGGGGACGAATCGATCCCGATCACGCGTCGCCCGGTCTCGCGCGCGACCGGCACGCCCACGCGGCCGGTGCCGACGGCGAGCTCGACGACCGGCCCCTCGCACCGGTCGGCGAGCTCGGCGTAGAAGGCCACGTCCTCGGTCATGTCAGCCGACCATTGGTCGTAGACCGCGGCGAACGGCTCGTAGGCAGAAGGCATCGCTGGCAGTATGGCCACGCCCCCACTGGGAGCCAGCACGGCTTGCCGCGACGCGGGGCGCAGCGCCTCCTCTTGGGGCGCTCCCCGGCTCGAAGCCCGCAGCCCGCGCTGAGCTATGCGTCGCTATCCTTGCTCTCCGTGCTCGCCCGTTCCGCCTTCCTGTTTACGGTGCCCCGGCTCGCCGCCGGGAGCCCGCGCTAGACGCGGTCGAGCTCCTCGCACATCGAGCCGGGGCATCGCAGCGCCGCTGCGGCGGTATGTCGGATCCCAACGAGCTGGAGGACGCATGAGCGGGACCGGAAGTAAGAGGAGATCGCGGTCGGCTACAGTCGCCGCCGTGGACGTCGAGACCCTCGAGCGCGAGGCGCTGAGCGCGATCGAGGCCTGCTCGACTCTCTCCGAGCTCGACGAGGTGCGCATCCGCTACCTCGGGCGGAAGAGCGAGCTCAAGCAGGCGCTCCGGACCGCCCGCGATCGCGAGTCCGGCATGGCGCTGAACGCGGCACGCGAGCGGCTCGAGCAAGCGGTCGAAGCGCGGCGGGAGCAGCTCGAGCGACGCGAGCTCGAGCGGGCACTCGCCGAGGACACGATCGACGTGACCCTCCCCGGCGAGGAGCGGCAACTCGGGACGCTGCATCCGACCACGCTCACTCGCCGTCTCGTCGAGGACGCGTTCCTCGGGCTCGGCTACGAGGTGATCGACGACCGCGAGGTGGAGACGGCGCACTACAACTTCGACCAGCTCGCCTTCCCGCCGGCGCACCCAACGCGCTCGCCGCGCGACACCTTCTTCTTGGACGACGAGCGGCTCCTGCGCACGGAGACCTCGCCGTCACAGATCCACGTCATGGAGGCGAAGGGGCCGCCGATCTACATGGTCTCGCTCGGCCGTGTCTACCGGCGGGACGAGATCACGCCCACGCGCTTTCCGATCTTCCACCAGTTCGAGGGTCTCGCGGTCGACCGGAAGCTGACGCTCGCCGACCTGAAGGGAACGCTGCTCCACGTGATGCGCGCCCTCTACGGCGAGAGCCGCCAGGTGCGGTTCCGAACACACTTCTTTCCCTTCACCGAGCCGTCGATCGAGCCGGACGTCTCCTGTCCGATCTGCGAGATGGCGGGGTGCCGGACGTGCAAGTTCACGGGCTGGATCGAGATGGGCGGCGCCGGAATGGTCGACCCGCGCGTCTTCGAGAACGTCGGCATCGACCCGAACGCGTGGACGGGCTTCGCCTTCGGCTGCGGGATCGAGCGGGCGGCGCAGCTGCGCCACGGCATTCCCGAGATTCGCCCGTTCTGGGACAACGACCTGCGCGTCCTGCGCCAGTTCTGATGCGAGTCCCCGTTTCCTGGCTGCGCGACTACGTCGCGCTCGAGATCCCCGTCCAGGAGCTGGCGGCTCGCCTCGACGTCTCGACCGCCGTCGTGGCCGCGATCGAGCGGCGGGGCGTCCCGGACGTCGACGGCAACCTCGGCCTCTTCCGGGTCGGACGGGTCGTTGAAGCGGGAAAGCACCCCAATGCCGATCGTCTGCAGCTCTGCCGAGTCGACGTGGGGGAGAGGGATCTCTACCAGATCGTCTGCGGCGCCTGGAACTTCGGCAGCGGAGCGACGGTCGCGGTCGCGCTTCCGGGCGCGACCCTGCCCGGAGGGCTTACGCTCGAGCGCCGGAAGCTGCGCGGGCAGGTGTCGGAGGGCATGATCCTGTCCGAGCGGGAGCTCGAGCTCGGACCCGACCACGCCGGGATCATGGTGCTCGACGCCGGCGAGCCGGGAGCGCCGCTCGGCGACGTCCTACCACTCCAGGAGACCGTGCTCGACTTCGAGGTCACGGGCAACCGTCCGGATCTGCTGTCGGTGTACGGCTTCGCCCGCGAGATCGCGACGCTCCTCCGCCTCGAGCTGGCGCCCCCACCGGGAAGGGACCCCGAGCAGACCGCGAGCGAGCCGGTCGACCTGACCATCGCCGACTTCGACGGCTGCCCTCGGTACATCGGGAGGTTGTTCCGCGACGTCTCCGTCGGCCGCTCGCCGGTGTGGCTCCGCGCCCGGCTGGTCGCGGCGGGCATGCGACCGATCTCGAACGTCGTCGACGTGACGAACTACGTGATGCTCGCGCTCGGCAACCCGCTCCACGCCTTCGATCTCGACAAGCTCGCCGGCGGCAGGATCGTCGTCCGCCGCGCGGAGCCCGACGAGCAGCTCCGCACGCTCGACGGCGTCGTGAGGTCCCTCGAGCCGAGCGATCTGATGATCGCGGACGCCGAGCGGTCGGTCGCGCTTGCCGGGATCATGGGCGGCGAGGAAACCGAGGTGACCGAACGGACGACCAACGTCCTGCTCGAGGCGGCGAACTTCGAGCCGACAAGCCTCTGGCGCAGCTCGGAGCGCCTGCGACTGCGCACGGAGGGGTCGAGCAGGTGGGAGAAGGGCGTCGACCCCTACCTGGCGGACCAGGCAGCGGTCCTCGCGACGGAGCTGATCGTCGAGCTCTCTCGCGCGCGCTGGACGGGGCACGCCGACGCGAAGGGCGAGCTGCCCGTGCGTCCGGTCGTCCGCTTTCGGGCCGACCACGCCGACTCCTTGATGGGGCTCGAGGTACCGGACGCCGAGCAAGCGGACATCCTTTCCCGACTCGGCCTCGAGCGCCGGAACGGCGACTACGTCGTACCGACCTGGCGCGCGCGCGACCTGACACGCGAGGTCGACCTGATCGAGGAGGTCGCCCGATTCAAGCTCGACGACATCCCCTTCACGCTGCCGATCCGCCGCGAGATGTCGGGCCGGCTGACGAAGGAGCAGCGTGTGCGCCGCCGGGTCGAGGATACGCTCGCGGCGCTCGGTCTCTCAGAGGCGTACACGCCTTCCCTCGTCGCCGGCGACTCCCACCCCGACGCCCTCCGCCTGCCCGAGCCGATCAGCATCGAGCTGGCGGAGCTGCGTACGACGCTGCTGCCGTCGCTGATCGCCGCCTCGGCTCACAACCAGGCGGTGGGAAACGAGCGGATCGGGCTGTTCGAGATCGCCCGGATCTACCTTCCGGTGGATTCGGGGCTGCCGGAGGAGCGCCTGCAGGTCGCCGGCGTGGTCGAGGGCGGTTTCGCCCGCGCGAAGGGAATCGTCGAGGCCCTGCACGGGGCGCTCGGCATCCGGGAGACGTACGAGCGGGGCGACCACCCGCTCTTCCACCCCGGCAAGAGTGCACAGACGCAGGCGGGCCCCCTGGGCGAGCTCCATCCCGAGGTGCTTGAGGGCGCGTGGGGCGCGTGGGAGCTCGATCTCGCCGCTCTCGCCGCCGCAACCGAGGAGCCGGTGCAGTACGAGGACGTGAGCACGTACCCCGCCGTGCGGCAGGATCTGGCCTTCGTCGTCGACGAGGCAGTCTCGGCGGGAGACCTCGTGGCGCTCGCACGCGAAGCAGCGGGCCCCGAGCTCCGGTCGATGCGGGCGTTCGACGTCTACCGCGGCGAGCAGATCGGCCCCGGGCGCAAGTCGGTCGCGTTCTCGGTCGAGTTCCAATCGCCCGAGCGAACCCTGGCAGACGCCGATGCGGCGCTCCTCCGCGAGAGGATCGTCGGCGCTCTGGCAGAGCGCTTCGGCGCCGAGCTTCGCGCCTGAGGGAGGAGACGGCGATCTGCCGGAAAACCGGCCGCCGTCGATTCGCGTACCTGATGGGGTAAGTCCGTTCCCGCGACACCGGAGGAGTGTCAGTGACACGACGCCTGCTCATGCTGTTCGCGCTCGTCGCGATGGTCGCCTTTGCCCTGCCCGCCTCGGCGACCGTGGTCGGTCCCGTACTCCGGGCCGAGGTCGGCCCCGGCTCCGACATCTCCCTGCGCGACGCATCCGGCAATGCCGTCACCGAGCTGCCGCCCGGCGACTACACGATCCAGGTCTCCGACAGGTCGGCGACCCACAACTTCCACCTGGCCGGGCCAGGCACGGACCTCTCGACCACCGTGTCGGGCGTCGGCAGGGTCACCTGGAACGTCACGCTTGCCGCAGGCTCGTACCAGTTCTATTGCGACAGCCACTACGACACGATGTCCGGCGCCTTCGCGGTTGCAGCCGGCTCGCCTGCGCCCTCCCCGTCGCCTCCCGCGCCGCCTCCGAGCCCCGCCCCTAGCCCGGCTCCCCCTCCGGCTTCTCCGCCGGCGCCGCCTGCGAATTCGCTCGCGCCCGCTGCGGCCGTAGCGACCACCCTCGTCGGAAGCGTAGGCCCGGGCTTCACGATCTCGCTGACCGATCCGGCCGGAGCTCGCGTCCGGAACCTCGATCCGGGTAGCTACACGATCGAGGTGCACGACCTGGGCACCCTGCACAACTTCCACCTCTTCGGGCCCGGAGTCGACCAGTCGACTGACATCGACACCACCGGCGATGTGACCTGGAACGTGACGTTCGCCGTCGGCATCTACACGTTCCAGTGCGACGCCCACCCCGACACGATGAAGGGCACGCTCAGGTCCGGCAACCCGCCGCCGCCACCTCCTCCACCTCCCGCGAGCCCGCCGCCTCCGCCGCCGCCGGGGAGCTCGAAGCTGCCGAGGCTCTCGGGCTCGGTCGGCCCGGGATACACGATCGTGCTGAACGGCGCGCACGGAAAGCTGAAGACGACGAAGGCCGGCAGCTACCTCCTGACCGTGCGCGACCGGTCCGCCATCCACGACTTCCATCTGGTCGGGCCCGGCGTGAGCAAGAAGACGGGCGTGGGCTTCCGCGGCACCGTCTCGTGGAAGGTGAAGCTGAGAAAGAGAGCCACCTACCGCTACTGGTGCGACCCCCACAGGACGATCATGAACGGCAGCTTCCGGACGAAGTAGTCCCGGAAGGCTCTCAGCGGTTCCTGCGGGCCGGCGTGACGAGGCCCGCCTGCGGGCCGCCGGCCGCGTGGATGTCGGCCTGCCGGTCGAGCTCGGCGTTCAGCTCGGCCCCGAAGAGCAGCGCGAACGCCGAGTAGTTGAGCCAGAGCAGCAGGATGACCCCGCTCGCGATCGTGCCGTACGTCTTCGTGTAGTGGCCGGCGAACGTCACGTAGAGCGCGAACAGGCCGGACAGGGCAAGCCAGAGCGCGCCGCCGATCAGCGAGCCCGGCGAGATCCACTGCCAGCTGCGCTGCTCGCGGTTCGGTGCGAGGTAGTAGACGAGCCCGAAGAAGATCAGGATGGCCGCGAACGCGAGCGGCCAGCGCAGGATCCCCCAGAGGAGGTCGAACGCAGTCCCGAGATTGGCCTTCTTGGCGATCGCGTTGCCGAGATCGCCGCCGACGACGATCAGCAGGAAGAGGCCGGCGGTGGTGATCCCGCTCAGGATGACGAGCACGATCGCGACCCCGCGCAGCTTCCAGAAAGGCCTCGTCTCCAGGCGGTCATAGACACGGTTGACCGCCTTGATCACCGCGTTCATCGCACCGCTAGCAGCCCAGACGGCTCCGAAGAAGCCGACGACGAAGGCGGTCGCCGACGTTCCACCTCCCGAGTCCTGCTGCAGCGTCGTGATGAACTTGATTACCCCGCTCGGGGCGATCGGATCGAGCAGGCTCTTCACGCTGTCGAAGAGCCCGAACACGCCGAGCGCCCCGATCAGGAACGCCATTGCCGGAAAGAACGCGAGCAGCGAGCTGTAGGCGATCTCCTGGGAGAGCCCCATGCAGTCGTCGGTCAGAAATTCCTTCCCGGTCCGCTTGAGCGCGTCGATCCAGTCGCGGCGGCTCAGCCGCTGCGGCCCGGCCGGGACGCTACCCGTCTCGGGGCGCCTCTCAGCCTCGGTCGACAATCGTGAAGCGGCCGACCTGCGCCACCGTGTCGCCCTCGCGCCCACGACGCGCTAGGTACCGCAGGGTGGCACCGATGCCGCCGGCGAGGACGAACCCCGCGCCGAGCGCCCCCGCGGCCACAACCGGCAGGTTGGCTCGCAGCTTGCCGCTGATGTCTGTCGCCTCGCCGATACTCGCGCGAAGCTGGTCGACCGAGCGGGCGAGCGCCTCCCGCTGCGCCGCGATGTCGCGGCGGATCTGCTCCGGTGTGCGGACGCTACCGGCTGCCATCGCTCTTCAATGCGTTCGTGGTCAGTTTTGCCTCCTCGATCGCCTGCTTGGGAACCGGGGGCGAGCCTCGCTTGATCGCTCGCAGCGCGGTCATACCAAGAACTGCCGTGATCAGCAGGAGCGCCAGTGTCACGATCAGCAGCGAGAGCCACGTGGAGAGAAACGTGGCGAGCACGGCCGCGATCGTCGCGAGTGCGAAGCCGAGCATCATCAGCCCGAACACGGCAGCTCCGAGGCCGAGGCCGATCCCGACTCCGAGGGCGGCCACCTTCGCCTTCAGCTCGAGCGAGGCGAGCTCGAGCTCGAGCTTCGCGAGTGCGCTCACGTGCTCGGTTACCTGCTTGGCGGCGGCACCGATCCCCGGTGGCTGCCCCGGCCTGATCTCGGTCTCAGCGTCGTGGGTGTGCATGGCCTCTCCAGTCGATCATCTTGGCCAGCAGGATGCCCACCGCGAGCGCCGCACCTACTACCACGAAGGGATTCGGGCCTCCCGAGCCGGGCGGCGGCTTCCTCTTTCCAAGCTGGGGGCCCGAGGGGGCAACGGTGACCGCGCCGGGCTTCTGGTCGGTCGGAGCCTCTCCGCGCGCACGCGCCACCATTAGACTCGGCTTCAGCTTTCTGAGGAACACCGCATCCTCAGCCAGCGATTGGGCAAGCTTCGCCTTGAAGCCGCCTTCGGAGGCCAGGTCTCGTGAGAGCTCCTCCAGTCGGTCGGCGCCGCGCTCGATTGCGTCGTCGACTCGGTTCACTTCTTGATGGGCGGCGCTTCGCCGGTTGCGATTCGCCAGATTCGAGAGCTCGCGCGCCGGGCGGCCATCGTCGCGCCCGCGCCGAGCACTCCGTACAGGGTGGTCCAGAGCAATTTACGCAGCATGGACGCTCGGTACCGCACTCCGGTCAGTCGCAAACATGGCGCCTATTCTTGCACGATGCAGCTGAACGGCCGCTCACTCGCCAAGTCGGAACGGCAGCGTCTGATCGCGAGCGTCGTCACGCGCAGAAGAATCGGGACCCAGCACGAGCTACTCTCGGCTCTCGCCGAGGCGGGGTGCCGGGTCACGCAGGCCACGGTCTCACGCGACATCCGCGAGCTCGGTCTGCAGAAGGCGCGTGATCCCCTCGGACACCCGCGCTTCGTCCTGCCGGAGCGGTCGAGACGAGCGAACCCCCGCAAAGCGCTCGGCGGAATTCTCGGCGCCTTCGGCCATAGCGCGGTCGCCGCCGAGAACATCGTCGTCGTCCAGTCCGAGCTCGGCTCGGCGCCCGCGATCGCCCGCGCCCTCGATCAGCTCGACCACCCGAAGATCGTCGGGACGCTGGCCGGCGACGACACCTGCCTAGCGATCGCGGGTAACGCGGCCGATGCCCGCCAGCTCGCTCGTGAGCTCTCGGAGCTGATCGGCTAACCGGCCCCGCGTCAGGGCGGCAGGATCTCCTCGCTCGGCGGAGCCCCGTCGTAGTCGTCGAGCGCGTCGAACTGCGTCGCGCTCAAGTCGAGCTGCACCCGCCCCACGGTGATCGACGAGACGCGTTCCGCAGGCACGTAGCGCGAGCCCTTCAGGACACCCCGAGACACCGAGAGGCCGTTGAAGATGTCCTTGCCCGTGTCGCCGATCAGCTCGGCGACGCGACCCACCTCGTCGCCGTCTGCCGCGACGACCTCCCAGCCGCGCTCGACCACGAGCCAGGAGACGGGATCGGCGCTCACACGGACTTCCCGCCGACGTACCAGACCGGGCCCTGGGTTGCGACCGGCTTCGTATCCGAGAGCGCCCGCAGGATCCTCACTTCGCCGCGAATCTCGGCCTCGTCGAGGCGCTCGAGGCAGCGACCCACCATGTCCGGCGATGCCCCGTAGCCGAAGAGCCGGGCCGCGCGGAAGCGGAACACCGACCGCCCGCCGTACCGAGCGGGGTTGACGGGCGAGAGCAGGAGCGCTCCGCGCTCCACGTAGTCGGACGAGAAGAGCTCGAGCTCGACGTGGAGGTCGCTCCAGTCCGGCGGAAGCTGCTCGAGGGCTGCGCGCCATCTCTCCCCCAGCGCGGCGCGGGGAGGAGCCGCGGCGCCGGGCGCCTCGGTGCTCGAGACGAGCGCCAAGTGGCCCTCGATTCCATCGGCATCCAGCCGGCCGAGGAGGCGGCGGATGTGGGCGGGGGCAGGCCCCGCTCCGCGGCGAGCGCTGCGGAAGCTGATCTCGTCGTGGGAGCGGCCGGGGTTCAGCGGCGCGAGCAGCGAGAGCGCGCGGCGGCGCTGTGGCTCTGTGCCCACCGAGAGCGAGAGTCCGGCCTCCTCCCACCGCTCCGGAAGCTCCTCCTCGATCCGCTGCCACTGTCCTGCGAGCTGCATGGCAGGAGGATATCTCGCTTACATTTGTCCGGGTCAGGTGGAACCGGAGAGCGATGCGTACACTCATGCCGTGACGAAGGTCGAGAAGCGCGGCGAGGTCTCGAGGGAGCTCCTGCAGGACTTTTTCCGGGAGATGCTGCTGATCCGTCGCTTCGAAGAGAAGGTCGAGGAGCGCTTCCGCGCGGGCGAGCTCCCGGGCTTCCTGCACGTGGCGATCGGCCAGGAGGCGGTCGCGGTCGGCGTCTGCCGCGCCCTCGAGGACGACGACGTGATCGCGTCGACGCACCGGGCGCATGGCCACACGCTCGCGAAGGGAACGCATCCGAACGAGTTGATGGCCGAGCTGTACGGCAAGGTCGAGGGGTGCTCGCACGGATTCGGCGGGTCGATGCACCTCTACGACGTCGAGCGGGGCAACCTCGGTGCGAACGCGGTGGTCGGCGGAGGGCTGCCCGGGATCGCCGGCGCAGCGCTCGCCTTCAAGCTGCGGCAGGAGCCGCGCGTCGCGCTCGCCTTCTTCGGTGACGGTGCGACGAACATCGGCACGTTCCACGAGGCGCTCAACCTCGCTCAGCTGTGGCGGGTGCCCGCGGTCTTCGTCTGCGAGAACAACCACTGGGCCGAGTCCACCCCCGCGCACCAGCAGCTCCCGATCGAGGACCTGACTCAGCGCGCAGCCGCGTTCGGCATGGCAACGGCGGACGTCGACGGTCAGGATGTCGAGGCCGTGTACGCCGCCGCTCTCGAGGCGGTCGAGCACGCCCGCTCTGGCCGCGGCCCGTTCCTCCTCGTCTGCAATACGTACCGGCTGACCGGCCACTACATCGGCGACCCTCAAGTCTACCGTTCGCGCGACGAGGTTCGCGAGCTCCGCGAGACGCAGGATCCAATCACCAAGCTGCGCGAGCGGCTCGTCCTGTCCGACGAGGAGTGGGAAGAGCTGGACGCCGAGCTGCAGGAGATCGTCGACGCGTCCGTCGAGTTTGCGAAGGCGGGTACGGACCCGAACCCCGAAGATGCCCTCAAGAACATCTATGCATGAACGGCCGGCTGGGGTGCAATGCCTGAGCTGAGCTATCGCGAAGCCGTACGCGACGCGCTCTCGCGTGCGATGCGCGCCGACGATGACGTCTTCATCATGGGGGAGGACATCGCCGAGATGGGCGGCTCGATGGGCGTGACGCAAGGCATGGTCGACGAGTTCGGGCCCGAGCGTGTCCGCAACACCCCCATCTCGGAGATGGCCATCACGGGAGTCGGCATCGGCGCCGCGATCCAGGGCATGCGGCCCGTCGTCGAGATCATGTACGAGGACTTCACGACTCTCGCGATGGAGCAGATCGTGAACCAGGCCGCGAAGCACCGCTCGATGTCGGGCGGGCAGGTCAAGGTTCCCCTCACGATTCGCACACAGGGAGGCGCAGGGTGGTCGCCGGGCGCCCAGCACGCTCAGCAGCTGGAGGCGTGGTTCGTCCACGTCCCGGGACTGAAGGTCGTGTTCGCGTCGACACCGGCCGATGTCCGCGGCCTGCTCTGGTCGTCGATCTACGACGACAACCCCGTCATGTTCTTCGAGCACCGGACGCTCTACGGGCTCAAGGAGGACGTCCCCGAGGAGCTGGAGCCGATTCCGCTCGGCCAGGCACGCGTCCACCGCGCCGGTGAGGACGTGACCGTCATCGCGACGGGCCGCCTCGTGCACGAGGCGCTGTCCGCGGCAGAGCAGGCAGAAGACGAGGGCGTCTCGGTCGAGGTCGTCGATCCTCGTACGCTGCAGCCGCTCGACGAGGAACGGCTCGTCGACTCGGTGAAGAAGACGACCCGCTGCGTCGTCGCGCACGAGGCGGTGACTCGAATGGGGTTCGGCGCCGAGGTCGCCTCGGTCGTCCAGTACGGCGCGTTCGACTACCTCGACGCTCCGATCGAGCGCGTAGGCGCGAAATTCGCGCCGCTGCCCTTCGCTCCGGTGATGGAGGAGTGGTGCATTCCGCACGCGAACGACGTGCTCGAGGCAATCCGTCGCACGGTAGGGCGAGATGGCCAATGAGGTGAAGCTTCCCCGGCTCGGCCAGGGAATGGAGTCGGGAACGATCGTCAAGTGGCTGAAGGGCGAGGGAGACCCGGTCGAGAAGGGCGAGCCGCTGTACGAGCTCGACACCGAAAAGGTCACGCAGGAGGTCGAGTCGGACTTCTCCGGCATCCTGCTGAAGATCCAGGTCTCCGAGGGCGAGGCCGAGGTAGGCAGGACGGTCGCCGTGATCGGCGAGCAGGGAGAGGTGCTTGCACCCGGAGAACCTGCCGACTCGGCGACGGCCGAGGTCGACGAGGAGCCGGCCGAGGAGGGGAGCCGCGCGCCGGCGCGAGACGACGAGCGCGAGCGTGGCCGGCGAGCTTCGACGTCTTCGAAGGCGGGGGGTGGGGCGTCAGCACCGGATCCCTGGCGGGTCGACGGACGCGTCAAGGCCTCGCCCCTGGCCCGTCGAATCGCCCGCGAGCGCGGGATCGAGCTCGCCTCGCTGAGCGGAACCGGCCCGGAGGGACGCATCGTCGCCGAGGACGTCGAGCGAGCCGCCGCCACGCCCGCGCCGACGACGGCTCCGGTGGCTGCCGCTGCGCCGAGCGAGATCGAGCAACGCCCGCTCTCGTCGGTTCGCAGGACGATCGCACGCCGCCTGACCGCGGCGTGGACGGTGCCTGTCTTCCAGCTGGTCGTCTCGGCCGACATGACGCAGGCCCAGCAGCTGATCGCTGCTCGTCGTGAGTTCGAGCCAGACGTCCGGGTGACGGTCACCGATCTTCTGACGAAGGTCTCCGCGGCCGCCCTCGTTCAGCACCCCGACGTCAACGTCCAGTTCACGGACGACGCCCTGCTCATCTTCCCGAGCGTCGGGATCGGGCTCGCCGTGACGGCGCCGCAGGGCCTCGTCGTTCCGGTCATCCGGTTTGCGGAGCGGCTTTCGCTGCGGGAGATCGCAGCAGCTCGCGGAGATCTCGTCGAACGGGCGCGGGAAGGCAAGCTCCAGCGAGAAGACTTCGAAGGTGGGACGTTCACGATCTCGAACCTCGGCATGTACGGCGTCGAGCAGTTCACCGCGGTTCTCAACCCCCCGCAGGCCGCGATTCTCGCCGTCGGGGCGACGGCGGACACGGTCGTCGCCGTGAACGGAGAGCCGGTGGTGCAGCCGACGATCACGATTTCGCTGACGTGCGACCACCGCGCAGTCGACGGCGCACCCGCTGCCGACTTCCTCAGGACCGTGAAGGCGCTGCTGGAGCAGCCGGCGCTGGCTCTCTGACCGAGTGGCGACCGTCTGGTACCGAGTTCGCGACCTCGACGTCGGGCGGGCGTTCTACCGGGTGCGGCTCGGCTTCACCGAGGTGGACGTGAACGCCGACGAGCGCTGGGCCGAGTTGTCGCGCGGCCGCACGCGCGTCGGCCTCGCCGAGGGCGAGCCCGAGGAAGCCGGTGTCGCGACCGTGGACGTGGACGACGTGAAGGCCGAGGCGGAGCGGCTGCGCGCCGAGCAGGTGGAAGTGGGGGTCGTGCTCGAGCTCCACTCGGAGATCCGGCTGCTCGACGTGTTCGACCCCGATGGCAACCGCATCCAATTTGCCCAGGAGCTTTCCCCGAGCTGAGCTCGGCGCGGCCGTCGGCGCGGAGCCGATTCGCTGGCGCGAGGTGGGCACCCGGGGCTACGGGAGAAACACGGCTCGCTGGCTGGCCGAGCTCGGCGACGGACGCCGCGCGTTCGTCAAGCTGGCGCTCGACGAGACGGCCGCCGGTTGGTTGCGCACCGAGCATCGCGTCTACTCCTCGGTCGCCGGGTGGTTCATGCCGCTCCTCCTCGGCTGGCACGACGGCGGCGACACCTTCCTCGTGCTCGAGGACCTGAGCGGTGCCCACTGGCCGCCGCCGTGGGAACCCGGGCAGATCGACGCGGTGCGAGCCACTCTCGACGCGGTGCACGCGGCGCCGCCGCCGGCCGGACTGCCGTTCGCCGACGAGATGCGTGCGAAGCTCGACGGGTGGCCGGAGATCGCCGCCGATCCGGCGCCGTTCCTCTCGACCGGTGTCTGCTCCACCGAGTGGCTCGAGACGGCCCTTCCGAGCTTGCGGGACGCGTCGGTGGGCTGCCGGCTCGCCGGCGAGGCGCTCCTTCATCTCGACGTCCGCAGCGACAATCTCTGCCTGCGCGGCGGAAGGGCGGTTCTCGTGGACTGGAACTTGGCCTGCGTCGGAAACCCTCTCCTCGACACCGTTGCCTGGCTGCCGAGTCTGCGGCTGGAAGGCGGTCCGCAGCCGTGGGACCTTCTGCCAGACAGCGGCGGCACCGCCTCGCTGATCGCAAGCTTCTTCGCTTCCCGCGCCGGGCTGCCGCCCCCCCCGACAGCGCCGACCGTTCGCGAGTTCCAGCGGCGCCAGGCTGCCGTCGCGTTGACTTGGGCGGCGCGCGAGCTGGGCCTGCCGCCGCCGGAGGGTCGCGCTCTAGACTGAGGCGCCGTGATCCGCCGTGCCGGCCCACAGGACGTGCCGTTTCTTCGCGACATGCTGCGGCACGCGTTCTACTGGCGGATGAACGATCCGGCCTCGGATGAGCTTCCGATCTCACGCTACGTGCAGGGCTGGGGGCGGCAGGGCGACAGGGCCCTGGTCGCGATCGACGACTTCCAGCGCGTCGGCGCCGCCTGGTACCGGCTCTTCCGGCGCGATCGCCCCGGCTACGGCTTCGTGGACGGGTCGACGCCCGAGCTGGCGATCGCGGTCGTCCCCAGCCGGCGCGGTCGCGGCTTCGGTCACGAGCTGCTCCAGGCGCTGATCGATCAGGCCGTGGCGGACGGGTTCGCGGCACTCAGCCTGAGTGTGGACAGCGGCAACCCCTCGATCAAGCTCTACGAGCGCTACGGCTTCGTCACGGTGCACGAGGGGGGCGGCGCCCGCACCATGCGCGTCGAGCTGGCTCAGCGATCATAATCGCTGTCTGCTGGTGCCTGGTACATTGAACCAATGATCCGCACGACGGTGATGCTGCCCGACGAGACGCACGCGCGACTCCAGCGCATCGCCCGCAGGCGGGGCGTGCCGCTCGCCGGGCTGATCCGCGGCGCCTTGACCGACGTGGTCGAGTCGGAGGCGAGGCCAACGCTGTCGTTCATCGGCGTGGCCGACGTGGATCCAGGCGACTTCGACGCTGCCTCGACGGCGGAGGTGGTGCCGCCGATCAGGCCTCCCGTGAGCGAAGCGACACCGGAGGAGCTCGAAGAGTTGCGGCGGCGGGCCGACGAGCTGGCCTCGCTGCGAGCGTGAAGGGTGCTGATCTGCGACACGGGTCCGCTGGCCGCAAGCCTCAGCCGTCGTGATCCCCACCACGCGGTCTGCTCTGCCCTCCTGCGCGATTTCGCCGGAGAGATCGCAGCGCCAGCGCCCGTGGTGACCGAGACCGCGCTGTTCGCGCTCGCGAGGCTCGGACCCGACGCCGAGGTGCGGTTCCTGCAAGCTGTGGCCGCCGGCGAGCTGGATGTGGTCGAGCTGCAGCCGGAGGATCACCGACGCGTCGCCCAGCTCTGTGACCGCTACGCGGATCTGCCGCTCGACCAGGTCGATGCGAGCCTGGCCGCGCTCGCCGAGCGCTTCGGTCAGTCCCGCATCGCTTCGCTGGACGTTCGCCATCTCGCGGTAATCAGGACTGCGAGCGGACGCTTCCTCGAGCTCGTTCCTTAAGAGCGTGCGCGGGATCGAGCTCTCGCGGCGTTTCTACTTCGAGGCCGTGCGGCCGATTCTCGAGCGACGGTTCCCGAGCGTCGAGCACGCGGCCGCCCTGATCGGCACCGGCTCGGAGGTCCTCGGCCTCGACGACGGGCACCTCGACCGACCACCACTGGGGCCCCCGGCTTCAGCTGTTCCTCGGCGACCTCGGCCCGGCCGCGGAGATCGAGTCGACGCTCGCCCACGGGCTGCCGACGACGTTCGGTGGCTACCCGACGAGCTTCGGCTCTAGCGACGAGATCGGCGTCCGTCTGCTCGTTCCGGTGGAGTCGAATCCCGTCTTCCACCGGGTCGAGCTGCTCTCGCTGCGCTCCTACCTCCGTGACCTGATCGGGCTCGATCCGCTCGAGGCCTTCTCGACGGCCGATTGGCTCGCGACGCCCTCGCAGCGCTTGCTCGAGGTAACCGCAGGCGAGGTCTTCGCCGACCCGATCGGCGAGCTGACGCGCGTGCGCGAGCGCCTTGCGTGGTACCCGCGCGACGTCTGGCTGCTCGTCATGGCCGGCCACTGGCGCCGGATCTCGCAGCTCGAGCACTTCCTCGGCCGCACCGGCTCGCGCGGCGACGAGCTCGGCTCGCGTTTGATCGAGGCTTCGCTCGTGCGCGACGTGATGCGGCTTGGGCTCTTGCAAGAGCGGCGCTACCCGCCATACGCGAAGTGGCTGGGGACGGCCTACGCCACCCTTGGCCGGCCCGAGCAAGGTGCGCTCGAGGCCGCCGTCGCGGCCACGGACTGGGAGGCCCGGGAGGAGGCGCTTGTCGAGGCATACGAGCTCGTTGCCCGCGCCCACAACGCTCTCGAGGTCACGGGGCCGGTCGATCCACACGTGCCCTTTCCACGGGCGGCCTTTTCGCGTACTCGGCGCCGACCGCTTCGTGAGCGCTCTGCGTGGGGCGATCGCCGACCCGACCGTTCGTCGCATCGACCACGACGCCGGCTCCGTCGACGCTGTCTCCGACAGCACCGACGTGCTCATACTCCAGCCCCTCGAGACTCATGCGGAGCGAGCGACAGACGACCGGAGGCGTCACTCCGGCGATCCCAGACCCGTAGGGTGCTTACGCGCCCCTACGTCTGGCGGCGCCTCCGCGGCCTCTACGGGGGAGAGGAGTAGCATACGACTCTATGCTCACCGTGCCAGAGGCTGCCCGCCGCGTGGGGCGCAATCCCGAGACCGTCCGCCGCTGGATTCGTGCAGGAAAGCTCCGCTCGCAAAGGGTGGGGACACAGCACCTGATCGAGGAGACCGATCTCGACGCCCTCGTCAACGACGACAACGAGATGTTGCCGCTTCCGGCCGCGTGGCAATTCATGGAGGACGGAGCGCCGCAACCCAACTGGGTGCGGATCATCCGCCGCTCGCACGAGAGCCATTGACGCTCGTACTCGACGCCAGCGTCGTCCTGCCGGCGTGCGGCCGACCCGACGGCTTCGGCGAGTTCGAGCGGGAGCAGCTCGTGGCGCCTCCGCTCATGTGGTCCGAGGCACGATCGGCCCTGCACGAGGCGCTCTGGCGACGTGAGGTCGCGAGGCCCCAGGCCGAACGGGCGCTGGATCGTCTGGAGGCCGCGCCAGTCGGCCGGCGGACACGGCGCCAGCTCGGGGCGGAGGCCTGGCGGATCGCGGAGGAGCTCGGCTGGGCGAAGACGTACGACGCGGAGTACCTGGCGCTCGCGAGCCTGCTCGGCTGCAGGCTCGTCACGCTCGACGCGCGTCTCAGGCGCGGTGCCGACAGGCTCGGGTTCGTCACGTCCCCGAGCGAGCTGTGATCAGAAACGGCCACCTGCGCTCGCGGATAGGATCGAGCACAAGCGACTCCAGGGAGTAGAGCATGGAATGTGACGTCGCCGTCCTCGGTGGCGGCCCGGGCGGCTACACGGCGGCAATCCGAGCCGCCCAGCTCGGCGCCAGGGTCGTCTGCATCGAGCAGGAGCCGGATCTCGGCGGCACCTGCCTGCGCGTCGGCTGCATCCCGACGAAGGCGTGGGTGCAGACGGCGTTCGCACTCAAGGAGGCGGGAGAGACCTTCGCCAAGCTCGGCGTGAAGGTGGGGGAGCCCGAGCTCGATTTCGGCACCGCCAACGAGTGGAAAGCCCAGGTCGTCAAGCAGATGACGAGCGGCGTGGCGAGCCTCTTCAAGGCGAACGGTGTCGAGTGGGTCAAGGGCACCGGCCGCTTCACCGACCCCAACACGATCGCCGTCGATGCAGGGGAGGCCGTCACGTTCAAGCAGGCGATCGTCGCGACCGGCTCGTTCCCGCTGCGACCGCCGATCCCGGGCCTCGACTCGGAGCTCTGCGTCGACTCGACGGGCCTGCTGGCACAGACCGAGGTGCCGCAGAGGCTCATCATCCTGGGGGGCGGGATCATCGGCTGTGAGTTCGCGTCCATCTTCCGTCGCTTCGGCGCCGAGGTCACGATCATCGAGATGTTGCCGAGCTTGGTTCCCCTGGAGGACGCCGACGCGTCGAAGGAGCTGGCGAAGCAGTTCGGTCGTCGCGGTATCACCCTGCAGCTCGAGAAGCAGTGCACCGGCGTCGAGGAGAAGGGCGGCGGCCTTACGGTCGCGTTCGGCGACGGCGAGACGGTCGAGTGCGATCTGATGCTCGTCGCGGTCGGCCGAGGACCGCTCGTCGAAGGCCTCGGCCTCGAGGAGATCGGCGTCGAGCTCGACAAACGGAAGGGCATCGCCGCCGACGAGCGACGCCGCACGACCGTCCCGCACATCTACGCCGTCGGCGACTGCGCCGGTTACTGGCAGCTCGCGCACACGGCATTCCGGGAAGGGGAGGTGGCCGCCGAGAACGCAATGGGTCACGATGCGGTCGTCGACAACCGCGGCGTTCCGCGGCCGATCTACACGGATCCGGAGATTGCCGCCGTCGGATTGACCGAGGCGGAGGCCCGTGAGCAGTACGGCGACGACGTTGCGACCGGGACGTTCCCCTGGGTCGCCAATGCGCGCGCGGTGATGCAGAACGAGACGGTCGGCTGGGTCAAGTCGATCCACGAGGCGCGGTACGGCGAGCTGCTCGGCCTCGTCATGGTCGGGCCGCACGTGACTGACCTGATCGAAGCCGGGGTAGTTGCGCTGGATGCCGAGTCGACCGTAGAGACGATCGCGGACGGCATGGCCGCGCACCCGACACTGTCAGAGGCGATCAAGGAGGCAGGCCTCGTCGCGCTAGGGCGCGCGATCCACTTGCCGCCGCCGCGAAAGCGGGCTGCCGCTCGAGCCTGACGCGACAAACCGCACCGGGCGCGCCTGGTGTTCACGGCGCAGCGCCCCGCGGGCGATAGGTCGGTCAGCTCAGGCGATGGGCTTGCCGGATGCGGACGGGGGCGACGCAGCGATGACCGCGGCCGCCGGCGCGCCGGCCCTGCGAAGGTGTCTGACACTCGGCACCGAGAGGATCCCGATCGTCGAGAGCCCGAGCAGCGCAGCCATCAGCCAGAGCGTCGCGTCGAGCCCGATTCCGCCGGCGAGGAAGCCTGCGAGGGCGTACCCGAGCGGCATGAAGACCAGGGAGCCCATCCATTCGTATGCGCTGACGCGTGACAGGGCCTCGGTTGGCACGTGCTCTTGCAACGCCGTTAACCAGAGCGCGTTCGAGAGGCTCAGCCCGGCCATCCCGAGGACCGCAACCGCGGCGATGACCAGCGTGGGGAGCGGACGCACGAGCGTGATCGGGAGGAACGCGATCGCCCCCAGCGACAGGTAGCCCGTGAGCAGCGGTCGTGCCGGACGGAAGCGGAGCGCAACAGCGCTTCCCGCGATCGAGCCGATCCCGGCACCTGCCAGGATGATCGCCCAGTCGAAGACGCCGCCGAGGTCTCGTTTCGCGACGATCGGTCCGAGCACCCAGAGCGGTGCTACCGCGAAGTTGCCGATGGAGTAGTAGACGACGCTCGTCCAGACCCAGCTTCGCGCGGTCAACTCGCGCCAGCCGCCCGCCAGCTCGGCGAGGAAGTACCCGCGCGCTCGCGAGCGCGAGAAGCCCCGAACCCCGAGCAGCGCAAGGAAGACCGCGCTCACGACGAACGTCCCGGAATCGACCGCGAACAGCCAGCCCGGCCCGAAGCCCGCGACGAGGAGGCCGCCCACGATGGGGCCGGCGACCCGTACCGTGTTCCGCGTGAGCCCCATCAGGGCGTTCGCCTGCTGGAGTCGCTCCGCGCTGACTGTCTGTGGCAGCAGCCCGGTTAGCGCGGGATTGAAGAAGGCTTGCGCTGTGCCGTAGACGAGCGCGGCCACGATCAAATGCCAGAGCAGCGCGTGGCCGGTGAGGAAGAGCAGCGCGAAGACGCCCTGAGATGCGGCTCGCAGGACGTCGGAGAGGAGCATCATGAGCTGGCGGGGAAGCCGGTCGGCCCAGACCCCGCCGACGACGAGAAGGGTGACCCGGGGCACGAGTGCCGCCGCCAGGACGAGCCCGAGGTCCGAGGGCGACCCCGTCATCTCGATCACCGCCCAGGCAAGCGCGATCGGCATCAGCGCGTTTCCCGCCTCCGAGGCTGCCTGGCCCAGCCACAGCAGGCGGAAGCGGCGCTCCCCCAGCGCCCCGACGCTTCGAGATGCGGCAATCACCTTGGCATCTTCCAGGCCGCAGAAGGAGCGAGTGTGCCGACGCACACTCGCTACGTCAAAGAAAGTCGGACTGATCTGTCGCGATAGCGGGCACAATAGGGCGCAGATGTTGGAATGACCCCTCTTTTTGCCTCTCCTCGCACCGACCGCGCTTTCGAGCGCATGTATCGGCGCCACGCCGGCGCGGTCTATCGGTATGCCCTCGGAGTCCTGCGCGACCCGTCGGATGCGGAAGACGTCAGCCAGACCACGTTTTTGAACGCGTACCGCGCGTTCAGGCAAGGTGAGCGACCCGGCTCGCCGCACAACTGGCTGATCACGATTGCCCACAACGTGTGCCGGCAGCGCCA
This sequence comes from Gaiellales bacterium, assembly GCA_038253945.1. Classification (GTDB taxonomy): domain Bacteria; phylum Actinomycetota; class Thermoleophilia; order Gaiellales; family Gaiellaceae; genus JBBRYW01. Next base: position 82,622 of record JBBSGR010000006.1, read on the forward strand.
CCGGCTGGCGATGCGTCGTCCGGCCGAGGTGGAGCTGGGTGAGGGCCACGGCGTCGAGTTGCACGAGGTCGAGAACGGTCCGACACCCCAGGAGCTGCAGCGCGCCCTCGCGCACCTTGCGTTCAACCAGCGCGCCGCACTGGTCATGCGCGAGCTAGAGGGGCGGTCATATGCGGAGATCGCCGCAGATCTGGGCGTATCCGTCTCGGCGGTGGAGGCGCTGATCTTTCGCGCCCGGCGCGCGCTTCGCGAGCAGCTCGAGGGCCAGCTGAGCTGCGAGGAGGCACAGCTGGCGGTCTCCAGGCAGATGGACGGGGCGCTACCGCGTGACGCGAAGGGCCCGCTTCGCGCCCATCTTCGCGAGTGCCGAGAATGCGCTCGCTTCGCCCGCGCTCAGCGGGCTCAGCGCGCGGCGTTCAAGGGCCTCGCCGGTGTGCCGTTGCCGTCCTCGCTCGCCTCGCTCTTCGGCGGCGGCGCGAGCGGCTCGCCGGCGGTGGTCGCCGGCGGATCGGGTCTCTTCGTCAAGGCCGCCGTTCTGGCCTCGGTCGGCATCGTTGCCACGGGCGTCGGTGTCGAGGGAGTGCGAATCGTGCACGAGCTGCACGCTGCCCCGCCCGGGCCCGCCGCGGGGGTCGCGACGAAGCCGCACGGAGCCACGGATCGGCCGGGCCGCACAGTCTTCGTCGGGCCCCGGCTCGACGGCCGGAGGGCTTCGGCGCATTCGGGGTCGGTGCTCGTCGTACCGCGCCGCGAGCGGCGCCGGTCGGTGGGGCACGGACCGGGGCAGAGTCGAGGCGCGGTCGCTCGAGCAAGGGCGGCGGCCGGCAAGCCCGTCGCCGCACGATCCCGGGACGTGACACCGCGGACGTCTCAGAACGCGCCGCCGCGCGAAGAGCCGCCGCGGCCCGTGGGCACCCAGCCGGCTCCGGCCAACCCGTCTTCCCTCGCAGCCCCCGCGGGGGCGACGGCTCAGCCGAAGGTGCCCGGCCGGCCGGCGCGTCCGCAGGGCGCTTCAGGTCCGAAGCGGTCTCCCCCCGGTCTCACGGGGGCGAAGCCGGTGTCGCCCGCCTCGCCTCCTCAGCCGCGGTCGAAGGCAAAGTCAGGCCCAGCGCCGCGGGCGGGGGGCCCGGCAGCTCCGAAGGGCAAAGTCCCTCCCGCGCAGACGGTGGGCAAGGGTGCGAATCCGCCGCCGCCCGCTCAGCCCGCTCCGGCTCAGCCCCCTCCGGCTCAGCCGGTGGGCAAGAGCGCGAATCCGCCTCACCCCGCGAATCCGCCGCCCGCTCAGCCCCCGGCCCAGCCGCCGCCGGGGCAGCCACAGGGCTTAGGTCCGCCCCCCGGCGCGGGTCCGCCGACGGGTGGAGGTAAGCCGCTCGGCGACGGACGGCCTTAGGCGAGCGGCCGGTCTGGGTCGTCGCTCGAGTCGCGCTTCCACCAGAAGGCCAGCGCGCCTGCGACGGCCGCGAGGCCTAGGAAGACGGCGGAGAGGTTCGGTTTACGCGACCCCTCGACGGTGCCCGGAACGGCGTCCCGCGCCTTCTGCTTCATCATTCGCTTGCCGATCTGCCAGGCCGTCCAGCCGAGGAGGGCGTTCCGGCGGTTGAAGATTCCCATCTCGCTCCTTTCCTTGGCCCGGAAACCTACCCTGCAGGCCGCCCTCGCGTAACCCTTCCCGTAGAGTGCTCTCGTGGCCGCCCAGCTGGCCGACATCTCCGACGGCTTCTTCCGCCCCGCGGTTGGCGCGCTGGTCCCCTACGAGCCGGGAAAGCCGGTCGAGGAAGTCCAGCGCGAGCTCGACCTCGACCGGGTCGTCAAGCTAGCCTCGAACGAGGGGCCATACGGTCCGTTCCCCGAGGCTCTTGCAGCGCTCGAGCGAAGCGCCGGAGACCTGAACCGCTACCCGGACGGCGGCGGCTACAGGCTCAGGGCAGCGCTCGCCGAGCGGCACGGCGTCCAGCTCGAGGAGGTGGCGCTCGGCGCGGGTGCGGACGGGGTGGTCGACACCCTTTCGCAGGCAACGCTGGATCCGGGCGACGAGATCGTCTGCGGCTGGCCCTCGTTCCCGAGCTATGTGATCGACGCCGCAAAGCTGGGCGCCGTCTCCCGAAAGATTCCGCTCCGAGACCATCGGTACGACCTCGACGCGCTGCTGGATGCGGTCGGGCCCCGGACGAAGCTCGTTTACGTCTGTCACCCGAACAACCCGACGGGGACGTCGAATACGACGGGCGAGCTGGACGCCTACTTCGAGCGGGTGCCCGCCCACGTGCTGACCGTTCTGGATCAGGCCTACTTCGAGTACATCGACGACCCGGACTACCCCGACGGCGTCGAGCGGTACGCAAAGGCCGGCCTAAAGGTCGTCGTGCTGCGCACGTTCTCGAAGATCTACGGGCTCGCGGGCCTGCGCGTGGGCTACGGGATCGGCCCGAGGTCGGTCGTCACCGCGCTCGCCAAGGTGCGCCGGGCATTCGACGTCTCCTCGCCCGCGCAGGAGGCCGCGCTCGCGAGCCTCGACAGCCCCGGCGAGCTCGAGCGGCGGCGCGAACTGAATGCCGCCGGTCGCGCGGCACTCGAGCAGATGCTCCGGGAAGGGGGACTCGACCCCGCCGGCCCCGCAGTCGCCAACTTCCTCTACGCGGAGGTCGGAGACGACTCCCGTCCGGTGTTCGATTCGCTGCTCCGGGAAGGAGCGATCGTCAGACCGCTCGCGGGCTTCGGCGCTCCCGGCGCGATCCGTGTCACGGTCGGGACGCCGGACGAGCTGCGGTTCTTCGCCGATGCGCTGACACGGGTCTCCGCGCGCGTTCCCGCGTAGTGGGGCTAGGTCGAGGCTGGACTTGGGAGACGCTCGTGACGGGTGTTCGGGCCGGCAACACGCGGGCGCTGGCACGCGCGATCAGCCTCGTCGAGGACAGAGAGCCCGCCGCCTACGACCTCGTCCGCGAACTGTACCCGGCGACCGGGCGCGCCTACGCGATCGGTGTCACCGGGCCGCCCGGAGTCGGCAAGTCGAGCCTGATCAGCGCTCTCGTCCGTCACGTTCGTGCGCAGAGCCGAACGGTGGGCGTCATCTCGGTCGACCCCTCGAGCCCCTTCTCGAAGGGTGCCCTTCTGGGCGACCGGATCCGGCTTTCGGATCACTTTCTCGACCCTGGCGTCTTCATCCGCTCGATGGGCACCAGGGGCCATCTCGGCGGGCTCGCGGAGGCGACCCTGCAGGCGATGCTCGTGCTGGACGCGGCCGGGAAGGATCTTCTCTTCCTCGAGACGGTGGGAGCCGGGCAGGGAGAGGTGGAGGTGATCGGCAGCGCCGACACCATCGTCCTCGTCCTCATGCCGGGCTCCGGCGACTCGATCCAGGCCTTGAAGGCGGGCATCATGGAGATCCCGGACGTGATCGCGATCAACAAGATGGACCATCCCGCGGCGAAGACGATGCTGAACGAGGTGAGCTCGATTTTCTCGCTCGACCTCGAGAGCTCGTGGCACCCGCCGATCGTGCTCACGGAGGCGATGCGCGGCGAGAACGTCGAGGAGCTGTGGGAGCGGATCTCCGAGCACCGCGCGCATCTCGAGAGCGAGGGGCTGCTCGAGGCGCGGCGGCGAAAGAATCTCGCCGGTGAGGTCTTCGCCGTGGCCTCGGGGCGTGCGAAAGAGCATCTCGAGCAGGCCGTCTCGGATAACCCCCGGTTGCGTAGCCTGCTCGATGACGTCCAGGAGCGGCGGCTCGACCCGCTGACCGCCGTGCAACGGATCATGAAGGAGGTCTTCTCGCTTGGCGACGGGAACCGTTCCGAGGCTCGCTGAGATCGAGGAGGCGCGCAGACGCCTCCAGGGCGTAGCCCGCGTCACGCCGGTTTTCGGCTCGGAGACGATCTCGCGGCTCGTCGGCCGCAAGGTGACCCTCAAGGCCGAGAACCTGCAACGGACCGGCTCGTTCAAGATCCGGGGTGCGTACAACAAGATCTCGACCTTGAGCGACGCGCAGCGCCGCGCCGGTGTCGTGGCGGCGAGCGCCGGCAACCACGGGCAGGCGGTGGCCTGGGCGGCGCGCGAGGCGGGCATCAGCGCGACCGTCTTCATGCCCCAGGAGACGCCGATGGCGAAGGTCGAGGCGACCCGGAACTACGGGGCTCGGACGCAGCTGGTGGGCGAGGGGTTCGAGGACGCGCTCGGCGCCGCCGTCGATCTGGCGGAGTCGTCCGGCGCGACGTTCCTGCACGCGTTCGAGGACGAGACCGTGATCGCGGGCCAGGGCACGCTCGGGATCGAGCTCGCCGAGCAGGTCGAGGATTTCGAGACGGTCATCGTTCCGATCGGCGGCGGGGGGCTCGCCGCCGGCATAGCGCTCGCCCTGAGAGAGCTGCGGCCGGGCGCGCACCTCGTCGGCGTGCAGGCGTCGGCCTGCGCCCCGCTCGCCGGGGGACGCGAGCTCGGCTACACGATCGCCGAGGGGATTGCGGTCAAGCACCCCGGCGAGCTGACGTCGTCGATCCTCAACGACGCCCTCGACGAGGTCGTGTCCGTCTCGGACGAGCAGATCAGCGAGGCGATCGTGCTCCTGCTCGAGCGGATGAAGCTTGTCGTCGAGGGTGCGGGGGCCGCGCCGGTCGCCGCTCTCCTCGCGGGCCTCGTGCCGGGAAGGGGTACCTGCGTCGCCCTCCTGTCGGGGGGCAACATCGACCCGACGCTGCTGATTTCGGTCATGCGCCACGGCCTCACCTCGGCGGGCCGGTACCTCGTCGTACGGACGCAGCTCGCAGACCGGCCCGGAGAGCTGATCAAGCTGCTCTCGCTCGTCGCGGGCGAGCGGGGGAACGTCATCTCCGTCGAGCACCATCGTGAGGGGATGGAGGTTCCCGTCTCGGAGAGCGAGGTGGAGCTGACACTGACGATGCGCGACCAGGAGCACTGCTCGAGCCTCCTAACCGCCATGGAAGGCGCCGGCTACCCGACCGAACGGCTGCGCTGAGCGTCACTCCTCAGACCCGCTGAGCCACCGAGCCGCCGCCTCGCGGCCTCGCGGGTCGAGCACGAGCCCCCAGTGGTCGAGGCCGGGGAGATACGCCTCGGTCGCTCCGTAGCGCTCGCCGATCGAGCGCCCGCGCTCGGCCGCGAACTCGTCTCCGTAGACGACGAGTGCCGGGCACGGAAGGGTAGGCACCGAGAGACCACGCTTCCGCTCCCTGCGCGCGAGCACGGATTCGGATCGTCCCGGGACTCCGTAGGGGAAGGGGCCGTATTCCTGCTCCGGGTCGAACGTCCCCTCGGTCAGCTCGATCGCCGGGTCGGTGCCCTGAACCTCGGCCGGCGGGCTCGGCTCGAGCAGGATCAAGCCCTGGGCAGCCGCTCGTCCGGCGGCCAGCATCGCCACGAGGCCCCCCATGCTCCAGCCGCACACCACGCGCGGCTGCGGCAGCAGCTCAGCAGTTCGGTGCAGCACCGCGGTGTAGTTCGACATCGAGGCATGAGCCACGGCCAGGCCCGCCTGGAGGTCGATCGCCTGCACGCTGATGCCGGGGAAGGCGTCGGCCCATGGTTCGAAGATCCACGGCCCGCTGCCGGCCCCGTGGGCGAGAAGCAGCGAGCGCGTCAGCCCCGCCTCAGGTTCCGCAACGGCGGAAGCACACGGTCGAGTTGCCGCGCTTCTGCCAGCCGGCGATGCCGCCCGTCGTCACCGGTCGCGCGTCGATCCCCGAGGCGACCAGGATGCTCGCAGCGATCGATGCCCGCGCGCCGGTCTCGCAGATCGTGACGACTGGACGGTCGCCCCTGAGATCCTCGCTGCACTGACGGAGCAGCCGATACGGGACGTTGCGGCTGCCCGGGATGTAGCCGTCGTCGCGCTCGTTCTTCTCGCGAACGTCGACGAGCTCGATCTCGTCGCGCGCGAGGAGTGCCTCGAGCTCGTCCAGCTCGAGTGGCTCGAGCCGCTCGGGAGTGGGGGGGTCGACGAGGAAGCCGCCGAGCTCGAGGAAGCCGACGGCACGCAGGCTCCTGGCCGCACGTTCGCCTTCGGCTCGATCTGTCGGGTGGAGGACGATCGCCTCGTCGGGCGAGAGGATGAAGGCCGTCTTCGTCGCGAAGGAGGATCCGCTCACAGGCACGTTGATCGCGCCGGCGACGTGACCGGCCTCGAAGGTTGTCGCCGGGCGCACGTCGAGCACGGCCGCCGTCGTGGTCGCGGCTCCCTCGAGCGGCGGTAGGTCGTGGGGCCGGCCGAGGAACGGACCGCGGTTCAGAGCGACAATGCGCTCGAGGTTGGGTGGCCTCGGCGAGCGGATCCCGGTCGACAACTCGACGAACTCGTTCTCGTCAATCGCCGCCAGCGCACGGTTGAACCGTCGCTCGAAGCCGATCGTCGTGGACGCCTTCGAGCTCATCGCGGCGCCGCACAGCGACCCGGCCACGTGGCCCGGGTACACCTCGACGCCGTCCGGAAGCTCGAGCAGCCGCCGCAGGCTTCGGAACAGGCCGCGTGCTCCCTCGCGCGCCTCGACTGCGAGGTCCGGGCGCGCCGCGTCGCCGACGAGCAGCGAGTCGCCGGTCAGGACGAGCCAGGGCTCATCCGCCCGCGAGCGGTCGAGGACCGCCAGGCAGCAGTGCTCGGGTCTGTGACCCGGCGTGTGGATGACGCGCAGGGTCACGTCGCCGACGTCGATCTCGGTGCCGTCCTCGATCGGCTCGAACGGGAACTCCGCCTCGGAAGCAGGGTGAACGCGAACAGGAACGCCGTGCTCGACTGCGAGGCGGCCGTGTCCCGAGACGTGGTCGGCGTGCGTGTGCGTCTCCACGACGCAGCAGATCGTGACCTCGCGCCGGGCGGCTTCCTCGAGATAAGGCTCGATCGCGAAGGCGGGGTCGACGATCACCGCCTCGCCGGCATGCTCGTCGCCGATCAGATATGAGGCGCAGCCGAGATCGTCATCCACGAACTGCTTGAACAGCACCGGAACCGACGGTAACACGGCGCGCCGCTACTTTTCTTGAAGCATTACGAGAGCTTATGCCAGGCTTAACACGCTCGCTCGGAGGCTCGACCTCCTAGAACCCGAGGTGCTTGGCGATCACCATGCGCTGGACGTCGTTGGTTCCCTCGCCGATCTCGAGGATCTTCTGGTCGCGGTACAGGCGCGAGATGGCGAACTCCTCCATGTACCCGTAGCCACCGTGAATCTGCAGGGCCCAGTTCGCCACCCGGTGGGACAGCTCGCCGGTGTAGAGCTTCGCGATCGCCGCCTCCTTACCGAACGGACGGCCCTGATCCTTGAGCCACGCGGCCTTCAGCGTGAGCCCCCGGCCGGCCTCGATCTCCGTCGCCATGTCGGCGAGCTTGAACTGCACCGCCTGGAACCTCCCGATCGGCAGCCCGAACTGCTCACGCTCGCGCGCGTAGGCGGCCGCCAGGTCGTAGGCGCCCTGCGCGAGCCCAACCCCCATTGCCGCGACCGAGATGCGGCCGCCGTCCAGGATCTCGAGGAACTGCGCATAGCCGCGTCCCCGCTCTCCCAGCAGATTGCCCTCGGGAACGGCGCAGTCGCGGAACGAGAGCTCGCGGGTGTCCGAGGCGTGCCAGCCCATCTTCCGCATCGGCGGCGAGATCTCGTAGCCGGGCGTACCGTTCGGGACGATCACATTGGAGATCTCGTTCTCGCCGGTGCGCGCGGTGATCGTGACGCAGGCCGAGATGTCGGTACCGGCGTTCGTGATGAAGATCTTCGAGCCGTTCACGATCCACGCGCCGTCCCTTGCCTCGGCAGTGGTGCGTGTCGCGCCCGCGTCGGAGCCGGCTCCGGGCTCCGTCAGTCCGAAGGCGGCCAGCTTCTGGCCCGAGGCGAGCCGAGGCAGCCACTCCTGCTTCTGCTCCTCGCTTCCGAACAGCAAGATCGGCATCGTCCCGAGCGAGGTGTGGGCCGCCATGGTGATCGCCACCGAGGAGTCGACGCGCGTCAGCTCCTCGACCGCGATCGCGTACGAGACTGTGTCGGTCCCGGAGCCGCCGTAGGCCTCGGGCACCGGCATGCCCATCAGGCCCAGGTCGGCGAGCTCGGCCACGAGCTCGTAGGGGAAGCGCTCCTCCCGGTCGAGCTCCGCGGCCACCGGAGCGACGCGCTCCCGCGCGAACTCGCGCACGGTCGAGCGGACGAGCTCCTGCTCGGCTGAGAGGTCGAAGTTCACGCCGCGAGTCTTGCCGCGAGCTCGCAGATGAGCCGGACGCCGTACCCGGTCCCGCCTCGCTGCCTCAGATAATCGGGCCGGCTGTAGCGCAAGAACGCCGGCCCGGCAATGTCGAGGTGGGCCCAGGGGCCTTCGCCGACGAACTCCCGCAGGAACTCGGCGGCCAGCACGGGTGAGCCCTGGCGCAGCACGGAGTGGTTCTTCATGTCCGCGAAGTGGGAGTCGATGTAGCGCCGGTAGCGTGGATGGAGCGGGAAAGGCCAGACGTGGTCACCGCTCGCGGCGCCGGCTTGGATGATCAGGTCACGCCAGGCATCGTCGTTCGCGAACAGGCCGGCGTACAGGTCGCCGAGGGCCAGCGTCATGGCCCCGGTCAGCGTCGCAAGGTCGATCAGATGGGTGGCGCCCTGCTGGCGCGCGTACCAGAGCGCGTCGGCGAGCACGAGGCGGCCCTCCGCGTCGGTGTCGGTCACCTCGATCGTCTTGCCGTTCATCGCCGTCAGGATGTCTCCGGGCCGGTAGGCGCCTCCGCCGGCCATGTTCTCGGTTGCCGCGACGACGGCGATCGTCCGGACCGGTGTCTCGAGCTCCGCAAGCGCCCCGATCGACTCGACGACTGCGGCGCCGCCCGACATGTCGCCCTTCATCTCCTCCATGTAGGGCGCGGGCTTGATCGAGATTCCGCCCATGTCGAAGGTCACGGCCTTGCCGACGAGCCCGAGCACGAGGTCCGAGCGCGCGCCCGGCGGCTCGTAGCGCATGACGATCAGGCGAGCCGGGTTGTGGCTTCCCTGCGCGACCGCGGAGAACGCGCCCATGCCGAGCTCCTCCAGCTCGTCCGGTCCGAGCGCCTCGGCGATGACGTGCTCGGCGCCAGCGGCGATCTCCCGGGCGCGGGCCGCGAGCCGCTCGGGTGTCAGCTCGTTCGGCGGCATGTTGGCGAGGTCGCGGGCCCGATTCGTCCGGCCCGCGATCCGGGCGGCGCGCTCGGCTGCGGCCCGGAGGTCGTCGCTCGGCCCCTCCGAGGCAAGCAGCAGTCGCGTCAGGCCGGGAGGCTTGGCGCTCGTCTTCCAGAGACCCGGGTCGTACGCGCCGAGCACCGTTCCCTCGACGAGAGCGCGGGCCTGCTCGGAAGCTCCGAGTGGCAACGACTCGTCCACCAGCCACGCGATCGAGGCGGCGTATGGCGTCACCGCACGGGCGGCCGCACCGGCGGCCGCGCGGAGAGCGTCGGAGGTAAGAGCCTGCCTCGTGCCGACGCCCGAGGCGACGAGCCGCGAGGCGCCGAGACCGCCCTCCACGTGCAGCACCGCGACCCGCTCGAGCTCACCGCTGGCCTCGCCCGCGGAAACAGCCCGCGCCAGCGTGCCCCCGAGTCGCTCGTTCAGTTCCGCCGCAACGCCTCGCAGCGGCGTGGCCGGATCGAGGAGCGGGACGGCGATCGCGTCGGCCTCGAGAGCGTCCGTCGACGTGACTTCGACAGCGATCGCCATGCCGCGGCGATCGTATCCCAGGGGCATTTGTCCCCCGCCCGCAGGACTTCGCGCGTTCTTCACAAAATCTTTGCTGTTCTTCACATCCTTTTCGCCCTACCTGTCGTTATAAGAAGGACATGGCCGACTCGCACAACATCGAGAAGCTGCAGGACCGGATCGGACGGCTCGTTGCCGACCGCCAGGCGCTGCGCGAGCAGACTGCCGCCGAGCAGACGCTCGAGCGCAACCGCCGGGAGATCGCCGACTCTCAGCACGAGCTTTCGCGGGCGCTCATCGCCCGGTACGTGCCGCACCCGGCGTAGCGCCCCCATCAGCTGGACGGTCGAGCTTTCGCAGCGCAGGCCCGCAGGCTCGGGCAAGAGCGAGCTCGAAGGGTCCGGCGCCGTGCCGGGAGGCGCCAACCGGCGCCACCCGAAGCTCCGGTCAAATCATCTAGGCTCGCGCCGCCAACAGCGAGGAGGAGAACGACATGGCGGAGACGGCGAGGGAGTTCTTCGAGGGCCTCGAGTCGCGGGCCGACCCAGCCAGGATTGCGGGCATGAAGTCGAGCTACCGCTTCGACGTCGCCGGCGCCGGCACGTGGGTCGTCCGCGTGACCGACGGAGCGCTCCGCGTGGAGGAGGGCGCCGGCGACGCCGATTGCACGATCTCGGCCTCGGAGGAGAATTTCCTCAAGATCCTCGACGGGCAGCAGAACCCGATGACCGCCTACATGACGGGCAAGCTGCGAATCGCCGGCGACGTCGGCGCCGCGATGAAGCTGCAGAAGCTGTTTTAGTGCGCGTGACCAGCCAAGCCGGCCCGGCGCGGCCCGATCCCGTCCCGGCGTGGAGCCTGCGGAGTGGTGACGTCGGGCGAATCTCGCTGCCGAGTGCGTGGCCGGCGCGGGTCACCCGTGACTGGGCGTGGGGGGATGCCGCGGGCAAGGGGGTGCGGGTCTGCATCCTGGATAGCGGGATCGAGAGCGGTCACCCGCTCGTGGGATCGATCGAAGGAGCAGTCGCGGTGTCCGTCGACGGCGACGAGACGGCGGTCGAGGAGGATGCCGAGGGCGACCTATGCGGGCATGGCACGGCGTGCGCTGGAATCGTCCGCTCGCTCGCCCCCGAATGCAGCCTGTTCAGCGTCCGCGTGCTCGGCGCCGGGTACACGGGCAGCGGGACGGCGCTTCTCGCGGGGCTGCGCTGGGCGGTCGAGCAGGGCTTCGACGTCGTCAACATGAGTCTGTCGACGACGAAGAGCCAGTTCGCGGGCATGCTGCACGAGCTCGCCGACAGCGCATACTTCCGTCGCACCGTGCTCGTTGCGTCCGCCCATAACATGCCCGTCGAGAGCTACCCCTGGCGATTCGCCGCCGTGATCTCGGTGGGCAGCCACGAGGAGCCCGACCCGACCACCTTCTACTACAACCCGGCGCCGCCGGTCGAGTTCTTCGCGCGGGGAGTGGGAGTCGACGTTGCGTGGATCGGGGGCGGGCAGATTCGCTGTTCGGGGAACAGCTTCGCCACCCCGCACATCTCCGGCATCTGCGCCCGCATTCTCGGCGCCCATGCGGAGCTCACCCCGTTCCAGCTCAAGAGCCTTCTCTATCTGACGGCGTCGAACGTGAGCGGCGCGTCGTGACGAACGTCGAGGATTTCCGTGCCGCCGTCGCGGTCGGCGTGCTCGGCTCCGAGGAAGCCCATCAAGCGCTGCTCGCCTCGATCGTCGAGGTCGCCAGGGCGATGTTCGCGGCGCAGGCTTCCTCGGTCATGCTGCTCGACGAGCGAACGGACGAGCTGGTCTTCGAGGCCGTGGCCGGTCAGGGGTCGGACACGCTCGTCGGGACGCGCTTCCCGTCCAGCAAGGGCGTCGCCGGCTGGGTGCTCGTCACCCGCCAGCCGCTCGTGATCGAAGATCTCTCGAACGACCCACGGCACGCTCGGGACGTCGCGGAGAACACCGGCTACGTGCCGCGCGGGTTGATGGCCGTGCCGCTGCTCCTCGAGGAGCGCGCGCTCGGGGTGCTGCAGGTGCTCGATCGCCCCGAGCAGTCGCAGTTCACCCTCGTCGAGATGGATCTGCTCGGGCTCTTCGCCAACCAGGCCGCGATCGCGCTCGACCTCCTCCAGCGCGCACGCCGTGCGAAGGCGATGCTCGACGGTGGGGACGAGGACGTCGCGGGGGTCGCGCGCCTGGCGTCGGCGCTCGACCGGCTCGAAGGGAAGCGGAGGGACGCGGGACTTCGCCTGCTCTCCGCGCTCGAGGACATCCTGGGCGAGCAGTAGAAAAAGGGCGGCTCGTGCCGCCCTTTTCAAGAAGACCTGGTGGTGAAGCTCGCGGTTAGGCGTCCTCGAGCATGGCGTCCTCGAGCATGCCGTCTTCCTGCACGCCGTCTTCCTGCACGGCGTCTTCGAGCATGTGCGCCTGGACGTCAGGGCCCTCGTCGGTCTTGCCGTCCTCCTGTACGCCGTCCTCCTGCACTCCGTCCTCCTGAACTGCGTCCTCGAGGACGTGGCCCTCGACGTCGGAGCCGCTCTTCTTTGCCTCGTAATCGCTCACTTGCCTCTCCTTTCGGATCTCGCGCGTAAGAAGTCTCTGCCCCACTAGACGAACACTGTGCCCTGAATCTTCCCACAAGGCATGCGAACGTGAGATTCTCCCTCGATGTCGCGGTTCCGCGAGCACATCGCCGAGTCAGGACGAGCGCTCCGGGCGGTCTTCGCGAACCCCAATCTCCGACGCGTCGAGCTCGCGCTGATCGGCTCCGAGACGGGGAAGTGGTTCTACATCGTCGCTCTTGCGGTGTTCGCCTACGATCATGGGGGAGCGACCGCCGTCGGGATCGTCGCAGCCATCCGTTACTGGCCATCGTTCGCGGCGGCGCCCTTTCTCTCCATCCTCGGCGACCGTTTTCCGCGCAAGCGGGTCATGGTCGGAGCGACGTTGCTGCGCGCGCTCGGGATGGGCTTCGCGGCGCTGACCGTCTTGCTCGGTGGGCCGCCGGCTCTCGTTTACGCCCTCGCCGCCTCGGTCTCGGTGATCTCGACGGCGTTCCGCCCAGCGCAGGCTGCGCTGCTGCCCTCGCTGGTGCGAGCGCCTGCCGAGCTGACGGCGGCGAACGTCGCCTCGAGCACGATCACGAGCCTCGGTGTGGTGACGGCGCCAGCCCTCGGCGGCGTGCTGCTCGTCGTGACGAGCACTCAGCTCGTCTTCGCGGTCACCGGCGCGATCTTTCTCTGCTCCGCGCTCGTGGTCAGCCGAATTCAAGCGCCCGGTGATCGCCCGAAGTCGTCGACCGAGGGAAGGGAAGGCTTCGGAACTCAGCTCCTGGGCGGATTTCGGGCGATTGCCCGTACGGGCAGCCTCCGCGTACTCGTGCTGCTCTACGCGGCGCAGACTCTGGTCGCCGGGGCCATGAACGTGCTGCTGGTGGTCGCAGCTCTCGAGGTGCTCGACCTGGGGAAATCCGGAGTCGGATTCCTGAACGCGGCGCTCGGAGTGGGCGGCGTGGTCGGAGCGCTCGCGGCGCTGGCGCTGGTCGGAAGTCAGCGCCTCGCATCGAACTTCGCGTTCGGGCTCGTGCTCTGGGGCGCGCCGCTCGCCGTCATCGGCGTCTGGCCCCAGCCCGTGCTGGTGTTCGTGCTCCTCGCCTTCATCGGCGTCGGCGATACGCTCGTGGACGTATCGGGAGTGACGCTGCTCCAGCGCGCGGCGCCGAACGAGGTGCTGGCGCGCGTCTTCGGAGCGCTCCAGAGCCTCACCCTGGGCGGCTTCGGGCTGGGCGCGCTCGCGGCGCCCGCCCTCATCGCGCTGGTCGGCGTTCGCGGAGCGTTGATCTGCGTCGGCGCGTTGCTTCCCGCGCTGGCGACCCTCTTCTGGAGGCGTCTGCAAAGAATCGACGAGGCGAGCCTGGCTCCATCCGGCGAGCTGAAGCTGCTCCGCGGCGTCTCGATCTTCACGCCGCTGCCGCCCGAGACCGCTGAGAGCCTCGCGTCGGTGCTGACCGTCGTCGATGCCAGGGCCGGAGAGGCCATCTTCACCCAAGGCGATCACGGCGACCGCTTCTATATCGTCGCCGGCGGAGAGGTGGAGGTGACGATCGACGGACGGCCCGCGCGGGAGCTCGGGATCGGGGAGTCGTTCGGCGAGATCGCGCTCCTGCACGACGTCCCGCGTACGGCGACTGTCCGGGCGAAGACCGACACGCGGCTGTACGCGCTCGATCGCGCCGACTTCATAGCGGCCGTCACCGGCCACGCGCCGAGCGCCGACGCGGCGAATGCCGTGATCGCAACGCGGCTCGCCTCGTTTCGGCCGAGCATGGCCTCCGACTGAGCTCCGATCGAGCGCCGCGTCAAACCGGGACGGCTAGGATCGCGCGTTCGATGGTGTTCGAGCGCCATGTCCTCCCGAACGGCGCGCGGGTGCTGACCGCGCCGATGCGGCACGCCCAGTCCGTGGCTTGCTTCGTGATGTTCGCTGCGGGTTCCCGCTACGAGACGCCACAGACGCGGGGGATCGCGCACTTTCTCGAGCACATGCTCTTCAAGGGAACCGAGCGCCGCCCGACGACCCGCGCGCTCACGCGCGAGATCGACTCCATCGGCGGCGTGCTCAACGCCGCCACGAGCAAGGAGTACACCTACTACTACGTGCGGTGTGCTGCGGAGTTCCTCGACACGGCGCTCGACGTCCTGCTCGACATGCTCTGGCATCCGCGTCTGAATGCGGAGGAGATCGAGCGGGAGAAGGGCGTGATCTTCGAGGAGATGAACGCACACAACGACACGCCGCGGGACTATGTGGACGAGCTCTTCGAAGAGCTCGTGTACGAGGGTCATCCCCTCGCCTGGCGGATCAAGGGAGTGAAGGACACGGTCGGGGCGGCGACCCGGGAGACGTTTGTCGATTACATGCGCTGGTACCAGCCGGGGCGAATGGTGCTCGGCGTCGCGGGGCAGATCGACGACGGGCTCGTGCCGCGAGTCGGGGCGCTGGTCGGCGATCGCGCGAGCGAGGAGCCGGCCGGGCCGGCGACCGTGCCGCCCGTCCTCGAACGCGGCCGGTGCGTGAACCTCGAGACGAAGGACTCCGACCAGGCGCACATCTGCATCGGTGCCTCCACCTACCCGCTCGGTCACCCCGACCGCTACGTGCTGCAGACGATGGCCACTCTCCTCGGAGGGGGCATGTCGTCGCGGCTCTTCCAGGAGGTACGGGAGCGGCGCGGGCTCGCGTACTCGCTCTCGGCACTCAGTCACGGCCACACAGACGGCGGCTCCCTCTGGGCTCAGGCGGGCGTGGACATCCGTCGCATCGACGACGCCGTCGCGACAGTTGCGCATGAGTTCAAACGCCTCGCGGACGAACCCGTTTCGCCCGAGGAGCTCGACACCGCTCGCAATTTCACCAAGGGGCGCTCGGTGCTGCAGCTCGAGACCCCTCAGGCCATGATCAACTTCGGTCTCCGGCGGGAGGTCCTCGAAGGGCATGTAGCCGAACCGTCGGACATTCTCGCCGGCCTCGATGCGGTGACCGGAGAGGACGTGCAGCGGGTCGCCCAGGACACGATCGGGCGCAGGGGCCTGCAGATGTCCGTGATCGGGCCCTTCGACGATCCGAGCCGGTTCGAGCGGCTGCTCGAGCACGGGTGAACCCCATGGGTCTCTCGCGGGTGAACCCGTGGTTTCCCCGTGTGTCCCACCTTCGCCGCTAGGGCGATCCCGGCCGCAGTGGGCCTCGCGGCGGGCAGAGCCCGCCTTCTTCGGCGCCTCGCAACAACTTCGTCAAAGCTTGTCCACACGCTGCCCTCAGGGTCCGGTCCGGGGGACAGTCCCCGGGACCTGGCCCTTCGAGTCACGGCGCTGGGAAAACCGGGTTTCCCAGCGGCGCCCCTCCTTCCCCGCTGCGGCGATCCCGGCCCGCAGTCGGCCTCTCGGCGGGCAGAGCCCGCCTTCGGTTCGAGCGGCTGCTCGGCGAGACCCACCCATGGTTCTGGCTACTCCTCCAGCTCGATCAGCACCTGGCCGCCGGCAACCCGGTCACCTTCGTCCACGTGTACCGCTTGGACGAAACCGTCGTACGGCGAGACGAGCGGGGTCTCCATCTTCATCGCCTCCAGCACGACCAGGAGCTGTCGCCGCTCGACGCGGTCGCCCTTCCGCACAGACACGCTGATCACGGTCCCGGGCATCGGCGCCGAGATGGCGCCGCTCTCGCACGCCGCCCCGCTGGCGTGCTCCCGTTCGAGGTCGGGTGCCGGCAGCGGCTCGGGCACGGGCAAGTTGAGCCGCCAGGTGCCTTGCCAAGGGCGGTCGGCTACCCGCTCCGGCGGCGAGGACAAGGGCGGATACTCGTCGAGAAAGGCGGTCGTCGTCTCGCCGGCGCGGAGAGCCGGATGGCGCACGAGCCAGCGGAGGAACGGGAGGTTCGTAACGATGCCGGCGACCGCGGTCTCGTCCAGCGCGGCCGCGAGGCGGTCGAGCGCCTCGGCTCGGGTCGGCGCGTGCGAGATCAGCTTGGCCAGCATCGGGTCGTAGCCGAGCCCGACGGCGTCGCCGGCGTCGACGCCGGCGTCGACCCGGACCCCCATCGGCAGCTGCAGCCGCTCGATCGTCCCGGTCTGCGGCAGGAACGTGCGCGGATCCTCGGCGTACAGGCGCACCTCGACGGCGTGGCCCGTGAGAGTGACCGGCTCGGATTCCGGCAGGGCCAGTGGCTCGCCGGTGGCGATCGCGATCTGCGCGCGCACGAGGTCGATGCCCGTGACGAGCTCTGTGACCGGATGCTCGACCTGAATGCGGCCGTTCAGCTCGAGGAAGTAGAAGTCGCTTCCCGCAAGCAAGAACTCCACCGTTCCAGCACTCCGGTAGGAGACGGCCCTGGCGAACGCCACTGCGGCCGCGCTCATCCTCGAGCGCAGTGCGGGCTGCAGAGTGGGGGAGGGAGACTCTTCCAGCACCTTCTGGTGACGGCGCTGAACCGAGCACTCGCGCTCGCCGAGCGCGACGACGTGACCGTGCGCGTCGGCAAGGAGCTGGATCTCGACGTGGCGCGGCCGCTCGACGTAGCGCTCGCAAAAGACGGTCCCGTCGCCGAACGCGGTGTTCGCCTCGCGCTTCGCCGCGGCCAGCGCCTCGTCGAGCCCGGACGAGCCCCGGACGAGCCGCATGCCGCGCCCTCCGCCGCCCGCGGCTGCCTTCACGATTAGCGGAAAGCCGATCTCGTGCGCCTTCCCGGTGGGCACGACTGGCACGCCCGCCTCGGCGGCGATTCGCTTCGCCTCCAGCTTGTCCCCTCCGGCTCGAAGAGCCTCCGGCGTGGGCCCGACGAAGACTAAGCCGGCCGCGTCGACAGCCTCGGCGAAGTCGGGGTTCTCCGCCAAGAACCCGTAGCCGGGGTGCAGCGCGTCCGCGCCCGTCTGCTTGGCGGCTCGGATGTGCTCCTCGGAGAAGAAGTAGCTCAGGATTTCCACGGTCTCGTCCGCGGAGCGTGCGTGCAGGGAACCGCGGTCGTTCGGCGCAACCACCGCGACAGTGGCGATGCCGAGCTCGCGGCAGGTGCGGAACACGCGGAGAGCGATCTCGCCCCGGTTCGCGACGAGCAGCTTCCGGATCGGAGTCATCCTGCCCCTTCCGCGAGAGCAACCGGCGTGGTACTCGAGCCCCGAACAGCCAGGAGCGTCAGCAAGCAGATGCCGGTCAGGGTGAGATAGGGAACCGCATCGCTCGTCGCGTCGGCCACGACGCCGCCGAGGGCCGCGCCGGCGCCCTGCCCCGGGGCCCAGGCGAGATTCATCAGGGCGAAGCCATACGCGTAATCGAGGCCGCGAGCGTCCGATCCCGCGGTCAGGAGCGCGAAGCCGGGTACCCAGAAGGAGCCGAAGGCGAGGCCGCTCGCCGCGATGACCACGGCGAGCGACCAGCTCGCGTTGGGCCAGGGCAACAGGGCCGTGAGCACGGCGGCCGCGACGAGGCCCATGCGGACAGGTCGGAGCGCCCCGGTCCGGTCGATGACACGCCCCACCAATGGACTCAGCATGGCCTCGAGAGCAGCCGACAGCAGGAAGATCGCACCGATTGCGGGGGTCCCGATCCCGAGGTGCGAGAGGCGCAGCGGTCCGAGGACCGAAAGCACGCCGAACAGGAGCCCCGGAAGCGACACCAGCCAGATGGCGAGCACGATCCGGCGGTCGGTGAGCGCGGCGAAGAGCTCGCGCAAGGGTTGAGTCTCACCTCGACCGGCCGCCGGCATCCGCGCCGCCGCGGCCGCAAGCGCGATGGCCAGCAACCCGACGCTCGCGAAGGTGGCGACTGTCCCGAGGATCGACGCGGTCGCGCCGAGAGCCGGGCCTAGCAGCGCGCCGCCGATTGCAGCTCCCATCGCCGAGCCGAGGGCACGGCCGCGCCGCTCCTTCGGCGTGCCCGCGACCAGCCAGGCAAGGGCACCCGTCCACGCACACGAGCTGCAGACGCCCTGGGCGAATCGGGCGCCGTCGAGCAGCCAGGCGCTTCCCGCGAGGCTGAAGACGACACTCGTCACGGCCATGCCGAGCAAACCCGCCAACACCGTTGCCTTCACGCCGGCGCGGGCCGCCACCATGCCGCTTGGAATCGCCGCCGCGAAGGTCCCCGCGGGATAGGCGGCCTGCAAGATACCTGCGCCCGTCTTCGAGAGACCGAGCTCCCGGGCGTAGTGCGGCAGCAGCGGTGTCAGCGCCGTGAAGAAGGTCGTGTCGAGGAAGACGACGGCTCCGACGATGATGAGGAGCTTCGGGCCCCCGCGCGTGCGCCTCCTCATGACCGCACGAGCGTATCTGTGGCGGGCGGCGGATCAGCCGTCGCCGGGCCAGCCGGGCTGCCGCCGCTCGAGGAAGGCGCGAAGGCCCTCCTGGCCCTCGGCGCTCGTGCGGCGAGCCGCGGCGATCCGCGCGGTCTCGATCCCGCCGGGGCGCGTCCGGACCAGCAGCTTCGCGGCTCTGACGGCCTCCGGCCCGCCCGCGAGCAGCGCAGCGACGATCTCGTCGACGGTCTGGTCGGCGTGCTCGCTCACCTCGTGGACGAGCCCGATTCGACGTGCCGTCTCGGCATCGAAGCGCTCGCCCGTCAGGAAGTAGCGTCTTGCGGCCGCCGTGCCGATTCTCGGGAGCACGAAGGGCGAGATGACCGCGGGAATGATGCCGAGGCGAACCTCGGAGAAGCCGAAGACCGCGTCGGGCGAGGCGACGGAGACGTCGGCGCACGCGACGAGGCCGCTGCCGCCGCCGAGCGCGTAGCCTTGGACGCGCGCGACGACGGGCGCCGGGCAGCCGTCGATCGCCTCGCACATCTCGTACAGCCGCATTGCGTCTTGCACGTTCTCTTCGTACGACAGGTCGACCGACGAGCGCTGCCAGTCGACGTCCGCGCCAGCGCAGAAGCTGGACCCCTTGCCAGAGAGCACCACGGCGCGGGCATCGCCGATCGCGGTGAACGCCGCGGTCAGCTCACCGATCAGCTCCGCGTCGAATGCGTTCCGCCGCTCGGGCTGCGCCAACGTGACCCGAAGGATCGTTCCGTCTCGCTCGACCTCGAGACCGCCCACCGATCGTCTAGCCCCACGAAGGCGGCTCGTACGCCCGCCCGATCGGCGCGCCGATCGTGAGGAACTCCAAGCCCTCGGCTCCGGAGGCCGGCACCCGGCTTGCCTGGGGATCGACGCGGACGAGGCGACCCGGCTTCAGCTCGACCTCCTCGCCGTCGACGCGCAACAAGCCCGAGCCCTTCACGATCACGTACACCTCTTCCTGGTCATCCTTCCCGTGGTCATGCTCGTGGCCCTCCTGATTCGGAGGGAAGACGAAGTAGTTGAAGCCGAACGCCTTCGCTCCGAGAGCGCGCCGGGTTTTCCTGACCATCCCTCCGGGGCCCTCGGCCTCGAGAGTCTCCACATCGACGACGTCGTAGCCAGCCATGGTGCCTCCTTTCACACTCCGGGGTTATCTCAGCGTCGGTGCTGGTTTCGTGGAAGCGCGCGCCGTGCCGCGCCGCGGAGCCGCGACTCGGCCAGGGCGATACGCGCGGCTGCATAGCCGGGCACGCCGTGCACGGCGCCGCCGGGGAAGGTAGCCGAGCTTGCCAGATAGAGACCGCGCACCGGTGTCCGGTACGGGCTGAAGGAAGGAACCGGGCGGAAGATCACCTGGTCGAGCGCGTAGCTCCCGCCGCCGACATCGCCTCCGATCAGGTTGCGATTGCGCCGTTCGAGGTCTGCCGGGCCGAGCACGTGGCGCGCAAGGATGCGGTCCCCGAAGCCGGGGGCGAAGCGCTCGATCTGAGCTTCGACGCGCTGGACGTGGCGGTCAAGCTGAGCGATCCAGTCGATGTTCTGTGGGCCATGGGTGTAGGCCCAGGCAGTGTGCTTGGAGGCGGGGGCGCGCGAAGGATCGGCGACAGTCTGCTGGCCGAGCAGGAGAAACGGCCGCTCGGGTAGGCCCGTGGCGACCGAAGTGGTCGCGAGCACCTCGTGCGCGGCGCCGCCGACGTGCACCGTGCCCGCCTCGCGCGCCTCCGGCGCGGTCCAGGGGATCGGGCCGTCGAGGGCCCAGTCGACCTTCAACGTGGCCGGTCCATAGCGGTAGCGGCGCAGCGCCGCCGCGTAGCGACCCGGAAATACGCCACCGCCGACGAGGTCGGCGAGCGCGTGGGGCATGACATTCGCGACGACGAGCGGCGCGCCAACCCGCTCACGGTCGTCGAGCTCCACGCCGACGACACGGCCCCGCTCGACGGCGATCCGGCTGACGGCGGCTTCCGTACGCAGAGTCCCGCCGAGCTCGCGCAGGTACGAGACCAGGGCACCGGCCAGCCGGCCGGCCCCGCCCTCGGGACTCGGCCAGCCCACCCCGTGGCCCAGCAGGTTCAGGTAGGCGGCGGCGATCGCGCTGCCGCTGGCGACCGGGGGGACGTCACCATGGAAGGCGGAGCCGTACAGCCAGGCGCGGGAACCCTCGCCCCGGAAGAGCTGCTCGCCCAATGCACGGGCCGGCATCAGCATGACTCGCAGGAACTCCGTCATCGCCCGGGGCCCGATGCCGGCGAGCAGTCGCAGTGGGCCGGCGAGTGGTGGAAAGCCGGAGAGCATCGTCGAGCGCAGTGCGTCGAAGTGGTCGACGAACGGCGAGGCGAACGCCCGCCAGCGCTCCCCGTCGCCCCTGTGGTTCTGCTCGAGGCTCTCACCGGTGCGGTCGAGGTCGCGGTAGAGCGCCACTGCGCTGCCGTCCGGCAGGGGGTGTGCGTAGCAAGCTCCGGGGTGAATCCACCGCAGCCCGTGGCGCTCGAGCGGCATGCGCGAGAACACCGGCGAGGCCGCGCCCGCGGGGAAGACCGACGAGAAGGTGTCGTGGCGAAATCCGGGCAGCGTGAGCTCTTCGGTCGCGACGGCGCCACCGAGGTGACCGGCGGCCTCCAGGACCAGCACGCGTTGATCGGCCCGCGCCAGGGTGATCGCTGCGGCCAGGCCGTTGGGCCCGGAACCGATCACCAGCGCGTCGTAGGGCCTCACGAGGTCCGAAGTGCGATCTGGTGGAGCATGCTTTGCCGTTCGATGCTTCCCCCTCCCCAGAAGGCGTGCTGGGCGTCGCTGCCCGCGCGCTTGAACGCCTGTTCCAGATGCCAGGGCATTGGATCCCACGACCCGGCCGCGCGCAGGTACGACCTTCCTTCGTGGCTGTAGAGCAGCAACCGGTTGGTGGCCCGGCCCAGGAAGTGGCCTTCGTGGGTGGTCAGATCGAAGGCGAGAATGGGTTCGCCTCCTGCAGGCACCAACCGGGGCTGGTCGCGCCCGAACCGTGCCATCCTGTCTTCGAGTGCGTCGAAGTAGTCACGGAGCGCCTCCCGGTCGTCCGATGTGACGAGGCGGGTCACCGTCACATACCCGCGTTGGAACACCGGGCGTCCCGCAGCCGTTCCGGCGGCGACCTCGATCTCGAACGTCTGGCCGGCGAGGGTTGAGGCGCGAAGCGGTGTGAAGCGCCCGATCTCGCTGGCGTAGTCGGGCCAGGTCTCGGTTTTCGACAGAGCGTCGGCCACTCTCTCGGCCGAGGACACCTCGACGGGCTCGTACGTTTGCCAGGTCTGCTCTGAACCGGGAGCGGTACGCGGTGTGAGGGCTCCCAGTCGCGCCAGCTTCAGGCGCCGCTCGGGGCTGTAGCCGCGCTTTTCGTCGGCCGCAGGAAAGACGATGCCCCAGCCGCGGCGCGCGTCGTCGAGGTAGGCCTCAGGGAACCAGTCGCCGAACAGGCGCGCGCCGCCCTCGAGGAGCTCAGCCCGTGACAGGGTCGCCCTCGGCGAACCCGCGCGGCTGCGCAGACGCGCTCGGCCGAAGGCGCGGTGGAAGCCAAGCACGTCGGCCGCGTGCAGCCGCCGGTCTTCCGCCCGGTGCCAGCGGGTGGTGATGATCGCGAACGCCAGCCGCAGGTCATCGACCTCCCTCGAGGCTTCCGAGCGCCGGTAGTAGGCCGCGTTGAGGAAATCGGTGATCCACCAGGACGCGCTGGGATTGGCGATCGAGGAGCCGACGAGGCGGAAGAAGCGCATCCGCTCGCCCTTCAGCACCCGGCCCAGGAAGACTCCGCCGGCCAGCATCCCCAGGGCGACTGTGGTTCTTCGAGCCGTCACTCGCTCACATTCGGAAGACGCCGAACTCGGTCTTCGGAATCGGCGCGTTGAGAGCCGCCGAGATGCCGAGGGCGAGGACACGTCTCGTGTCGAGGGGGTCGATGATGCCGTCGTCCCAGAGCCGGGCGGTCGAGTGGTACGGGTTCCCCTCGGCCTCGTACTTGGCGCGGATCTCGTCGGGATCGGCGTCGCCGACCATGGTGAGAACCGTCGCGGCCTGCTCGCCGCCCATCACAGAGATCCGTGCGTTCGGCCACATCCAGAGCTGGCGTGGGTTGTACGCGCGCCCGCACATGGCGTAGTTGCCCGCGCCGAACGAGCCCCCGACCACGACCGTGAACTTCGGCACCTCGGCGCAGGCGACTGCCGTGACGAGCTTCGCGCCGTCGCGGGCAATTCCCCCGGCCTCGTACTCCTTGCCGACCATGAACCCCGTGACGTTCTGCAGGAAGACGAGCGGGATCCGTCGCTTGCATGCGAGCTGTACGAAATGTGCTCCCTTCTGCGAGGACTCCGCAAAAAGTATCCCGTTGTTCGCCAGGATCCCGACCGGATAGCCCTCGATGCGGGCGAAGCCGCAGACGAGGGTCTCGCCGTAGAGCGCCTTGAACTCGTGGAAGCGGCTGCCGTCTACGATCCGCGCGATCAACTCGCGGACGTCCACCGCCTGCCGGTAGTCCTCGGGGATGAGTCCGTACAGGTCCTCCGGGTCGGCGACGGGAAGCTCGGGCTCGGCGATGTCCCACGGGGCGCTCTTGCGGAGGTGCAGGTTGCGGACGATCGACCGGCACGTCGCCAGGGCGTGCTCGTCACTCGTCGCGTAGTGATCGGCGACCCCAGAGAGACGCGTGTGGACGTCGGCGCCGCCGAGCTCCTCGGCGCTCACCTCCTGACCTGTCGCGGCCTTCACGAGCGGCGGCCCGCCGATGAAGATCGTCCCGGTGCCCTTGACGATGATCGTCTCGTCGCTCATCGCCGGGACGTACGCGCCGCCCGCGGTGCACGAGCCCATCACGGCCGCGATCTGCGCAATTCCCTTGGCCGACAGCCGTGCCTGGTTGAAGAAGATGCGGCCGAAGTGGTCGCGGTCGGGGAAGACCTCGTCCTGCAGCGGCAGATACGCACCGCCCGAGTCGACGAGGTAGATGCACGGGAGACGGTTCTGCTCGGCGATCTCCTGCGCCCGCAGATGTTTCTTCACGGTCAGAGGGAAGTACGTGCCGCCCTTCACCGTCGCGTCGTTCGCCACGACCACGCACTCCTGTCCCTCGACGACCCCGATCCCGGTCACGATGCCTGCCGAGGGCGCCTGGCGGTCGTACAGGTCCCAGGCGGCGAGCGCGTTCAGCTCGAGGAAGGCGCTAGCCGGATCGACGAGGCGGTCGACGCGCTCGCGCGCCAGTAGCTTGCCGCGCGAGCGATGGCGCTCGACTGCCCGCTCGCCACCGCCGCGGGCGGCCGCTGCCGAGCGCTCCCGCAGCTCGCCGACGAGTGCGGCCATCCGCTCGCGCCGGTGCACGAAGCGCTCCGAACCGCGCTCGACCTGTGAGGCCAGCAGCGCCACGGCTGGGGAGATTAACCGTCCCTCGGATCGCTGGTCGGTTCCCGGTGGCATTCTCCGCCGGAATCGGTGAGAATCGCCGCTTCGTGAAGGGGTTGATCCGGATCCTCGTCTGTCTCGCGGCGCTCGCAGTGCTACCTGCGGCGACGGCGAGGTCCGCCTCTATGGGCGTCTCGCATGTTGCTACGCGGGCCGGCGCGCTGCTCGTCGGCGACTGCTCGCCCGGGGGCGACTGGCCGGCGACGCGCTTGGATCTCGCCTCGCAGGTCCTGCAGCTGGTCAACTCGTACCGCGCCTCGAAGGGCCTGAGCACGCTCAGGGAGACGCCAACCCTGAGCGCGTCGGCCACCTGGAAGACACGCCACATGGCATGGCTCCTCTACCTGACGCACGACGACCCGGCCCCGCCGACCGCTCGCACCTTTCTGGACCGCATCACCGCCTGCGGGTACTCGGGCAGCGCCGGAGAGAACATCGCTTTCGGCTACTCGACGCCGCAGGCCGTGTTCGACGCCTGGCTCAACTCGGCCGGACACAAGGCAAACATCGAGAACTCCAGCTGGCGCGTAACCGGAGTTGCCGCCGCGCAAGGGTCGAACGGCTCGATGTACTGGACACAGGACTTCGGCGCCACGGACGACTCCGGGACTCCACCGCCTCCTCCACCGCCGCCGCCTCCGCCTACGCCTCCTCCGCCCGTGGCGCCACCTCCTCCTCCGCCCGTGGCGCCTCCGCCGCCGCCGCCTCCTCCACCGCCCGTGGCGCCGCCCGCGCCGCCGGGCGCCTCCTCGCCGTTCAACGCCGTCGCGCCTTCGATCGCCGGTGAGGCGGTGGAAGGGCAACCGCTCGTGGCGAGCAGCGGATCCTGGGTTGGCGCCACGAGTTACTCCTACGAGTGGCTTCTTTGCGACGACGCCTCCTCCTGCTCAGACATCCGCGGTGTGACGACGGCCTCGTATACGCCGACGTCGGCTGATGTCGGCTCGAGGCTGCGCGTCGCCGTTACGGCCTCGAACTCATTTGCCTCGGCGACCGCGATTTCGGCATCGACCGCTCCGGTTGCAGCCAGCGCCGCGCCGGCTCCTGCTCCGCCTCCCCCGTCCGTTACTCCGCCTCCCGCCTCGCCTCCTCCGCCTCCCGCCTCGCCTCCTCCCTCAGCGCCCGCGCCCCCGACGCAGCCGCCGCCCGCCGTCCAGGCGCTGGCAGCACCCGCGATTGCGGCAAGCACGTTCCGCGTGGTTGAGCGCCACAAGGCCGTCCACGGGGGTCGCGCGATGCAGGTGCTCTTGTCCGTCTGCGGCGCCGGGCCCGGCTCGCTGCGCGCGGTCGTGTGGGAGCGACGCGTGGACCACCACCGCACCGTGGTCGAGAAGTTCTTCACGCGATTGCTCGTGCCCAGCGAGGCAGGCTGCCACGACTACGCGCTCGAGTGGCCGGTCGAGGATGCGTTCTTCGGTTCGGGCGTCCACAGAGTCGTGTTGCACGTTCGGGACGCGCTCGGTCGCCTTAGCAGGGGAGTGTTCCGCTCGTACCGCGTCTCGGATCCGGCGCCCGGCTCGCGCTCGCGTTAGACCCGGCCACCGACCGACTCGTATAGCCTCAGCGCTGCGCGCGGCCGCCACAGGGCCCCCGCGACCCGAGAAAAGGAGCGCCCGATGGCCTACGAGGTCCCACCTCTTCCATACGATTACGACGCCCTCGAGCCGCACATCGACGAGAAGACGATGCGGCTCCATCACGACAAGCACCATCAGACGTACGTCGACAAGGCGAACGCTGCGCTCGAGGGAACCGAGTGGGCGGACCGGCCGGTCGAGGAGGTCCTGAAGAACCTGGATAGCCTGCCTGCCGACAAGCGCACGGCGGTGCGGAACAACGGCGGCGGGCACGCGAACCACACGCTCTTCTGGGAGATCATGGGCCCGAATGCCGGTGGGCAGCCGGATGGCGCGCTCGCCGCGGCAATCGACGAGAGCTTTGGCGGGTTCGAAGCCTTCAAGGAGAAGTTCTCCGCGGCGGCGGTCAACCACTTCGGGAGCGGCTGGGCGTGGCTCGTGCGCGACGGCTCGTCCCTCGACGTCGTCTCCACGCCGAACCAGGATTCGCCGCTGATGGACGGAAAGACTCCGCTCCTCGGCCTGGACGTCTGGGAGCACTCCTACTACCTCAACTACCAGAACCGGCGTCCCGACTACGTCCAGGCGTGGTGGAACACTCTCAACTGGCCCGCCGTGGCGGGGCGATTCGGCAGCTGACCCGGCGCAGATGAGCGCCGCCGAGGAGTTGCAACGGCTGGGTCTCGTCATGGCCCGCATCGTCGCTGTCGAGAATCACCCGGGCGCCCGGGCACCGTCGTACCGCCTCACTCTCGAGCTCGGACGGCGTGACCGGCGGCAGGCCACGCTTCCGGCCGGCTCGTGGGATCCGGATGAGCTGGTCGGCCGTCAGGTTCTCTGTGCGCCCGAGGGCGAAGAGGCGCTCGTTGTGACCGCCCATTCGCACGCCGCTGGGCTCGTGCTCGTCGTGCCCGACCGGGAGCTGGAGGACGGCTCGGCCGTCGCGTGAAACGGAACTTCCGCAGGGTTTAGGCCCAGTAGGTGCCGGCAACAATCGATTGACTGGTCAATCGGGTGGGTCGGGGCCGTTCCCACAAGGCGGGGCCGCAGCCGCTGGGGGATTGTGCCCTGGCCCTCCCGAATCACTCGGCGACGGTCCGCGGCACCCAGACTCAGGTTTCCCTGACCTCGCCTAGCTGTCCCGCCTACAGAGGTTGTGAACGGCTGAAGTAGTCGTCCGGCCCTCCTTCGAGGCTGTGGGTCTTCCCGGACCTACGCTCGAAGGAGGGCGCGGATGACGCTTCACCGTAACGCCAAGCTCGGACTGGCTGGTCGCTACGCGCTGGTGTGCGCGATCGCCGGAGGGATGTCGCTGAAGGCGGCCGCGGCCGCCTTCAGCGTGTCGCCGGCGACGGCTCACCGCTGGTGGCATCGCTGGCTGGAGGCCGGCGAGGAGGCGCGGCGGACGCTGTCGTGTCTGTTCGATCGCTCCAGCCGTCCGCAGCGCTCGCCGCGTCAGCTCGCCTCGCAGCTCGAGGAGGCGATCTGCGCCTGTCGCCGAGAGACCGGCTGGGGGCCGAGGTTGGTCGCCGGCGCGACCGGCTTCGCGCACTCGACCGTCTGGAAGGTGCTGAAGCGGGCCGGGATCTCGCGGCCGCCGCGGACCGTCAAGGAGCCGGCCAACAGGTACGAGTGGCCCTGCCCCGGCGATCTGCTGCAGATGGACACCAGTCGCTATGCGCGCTTCCGGCGGCCCGGCCACAGGGTGACCGGCGACCGCTCGCAGCGCTCCCGCAACTGGATGAATCCGAAGACGCGGGTCGGCTACGACTACGCACACGCGATCGTCGACGACCATTCGCGGCTCGCCTACGTCGAGCTGCACGCCGACGAGAAGGCGGCGACCGTGACCGGCTTCGTCGATCGCGGGCTCGCCTTCTTCGCTGCCCACGGGATCATCGCCAAGCGGCTGATGACCGACAACGGCTTCAGCTACGTCAAGAACCGCACGCTGCGCGAGCTGCTCGCCGAGCACGGCATCCGCCATCTGACCAGCGAGCCCTACCGTCCCCGCACGAACGGCAAGGTGGAGCGCTTCCACCAGACGATGGCGCGCGAGTGGGCCTACGGCCTCAGCTATCGCTCGCATGGACAACGCAACCAGGCGCTGCCACACTGGCTCGAGCACTACAACGCCACGAGACCGCACAGCTCGCTCGGAGACCGGCCCCCGATCAGCCGCGTTCACAACCTCTGTAGGCGGGACAGCTAGCGGCTGAGGAGTAAACGCACCGGCCGTCGGCACCGGCCGTCGGCACCGGCCGCAAGAAAGCCTTCCGGCGTCCGATAACCGCCCGAATCGGCCCGCAGAGGTTGACATCCGCGCTCCTTGGGCTACAACGAGAAGGCGATATCAACGAGCCGCACCCTGCGGCCGTTCAACCAGGACCGACAATCGAGGAGACATTCATGGAACAGACGGTCATGGACCGTCCGCGCCGCCGCACTTCCGGTCGGCGGCGTCGGACCCGGTCTCATGTGCTCAAGCTTTCCGCGGCCGTTGGCGCGACGCTCGCCGCGGCCGTGCTCTGGCCCGCCGCCTCCTTGGCGGCGACTCTCGGCGACTGCATGATCGGCTCGAGTTGGGGCGTGCCAGCCGCGCAGCCACAGGCGAGCCTCGAAGCTCAGGTCCTGACCCTGACCAATCAGCAGCGTGCGGCGAATGGCGGGCTGCCTCCGCTCGTGGCCTCCGCGACGCTCACGGCCTCCGCCGAGTGGAAGGCAAGCGACATGGCGTCGTTCTCCTACATGGATCATCCCGACCCCGCGCCCTACGGATTCGGGACGATCGGACTGCTAGCTCGTAACCCGTTCGATCGCGATCGCGTTTGCGGCTACCCGGCCGCGGCACCTTCCACCAACTGGGTGGGCGTGCAAGCCAGCGAGAACATCGCCTATGGCCAGCCCTCGCCCCAGGCCGTCGTCGCGGCATGGATGGCTTCTGCGCCACATCGCGCGGCCATCCTCACCCCGCAATTCGTCGTGATGGGAAACGGCGCCGCGATGTCCGCAGGCGGCGTGATGTACTGGGCGCAGACCTTCGGCAGCCTCAACGACTCGGCGCCTGCCGCGACTGCTGTACGGATGCGCTCGTTCTCGGCGAAGGCGAGCAAGCACGGCGTCCTTCTCCGCTGGCGCACCGCGTCGGAGATCGATACCGCCGGATTCAAGGTGTTCCGCGAGGTACACGGCAAGCGTGTCCGCGTGAACGCCAGGTTCATCGCCAGCAAGAGCGTCGGCGGCCAGTCGGCCTCCGGCCACCGCTACTCGTTCCTCGACCGGCATGCTCCAAAGGGTAAGGCGGCCGTGCGCTACCTGCTCCAGTCGATCGACCTCGACGCAACGAAGAACTGGGCCGGCACGGCAGTCGTCTCGCGCTGACCCCCCCGAAACCCGTGTCGACGAGGGCGGCCATGTGCCGCCCTCGGTCGTTCTTTCGGTGAGCGTGGCGGGCGTTTCAGCCGCCTGCTTCCCGGAGAGAGAGAGGAGTCGTCCGGGTTTCTAGTCGAAGGAGGACGCAAGAATGGCCGACCCCGTTCCAGCCGGAAGCGACGTCTCTGCCGGAACCTACCTCTGCACCAGCTGTGGTGACGAGCTCAAGGTGGGCTCGACGAAGCACCTTCCGCCTTGCCCGTCCTGCGGCAACGGTCAGTGGGAAACGGTCACGGGAGGTGACGCCGCGAGCGACCCGTATCCCGATTCTGCGTAGCAAGGGGTCCCGGTGCCACGTGCGATCTGGTTCGGCTCGATCTCATTCGGGCTCGTCAACGTGCACGTTCGCATGTACAGCGCGATCGAGGAGCACAAGCTCCACTTCCGGCTGATCCACGAGAAGGACGACAGCGCGATCGGTTACCAGAAGATCTGCAAGCAGGAGATGGAGCCCGTTCCCGACCGCGAGAATCTACTTCGCGAAGACGTACTACCTCGGGCCGTCGCAGGGCGCGGAGCGGGTGTACACGCTGCTCGTGCGCGCGATGGAGCGCTCCGGGCTGGCCGCGATCGCGAAGTTCGTCATGCGCGACCAGCAGCACCTCGGCTGCCTGCGCATTCGGGAGGGAGTGATTACGCTCGAACAGCTGTACTTCGCCGACGAGATCCGCCCGGTCGACGAGATTTCAGCTCAGGCGGCCAAGGTCGACAAGCGTGAGCTCGAGATGGCGGATCAGCTGATCGCGAGCTTCGCGGGAGACTTCGAGCGGAGAAGTACGAGGACACCTACCGTGACGCGCTGTGTGCGATCATCGAGGCGAAGCGGAAGGGTAAGCAGGTGTACCGGCCGAAGGCCGTCGAGCAGGAAGGCCCCCCCGACATCATGGCCGCGCTGCGCGCCAGCCTCGAGGCCTCGCAGCGGGGGGGTAAGCCGGCACGAGTCGGCCGAGATGGAAACGGCGACGGCGTCGCCGGGCTCGACGGGCTCACGCGGAGCGAGCTCGACGAGCGGGCGAAGCGGGCCAAGATCACGGGCCGCTCGAAGATGTCGAAGCAGGAGCTGATCGAGGCGCTCGAGGCCGCATAAGCGCTGCGGTGGACGTGGAGGCTTGCCCGCTGCTCCCGCCAGGGCGGCGCTTCTACGGGGCGGCGCTTCTACAGCGCGCGGAGGAACTCGACCAGCGTCTCGCCGACGACGTCGAGGCTGTGGGGCGAGACGGAGCTCAGATCGTCGCAGACCCGGTGGAAGCAGGCGAAGTCGAGGTCGATCAGATCGATCGCCGGAACACCGGCGCGCCTGAAGGGCAGGTGGTCGTCGAGGATCTCCTGCTGGGACGCCGCCGGGAAGAAGCGCCCCGCTCCCGCCCGCTGCGCCGCGCTGCGGAGGCCAGCCCAGAGCCGGCGGCTCGAGCCGGCCTCGCGCGGAAGGGAAAGGTCCCTGTCGCCGACGAGGTCCACCAGCACCATTGCGTCCGCGTGGCGGAGCGAGTGGCTTGCCACCCTGCTGCCGCGAAGCCCCTGACGGGCGAACTGGTCGTCGGGTGTGCCGAACGGACTCTCCTCTCCGTCGAAGAAGGCGAAGACGAGCGTCGGGCGGAGTGCACGCGGCCGAAAAGTTCGCGCGAGCTGGAGCACGACGGCCGTTCCCGAGGCGCCGTCGTTCGCGCCCACGAACCCAGGCAGGTTCTTCGTGTCGTAGTGCGCGCCCACGATCACCACGCGCCTGGGATCGCGCCCCGGAAGCATGCCGATCACGTTGCGAAGTCCGCCCGGTACCGGCTGGTAGCGACCCGCAGGGACAGTCGCCTGCAGCTTCGCCGCGAGTCGCCTGGCGGCCGAGGAGCCGGCCGGGCGGGGCCCGAGGTGGATTTGCCAGCGGAGGAAGCGGAAGGCTCTCTGCTCGTCGAAATTGTTGGATATGCGGTGACGGCCTGCCTCGCGTGGCCTAGGAGAGTGATCCGACCGTGCCACGAGCGCCGCGGCGGCGACGACGGCGGCCGCAGCCAGCACCCCCGCGGTGATCAGCCAGTGTCCCCAGCGGGCAGCCCACCGTGCGCGCGTCTGACCAAGCGCCGTCTCGCTTCGACGCGGGAATCTGCGTTTCGTCATGAACCGAGGGCATCTTGCCCGGCGCTTACCATCATGCGGCATTGGGCTGGCGCGCGCCTGCGCAAATGAGGGCTACCTTGCGGTGGCGCGTGCCTTCTTCGCGGGGCTGTGCGCGAAGACGTTCAAGTGCTGCTGCTCCAACACCGGCGCGAGCCTTCGCACGGTTTTGGGGGTGGGGCTGTAGAGCCGCGAGAGCTGGCCGTCGGGCTGTGTTCGATACGTGCGCAGGATGTGGGCTAGCTTGACGAAACGCGCCTCGGAGCGCGGCCCGTCCGTGAGGCCGACCTGGTACGCGCGAGTGACGCTGACGAGCGCCAGGGCGGTTACGCCGAGCGCCGCCACCCGCGCGGCGCGCGAGCCTTCGAGAGCGAGCTTCGTCAGCCCCACGAGCAGCCCGACGACTGCAAGGAGCGAGACCGTTGCGTAGCGAGACTCAAGGGCGTACGACGATCCGTACCGCCAACGTCCGGCCAGGATGGAGGCGAGAGCCGCGAACGCGAATACGGCGAGCGAGATCCAGTAGCGGAGCGCTTGGAGCTTCCGGCCCCGCGCGGCGACGACCGCGAAGACCGCCCACGCCGCGAGGAGAGCCACACCGGCCGGGAGCGCGACCGCAGGACGGGCGGACAGCGACCCCCCGAGCAGCAGGAGGAAGAAACGGGCCGCGCCCACAGGCTCTGCCAGGAAGTCGAGGTACGAGTATCCCCGCAGTTCGGAAGGTCGTTCGTAGCCTGCGAAGTACAGAAGGGCTTCGGCGACCCCCATCGCGCTCCAGATCCCGACCCGCGCGACCCGGCGAGCGGGATCGAGGAGCAGTTGCGCGAGTCCGGCCGGCCAGACCAACAACCCCTGGAACGCTGAGAACGACGCGACCGTTGCGGCGGCGAGCCCAGCTACGAACGCGACACCGCCGCCCCGTCGGCCGAGGGAGAGCACGGTGAGAGCGAGGACAACGAACGCCGTGCAGAGGGTGGACACGAGCCCGAAGCCCCAGAGCATCACTCCTCTCTGGCGGAGGCTGAAGATCAGGAGAGCGACGACGGCGAAGCTCCAGTGCCTGCGCCCGAGCGTCCTCCGGGCGACTGCGAGCAGCGCGAACAGCGTGATCAGCAGGCACGCAAGCACCCCGTACATCTCGGCAACCGTGTTGAGATCGGTCGCCTCACCGAGGTACACGAGCACAAGAAGCGGAAAGAACAGACGGTGCGCATCGTGCTGCGCGAAGAAATCGGAGGGCGACAACGATCCCTCGGCGTGCTCGCGCAGGAGGGGAACGACGATCCACTCGTCGTGATGCACGAGATTGACGCCGAACGCGTGGACGTAGAGCAGCGAGAGTGCCGCCGGTATGGAGACGAGGCCAAGGACCACCATGTCGCCCGCACGATCCGGGACGAGTCGCAGTCGCGGCACCCTCGTAACACTAGTGACCTGAAAGGCGACTACGACGACCTCGTCCGCATCGACGCCGAGCTCGAGAAGCTAAGCCCGCTCAGACGCTGATCGTCGAGTTCCGAACTGCATGTGGTCCATGGGCCCGGCACCTCGCCGCAAGCGACAGATGGCGCAGTCGCGCGGCGGACTTATTCGCGCTTGCCTGTCCTCCTTTTCGAGCCTGAGTCGCCCGATGATCCCGGGCCACTGGCCCGGGCGGCCCGAGTGATCCGGGCGATCGTGTACACCCCGTTTCGGAACAGCCGTCGCTTCGTGACGGCGGCGCACGGACTCCTTCGGCTTGCGCTTACCGGCACCACGAGGAGCTCCACGTCGTACAGGGCTAGGAGATCCTCGCGGCAGCGTCCCTTGGCGGCGCTGGCCCAGAACGACTTGATGTCCTCCGCTCGCTGTCGATACACGTCGAGCGAGGCGGAGCTGCTGGGGAAGCTAAAATCCGCCCAGGGAGTCTCGCAGCGGGTCGTGCTGAGGATCGCCGTCAGCGAGTCGAGCGGAGCGAGCACGACCGCGCCGTTACTACACGGCTTCTTCACTGCTCGCACCATCTGGGCCTGCGCGGGCGGCAAGACGCTCGTCGGTAGGTCGCGCAGGACGCCGACCAGCTGAACCGTCGAGGGAAGGCTGAGCGCCAGCAGCGCGCAGCCGATCCCGCCGCCGAGCCATTTCCTGTTCGCATTCCAGAGAACCACAACGAGCTCGACGGCGAAGAACCAGAGCACGTACTTGCTCCCGACGTAGAACCAGATGCCGTTGTCGTATCCCCCCCCGGGCGGCCGCACGCTGACTGCGAGGGTGAGAAAGAGTCCCAGCAGGGCGAAGACGAATATGAGCACGCGCAGCGAGCCTGGGGCGGGGAGCCGGAACCGGCGAGACAAGAGCCCCGGGAGGGAGAACAGCCTCATGCCAAGGCTTCCGGCAAGGAAGATCGGAGCGCCGACTGCGACGGTCAAGAGCACTCTTGTCAGAGCTTGCGTCCCATGATCCAAGACGCCGATCTGCACGAGCAGCGTCGACAGGAAGCCGGCGCCCCCGAGGTGGAACCATCCCTCCCCTCCGGCCTTCGTTGCGAGCGAGATGAAGAGGACGAGCGGGAGGCTGCACAGGGCGGTTGCGCCGAGGAGGTAGGCGAGATCGAGCCGCCGCCAGCGCCAGTACGCGATTGGCGCCGCGACGGCGAGAGCGCCCAGAACCTGAATCGCCGTGAACACCTTGTACTCCCAGAGGAGCGCGAAGCAGAAGGCGGCGACAAGAGCCCATTGCCACCTGCTCGTCTCGACGTAGTGGAACGCGCCGACCAGGCCGGCCATGAGGAACCCGAGCGCCGGCAGCATCGGGTTCGAAAAGAAGAGCGAGAAGACGGTGGGAACCTGGAAGTACCTCGCAGTCCAGGCTTCGGAGGAGCCGGACAGGAGCCCGGGCACGAACGAGAAGTCCTCGGCGAACAGGACGAGCGCGACTGCGAGCACGGCCGCGTAGCGCGATTGCAGCCACCTGCGGCCGAACGAGTACGTGGCGAGGGCGGTCGTCGTGAAGAAGAGGACTGGGTCGAACCGAACCGTGGTGTCGACGACGCCGACACCGGATGCCCGTGAGAGCATTGCCCCGGTGGCATCCATGCCGTAGTGGTAGGAGAGCTGGATCCCGGAGAGATAAGGAATGTCCGGCCGCACGGCCTCGGTCAGCTGGCTCGTGACCGACAGATGCAGCACGAAATCGAGAGGGTCGGAGAACCTGAGCGATCCGTCCGGCAACGAGACGAAGCTGCCCCAGTAGTACGGAAGCACCGCGTACAGGAGCAATCCCGCGCCGACAACGCCGAGGAGCAGCAAATGGGCAAGCTCGATTCTCGGTCTCGTGAGAGCTGG
This sequence comes from Gaiellales bacterium, assembly GCA_038253945.1. Classification (GTDB taxonomy): domain Bacteria; phylum Actinomycetota; class Thermoleophilia; order Gaiellales; family Gaiellaceae; genus JBBRYW01. Next base: position 116,972 of record JBBSGR010000006.1, read on the forward strand.
AACTCCAAGCCGGCTCCGCCACAGTCGCGCGGCCACCACGGCGAGCGTCAGGACCCAGACCCAGACGAGCCAGCGAGTCGAGAGCGCGGTGGCCACCCACGAGACCACCGTGCTACTTCCCATGCCGAGAACGAGGGAGAGAGCGAGCCGTTCGACGCCGGAGGTGGTGAGGCCAAGGGTGCGGAGGAGAACCGCGCCCGGGAAGTAGCAGAGAACGAGCGCCGCGAGGAAAAATCTCGGAAACGCCCACGCGGAAGTCCAGTGCGAGAAGACCGCACTTAGTCCGATGACGGCGAGCGCGGGAGCTACGAGAGGCGGCCAGGCAAGCTCCAACCGCCCCGGCCAGGCCGCCCGGCTGACCGGGCCTGCAGCCGGGTCATGCTGCGCTGGGTTGCTGATCTGCGTGCTCCCGGGCGTCCTGCATGCGGGGGAGCCCATTGTAAGCGACCACAGCCAGGAGAGCGTTCAGCGGATCTCCACGGACATCAGCGGACGGACGCGGATTGCTACGGACAGCCCGCAAACTACGTGCTGATGCCACTTCGCGGCTCACCGAGCACTACAGGGGCGAGAGGACTCGAACCTCCAACCCCCGGTTTTGGAGACCGGTGCTCTGCCAGTTGAGCTACGCCCCTCGGCGGTCGGGTCAGCGCGATTGTACTCGCGGCCCGGCGGGCATGAGGCAGGCATGACGGAGAACGAGCACCCGGAGGAGCAGCGCCCGCCGCCTGCCGAGCCCGATCCCCTGACCGAGGAGCAGGAAGGAAAGGGCTACGGCGAGGATGAGGGCGAGCGCGATTCTGCACTCGAAGCCGAGTAGCGTCGGGGCGGTGAGGGCGCCCTCGCAGCGGCACGCGCTCGGCGTGTTGTTCACCGTGCTCGCGCTCGGGTTCGCGGGCGTCGCCGCGGCCGCCGCCAAGGCAAGCGTCTGGGTCGTGGCGGTTGCCGCGCTCGCCCTGGCCGCCTGGCTCGCCAGCCTCGCGCGCCAGTCGCTAAAGCGCCGCTAGAGCGCGGGATAAGATCAAGCCACAGCCATCCCAGGAGGAACGTTCCGCATGCCCTCATTCGAGTCCGAAAAGCTCCGCAACGTCGCCGTCGTCGGTCATCGCGGGACGGGAAAGACCTCGCTGATCGAGGCGATGCTGTTCCAGGCCGGCGCGGTGAACCGGCTCGGCTCCGTGGAGCAGGGCTCGACCGTCTCGGACTGGGACGAGGACGAGCAGCGGCGGCAGATGTCGCTTGCCGCCTCCCTCTGCCATGTCGAATGGCAGGGCAGGAAGATCAATCTCCTCGATACACCGGGCGATCCCGGCTTCCAGGGCGATGCGATCTCAGCTCTTCGCGTCGTCGAGGGCGCCCTGGTGGTCGTCAGCGGGGTGATGGGCGTCGAGGTTGGAACGGGTCGCCTCTGGAAGCGGGGGGAGGAGCTCGGGTTGTCGCGGGTCATCTTCGTCAACATGCTCGACCGGGAACGCGCGGACTTCTTCCGGGCACTCGACGGCGCGCAGGCGCAGCTCTCGCCGAAGTGCATCGCTGTCGCGCTTCCAATCGGTGCCGAGCACGAGCTGACCGGCGTGGTCGACCTGGTGCACCTTGCCGTCTACACGAGCCCAGAGGGCGGGCGTGAGGGCGCACCAGGCTCGATTCCCGACGAGCTCGCGGGGCAAGTGCAGGAGTACCGCGAGAAGTTGCTCGACGCCGTCGTCGAGACCGACGAGGGGCTGATGGAGCGCTACCTCGACGGCCAGGAGCTCGCCGCGGACGAGGTTGCCCACGCGCTGAAGGGCGCCGTTACGCGAGGCGAGATCTTTCCCGTGGCCTGCGGTGTCGCGACCAAGAACCTCGGGACGACGGCGCTGCTCGACCTGCTCGTCGAGGGCGTTCCCTCGCCTGCCCGCAAGGGCGCGACGATCGAGCTGGACGGTGCCGCGACCGGCACGGCCGCCTTCGTCTTCAAGACGATTGCCGACCCGTTCGCCGGAAGGATCAACCTCTTTCGCGTCGTCTCGGGCTCCGTGAAGGGCGACTCGCAAGTGGTGAACGCGCGGGCGCGCGCGAAGGAGCGGCTGGGGCAGCTGCTCGTCATGCAAGGAAAGGAGCACACGACGACCGAGGAGCTCCGAAGCGGCGATCTCGGCGCCGTCGCGAAGCTGAAGGAGACGATGACCGGCGACCTCCTCCTCGACGCCGAGAAGGACGTGCAGCCGCCCGAGATCGGCTTTCCTGAGCCCGTCATGAGCTTCGCGGTGACGCCGAAGGCAAAAGGCGACGAGGAGAAGATGGGGACGGCGCTTCGCCGGCTTTCCGAGGAGGACCCGACGCTGTCGCTTCGCCGCGACCAGCAGACCGGCGAGCAGCTGCTCTCCGGCATGAGCCAGATGCACGTGGAGGTGGCGGTCGATCGCCTGCACCGCCGCTTCGGCGTCGACGTCGACCTGCACCAGCCGCGCGTGCCGTACCTCGAGACGATCAGGCAGGAGTCGCGCGCGCAGGGTCGCTACAAGAAGCAGACCGGCGGCCGCGGGCAGTTCGGCGATTGTCAGATCGTGCTCGAGCCGCTCGCGGGCCACACGGGATACGAGTTCCTCGATCAGATCGTCGGCGGCGTGATCCCGCACAACTTCCGGCCTGCGGTCGACAAGGGGATCCAGGAGGCGATGATCCACGGCGAGCTTGCGGGCGCACCGGTGCAAGGCGTCCGGGTTCGGCTCGTCGACGGCTCGTACCACTCGGTCGACTCATCGGAGATGGCGTTCAAGATCGCCGGCTCGATGGCATTCAAGTCGGCCTACGAGAAAGCGAACCCCGTTCTCCTCGAGCCGATCATGGACGTGGAGGTCACGGTCCCCGACGAGGCGGTGGGCGCGGTCAACGGCGACCTCAACTCGCGACGAGGACGCCTGCAGGGGATGGAGCCGGCGGGCGGCATGACCACCATTCGTGCGGAGGTGCCGATGGCCGAGATCTTGACGTACTCGCAGTCGCTCACCTCCTTGACGGGTGGGCGCGGCGACTACCATATGCACTTCGTCCGCTACGAGGAGGTACCGTCGCACATCGCTCAGAAGGTGATCAGCGAGACGAAGAAAGAGCGCGAGGAGGTCAAGGTCTAGCGACCGGCGGTACGGCTGGCGGGCGTTCTTCCCCGCAAATCGGTATATTCGGCCGCCGTGCGCATCCTGGGACAGGCTGTGGCGGGTATTTGCGCGATCTGCGGGCGCTCCTTCCTCACGGGCGAGCGGCCGACACGCTTTGCCCCCGAGGGCGAGGAGTTCGTGGATGTCTGCGCGCTCTGTCAGGAGTCGGCGGCGGAGCACGGCTGGCTGAAGGAAGGCAGCCCGACGACACCGGTCGTTCCGGTCTCGAGGCAGCGGCGCCGGCTCAACCTGGCCGCGATCTTCGGTGACCAGCGGCGGCCGTCGACGCAATCGCCCGTCGCCTCGGACCCGATTCTGCGGCGGCTGTCGCCCGACGAGCTCGCCGTCGTCGAGGCCGCCGACCTCTTCAACGCGAGCGCCTTTCGGCGCACCATCGGCGGCATCGCGAAGAGCCTCGGCGCCCCGCGCGGCAGCATCGTGCCGCTCTCCGGCGTCAACGCGGAGATGGTCGTCACGATCGCCTGGGACCTTTCGTGGTACCAGTACCGCGTGAGTCTCGACTCGGGCCAGCCGGTCCGGCTCGCCGAGCGCGGCCACGAGCTCGCCGAGCTCTCTCAGGCATATGCGGGCTGGAATGCGCGTGTCGAGGACGACGGCCGGCTCGTGCCGGACATCGCGCGCGTCTAGGCCACACCCCCCTCTCGCTTCTCGTTGGGGTAAAGACGGGCCTGGGTCGCTGGGGTCAGCGCAGTGATGGGGCGCTGCGCCGGTCGGCGATCGCGCGCCGGGTTCCGCGCGGGTGGCCGCCGTTGGCGGTGAGCCAGTCCCGGATC
>JBBSGR010000007.1:0-118368 GCA_038253945.1 Gaiellales bacterium
CGAGCGGGCCGGCTTCAGCTATCTCCGCCCCAAAGGCACGAGGAACTGCGTGATGCGCAGGGTTGTGCCGTGAGACCTACGTTTGCGGGATGCGGGCCTCGTCGAGCGACAACGACTCGTCGGGTTCGAGCCGATTCCAAACCACAAGCCATACCCGCAGCTCATCCTCCCGCTGCGCCCCGCCAGGCCTCGTTATGACACGCACTCTTTGAGGCTCTGGGCTTCGGGCAGCGTCTCCAGTTTCTTCAGCGTATTGTTCTCGATCTGGCGGATGCGCTCGCGGGTGACGCCGAACGCCCGGCCGACCTCCTCCAGCGTGCACGGCGGCTCACCACCGAGGCCGTAGCGAAGCTCGATCACCTGACGCTCGCGCATCGGCAGTGAGTCGAGCGCTCGCTCCACGTCTTCCCGCCGAAGCGAGAGAGACGCGGTGTCGAACGGCGACTCGGCCTGGTCATCCTGCACGAAGTCGCCGAGCTCGGACTCCTCGTCCTCGCCGATCGGCTTCTCGAGCGAGACGGGGAGCTGTGCCATGCGCAGAATCTCGCGGACCTCCTCGGTCGTGATCTCGAGCTCTGTCGCGATTTCCTCCGGCTCCGGCTCGCGCCCCAGCCGCTGGACTAGGTGTCGCTCGATGTGGACGACCTTGTTCAGCTTCTCGACCATGTGCACAGGAATGCGAATCGTGCGGGCCTTGTCGGCGATCGCCCGCGTGACCGCCTGCCGGATCCACCAGGTGGCGTAGGTGGAGAACTTGTAGCCCTTGCGGTAGTCGAACTTCTCGACGGCCCGGATCAGGCCGAGCGAGCCTTCCTGAATCAGGTCGAGGAACGAGAGGCCGCGCCCGAGGTAGCTCTTCGCGATGGAGACGACGAGGCGCAAATTCGCCTCGATCATCTGCCTCTTCGCGCCCATGTCGCCGCGCTCGATGCGCTTGGCCAGATAGACCTCCTGATCCGCCGTCAGCAGGTTGACCTTGCCGATCTCGCGTAGGTAGAGCCGCAGCGAGTCGAGCGAGGGTTCGACGGTGAGATCGAGCTTCGGGACCTTTTCCTCCTCGGCGAGGGCCGGCTGCTCGTGGGGCGGGTGCTTGTGCTGCTCCCCCTCGACCAGCTCGATCGAGTGGTCGATCAGGTAGGTGTAGAAGTCGTCGATCTGCTCCTTCGTGAGCTCGACGTCCTCCAGCGTGGACGCGATCTCGTCATAGGTCAGAAGGCCCTTCTCCTGCCCGTCCTGGACAAGCTTCTGGAGTTCCTCGATCTCCGGAAGAGCGATATCGACGGTGAGCATGCCTGGCCTCTCCTCGTGTTGGGGGACGTTGATCAAGCTACGGAGGGCTGATCGCCCGGAAACACGTGCGGAACGGCTGCGGCGGTGCCGTCCACCTCTTCAAGCGCGCCGGATGTTACACGCAGGTGAGCATTCTGTGAGCAAATTCTTAGGACGCCTCGACGCACCCGACAACCTCGCCGCGGCTATTCGAAACCGGCTTGCGCCCGAAGCTCTCGAGCTCGACGCCGAGCCGCCCACAAAAGCGCGCGAGCGCCGGCTCCAGTGCCCGGGCATTGCCGTCCTCGACCTTGACGCCGATCCCGAGGCCAGCGTCGGTTCGGGCGCAGAGGAGGCCTTCGGCTCCGCCCTTCGCTATCCACCCCGGAAGCGTCTGCATCAGCCGTGTGTCGGATGCGCCCTCGCCCCGAATCAGCAGCGGGTGAGCGCGCATCGCAGCGATGACGCGCGCGCCGCCGTCGAGCTCGCCGAGGCGCGAGAACGCATTGGCGATGCTCTCGAGCGCGAGAGCGAACGTCACGACCCCGCAGCCGTCGACTGCACATCCGATTCGCTCGGCGGGCAAGCTTGCGGCGGCCGCCAACTCGGTGAGCATCGCGCGCTGGGCCGGGTGGTCCGACAGGCGGTAGCCCTCGGTCGGCCAGTTCCTTGCGGCGCAGAGCGCGAGCATGCCGGCGTGCTTGCCGGAGCAGTTGTGCTTGATGCGCGCGGGCGGTACGCCGGCCGGTCCGCACTCGAGCTCGCTCTCGCGCGCGTGCGCCTTGGCTAGCAGGCTGCGCACAGCCTCGAGCTGAGCGGCATCAGCCAGGTGCGAGGCGGACGCGATCGCGACGTCGCGATCCGAGAGATCGTCGCGTGACCGAACGAGCGGGAGCGCCTGCAGCGGCTTTGCGGAGGAGCGCATGAACGTGATCAGGTGCGGATCGCCTGCCGAGGCGACGATCTGCCCGCCATCGACCGCGACGGCGTGGACGCGGTGGACGGATTCCACGGTCTCGCCGCGGCGGACGGTTACCCTGATCGGCTCCACGCGCTGGAATCTAGTGGAGCACCAATGCCTGAGCTACCGGAGATGGAGGCACTGCGCCGCTCGCTGGACGAGCCGGTCTCGGTCTCCCCGATCGAACGAGCCGGGCCGGCCCATGTGGCGACCCTCAAGACCTACGATCCGCCGCTTCGCGAGCTCGAGGGCCGCCGCTTCGCCGGTGTCCGGCGGCGTGCGAAACGGCTGCTCTTTCCGACTGCCGACGGCGAGTTGACCCTGCTCGTGCACGTCATGGCCGCCGGCTGGATGCGATATCTACGACCAGGCGAGGCAGGGCCGAAGAATCCAGCCTTGCGCATTCAATTCGAGGGCGGAGCTCAGCTCGTCCTGACCGAGCGCGGATCGAAGAAGCGTGCGGGGGTCTGGCTCTTGACGCCCGAGGCGGCCGTGGCGGAGCTCGACCACCTCGGCCCCGATGCGCTCGAGCTCGACGCTGACCGCCTCGCGGAGATCCTGGCCGGCGAGTCCCGCCGCCTGCATGCCCACCTGCGCGACCAGAGGGTGATCGGCGGCATTGGGCGCGCATGGGCAAACGAGATCCTCCATGCGGCGAAGCTGTCACCCTTCGCCCTGTCGCGTGAGCTGGAGACGTCCGGCGTGGAGCGGCTGGCCGGGGCGATTCACGCCGAGCTGGCGCGCGGGCTGGAGCTGCGGGAACGGGGCGCGGACAACAAGCGAACGTACCGAATCCATGGGAAGCTGGGCCAGCCCTGCCACGTCTGCGGGGCGTCGATCGCTCAGGTCGACTTCGACGAGCACACGGTCTTCTACTGCCCGGTGTGCCAGACGGGCGGCCGGGTACTGAAAGACCGGCGCCTGTCGCGACTGCTTCGCTAGCGGCTCGACTGGCTCGGGGACCTGCTCCCGGCGAACGAGACCACGAAGGCGGTGTCTCGGAGCACTGTCGACCCGCCGAGCGCGGGCACGAGCTTGAAGGCGACCGCCGCGCCGAGGTCGCGCATCTCCTCTCCGCTCAGCACCAACGCCGCGCTCGCGGTCACGGGCTCGATCTCGACATCGTTGCCGGAGGCGCGGAGCACGATGCGGTCGAGACCGCCGTGGCGCAGCGCGCAGTGGGCGAAGGCGACGATCGCATGAGTCGCGCGCTCCGCGTCGACGACGACGACGCCGCCCTCGCCGTCGGTCTCAGCCTGCCCGCTCAGCCGCGCTGCCGCCGAGCGAGCCAGCTCGAGAGTGTCGCTCTCGTCCCGCTCGGGATTCAGGCCGCCCGACTCGATCCGCGCGGCCAGCCAGAGCTCATCGATCGTCTCCGCCATCTGCGCGGAGGCGGCCGCGATCAGCTCGACGTAGCGCTCGGTCGGCTGATGTCGCGCCGCGAACCGGGGGATCGTGCGCGCGAAGCCGTGGATGGTCGCGAGCGGGGTCCTCAGGTCATGGCACGCCAGCGCCACGAGTCGGGCGAAGGGCGCGGGGTTTTGCGGCCGATCTATTTCAGCGGGATCTGATACTTCGACGCCCAGTCGTTGATCGTCGTCCAGTCCAGGTTGTTCAGAAAGGCGTCGATGTACGAGGCGCGGTCGGTCCCAAAGTCCATGAAGTAGGCGTGCTCGTAGACGTCGAGTGCCACGAGTGGGGTCGCGTTCCAGATCGGATACGTGTTCTGCGAGTCACCGACGTAGTTGAAGAGCCGGCCCTCGTCCCAGTCGTAGGCCGTCCAGGCCCAGCCGCGACCCGCCGTGCCGGTCGCCCGGAGATCGGCCCGCCAGTCGGCCGGTGAACCGAAGTCCCGCTTGATCAGGTCGCCCATGGGTCCGTGCGGCTCCCCGCCGTCTCCTCCGAGATGCTCGAAGTAGACCTCGTGGTTCTTGATCCCTCCGACGGCGAAGCTGAGCTCGACCTTGAGCGCGCGGAATTCGGAATAGACCTGGTTGGCGGCCGCGAGATCGACCTCGGTGAGCCTGGCGAGAATCTCGTTTCGCTTGTTGACGTAGCCCTCGTAGAGTTTGTAATGCGCCTCGACAGACTCTCGCGAGATCCCGTCGAGCTCGAAGAGCGCGGGCTTCAGCTCCCGCGCGATGATCTCTTCCTGATTGAAGACGAGCGTTGCCACATGAGCTCCTTCTCTCGGCGCAAGTAAAACGCGGCGGGTGAGCATACGTCACCCGCCGCGTGAGAGTCGGAGTGTCGGGCGCTACTTGACCCGCGCCGTCTGTGTGCCGCTTGCCGACTCCGTATAGCCAGGGCCGCTGGACGTGGCCGGCATAAAGACCCGGTAGGTCGAGACGCCCTTGCGGCGGGGAACGCGGAAGAGCTTCCCGTCCAGCTGCCCGAGTGTCAGCCGCTGCACGATTATCCACTCGCCGAAGATCGTGCGGCGCTGGAGGTAGACGGTCTGTCCGGCGAACGAGTGCGCACCGTAGACCTTCGTGTAGAGCCAGTGGCCGTTTCTGCTCGGAAGCAGCGAGATCTTCGGGCGTACCTGCACGGTGACGGGCTGGCTCGCCGCCGCCTTCGCCTTCACCTGGTACGTCGTCTGCATCGCCGGCTTGGTGACGTAGTCGTAGACGCCGCCCGTCGTCGTCACCACGACGGCGAGCTGACCGAACGACGCCTGGCCGTACGGCTGCTGCCAGATCGTGACCTGCTCGCCGCTCTTCTTACTCGAGACGATGCCCGAGACGTGGATCTCGACCCCGTAGGCGACGAGCGGAGCGGAGACGCCGATCGAGACCGAGGGAGGCGCGCCCTTGACCGTGACCACGCCTTTCTCCGCCGGCTGGAGTGCGTCGCGGTAGTGGTACGTGCCCGCGGCGTCGAACTTGAAGGAGAAGCTCTTTCCGGCAGCGAGGATCGCGGAGACGAACGCGCCCCGGTCCGAGACAACCTGGTGATTCGCCGTGTCGCGGTTCGTCCAGACGACCGTGTCGCCTGCGTTCACCGTCAAGGTCACGGGCGAGAACCCGCTCTTCACGATCTTGACGTCCTTTGTGGCGGCCACGGCCGGCGCTGTGCCCACCAGGGCGCAGAGAGCGGTCGCAACCACAAGCAGCTTGCGCATCTGACTAGACCCCCTACCTTCGTTTCCAATTCGGACGCATGCGTCGGGGCGAAGTTGACCTGGTTCGTGCGGTCTTACACGACCTTTACGTGCTCATTCGGCCCAGTCGCCGCGTTCCCTCCACCACGGCCGCGTCGAATCCGAACCGGCAAGGATTCCGTAGCTTCTATTGATGGACGCTGCGCTGCAACTCGAGCCTACCTTGCCGTTTCGCCCGCGATCGGCAAGATTGACCTCCGTGGCGGCCGGCGAGCTCACCGACGGGGAACTGATCGAGCGGGTGGGGTCCGGTGACGACGGCGCCTTCGACACCCTCTACCGGCGCTACGCGCGGCCGGTCTTCGCTCTGGCGCTTCGGCGGCTCGGCGACCGCGGCCGCGCCGAGGACGCGGTTCAGGAGACGTTCGCCTCGATCTGGCGCTCGGCGCGCACCTATCACGCGGAACGAGGGCCAGGGGCTCCATGGCTCTACGCGGTCGCACGCAACGCAATCGTCGACCGCAGCCGGGTGCGGTCGGAGCCGCCGACCGAGCCCGTGGACCGCCCCTCGCTCGAGGCGGGCCCCGAGGAACGAGCCGAGCGGGAATGGGCGGCGTGGCAGATCCACCGCGCGTTCGAGGAGCTTCCGGTGAGCGAGCGCTCGGTCCTCGAGCTTGCATACTGGGGTGAGATGTCCCAGAGCGAAGTGGCGGCGTTCCTGAACATCCCGCTCGGCACGGTCAAGACTCGGACGCGGAGCGGGCTCTCCCGGCTTGCAACCCTGTTGGAAGAGGAGCTCTCGTGAGCCCGGCCCCAGACTTCCGCGATCTGATCGGCGACGACCTCCCCGCCGACGAGCTCGCCCGGCTCCGCCGGGTCCACGATTTGCTCGTCGCGGCCGGTCCGCCCCCGGATCTCTCGCCGAGTCTCGCCACGACGCCGAGCCCACCGAGCGCCACTATCACGAGCCTGCTCTCGAAGCGGCGCCGGCGGGTGGCGTATCTGTTGGTCGCGGCCGTCGCGGCTGCCACGTTCGGGGGTGGGTACCTGGTCGGGGCAGGCGGAAACGACCGCGCAGGCAGCCGGGAGGCGTTCAGCACTCAACGGGTCGTACGCTTGGGCGGTAACCCGGCTCTTCGGGAGGCGACGGTCGTCGTCCGCGTCGGCAAGCGCAACGAGACCGGGAACCTCTCGATGCTCGTCACCGTCGAGGGACTCCGCCACCTGCCCAAGAACAACTACTACACCCTGTTCATGACGAGGCACGGCAAGCGGCTCGTCGTGTGCGGCAGCTTCAACGTCGACGGCGGAAACAAGCAGACGACCGTCCGCCTGACGGTCGGTTACAGCCTCGACGGCTTCGACGGCTTCGCCCTGACGCAGTACCAGCATCGAGGTCACAAGGAGCGTCAGCTGCTGACCGGCAGCCTCGCGTAGTGGGGGACTGGATCATGGCGCGACGCGCCCGCTCGCGACGAAGGCGGCGTGCGTCACGGGCATCAAGCGCTCCAGGAACGTCTCCGCGGCGGCCGCGTACTGCCTGATCTCGTACTGGGCGGACTCGTGGTTTCGAAGCGAGCAGAAGTGCATGAGACTCCGTGGATTGCAGCTCCAGAAGTACTTCGTGTACGTGGAGAGCGGCAGCACGGCCCGCGCCACTTCCTTCGCGATGCCCTGCTCGAGCAGGCGCTCGTACGCCTGGAACGCTCGCGTCGCATTCTGCTCGATCTCGTGCTGCGCGGAGGCACGGGTCGCCTCGTCGACCGGCTCGAAGCTGTAGGCCCCGGGCTTTCCGACCTGGCTGCGCACGAAGTCCGGCAGGTAGAACTCGGGCTCGATCCGGGAGTACCGGCCCGACCATTCGTTGTACGAGTGTCCTGCCCGGTGGCGGTGGTGCTCCCGCACGACGAAGAGAGGCGCCTTGACGATGAAACGAAAGTAGCCGTGCTCGAAAGGGCTCCCGTGCCGATCGCGCATGAGAAAGCGAATGAGGCCTGCGTCCCGGTCGGTGAGATCGTCCGAGGCCTGGTTGAACGAGACCCGCGCGCCATTGACGACGGCGAGGTCCGAGGCGAGCGCCGCGTCAAGGGCGACGAAGCCGTGATCGAGGACGGGCGTGACTTTCTCGGCTAGGACTTCCGGCGTGACGGCCACGCAGCGAGTCTAGAGGGACGGGGTGATGGCAGGCTCCGGCCGACTCTTCGCCGGCACCTCGGGCTTCTCGTACCCGAGCTGGAAGCCCGATTTCTATCCGGCTTCCGCGAAGCCCGCCGACTTTCTCCGCGTCTATGCCGACCGGCTCCCGGCGGTCGAGCTGAACAACAGCTTCTATCGGCTGCCTTCCCAGCAGCTGTTCGAGCGCTGGGCGGCCGCCACACCCCTCGGGTTTCGCTTCGCGGTCAAGCTGCCCAGGTCGATCTCGCTCTTCGGCCGTCTCGATCAGGTCGGAACCTTCTGCGAGCGTGCCGGGACGCTCGGTGGCCGACTCGGTCCCGTCATCGCGCGGCTCGCCGACGGTCGGCCGCGCGACGACGGGTTCCTGAGGCTCCTGCTCGACTCGCTGGCGCCCGGCGCTCAGCTGGCGCTCGACGCGCGGGATCCGTCGTGGGCCGGGGCGGACCGGATGCTCGAAGGGGCGGGCGCGGTGCGCGTCAACAGGCTCGAAGGCGACGCTTCCTTCCGGTACCTGCGGCTCCGCGACCCACCCTACGACGACGGGGCGCTCGACCGAGTGGCTGTGGAGCTGGAGCCGATCCTCGCGGGCGGAATCGACGTCTTCTGCTTCTTCAAGCACGAGGACGAGCCGACGGCTCCCCGCTACGCTGCCCGGCTGCTCGAGCTGGTCGGTTGACCGGATTGCCGCGCCCCGGGCCGCGCTAGCCTGGGAAGCGGCCAAGCCGCGAGCCCCGCGGTGGCGTCCCAGCCCGAACCGTGCCGTCGCGATTCCGACACCTGTGGCTCGTCGTCCTCCTCCTCGCGCTGCTTCTGGTGCGGGGCGCGGCCGCTTACCCGTGGCCGGTCCGGCCTTTCGGGGTCGCTCATCCGGTTCGCGGCAACTTCGGCGACCCCCGGACCGTCTTCCGGCACGGGGTCCTCGATCCCGAGGGACTCGAGGGCGACGGCGCCTTCTCGTTTCACAACGGCGTGGACATCTCTGCCCCGGCGGGGACGCCGGTCTACTCGATCTTCTCCGGCAGGACGGTGGTCGTGACGACGTCGCTCGTGGTCGTCGCCTCGCCCAATCACCACGCCTTCCAGTACGTCCACCTCGACCCGCTCGTAGTGACGGGACAACAGGTGAAGGCGCAAAGGACGGTCCTCGGCTTCGTCAAGGCGAGTGCCGGACACGTGCATCTGACGGAGCTCGATCATGGCCGGCTCGCGAACCCGTTAGCCCGCGGGCATCTGGCCCCGTACTACGACTACACCCGCCCGAAGGTGGCCGATGTTCTCTTCCGCAGCCCGGACGGCGAGACGCTCAACCCGGATGGCATCCACGGCTCGGTCGACATCGCCGCCGCCTCGTCCGACCTGCCCTCGGTGCCCGTCCCCGGCAGCTGGAATGGGCTTCCGGTCGCCCCGGCTCTCCTCGAGTGGTCGCTCACGTCGTTCTCCGGTGCGAAGGTGGTTCCGCTGACGGTCGTCGCCGATTTCAGACGCACGCTTCCGTTCAACCGTGACTTCTGGAGCATCTATGCACGAGGGACGTACCAGAACAAGCCGCGCTTCGGCAACAAGCAGTACGTCGACATGCCCGGACGCTACGAGTACCGCCTGACACGCTCCCCCCTCGAGACGCGCCGGCTGCCCGACGGCCTGTACTCGGTGCACGTGAAGGCGGTCGACATCCGTGGAAACGTCGGTTCTCGCATCCAGGACTTCACCGTGTGCAATGTCGATCCAGTCTCGTGCGGCTCCACGACGCCGCCGCCTCCAGGCTAAGCAGGCGCCAGATGCTCGCGGTAGAGGCCGCTCTGCACGATCTCCGCGACCAGCGAGGCTACGAAGCGAAGCTCTTCGTCGCTCGTGAAGAAATGAGGCCCGAACCGGAGCCCCGCGTCCGGGCGGAAGTCGCAGATCACATCACGCTCGTCCAGAGCCCCGTGCACGGCCTCGAACTCGGGCGTCCGCACGGTCACGGTGCCGCCCCGACGGGCCGGATCGGTGGGCCCGGTGAGCTCGAATCCGGACGTCTCGAGCAGCCCGGCTAGCAGCGCCGTCTGGCGCATCGAGCTCTCGCGTATCCGCTCCACTCCGATCTCTTCGATCAGGTCGTAGCCGGCCGTAGCGGCGTAGAGCGCCGGCACGTTCGGCGTGCCGGTCAGGAAGCGAGCGCCGCCGCGCGCATACTCGAGCTCGGGCTCGAAAGCGAAGGGACGGGCGTGAGCCTGCCAGCCGACCAGGGTGGGGCGGAGCACGTCGGCGAGGTCGGGGCGGACGTAGAGCCACCCGGCTCCCGGGCCGCCGCAGAGCCACTTGACGCTCCCGCCGACGGCGAAGTCGGTGTCGAGCCTCGTCACGTCGAGCGGAACCGTTCCGACCGACTGGTAGGCGTCGAGCAGCACGAGGGCGCCTACCTCGTGCGCGCGCGCAATGACGGCCTCGACGTCCTGGATCTCGCCGGTCTTGAACAGCACGTGGCTGACGGGGACGATGAGCGTCCGCTCGTCGAGCGCCTCGACGAGCGCTCCGAGGTCGCGCGACGCGACGAGCTCGGCTCCGCGCTCGGCTTGCGCCTGGTGCAGATAGCGCACGGACGGAAAGTCCTCGACCAGGTAGACGATGCGGCGCCGGTCGCCGTCGAAGCGCAGGCACGAGAGGACGACCGCCTCGGCGACCGTCACGTTCTGGTGCATGACGGTGGACCCCGTGGGGGCCCCGATCAGCCGGCCGACCTGATCTCCGACCGTCATCGGCAGTTCCCACCAGCCCTCGCTCCAGGCACGGGCGCCGCGGGTCTTCCACGCTTCCGCGTACGCGGCCAGCCGGGACTCGGCCTCCGCCGGCATCGCGCCCAGCGAGTGATTGATCAGGTACGTGGTCTCGGCCAGGATCGGAAACCGATCGCGGTAGTCGGTCAGGCTCTTCACGCTGGCAGCGACTCTAGTGATCATCAGGACAGCCGCTTGAGCAGCCCGAGCGCCCGCTGATCCCAGGGAACACGATGGGTGACACCCGCCGGGCGGCGAAGGCGCGTCCGGTGCTCGGCGTACCAGTCGTACGTCTCGACCAAGGCGTCGGCGTTCGAGAGCCGGGGCGACCAGCCGAGCCGGCGCTCGGCCTCCGACACGTCGACGAACGAGTCGCGGTGGGCCGTCTTGTAGTGCCATTCCGCGAGCGGTGACACGCGCAGGAGCTCGAGCACGCGCAAGGCGAGCTCGGCCGGCCTGGCCGGAATGGGCGTGATGCGGCTGGGCGACCGCGCGTGGTCGATGAGCCTCGCGAGGTCGGAGCGGACCGTCCCGAACTCCCGAGCCCCCACGTTCAGGACGGCGCCCGCGACGGGAGCGCTCGCCGAGCGGACGATCGCGTCGACGAGGTCTCGGACGGCGAGGAGCTGGTATCGGTTCGACCCGTCGCCCAGGACATAGATGCGCCGACCCTCGCGGATCCAGTCGAAGAGGATCTCGAAGACACCGAGGCGCTCCGGCCCGATGAATGTCTTCGGGCGGAGCGTCACGACCTGAAGACCCCGCCTGCTCCAGGCGCGAGCGACCGCTTCGGCCTGGATCTTCGAGCGGCCGTAGTGGCCCACCCCGACGAGCGGCGCGTCCTCGCGAATCGGGTGGAACCTGGGGATGCCGTACACGGCGGTCGACGAGATCAGGATCACGCGCGAGACATTCGCGGCGGAGGCGGCGGCGAAGATGGACTCGGTCCCGCCGACGTTGACCGATTGGATCGCGCCTCCGGCGGCCTGGATAGGCAGGGCCGCCGCGGCGTGTACGAGCACGTCCGCCCCAGCGCAGAGCCGGGCTGCGCGTATGGGGTCCCGCACGTCGCCGCCGAGCTCCTCGACCGAGCGCTCGAGCTCCGGGTCGTCGAGCGCCGCGAGGTCGAGCGTGCGGACGCGGTGGCCGTCGGCGAGCAGCCTGCGCGCGAGGTGCAGACCGAGGAACCCGGCCCCGCCGGTGATCGCCCAGAGCACGTCGCTACGGGGTGACCGAGCTCGTGGCGCGCTGCGTAGACGGCCGCGGCGGCGGCTTCGAGTCGACGAGCACCGCAGCGACCAACAGGACCGTCATGCCGACGATGCTCTCCGCGAGCAGGCTGCGGGAGAAGCCCGGGCCGGGCGGCGCGCCCGCATCCTCCTTGCGCTCGAGCGCCGGGCGGACGACGAAGTGATGGAACGCCCCCCACGCGAGCGCGAGCGCGACGAGGGCGAGCTTGACGAGCAGGACGCGGCCGTAGTGCTCGTTCCAGAGATCCTCGAGCTGGGGCAGCCGCAGGACGCTCAAGTAGACGCCTGCCGAGATCACGAGGGCGATCAGAATCGTCGCGAGCTTCGAGAAGCCGACGAACGCACGGCGCCGCAACTCGGGCGCGGCCGGCCAGACGCCGATCGCGAGGTGGGCGAGGCCGCCGATCCAGATCGATGCGGCCGACAGGTGCACCCAGTCGGCGAGCTCCGAGAGCCACGACGATCGCGCGTCGACGGCCGAGTGGCCCGAGAGGGACAGCCCGGAGGCGAAACCGAGCGCGATGACGAGAGCCGGAACGAGCAGGATCGTGCGGTCCGTCAGCCAGGAGAGGAAGACGAACGCGGCCACCAGCGCGTAGCCGAGCGTCATCGCGACGAACGCCGTCCCGAAGCGCGTTCCGTTCGCGAGCGGCGACAGGTCCCCGTAGAGAAGCCGCCCGAACGGCAGTTGCAGCGCGTCCTCGGCCCGAAGCAAAAAGGCGACGATCCCCGCCTCGATCGTCGCGACCGCACCCAGTCCGGTGAGGACGAAGAAGCGCCGCTCGACGGCCGGCGGCAGCGGGCCGCGAAGGACGAGCAGTCGGAAGACAAGTCCGCCGATCAGCAGCGCGAGGGCGAGGAAGTACAACCAGCGGACGACGTGCTCCGCCGTTGTCGGCCCGCCGGCGCCGTAGGCCTCGGTCGGAGGCGGCGCATTCGCCCTGATCCCGAAGGTGAAAACGCCGGAGACGACGTGACCGTCGGCAGAGAGCGCGTGCCAGCGCACCGTGTATACCCCTCTGGGAAGCCGGCGTAGCGGCGCCGAGACGGCGCTCGGGCCGTCGCTTGCCGCCGCCCGCGACACCGGCTTGCCGGCAGCGGTCCACACTTCGATCGAGCTGGGCGAGACCTTGACGTCCTGGTCGAAGCGCAGGACGACGCGCGCGGGCCCATCCGGAAGGCGCTGCTGGAACGCGGGCGACGCATGCGTGAGCGCCGCGTGGCCGAATGCGGCACCCGGAAACGCGAGCGCGCAGAGAGCGACCGCGCCCAGGCGCCTCATCTGGAGGCAGTGACGGCCGCCTGCGAGAGGTGACCGAAGATGGGGGCGAGATTACGATCGCAGTAGAGCAGCACCGCGAACGCGAGGAGAGTCACCGCCAGCCCGCCCTGCCAGATCGGGGCTCGCGGCCGGAACGCCCGTCCGACCGGGAAGACGGAGCCGGCGATGGCGGTCCAGCCGATCGCGTGGTGGAGGAATGCCGCACGCGAGAAGAGCCAGCCGTTCTGCTCGTGGATGAGGAAGGCGGCGCCGGAGACGAAGAGCGCGAGCGCCATCGTCAGCTCCCAGTACCGACTCTGGAGCTTACCGCGAGCGAGTCCGAGCTGGGCCGCGCCTGCGGCCATCATGGCTTGCGCCCAGGCGCCGTGGGCAATCATGTGGATGGCCGAGTTCGTGAAGAAGACCATCACCGGCCACATGAGCACGCCCATCGCGAACGCCACGCCGGGCCAGAGGTACGCCCGCCAGCGTCGTCGCCGCCAGACCTCGGGGCCGACGACCGCCTCGGTCAGCAGCAGGAGGCCCAGAAGCAGGAAGCCCGTGCCGAACATCCAGTGGACGTGATCGGCGGGAGGCTGCATCAGCGCTCGTCCGCTTCGAGATCTTCGAACACGCTCGGGGCGACGACGAAGTGGAAGAAGGCGCCGACGAGCATCACGAGTAGGGGCGGCTCGACGACGAGGGTCCAGAAGCCGTGGGCATGCGGCTCGAGCAAGGCGATCCGGTATGGCTGGACGAGCGCCCAGACGAGGCCAGCGAGCGCGGTCAACGGACCCAGGGCGGAGACGATCAGTAGACGCGGCGACCGCCGTCGTGTTGTCTCCCGGCCGACGCTCGTGGCGAGCTGCGTGCTCATGAGCAAACCTCTTGAGGCTCATGCGGAGCGAGCGACCGACGACCGTAGGCGTCGCTCCGGCGATTCCAGACCCGTAGCGTGGTCATGGGGCAACCTCACGAGGCTCATGCGGAGCGGGCGACCGACGACAGTAGGCGTCACTCCGGCGATCCCGGACGCGTAGCGTGGTCATGCGATCCCTCTCATCCCCTCAGTCTTGCTCCTGGGACCGACGCCAGTCAACGGGTAACCCCCCGCGGCTGGTGGCAGGGGGGTCGAACCGCGTACGATCGCCGCGGTGACAAGTCGCCCGACTGGCGTGCTCGCGCTCGCTTTCTGTGCTGCGCTTCTGGCAGCGGCGCCAGGTCTGGCCGCGATCGTGCCCCAGCAGGGAATTGCCGGCATCAGGCTCGGGATGACGCAGACGAGAGTTCGGGCGGTGCTCGGAACCCCGAAGCGGACGGTGCACGGGCGAAATGAGTTCGGGCGCTTCACCGAGCTTCGCTACACCGGTCTGCGTGTTTCGTTCCAGGGCAACACCTCGGTATCGAACATCTCGACGACCCGCACTTCCGAGCAGACGGCCGGTGCGGTCGGCGTCGGCTCGACCGAGGGGCAGGTGCGCACGCACGTGCGCGGCGTCCACTGTAAGTCCGAGCTCGGCTTTCGCCACTGCTTCCTGGGGCAGTTTCTCGCCGGTCACCGGGTGACCGACTTCTTCATCCGGCACGGTCGCGTGGCGCGAGTCGACATCGGCTTCGTCATCGACTGACGCGGTCGACGCCCGGGCTCAGCCATAATCCACGCCGTGGTGGATGCGGCGCGGACGGCGACGACGAGCGAGGCTCCTCCGACCGACCTTCCCCACTGGGACGTCAGCGGGGTCTTCCCGAGCCTCGAGTCGGGCGAGTTCGCTGCGGCGTTCGCGCGGCTGGCCGACGAGATCTCCGACCTGGGAGGGCTGCTCGACGCGCGTGGAGTCAGCTCCGAGGGCGGCCCACCCTCCGGCGCTGACGCTGCAGCTGCCTTCGACGAGGTCGTCGCACGCCTCAACGCGGTTCTCGACTCGGCGTGGACGACCGCCGCCTACATCTCCGCGTTCGTCACGACCGACTCTCGCGACGAGGTCGCGCAGGCGCGCGACAGCGAGCTGCGCCAGCATTTCGCGCTCCTGACGAAGATCGAGACCCGGCTCACCGCCTGGATCGGTGCCCTCGCCGTCGACGACCTCTTGGAGCGGTCGGAGACGGCGCGTGCGCACGAGTACGCCGTGCGGCGTGCCGAGCAGGCGGCCCGGCACCTGATGCCCCAGCCCCAGGAGGAGCTGGCCGCCGATCTGGATCTCACCGGCGCTTCGGCCTGGGAGAAGCTGCACGGCGATGTGACGTCGCAGCTCGAGGTTTCCTTCTCGCGGCGGAGCACGGACGAGCCGCAGAACCTGCCCATGAGCGAGATCCGCAGCCTTGCGCACGATCCCGACCGCGATCTTCGCCGTCGAGCCTACGAGGAGGAGCTGCGCGCCTGGGAGCGGGTCGCCGTTCCGCTCGCGGCGGCCATGAACTCCGTCAAGGGCCAGGTCAATACGCTGAGCGGACGCCGAGGCTGGGAGTCGCCTCTCGACGAGGCGCTGTGGGCGAACCGGATCGACCGCGCGACGCTCGACGCGATGTTCTCCGCGGTGAGGGAGGCGTTCCCCGATCTTCGCCGCTACCTGAGGGCGAAGGCACGCCTGCTCGGATTGCCGGCGCTCGCCTGGTACGACCTGTTTGCCCCGGTCTCGGTCGGGCCGGCAGACAACGGCCGCCGGGTGTGGGATTTTGCGACCGCCGAGACCTTCATCGTCGAGCAATTCGGTACCTACTCCGAGCGGATGCGCGCGTTCGGCGAGCGCGCGTTCGGCGAGCGGTGGATCGACGCCGAGCCTCGGGCGGGCAAGTCCGACGGTGCCTTCTGCATGCCGCTCGTCTCCGACGAGTCGCGGATCCTCGCGAACTACACGGTCGCCTACGGCGGAGTCAGCACGCTCGCGCACGAGCTCGGTCACGGGTACCACAACCTCGTCAAGGCGCCGTTGACCCAGCTGCAGCGAAGGACGCCGATGACGCTGGCGGAGACGGCCAGCATCTTCTGCGAGACGATCGTGCGCCACGCGGCACTCGCCGAGGCCTCGCCGCCGGAGCAGCTCGAGATCCTCGAGGGAGCGCTGCAGGACAACACCCAGGTCACGCTCGACACCCTGAGCCGCTTCCTCTTCGAGAGCCGCGTCTTCGAGGCACGGCGCGGACGGGAGCTCTCCGCCCAGGAGCTCTGCGGCCTGATGCTGGATGCGCAGAAGGAGACCTACGGGGACGGGCTCGATGCGAATCTGCTGCATCCGTACATGTGGGCGGTCAAGCCCCACTACTACAGCGAGAGCTCGTTCTACAACTTCCCGTACACCTTCGGCCTGCTGTTCGGGCTCGGGCTCTACGCCCTCTACCAGCAGGACGCCGATTCCTTCCGGGCGAGCTACGACGACCTGCTCGCCTCTACCGGCTCCGCGGATGCGGCCACGCTGGCCGCCCGCTTCGACATCGACGTGCGGACGCCGGAGTTCTGGCGGGCGAGCCTCGGGATCATCCGCGAGGACATCGATCGCTTCGAGGCGCTCGCGGCGTCGGCGGCCTGATCGACTTGCGACGTCCACGGATCTCGGTCTTGGTTCTCGCTATCGCGGGCCTCGCCGCCGCCTTAGGCGCGGGCGCGAGTGCGATCGCCTCCAAAAGCGCACCTCCGCCTACGCCGCTCTCGCCGGCACAGGGGGTGACGCTCCCCCAGGGCAAGCCGGTCACGTTCCGGGTTAGAGACACGGCGGGGAAGCCGAACTACGTCTGGGTCTACGTCTCCCGCTCGCCGAAGCGCGGCAGGGACGGAACCTTCCCGATCGAGCGCCGTGTCGACTTCGGGAAGGCGAAACCCGTGCGGCGCGGATCGACGACGTACGAGTTCAGGCCGAAGTACTACGACTTCGACTGGATGAACAAGCCGGGCAAGTACTACTGGCAGCCGAGCCGGACCGACTGCGGCTACAAGCCGAAGAACTTCGGCGACTGCGAGAACGAGGGCCCCATCCGCTCGTTCACGCTCAAGCCGTAGCCGGCCGGCGCCGAGACGGGGTCCGCTAGCCGAGGGGTGGTCGAGGCGAGCCCCACGATTCGAGGACCCCTCGTGCTCGGGGTGGGTGTCGAGCGCTTGCACTTTCGCACCGCGCGTGAGCACGGGGACGGCGTGAGGACGGCGTTTCGCGCCGAGCAAGCGAGGATTCTCGGACACGTCCGCGGGGGCGTGTGCGGCAGACGGGCGGCACATCGCTATCCGAGGCCCTCACGAAGGGTGACCTGGACATCCACGTCCGCGTGCCGGCCGAGGACTTCGCATCCGCCCGCGACGCACTGGCGCAGATCTACGAGCGGTACTGCCTCGAGATGTGGACGCCCGGCTTCGCGACGTTCGTCATGCCTAATGCCCCGATTCCGACAGGGGTGGCGCCTACGGCGATCGGGAGCGGGCACGACAGACGCTTCGTCGCAGCCTGGGAGCGGCTCGCGCGCGAGCCGCGGCTGCTCTGCGAATACAACACGCTGAAGCGTAAGCACGAGGGCACCGCGAACTACGAGGGGTATCGGGCCGAGAAGTCCGCGTTCTTCACCCGCATAACGAAGGAGTCCTGACGGATAACGAGGCAGGCTTGTCCCAGCAGCTCGGCCGATCCGTAGAAGACTTGACAGCCGGTGGGGTCGGCGGGTCGGACGGCGAGTGGGCAGGCGCCGACGCGGCGATGACGAGAGCCGAGAGAGCTGCGCTAGGTCGCGGGATGGTGAAAGCGCCAAGCGGGTGGAAGGAAAGTCTCAGGTGCAGGGCGTGGTCGAGCGGGCGCTTCCACACCAGTTTGCCCCTCGCGACGGTCGTTCGTAGGCGCGGAAGCAAATTCCTAACAGCCGTGCCCTACCATCGCCGGCAATGCGAGCAGCCGCCGCCATCGCCTCGTGCCTGCTCGCGCTTGCGGCACCTGGTGCCGCTGGCGCCTGCACGCTGATGCCGGGTGACCTGCACCCCTCCTGGTCGCCGGACGGCAAGCAGCTCGTGTTCGAGCGGATCGGGGCGGGGCTCTACCTGACACGCTCTGACCGGCCCGCGGCTCCGCGCTTCGTCGCGGTCGGCGCGGAGCCCGCCTGGTCGCCGGCGGGTCCGCTCGCCTTCCTCAGGCCGCTGCCGCTGCCGCAGCCAATCACTGTGACCTGCGGCTCCTTCCAGGACGACATCTTCGTGCGCTCGGCTCTCACCAGCCCGAGCGAGCTGAAGCTCACCTCGACCCCGGAGACATCCGAGCACGCGCTTGCCTGGGCGCGCGATGGCAGCAGGATCGCCTTCGCGAGCAACGCCGGGATCGCTGTCGTCAACAAGGACGGCGGCGAGCGGCGCCAGCTCACCCAGCTCACCCCTTCGGCGATTGGGCAGACCATTCTGCAAATCGACACTGCCCCCTCATGGTCACCGGATGGACGCCGCCTCGTCTTCGCCCGCGCCTACGGCGCGTTCGTCTTCGATCTGGTCGTGATGAACGACGAGGGCGGCGCCCAGGCGCCGCTGACCCGAACGCCCAAGATCGACGAGACGGAGCCGGACTGGTCCCCGGACGGGCGCAGAATCGCCTTCACGGCGACGCGCACCGACTCGAGCGGCCGCCCGGCGGTGATGGTGATGAACCTCGACGGCAAGGGCAGGCACCGGCTCGGCTGGGGCAGCGAGCCCACGTGGTCGCCGGACGGCCGCCGCATCGCCTACGTCGCTACGTCGCGGAACGGAAGCTCGCGCGTCTTCGTCATGCACGCAGACGGCTCGGGCAAGAAGCAGCTGACGAACTCGACCTTCTCTAGCCTCAGCGCAGCCCGAGCACGCTAGAACCCAGTGGGCGCACACGAACCGGCCAAAAGTCGCCAGACTGTTGGCCGGCAAATGGGGGCGGGAGGATTCGAACCTCCGTAGGCTGAGCCGACGGGTTTACAGCCCGTTCCCTTTGGCCGCTCGGGCACACCCCCGAAGTCGCGGGATTGTAGCCGCCGGAACACCTGCGCCCCTACGATTCGGCGGGTGGACTACGACGTCATCGTCGTGGGCGCCGGCCCTGCGGGGTCGACGGCCGCACACCGCCTCGCGCGCGCGGGCGCGCGCGTCCTCCTCCTCGACCGTGCGCGCTTCCCGCGCGACAAGCCCTGCGGCGGCGGCCTAACGCTCCGCGCGGTCCGGCAGCTGCCGGTCGACGTCGGTCCCGTCGTGGAGGACACCGTCGACCGTCTGCGCGTGGGCCTCTCACACCGCCGCTCGTTCGAGCGGCGAAGCTCCGCTCCGCTGGCGCTGATGACACAGCGAAAGCTCCTCGACGCGTATCTCGTGGAGCGCGCCGCCGCCGCGGGGGCCGAGTTTCGCGACGGTTCCAGGGTGACCGCGATCGACCAATCAGCTGGGAGGGTGGAGGTCGAAGCCGACGGGCGGCGTTTCGCCGCGCGGCTTGCGATCGGCGCTGACGGGGTGAACGGCGTATCCGGCCGGCTGCTCGGGTCGGAGGGCTTCACGTACGGTGTTGCCTTAGAAGGAAACGCCTCGTACGAGCGTGTGTCACGGCAACGCTATGCCGGGCGGCTGGTCCTCGAGCTCGGAATTGTTCCGGGTGGATACGGCTGGGTCTTCCCGAAGGGCGACCACGTCAACGTCGGTGTCGGCGGCTGGGAGAGCGAAGGCCCCCGCCTGCGGGACCATCTCGAGCGCTTCTGCGCAGTGCACCGGCTGGCGGCGGGCGATCTGACCGACGTTCGCGGCTACCGCCTCCCACTACGCAGTCCCGCCTCCATCCTCGCGAGCGGTCGCGTTGCCCTCGTCGGCGACGCGGCGGGCCTTGTCGATCCCCTTACCGGGGACGGGATCTACGAGGCGGCGCTCAGCGCCAATCTCGCCGTGGCGACGGCGCTCCACGTCCTCGCGGGGCGAGCCGAGGGGATGGCCGCCTACGAGGCTGCCGTACGGCGGGCGCTCGGCCGCCTGCACGCGGCCGCGTGGCGGGCGAAGCACGCGCTCGACCGTTCGCCGCGCTTGACGTACGAGATCGTTCGCACGCCCTTCGCCTGGCGGGTGATCGAGGCCCTTGTACGCGGCCGCCTCGCCAGTCCAACCGATGCGCACGGCCTCGGTCGGGGAGCGTTCCGCCTCCTCGAGCTGCTGGGCCGGGCACCGGTACGAGCAGGGGGGTCGCGCTAAGCTTTTTCGACCCAGCGGCGTAGCTCAGTGGTTAGAGCGACGGACTCATAACCCGTAGGTCGGTGGTTCGAATCCACCCGCCGCTATGCATTCCTCGACGGCCCTGGCTCGGGGATCGGCCGGCGATCAGGCCCGACTCCCCCCCGGGTCGTCTGCGCCGGGCAAGTTTCGACACTGGCAGTCCGAGCGTTCGCGGCGACGGTCCGCTGTCGTCGCTAGAATGATCCGGCGTGAGGAGGCCGAAGCCTGCCCACGCTACTTTTTTACGCCCGAATCACGCAGAGGATCCTGAGTCTTGGCAACCGGAGTGAGAGTCGCAATCACGCTCGCATGCACGGAGTGCAAGCGGCGCAATTACCAGTCGGCGAAGTCGAAGCGGAACACGCCTGACCGCGTGGAGCTGTCGAAGTACTGCCGCTGGTGCGGCCGTCACACCCCGCACAGGGAGACGAGGTAAGTGGCCCGTCAGACGAGAGCGGAGCGGAAGGCCCGCCGCGCGCAGCAGGCGGACACCGCCACGACGCAGCGCGGACGTGCGCGTCCCACGGCCCCACCTCGCCAGGCCGCCGAGATCGCACGGCCCGAGGCTCCCCCCTCGCCGGCACGCGAGCGTCGCGGCGTCCTCAACTTCATCGGCGAGTCGTGGGGCGAGCTCCAGAAGGTCGACTGGCCCGGCCAGCGCCAGGTGACGCAGGGCACGGTCGTCGTGTTGATCGCGTGCATCATCGTCGGTACGTACCTCTGGGGTGCTGATCTCGTTCTGAAGCGCCTCGTGCAGAACGTGCTGCTCGGGCAGTAGGGGCGCACGTGTTCCGCTGGTACGTCATCAACACCTACTCGGGCCACGAGAACAAGGTCAAGGCGAATCTCGAGCACAGGATCGTCTCGATGAACCAGATGCCGCGCTTCCGACGCGTCGTCGTTCCGACCGACCAGGTGATCGAGACGAAGGACGGGCAGAAGGTGCAGATCGAGAAGCGCGTATTGCCCGGCTATGTCCTCGTGAACATGGATCTGAGCGACGACGCGTGGACGCTCGTCAAGAACACTCCGGGCGTGACTGGATTCGTCGGCGCCGGCACGACGCCGGTTCCCCTGTCGCAGGGCGAAGTCGACCGGATCCTGCGCACCGGCGCGTCCGCGGGCGACCGCCCACGCACGCAGGTCGAGTTCTCTCTCGGCGAGTCGGTCAAGGTAACCTCCGGCCCCCTCTCGGACTTCGACGGCGAGATCGTCGACGTCAATCCGGACGGGCAGAAGCTCAAGGTGCTCGTCGACATCTTCGAGCGTCAGGTGCCGGTCGAGCTCGCCTTCGACCAGGTCAAGAAGCTCGACTGAGGTAGCGGACGTGGCGAAGAAGATCCTCACTCTCATCAAGCTGCAGATTCCCGGCGGGCAGGCGAACCCGGCGCCACCGGTTGGACCCGCGCTCGGTCAGCACGGCGTGAACATCATGGAATTCTGCAAGACGTTCAACGCCCAGACTGCGCAGGCGAACGGCCGCATCACGCCGGTCGAGATCACCGTCTTCGAGGATCGCTCCTTCACCTTCATCACGAAGACGCCGCCCGCGGCGGTGCTGATCAAGGAGGCGCTGAACACGGAGAAGGGCTCGGGCGAGCCGAACCGCGAAAAGGTCGGTCGCCTCACCCAGAATCAGCTGCGCGACATCGCGCAGACGAAGCTCGAGGACCTGAACGCGCGCAGCGTCGAGCAGGCGATGAAGGTGGTCGCCGGGACAGCGCGCTCGATGGGCGTGGAGGTGGACGTATGACGGCTTCGCCCGCTCGACGTGGGGAGGGGCTCCGGGGAACCGGGAGGTTCCCCGCACCCCGGTGCGCGCGAAGCGCGCCGCCACGGGTTCACCTGGGCCATGCCCAGCGCCACGCGCAACGAGCCGCCGCCGAAGGCGGGCTTTGCCCGCCGAGAGGCTCACTACGGGGGGGATCGCCGCGGCGAAGAAGGAGGGGGCTCACGGGGGAACCATGGGTTCACCCGTGCACGAGCGCCGGGACAGCGCGCTCGATGGGTGTGGAGGTGGAGGCATAGTGGCTGGTCACGGCAAGAACTACCGGCAGGCGTTGGGTCGAATCGACCGCGAGCACGCGTACTCTCCGGTCGAGGCGGTCAGGCTGCTCAAGGACTTCTCGACGGCCAAGTTCGACGAGACCGTCGAGGCGCATTTCCGGCTCGGGCTCAACGTGCGCCACGCCGACCAGCAGCTTCGCGGCACGCTGATGCTGCCGCACGGAACCGGTCGCGAGACCCGCATAGCCGTCTTCGCAGACGGCGAGAAGGCGCGCGAGGCGGAGGAAGCAGGTGCTGACGTCGTCGGCACCGCGGACCTGGCTTCGCAGATCGAGGGCGGGTTCGACGACTTCGACGTGGCGATCGCGACGCCGGACCAGATGGGCGTTGTCGGCAAGCTCGGTCGCATCCTCGGCCCCCGGGGCAAGATGCCGAACCCGAAGACTGGCACGGTCACGTTCGACGTCGGGAAGGCCGTCCGCGACGCAAAGGCCGGCAAGCTCGAGTACCGGACCGATCGCGGCGCGAACATCCACGTCTCGATCGGCAGAAAGAGCTTCGATGAGCGCGAGCTGGTGGAGAACTACGCGGCGCTCGTCGACGAGATCATTCGCGCGAAACCGGCTGCGGCCAAGGGCCGCTACATCCGCGGTATCACGCTCACGAGCACCATGGGCCCGGGGATCCACGTCGACCCGGCTCGCACGCGCGGCATCGTGGAGGAGCTGGACGAATCCGCTGGCGCGGGTTCATCCAGGGAGGCCGTCCCGGCATAACCAACCGTCGAGCGTTCGCCAAAGACAGCTGGCAGCCCATGAGGCAGAAGCCCAGCCGAGGCGGTCCGTAGAAGCTCACCTTCTCTCGGGCTCGCCGGCGGCGAGCCCTAGACATTTCCGGAGGAAATGGCATGCAGAGATCTGAAAAGGAGAAGGTGGTGGCGGACCTCGCCGAGCGGCTGCGGGCAGCGCAAGCGCTCATCGTGGCCGACTACCGCGGCTTGAGCATGACCGAGATCGACCGGTTGCGCACCGACCTGCTTTCGAGCGGCGCGCGCTTCTCGGTCGTCAAGAACACGCTGACGCAGCGCGCGGCGGAGGAGGCGGGCATGGACGCGATTCGCGATCTGCTCGACGGCCCGACTGCGATCGCGTTCGTCGAGGCCGGCGGCGACCCTGTAGCGGTCGCGAAGGTCCTGAACGAGGCCGCCAGGACAACCCGCATCCTCGTCGTCAAGGGCGGGATTCTCGAGGGCGCCACGATCAGCGAGGAGGACGTACGCAACCTCGCGACGCTGCCCCCGGCCGACGTGCTTCGCGGCCAGGTAGTCGGCGCCATCACCGGGCCGCTGATGATCCTGGTGGGCCTGCTGAACGCGCCGCTTCGAGATCTCGTCGGAGTCGTCGAAGCGCGTGTCCGGCAACTCGAGGAGTCGGGCGGCGAGCGGGAAGCCGCACTCTCGCCGGAGGGCGATTCCGCACACAGTCCCGAGGCTGAACCCGTTGCAGTTTCCGAACCAACCACGGAGGAGGAGTAAACGATGGCTACCGACACAGCGAAGATCGTCGAGCAGCTCGGCAAGATGACGGTGCTCGAGCTGGTCGAGCTGAAGAACACCCTCGAGGAGGAGTGGGGGGTAACCGCCGCCGCTCCGATGGCGATGGCGATGCCTGGCGCTCCCGCGGCGGGTGACGGCGCCGCGGCCGAGGAGGAGCAAACGGAGTTCGACGTCGTCCTCACCGGTGCGGGCGACAAGAAGATCCAGGTGATCAAGGTCGTCCGCGCGATCACGAGCCTCGGGCTCAAGGAGGCGAAGGATCTGGTCGACGGCGCTCCGAACGCCGTCAAGGAGGGCGTCGCCCGCGACGAGGCCGATTCGATCAAGGCGCAGCTCGAGGAAGCGGGCGCGTCGGTCGAGGTGAAGTAGCCCGGCGAAGGCGCTCCGGGCGGGGGGCGGTGCGACGGCGGCCCCCGCCGGCGAGTCGCTCTGATTCGCTATGCTTGCGGAAGCCGGAAGCAGTTTTCGGCGGTCCTTGCGTGAGCGGGACCACCTTGGCTATGCTTGCCGGTTCCGCCGTCGTCTTCGCCTGTCCGCATTCTCCACGTCTTCAAGGGGGCTACCGCTGTTGGCCACTAGGGTTGCTGCGCCGCGCGCGCGCAAGAGTTTCTCACGCCTCAAGCACGTTCTCGACCTCCCCAACCTCATCGACATCCAGAAGGCCTCGTTTGCCTGGTTCATGCGCGAGGGCCTGCGCGAGACGATCGATGACATCTCGCCAATCGAGGATTACACGGGCTCGCTCGCCGTCGAGTTCGGCGAGTACCGCTTCGGCGACCCGCAGTTCTCGATCAAGGAGTGCCGCGAGAAGGACCTGACGTACCAGGCTCCGCTCTCGATGACCGTCCGCTTCGTCAACAAGGAGACGGGCGAGATCCGCGAGCAGACCGTCTTCATGGGCGACTTCCCCATGATGACCGACTCGGGCACCTTCATCATCAACGGCACCGAGCGCGTCATCGTGACGCAGCTGGTGCGGAGCCCCGGCGCCTACCTGATGGAGCCGAAGGACGCGACGAAGCAGGTCTTCACCGCGAACCTGATGCCTTCGCGCGGCTCGTGGCTCGAGGTCGAGATCGACAAGAAGGGCGTCGTCTACGCCCGCATCGACCGCAAGCGCAAGCTCCCGATCACGACGTTGCTCCGCGCCTTGCCGGCCGAGGATCCCACCACCGGCTTCGCGCTCGACACGTCGACGAACGAGAAGATCCTCGAGCTGTTCGATAACTCGTTCTACATCCAGCAGACGCTCGACAAGGACCCCTCGACGCGCGAGGAGGAAGCGCTGATCGAGGTGTTCAAGAAGCAGCGGCCGGGGGAGCCGCCGACGCTCGACAACGCCCGCAACCTGTTGCGAACGCTCTTCTTCGACTCCAAGCGCTACGACCTGACGAAGGTCGGCCGCTACAAGCTCAACCAGCGGCTCGGCGTCGACGTCCCCGACGACACGCGCGTGCTGACGACGCAGGACATCCTCTCGCTCGTCCAGAAGCTCGTCGAGCTGCCGAGGCGACTCGCCGTCCCGGAGGACTCGAAGGACTTCGCGGCCGACGCGATCGCGCTCTCGCGCGACCCGATCCGCGCGGACCTCGACGAGTACGAGCACTTCGGCAACCGGCGCCTTCGCACGGTCGGCGAGCTGATCCAGGAGGCGTTCCGCGTCGGCCTGTATCGCATGGAGCGCGTCGTCCGGGAGCGGATGACGACCGAGGACGTCGACACCATCACGCCGCAGACGATCATCAACATCCGGCCAGTCGTGGCCGCGCTGAAGGAGTTCTTCGGCTCCTCTCAGCTCTCGCAGTTCATGGACCAGACGAACTCGCTCGCCGGCCTGACGCATCGCCGGCGCCTGTCGGCGCTCGGCGCGGGCGGGCTTACCCGCGAGCGCGCGCCGATCGAGGTGCGCGACGTCCACCCGACGCACTACGGCCGGATGTGCCCGATCGAGACGCCGGAGGGCCCGAACATCGGCCTGATCGGCTACCTCGCGTCGATGGCGACCGTCTCCGAGTTCGGCTTCATCCAGACGCCCTACCGCGTGGTCAAGAACGGCAAGGTGACGGACGAGATCATCTATCTCGACGCGGTCGAGGAGGCGCAGTACACGATCGCGCAGGCGTCCGAGCCGCTCGACCAGAAGACTGGCAGGTTCCTGAACGAGCAGATCCTCTGCCGCTCGAGCGAGGGCGAGGCCGTGATGTCCGAGCCGAAGCGGGTCGAGTACATGGACGTCACGCCCGCGCAGGTGGTCTCGGTCTCGACGGCGCTGATCCCGTTCCTCGAGCACAACGACGCCAACCGGGCGCTGATGGGCGCGAACATGATGCGACAGGCCGTGCCGCTCATGATCACGCAGGCCCCGGTCGTCGGCACGGGCCTCGAGTACCGAGCGGCGATCGACTCGGGTGACGTCGTCCTGGCGGACAACGACGGCAAGGTGATCGACGTCGACGCCGAGCGAATCGTCGTCGAGTCGAAGGGCGGCCGCGACGAGTACCCGCTCGTGAAGTTCATGCGCTCGAACCAGGGCACCCTCATCCACCACAAGCCGATCGTCGGGCTCGACCAGCGCGTGAGCGCGGGCGACGTGCTCGCAGACGGCTCGTCGACCGACCAGGGCGAGCTCGCCCTCGGCGCCAACGTGCTCTGCGCCTTCATGTCGTTCGAGGGCTACAACTTCGAGGACGCGATCGTGATCTCGGAGCGGCTCGTGAAGGACGAGGTGCTCTCCTCGATCCACATCCACGAGTACGAGATCGACGCCCGCTCGACGAAGCTGGGCGACGAGGAGATCACGCGCGACATCCCGAACCGCTCGGAGGAGTCGCTCAAGGACTTGGACGAGCGCGGCATCGTGCGCATCGGCGCCGAGGTCGGATCCGGCGACCTCCTCGTGGGCAAGGTCACGCCGAAGGGCGAGACCGAGCTGACCGCCGAGGAGAAGCTGATCCGCGCGATCTTCAAGGAGAAGGCGCGCGAGGTTCGCGATACGTCCCTCAAGGTCCCTCACGGCGAGGGCGGCAAGGTGATCGACGTGAAGACGTTCGCGCGCGAGGCCGGGGACGACCTGTCTCCGGGCGTGAACGAGCTCGTCCGCGTCTACGTCGCGAAGAAGCGCAAGATCGCCGAGGGCGACAAGCTCGCCGGGCGGCACGGGAACAAGGGCGTGATCTCTCGGATCGTGCCCGAGGAGGACATGCCGTTCCTCGAGGACGGGCGTCCGGTCGACGTCGTGCTGAACCCGCTCGGCGTTCCGAGCCGCATGAACATCGGCCAGATCCTGGAGACGCACCTCGGCTGGGCCGCGGCGCACGGCGTGTTCGCCGAGAACGGAGATTCGTCGTCGAACGGCTCCCCGAACGGCTCCGCGCCGCTCGCGAGCCCGGTCTTCGACGGCGCGACGCCCGAGGACGTCGACGACGCGCTGATCCAGTGGGCCGAGCAGAACCCGGACTCGCCGATCAAGTTCGTGATCGACAAGAGCCGTCAGGCCGGAACGAGGACGTCGGGCAAGGTGCGCGTGTTCGACGGCAAGACGGGCGAGCCGTTCGAGCAGACGGTGACCATCGGCTTCATGTACATCCTGAAGCTGCTCCATCTCGTGGACGACAAGATCCACGCGCGCTCGACCGGCCCCTACTCCCTCGTCACCCAGCAGCCGCTCGGCGGAAAGGCGCAGTTCGGTGGCCAGCGCTTCGGCGAGATGGAGGTGTGGGCGCTCGAGGCCTACGGCGCCGCGTACACGCTGCAGGAGATGCTCACGATCAAGTCCGACGACACGGTGGGCCGCGTGAAGGCCTACGAGGCGATCGTCAAGGGAGAGAACATCGCAGAGCCGTCGATCCCGGAGTCCTTCAAGGTGCTGCTGAAGGAGATGCAGTCGCTTGCGCTCGACGTCAACGTCCTGTCCGACGAGGGGCAGACGGTGCAGGTGCGCGAGGAGGACGACGAGCTGCTGCGGGCGGCCGAGGAGCTCGGCATCGACCTGTCGCCCGGCTCGCTGCGCGCAACCGCGCGGCAGCCGACGGCGGAGGAGGCCGAAGAGGGCCAGGAGCGCTCCGACGAGTCCGGGGAGCTGACCCTGCCCGCCGACGAGGCGCTCGGCGACCTCGCCGACGTCGACCTCAGCCCGGCCGAGGCGGCCGGGGAAGAGGTCTCCGAGCAGGCCGGGCCGCTCTCCGGCGATCTTGAGGTCGCCGACTTGGAACTAGAGGAATGACCCGCCTTTTCGCTGCGCGAAAAGGTTAGGGAACTACAAAGAGGACTGGAACGAAGGAGAATCCGTGACGTACAGCATTTCTAACGCTTTCGCCGCAGGCGAAAGCGCTTCTTTCGCTGGAGGCGAAAGCGCATGATCGATATTAATGACTTTGATGCCATTCGAATCGGACTTGCGTCGAGCAAGCAGATTCGCGATTGGTCCTCGGGCGAGGTGACGAAGCCCGAGACCATCAATTACCGGACGCTCAAGCCGGAGCGCGACGGGCTCTTCTGCGAGCGCATCTTCGGCCCCACGAAGGACTGGGAGTGCTACTGCGGCAAGTACAAGCGCGTCCGCTACAAGGGCATCATCTGCGAGCGCTGCGGCGTCGAGGTGACGCGGCAGAAGGTCCGCCGCGAGCGCA
The DNA here is from genome assembly GCA_038253945.1 of Gaiellales bacterium. GTDB lineage: Bacteria > Actinomycetota > Thermoleophilia > Gaiellales > Gaiellaceae > JBBRYW01. The sequence continues at coordinate 28,134 of JBBSGR010000007.1, forward strand.
TGGGGCACATCGACCTCGCCGCTCCCGTCTCGCACATCTGGTTCTTCAAGGGCGTGCCGAGCCGGATCGGTTACCTGCTCGACATCGCGCCGCGAGAGCTCGAGAAAGTTCTCTACTTCGCCGCGTCGATCGTCACGGCCGTGGACGTCGAGAAGCGCGCGGAGGACCTCGCCGATCTCGAGGACAAGGTAAAGGCGGAGTCGGAGCGCATCTACGTCGACCGCGACGAGGCGCTCGCCGCGCTCGAGCAGCGCCTGTCCCGGCGGCGGGACTACTTCATCAAGGGCGCCGAGCGGAACTTCGACGAGGACGACGACTTCTGGGGGCGCGGCCTGTCGAACTGGGCGGAGGAGCAGGGGCTGCCGACGCTCGAGGAATCACGCACGCTCGTTTCCGGCCTCTTCCTCGAGGTCGCCAGCAAGATCACGACCGAGGATTCGAAGAAGATCCGCGAGCTCGTGCGCAATGCGGCCATTCGCGAGGATCGCAAGCTGAGCCCGCGCGAGCTCGAGACGGTCGTGGGCGCTGCCGTTCAGATTCGCGAGACGCTCGCGCCGTTGCAGAACGAGCTCGAGTCCGCGACGGGATCGAAGAAGGGCGCCGTCACCAAGCACATCAACCGCCTGACCGACGCGCTGCTCGGCGGCGAGGAGCTGAAGGGCGCCGACATCGAGCTCGCGTCGGGAGTCGACGCGAAGCAGCTCGAGCGCGCGCGCGATCTCGGCAACGGTCTCCTGCGCGAGGTGCTCGAGCAGGCCGAGCCGGAGGCCGACCAGGGTGCGGTCCGCGAGCTCGCGAACGACCTCTGCCTCCGAACGGACGGCCGGATCCGCAAGGAGGACCTCGACGCGATCATCCAGTGGTCGCTGAAGGTGCGGGAGATGTATCTCGACATCGAGTCACGCCGACAGGACGCCCGCGAGGCGTCCGTCGACTCAGTCCGCCGGCTCGAGGAGACCTGGCAGCTCTTCCGGGATCTCGAGCCCAAGCTGGTCGTCAACGACGAGCAGCTCTTCCGCGAGCTGAAGGATCGCTTCGGCTCGCCGTACGGGTTCGGTGTCTACTTCCGCGGCGGTATGGGCGCGGAGTCGATCCGCGACCTTCTGCGCGACCTCGACCTCGACGCGGAGGCCGAGTCGCTGCGCACCACGATCCGCACCTCCAAGGGCCAGAAGCAGCAGCGGGCGATCAAGCGGCTGAAGGTCGTCAACGCGTTCATCAAATCGGAGAACCGGCCCGAGTGGATGGTGCTCGAGGCCGTGCCGGTGATTCCGCCGGAGCTGCGGCCGATGGTCCAGCTCGACGGAGGGCGGTTCGCGACGAGCGACCTGAACGATCTCTACCGCCGCGTGATCAACAGGAACAACCGCCTGAAGCGGCTGCTCGACCTCGGCGCGCCGGAGATCATCGTCAACAACGAGAAGCGCATGCTGCAGGAGGCGGTCGACGCCCTCTTCGACAACGGACGCCGCGGCAGGGCGGTGACCGGCCCGGGCAACCGCCCCTTGAAGTCGCTCTCGGACATGCTGAAGGGCAAGCAAGGGCGCTTCCGCCAGAACCTGCTCGGCAAGCGCGTCGACTACTCGGGCCGCTCGGTCATCGTCTCGGGCCCGCACCTCCGGCTGCACCAGTGCGGTCTGCCGAAGCTGATGGCACTCGAGCTGTTCAAGCCGTTCATCATGAGCCGGCTCGTCGAGCGGAAGGCCGTCCAGAACATCAAGGCAGCCAAGAAGTACGTCGACTCGATGGTTCCCGAGGTCTGGGACGTGCTCGAGGAGGTCATCGCCGAGCACCCGGTCATGCTGAACCGGGCGCCGACGCTGCATCGGCTCGGGATCCAGGCCTTCGAGCCCGTCCTCGTCGAGGGCAAGGCGATCCAGGTTCACCCGCTCGTCTGTCACGCCTTCAACGCGGACTTCGACGGCGACCAGATGGCCGTGCACCTGCCCCTCTCGGCCGAGGCGCAGGCGGAGGCGCGAGTGTTGATGCTGTCGTCGAACAACATCCTCTCTCCCGCCCACGGCCGCGCGCTCGCGACGCCGACGAAGGACATGATTCTCGGCTGCTACTACCTCACCTACTCGCACGACCAGTTGGGAGAAGTCAAGGCCGAGGATCTGGAGCCGCGCCCCTCTCGCTTCGGCAGCGAGGAGGAGGTCGAGTTCGCGCTCACGGCCGAGCAGATCTCACTCCAGCAGCCGATCGAGTTCCGGTGGGACGGTGAGCTGATCGTCACGACGCCCGGCCGGGTGATCTTCAACTCCGAGGTCGAGCGGGCGCTCACCGAGGCGGTCATGACCGAGAACGGGGCGAGCCTGCACGGATACCTCAATCGGACGCTCTCGAAGCGCGAGATGGACGCGTTCATCTCGGAGCTCGTCGGCCACTACGGAGCGCAGGCGCTCGGCGGTGTGCTCGACACGATCAAGAACCTCGGCTTCCGGTACGCAACCACGTCCGGCATCACGATCTCGAAGAACGACATCGTCGTCCCGCCCGACAAGGAGGAGATCCTCGCCCGGTACGAGAAGCGAGTCGGCGACGTCGAGCAGCAGTACGAGCGCGGCCTGATCACGGAGGAAGAGCGTCACGAGCAGATCGTCACCATCTGGACCGAGGCGACGGATGCCGTCGCCGACGCGATGCAGGCGAACTTGGACCCGCTTAACCCCGTGTACATGATGGCCAACTCGGGCGCCCGAGGGTCGTCCAACCAGATTCGCCAGCTCGCCGGCATGCGAGGCCTGATGGCGAACCCGAAGGGCGAGATCATCGAGCGCCCGATCAAGGCCAACTTCATGGAGGGTCTGACCGTGCTCGAGTATTTCGTCTCGACGCACGGCGCGCGTAAGGGGCTCGCCGACACGGCGCTGCGCACCGCCGACTCCGGGTACTTGACCCGCCGGCTCGTGGACGTGTCTCAGGACGTGATCATCCGCGATCACGACTGCGGCACCTCCGCGTCGATCGAGTTGCCGATCCAGGTTCCCGAGGGGCTGAACAAGAACCTCTTCGGGCGCGTGCTCGCCGAGAACGTCAAGAGCGGCAGGAAGACCCTGGCCGAGAAGGGCTCGATCGTCACCAGCGAGGTGGTGCAGGAGATCGCCGAGAAGCTCGGCGACGCTGCAGCCGGCACGACTCTCGCCGTTCGCTCGGTGCTCAAGTGCGGGAGCGAGTTCGGCGTCTGTCAGTCGTGCTACGGCATCTTCCTCGCGACCGGTGAGCTCTGCGAGATCGGCGACGCGGTGGGCATCATCGCTGCGCAGTCGATCGGCGAGCCAGGAACGCAGCTGACGATGCGAACCTTCCACACGGGCGGCGTCGCCGGTGCGGACATCACACACGGCCTCCCGCGCGTCGTCGAGATCTTCGAGGCGCGGAACCCGAAGGGCGTCGCGAAGCTGACCGAGGTGGGCGGAACCGTCGAGATCGAAGATTCGGACCGGGGGCCGAAGGTCACCATCGACCCGAAGGCGCTCGACTCGAGCGGCGAGCCCATCGAGCCGGTGGCCTATCAGATGCCGCGCCGGACGAGGCTGCTCGTGGTGGACGGCCAGGTCGTGGAGCCCGGCGACGCGCTCCACGAGGGGTCACTGAATCCGGCCGACCTGCTGCGCCTCAAGGGGCCGGCGAACGGTGCGACGCCGACCGAGCTCTACCTCGTCCACGAGGTGCAGAGGGTCTACAAGTCACAGGGCGTCGACATCCACGACAAGCACATCGAGCTGATCGTGCGGCAGATGCTGAAGAAGGTTCGGGTGGAGAACCCCGGCGACACGGAGCTCCTGCCGGGCCAGCTCGTCGACAAGGTCGTGCTCGACCGCGAGAACGCGCGGGTAGGCAAGGAGAAGGGCGAGGTAGCGACCTTCGAGCCGCTCATCCTCGGCATCACCAAGGCCTCCCTCGCGACCGAGTCGTTCCTCTCGGCAGCCTCCTTCCAGGAGACGACGAAGGTGCTGACCGACGCCTCGATCGAGGGCAAGACCGATCACCTGCTCGGCCTGAAGGAGAACGTCATCATCGGCAAGCTGATCCCGGCCGCGACCGGGCTGAAGCGCTACCGGACGATCGACACCGCTCCCTCCGAGCCCGTCTCGGTCCCCGCGTACGGTCGTCCGGCGACCGAGGAGCAGTTGCTCGCCGCGCTCGAGGAGATCGGGACCGACGGCGACAACGGCGTCGACCTGACGGACCTCGACTTCAGCTTCGGCGGCTCCCCGGAGCACGGCGCCGATGGCGACGGCGTCGCGCACGAGTCCGGCGAGGCCGAGGAAGTGCCCGAGATCGAGAGTCCGCTCGACGAATCAGCCTGAAGCATGCGCCCGAGGTCGTTCAGATTCTCGGGCGGTCGGTTTAGAAGCACAACTGATGTGAGCGAGGCCGGGCCAAGCCCGGCCTCGCGCCGTCAGGGCGGCGCGCGAGCAAGAGACTGGTAAGATTCTTACTGATGCGAATAACGAGCAAGGGACAGGTGACGATCCCGATCGAAATACGGGAGCGCCTTGGCATGCATCCCGGAACCGAGGTCGACTTCACGGTCCAGGGCGGCGCGGCGCGCGTAACGCGTGCGACGGCCGGGGGAAGCCAGGGCAATCGTGTCGTGGAGCGGCTGCGCGGACGCGCCCGCGGCGGCCTCTCGACGAACGAGATCATGGCGCTCACGCGTGAGTGAGAGGACAGCGCGGTACCGTCCTCGTCGACTCGAACGTCCTGCTGGACGTTCTCACTGAGGACGCCCGCTGGTTCCATTGGTCCTCCGCCTCGCTCGAGGCGGCCGCCGACGCGAACCGCCTCGCCGTCAATCCGCTGATCTACGCCGAGCTCTCGATCGGCTTCCAGCGACTCGAGGAGCTCGACGAGGCGCTCCCGCCGGCGGCTTTCGCTCGCCTCCCGCTTCCTTGGTCCGCGGCGTTTCTCGCCGGGAAGTGCTTCCTCGCGTACCGGCGCGCGGGAGGGCAGCGCCGCTCGCCGCTTCCCGACTTCTACATCGGCGCCCATGCGGCTGTGGAAGCGATGCCGCTCTTGACGCGTGACCCGACCCGTTACAGGACGTACCTGCCGCGGCTCGAGCTGATCGCCCCGGACACGGAGCGCTGACGCCGTTCGAGCGCAGCGTGCGGAGGGGCGGCTTTGCTCGATCTCGATAATGGAGGCTGATGCCGCAGGCGCCGTTGGACAACGAGGAATTCGACCGCTGGCGGGCAGAGGCTGAGCGGGCCCTTACCGGCGCACGGGTGCAGGCGGGCGCCGACTTGCACAACTGGGCGTGCTTTGCGGCGGAGCAGGCAGCTCAGCTCGCCGCGAAGGCGCTTCTCCACGGCCTCGGCCGCGGGCCATGGGGGCACGACTTAGTCCGCCTTGGCGAGCTCGTCCAGGCGGCCAGTATCCACCTCCCCGCCGGATGTGCTCGACCTGATGCGCAGGCTGGGACGCCACTACATTCCGGCACGCTATCCCGATGCTCATGCATCCGGCCCGGCCGGCGCGCACTACGGGCCGGCGGACTCGACGGAGGCGATCGGCGACGCCGAGCGCGTCCTGCGGTTCGTCGACGCCGCCTGGCGCGCTCTCTGATGGCCGACGCGCTCACCGAGCGGGCGCGGGAGCAGGCACGGCTGCTCGACCTGGCGCGAGCCTACGTCGAGCGCCTCTCGTCGCGCGTGCCGCTGATCGCGGCAGTCGCCGTGGGGTCGGTCGCTCGCGGCGACTTCAACGTCTGGAGTGATGTCGACGTCGTCGTGGTCGCGGAGCAGCTTCCGTATCGCGCACCCGAGCGGAGCCTCCTGCTCGCCCAGGGTGCGCCGGGGGGCGTCCAGCCCGTCGGGTTCACGCCGGAGGAGTTCAGGGAAGCGCTGCGGCGAAGGAACCCTCTCGCGGTCGAGGCCGTGACTACTGGGGTCGTTCTCCTTGGAGGCGGGTTCCTCAGCGAGCTCGAGGACGCAGGCTGACGGCCGTTCGGACGCGCCGGTGGCTTCGACGGCAAGGGCAAGGAGTGCTGCGTCTGCCGATCAGCCTCGGCCGACCTTCGTGCAGTCCTTCCAGTCGGCGGCGCAGCGGACTCGGCGCGGTTATCACGAGCGGGCCCGCTCGGGCGAGCAGCTCCCGGGTGAACCTTCTCGCAGGCGACACGCGAGCGCCGGTCGAGCTTACCCCCGAGCCGGTCGAGCGCTACGAAGCCAAGCCGGCCCCGCGTCTTGCCGGATCGAGCGGCCGACGAACGAACCCCGGAAGTTCGGGCTCCAGGGAGGCCGCCGCCGGCCGCACGAAGTAGCGTAAACCACTCGCCGCGGGGACGCGAGAGCCGCTGGCACAGCGCCCGGTCGATATCGCAGCGGATAGCACGCGATGGATTGACGCAATGCAGGTTCGTGCGTATCATCGCTCTCAGTTCGGGTTCCAGATGTAGGGAGGCAGCGTGGCAGGGTTCGTCTCTGCGCGATCTGGGGCTCGTCGTCGGCTTCGCCTTGCGCGGCTCATTGGCCCGCGGCGCCGCTCCACCACCCCGCCGGTGGCACCGCGGTGACGACCGTCTCGCTCGTTGCCCGCGTTGTGCTCGCGACCGTGTTCCTGAGCGCTGCCGCGGGCAAGCTGGGCAGGCGGCGTGAGTTCGAGAAGACTGTACGCGGCTACGAGCTCGTCTCCGACGCGACAGCCCGCCTGGTCGCAGCGACGCTGCCGCCGCTCGAGCTCGTCTGCGGCCTGCTGCTCGTCGTCGGGCTCGCGACCCGCATCGTCGCGCTGGTACTCGCCTCGATGCTGCTCGCGTTCGCCGGCGCCGTCGCGGTCAACCTCCTGCGCGGGCGCGAGATCGACTGCGGCTGCCTCGGCGCCGCCGGGCCTCGCCGCATCACCTGGCTGACGGTCGGGCGGAACCTCGTCTTCGCGGCGGCGGCGCTTCTGCTGGCGCTTGATCCGACCACGGTGCTGTCCCTGGACAACGCGCTGCTGGGAGGCGACGCGGCAATGGAAACCGGCGAGGCGGTCGCGGTCGCGATCGCGACGACGGCGCCGCTTGCCAGCCTCGCGCTGGTCTCCGCGGCGATCCGCTTCCGCCGCCTTTCGGGTGCCTTCGAAGCAAGAGAAACGGCGTGAGCGGGCCCTGGATCGCGGCCTTCGGCTCTCTCTGGCTCGTCGTCATCGCCTCGGTCGTGGTTGAACTCGGCTTTCTGCGGCGAGCCGCTGTGGTTCTCGAGCGGGTCGAGTCGAAGCTTGAAGTGCCGCCGGCCGGGGTCGGGGCAATGCCTGGCGAGACGATTTCGCACTTCCAGGCGCGGGATCGCGAAGGCGCGATCGTCTCCTCGGACGAGCTCGCTCGCTCTCAGGCCGTCTACCTTTTCCTCGAACCCGGCTGCCGGCCGTGCAAGACGCTCGCAGCCGAGCTCGGCGGGAACGGTGGTTGGCTCGAGGGCCCGCCGCTCCGCGTGGTCATCGACGACTCGTCCGCCGGGCGCGCGTTCGCGCTGCCGCCCGACGTCGAGGTTCTCTACCAGTCGGACGGCGCGATCGCGAGCGCGTTCAAGAACCTGGCGACGCCGCAGGCTTATGTCGTGGGGGAGGGAGGAGTGGTTCTCGACACCGTCATTCCGAGTTCTGTCGACAGCGTTCGCATGCTTGTAACCCGAGCGAAAGGAGGCGACAGACGGTGCACCGCGCCGGTTGAATCGAAAACCACCACCGAAAAGGAGGACCATCATGAGCGAAGTCGCGAACGGGCCTGCTCCTCAAGAAAGCCGCACGCGATTCGTGCGGCGCCTCGGCAAGTTGGCCGCCGCCGGTCTGGGCGTCTCCCTCATCGCGGCCCAGCCGGCCGCTGCCGCGGATCACTGTTGCCGCGATGACACGTGTGGACCGTGCGCGGACCCGACTAAGAAGCCCTACTTCTGCGAGGACAGCTGTCACCAGACGACCTGCTGCATCTGCTTGCCGTACACGGATAATTGCCGGACGATTCAGTGTCTCTGCGGGCCCCGACGAGCCTCGAGCAGCGCTCGCGGGGCAAGTGCCGTGCTGTCGCACCGACGGTGAACCTGTCAGCGCCCCGCACCGTCGCCTTCTGCGGCGGAGCGGGGCGCTGAAAGTCCATCGTGGCGCTGAGCCCGTGCTACTCCTCCGCCAGCACCACGGGCGCCGTCAGCCCGCTCAAGCGACTGAGCGGCAGCAGCGAGGCGAGCAGGGCGACGAGCAGGCCGCCGCCGGCCGCGAGGGCGGCGGCACCGAGCAGCGGCGGCACGGAGACGCCGAGCAGCAGCCCGAGCGCGAGCCCGAGCAGCGCGCCGGCCAGACCGCCGACCAGCCCCAGGCCGGCCGCCTCCAGCGCGACCACCTGCGCCAGATGACGCTGGCGCCAGCCGAGCGTGCGCAGGGTGACGAGCTCGGCCGACCGCTCGCGCAGGTTCAGAAAGAGCACGTCGGCCAGCGAGCAGGCGGCAAGGCCGATCGTGACCCCAAGCGCGACGAAGTCGAGCCCCGAGATCCGAAACAGGATCGCGTTCCCGAGCAGGGTGCCGACCAGCGTGCCGTGGAAGGCCTGGTTGATGCCCACGATCAGCGTCAGCGCCGCGACGCCGACGACCAGGCCGAGCACCCCGACCAGCGCGCGCTGCGGCACGCGGGCGAGGTTGGCGAGCGCCAGCCCGCGCAGCCCATGCACCGAGCGCACGCTCGAGGCGGCGACGACGGGCGGCGCCACCGCCGCCAGCGGCACCTCGCGCGAGGCGCGAAGCGCGGGCACCAGTCCGGCCAGCACGGGCAGCAGCAGCGCGATCGGGACGACGAGCAGCGTGCGGGGCAGCGAGACGTCGAGCGCGAAGAGGCGAACGATCGCCGTGGCCAGCGCCGCTCCCACGAGCCCGGCCAGCAGCCCGACCAACGCCAGCTCTCCGAGCAGCGCCGCGAAGATCGCCCGCCGCGGCCAGCCGAGGCAGAGCAGCGTGCCGAGCTCCCTGCGCCTCGCTCGCGCGGCGGCGAAGGCGCCGTTGACGAGGAAGAAGGCGCACGCGAGCGGGATGAGCGCAAGTAGGACAAGCCGCTTGCGATCGAGCGCCTTCAGGAAGCTGACCGAGACGCCCTTCTTGACCCAGCCCTCCTTCAGGAGTAGCTCAGGGCGTCCGAACTTGCCCGCCGGCAGGTCGATCAGCATCGGGCGCGGCGAGGAACCGGCGGTGATGTCGACGTCCAGCCCGGTGCGGTCGCGGATCTCGAGCGCCGCCGCCTTGATGCGGGCCCGGCTTGTGGGGTCGGGGCCCTTGACGTTCGCAACGCGCACGCGGATCACGCTGAGGGGCGCCCTCAGACTTGCGCCCGGGAAGTACGAGGGGTTCAGGAACGGCTTCATCCCTTCAAGCGTCGTCAACAACAGGGGCGGCTGCTCGACGTAGTCGCCCACATTCTGCGAGGGCAGCAGTGGCTTTCCCTTGAGCAGTCGCCTGCTGCGCGCGTCCGCCGGCTCGACCGACGGCGGATAGTACGTTTCCATCGGCAGCCTCGAAAGCGGGCTGAAGCCGGGCAGCTTGGCGGGGTCGTAGCGGCCCCGCAGGCGCAGGTACGGTGTCCTGTAGACGCCTCGCTGGTTGAAGTCGTTTCTACCGTCGAGGGCCTTCAGGCGGCGAAATTGGACGTCGGCGTTATCGTACGGGGCTGGGAAGTAACCGCCGGTGGTGGGGTAACGACGTGACTTCCAAATCGACTTGGGATTGGTCACGGCGAGCGGCGAGAGACGGCCGTCGTTCCTACGGCGATAGGCTGCATCAGAAGGAATCCAGTAGATGTCCGAAAATAGCTGGCCACGCAAGAATCGGTCGTAAACACGATTGAGTGCGATGCGCTTCGTAGCGAGCTGGCTGCCGGCTGGAAGATGCGTGACGAAACGGTAGGCGCCGGCGCTGCCCACGCGAAGAGCGAACGACGTCGGCGCTTGTACGGGGATCCGCGAGATCTGGATGGCCAATCGCTCGTCGAGGTACGACCGCGCGCTCGCAATCACCGGAACGTAGTTGTGCCCGAAGCGTCCTACTCGAGCGGACTCGCCTGGCTTCAGGAACCGGCCCGAGGTGATTGTGCGGTCGAGAGCTGTCAGGCGCGCCTCCTGCACCGGATCGATCGCCGCGAGGAGCACCGGAAAGTCGAAAAACACGACGGAGCTGGGACGACCGACCGGAAGGCGCGAATCGTACGCGGACGAATCCTGCCCGGGGGATCGGCGCGAAAAGCACTCCATGTAGGATTGCCTGCCGAACGGCCCGCCTCCGGAGGGAATCTCATTGGCGAACTGCGTGCAGGGTTGGGTCCTTCGCCCGTCCGGTAGCAGTTCGTGGAGTCCGTGCTCGCCATAGACGAATCGGTCGCGCGTGGAGAGATAGACGTAGCCGTCGTCGCCCGGATAACGGGAGAGCCCGCGCTGGGCGACGTAAGTCTCCTCGAGGTGGTACATCTGCGCCGGCGCGTTCGAGACCAGGTCGTCGATCGGCACAGCCTTGCCGACGAACGGGAAGATGTAGCCGATATTCGCGATCGGCGCCGCCATCTCCACGCCGTGAATGCGCTCGATCCGGTGGTACTGAGCGAGCGTGATGCCGCCGAAGATGCCACTCAGGTAGTTGTCGCGCACGAGCCCGCTCTCGCGCTCGATCTTGGTGAAGGAGCCGCGCGGGCGTACGAGGATGTCGTAGGCGTTCCGGAAGTTCTGCTTGACCGAGCCACGCACCCGCAGGTCGGAGGTCTTGGCCGCCGAGGTCAGCAACACGAAGCTGACCGCAGCCACCAGGATGGCGCCGCCGAACGCAAGCGCCCGGCTGGGGCGGCGACGCAAATTGGCCGCAAGGAACTGGAGCATGGTCTATTCGTCCGCCTGCATCGCCGCTTGGAGCGCCACCCGCGACCCCCGGTAGGCCTCGCGGCAGCCGAGCGCACGCAAGGCGTCGACCTGGCCCGCGGTGAGGTTGTCGCACAGCGCGTTCACGAGCGCGGGCGGCGTTTACTTGCGGGCCCTTATCGCAACCGCGCGGACGCTCGACTTGGTCGTGTCGACGACGAAGACGGTCTCGCCATTCGATTTGCGCGGCACGAGGCATGCCTGGCCCGCCTCGTCGAGCAGGCTGCAGCGGGCGCCGGGGTATCTGAGGCGCATCTGGCCCGCGGACGAGCCGACCCCAACGCCCTGAGGAGTGCGCTGGCCGCGAATGTAGATGACCACCATGACCACGCGCAGCTTGCCGCCCCGTTTCGCGAGTCCAACGGTGTAGCCGTGCGTCTGGACGTATTCGTACTCGACGTAGGTCGGGTCTTTACTCAGACGTCCGGCCACCGGGGCCCCTCCGCCCTGACGGATGGCGACTGGTTTGCCCACCGCGCGTACGAGCTGCGCAGACGTCATGCCGAGATTGACGCGACCGATTCCGCGGCCGAGGCGAATGACCGCTCCGGCGTCCACCGCGAATCCGAGGAGGGCGAGCACGACGCAAAGGGCGAGGGCGAGTCGAGTTCGCACGCGGGTATCATACATTGTCACTGACTATCGAAGGAGGTGAACCGCGCCCTCCGCGGGCGCGGCTGACCTACTCCTCCGCCAGCACCACGGGCGCCGTCAGCCCGCTCAAGCGACTGAGCGGCAGCAGCGAGGCGAGCAGGGCGACGAGCACGCCGCCGGCGGCCGCGACGGTTGCGGCGCCGAGCAGCGGCGGCGCCGAGACGCCGAGCAGCAGCCCGAGCGCGAGCCCAAGCAGCGCGCCGGTGAGGCCGCCGGCAAGTCCGAGCCCGGCGGCCTCGAGCGCGACCATCTGCGCCAGGTGACGCTGGCGCCAGCCGAGCGTGCGCAGGGTAACGAGCTCAGCCGCGCGCTCGCGCAGGTTGAGAAAGAGGACATCGGCCAGCGAGCAGGCGGCAAGCCCGATCACGACCGCCAGGGCGACGAAGTCGAGCCCCGAGGTGCGAAACAGGATCGCGTTCCCGAGCAGGGTGCCGACGAGCGTGCCCTGGAAGGCGCGATCGATACCGACGATCAGCGTCAGCGCCGCCACGCCGACGGCGAGGCCGAGCACCCCTACCAAGGTTCGCTGCGGCACACGCGCCAGGTTGGCGAGCACGAGTCCGCCCAGGCCGCGCACCGAGCGCACGCTCGTGCGGGCGACGACCGGCGGCGCCACCGCCGCGAGCGGCACCTCGCGCGAGGCGCGCAGCGCCGGCACCAGTCCGGCGAGCACCGGCAGCAGCAGCGCGATCGGGACGACGAGCAACGTCCGCAAGAGCGAGACGTCGAGCGCGAACGCCATGACGATCGCCGCCGCCAGCGCCGCTCCCAGGAGCCCGGCCAGCAGGCCGAGCAGCGCCAGCTCCCCCAGCAGGACCGTGAAGATGGCGCGCCTGGGCCAGCCGAGGCAGAGCAGCGTGCCCAGCTCGCGCCTTCTCGCCCGCGCGGCGGCGAAGGCGCCGTTCAAGAGGAAGAAGGCGCAGGTCAAGGGGATCAGCGCCAGCAGCGCCAGCCGCTTGCGATCGAGCGCCTTCAGGAAAGTAACTGAGAACCCTTCTTGACCCAGCCTTCCTTCAGCAAGAGCTTCGGCCGTCCGAACTTGCCCGCCGGCAGGTCGATCAAGAGCTCGCGTGGCGAGGAGCCGGCCGTGATGTCGACATCCAGGCCCGTGCGGTCTCGGATCTGGAGCGCGACCGCCTTGATCCGGGCTCGGCTCTCGGGATCGGGGCCCTTGACGTGGGCGACGCGAACGCGAATGACACTGAGGGGCGCCTTGCCGTCGACGCCGGTGTAGTAGTCGCGATTGAAGAACGGCTTCATCGCCCTGAGTGTCGTCAGGAAGAGCGGCGGCTGCTGGATGTAGTCGCCCACGTTCTGGGTTGGCAAGAGCGGCTTGCCCTTCAGCAGGCGGCGGCTGCGTGCGTCGCCGCCTTCGACCAGCGGCGGGTAGTAGGTCTCCATCGGTAGCTTCGAGAGCGGGCTGAAGCCGGGCAGCTTGCTTGGGTCGTAGCGGCCGACGACGCGGAAATACGGCGCTCGCACGATGCCGCCGTCCAGGATCGACGACGCCTGGTGTCCCTCCTTCAGACGGCGGAACTGCGTGTCGGCGTTGTCATGCGTCGTCGTGTAGTACCTGCTATCGAGGCCCGGCGAGGTCCAGACCGAGAGCGGGTTGCTGACACGTTTGGCCGCGAAGCGCCGCTCGCCCACGCGCCGGTAGCGAACGTCCGACGGCGTCCAGTAGAGCGCGGTGCCGATCGGTGCGCCGCTCACGAGGCGTTGGTAGAAACGATCTGCGGGGACGCGCTCGGTCGCGAGCCGCTCTGCTGTGGGCAGGTGGGTGACGAAGCGGTAGGCGCCTCTTCTCGCGAGCCGCAGAGGCACGTCCACTCCCTTGGGCAGTTTCAGCCGAGAGATCTCCAACTTCACCGTCTCGTCGACGTAGGTCTTGCTGCTCGCGATGACAGGGACGAAGCGGGCCCCCCGCCCGACTCGAGGATGCTCGCCGGGGCGGAGGTAGCGTCCCCGAACGACTGCGCGGTCGAGGTGGAGCAGGCGGGCCTCCTGCATCGGATCGATCGCCGCGATCAGAATCGGGAAGAAGAGCTCTGTGCGGCTGCCCACTTGCCCGAACGGGTAGCCGCGCGTAAACATCGAGTCCATGTCGAGGCCGCGGGAACGAGCCGAGAAGCACTCGAGGTCCTTGAGGAGATAAAACGGGGTCTGGGGTTGTGGGATCTCGAGCGAGTACGGTCCGCAGACGGGCAACTTGCCGTGTCCCGACGACCTCGAGGATGCCGTGCCACTGGTCGTAGACGAAGGGGTGGCGCGTCTCGTAGTAGATGAACGACTCGCCGCCCGGGTAGTGCGAGAGCCCTCGCTGTGCTTCGTAGGACGTCCGAATCCGGTGGAGCTGCACCGGCTGGCGCGTCAAGAAGGGCTCGACCGAGACGGGCGGCGTCACGATCGGAAAGATGAAGCCGATGTTCGCGATCGGCGCCGCCACCTCGACGCCCGGGATGCGCTTGATCTCGGCGTACTGCCTGAGCGTGATGCCGCCGAAGATGCCGCTCAGGTAGTTGTCCCTGACGAGCCCGCTCTCACGCTCGATCTTGGTGAAGGAGCCGCGCGGGCGCACCAGAATGTCGTAGGCATTACGGAAGTTCTGCTTGACCGAGCCGCGCACGCGCAGATCGGACGTCTTGGCCGCTGAGGCGAGCAGGACGAAGCTGACGGAGGCGACCAGGATCGCAGCGGCGAAGGCAAGTGCGCGGCTGGGGCGGTGGCGCAGGTTGGCGAGCATGAAGCGCCGCATCTCCTTCCGCCTCGGCGACTAGACCCGGTCTCGAATGACGACGGCTTCGACCTCAAACTTGAGCTTATCGATCTCGAACACCGTCTCTCGCCCCCTCGGTGAGCGGAGCACGCACTCGTCCACGTACGTGCCCAGCACGAGTAACGGGGCGCAGCGGATGCGAGGGTACTTGAGCCGGACGTCGCTGTAGGGGGAGCCAACCCCGATGCCCGCCGGAGTCTTCTGTCCCCGCAGGTAGTAGGCGATCAGGACGACCCGGAGCTTGCCTGCGCGCTTCGCCATACCGATCGTGTAGAGGCTGCGAGTGTGGTACTCGAGCAGGCGGTAGCTCGGGTCCTTGATGAAGCCCGTGAACTGCGGCCCCTTGTGCACGCCAGGGTCGCGGTCGACGCCGTCCGGCTTGCCGAGCACGCGCTGAGGCTGCGGCATGGTCATTCCGAGTCGCACATGGCCGATGCTGCGGTAGAGCTGGATTGCCGCCCCGCCTGGCCCCGGAAAGATGAGAGCGCAAACGAGCAGAAGCGAGACCGCGACGAAGCGACGCATGGCTGCTCGGAATATACCTTGTGACGATGTAAGGCGTCCAGGAAGCGCTCGCCATGCGGCGCGAGTGGCACGGGCCTCGCTCAGCCAGGCTCTTGCTTTGCGCGGCTCTCGGACCCCCGCTCGGCGTTCTCGATCGTCGGCACCTCCTCGGGTAGCGCCCCCTGCGAGGCGACCAGCTCACCCGCAGCCGCCTCGGCCAGCTCGACCACCTGCAGGTTTGCCTCGGCGTGCTTCGAAGCCGCCTCGATCAGCAGGCGCACGAGCGGCTCGTCCCGGTGGTCGAGGCGGAGCTCCGCGAGCGCTGAGAGCTCGCCCAGGTATGCCTGGCGCTGGACGCGAATGACGTCCTTCAGCTCGCTCTCGCCGAGTCGGGCTGCCGCGAACAGCTTGAGGAAGAAGTCGTCGCGGTAGCCGCCCTGGCGGACGAAGGGCGTCGCGAGCCAGTTTTCGAGCTCTGCCCGTCCGGCCTCGGTCAAGCGGTAGACGTTCTTGTCGGGGCGATCCGACTGGGCGACGACGCGCTTCGTGACGAGCTCGTCGCGGATCAGCCGCTCCAGCACCTGGTAGAGGTGGCCGATGTTGAGCTCGCCCCACTGCGGCCCGATCGAGCGCTCGAAGCTCGCCTTCAGCCCGTAGCCGTGCGCGGGGCCCGAGGCGAGGAGGGCGAGTACTGCATGTTGGATCGGCACCGGGTTTCCCTACTGAGACTTGTTCTGCATAGCCACAATGTATGCTATTCCCACCAATGGATCTTCGCAGCAGCGAGAACGGCCCACAAGCTCCCGGCGCCTGGGTCGAGCTCGGGGGCGTCAGCAAGCGCTACCGGCTGGGCGAGGCGACGATCACGGCGCTCGACCAGGTCAGCCTCACGGTCGAGCCGGGAATGGTCGTCGCCGTCACCGGTCCGTCGGGTTCGGGGAAGTCGACCCTGCTGCACGTCGTCGGCGCGATGGACGTCGCCGACGAGGGCCGAATCACGGTCGCCGGCGAGGAGATCTCCGCGCTCACCGGGCAGCGCCAGGTCGCCTACCGGCGCCGGATCGGCTTCGTCTTCCAGCGCTTCCACCTGCTGCCGGTACTGACCGCGCTCGACAACGTGGCGGCGCCCCTGCTTCCCTACAAGACCCCGTTCGACAGGCTCGCGCGCGCGCGCGAGCTGCTCGCCGCGGTCGGCCTCGAGGGGCGCGAGGCCTCCCTGCCGTCCCGGATGTCGGGCGGGCAGCAGCAGCGGGTGGCGATCGCCCGCGCGCTGATCAACGACCCGATCCTGCTGCTCGCAGACGAGCCGACCGGCAACGTCGACTCGCAGACGGCGCTCGAGCTGATGCAGCTGCTGCTCGAGCTGCGCGGGCGCCGCGGCATGACCGTGATCGTCGCCACCCACGACCCCGTGATCGCGAGCCGTTGCGACCGGGTCGTCCGCATCCTCGACGGTCGCATCCTCGATCAGGTCGACGTGCCGGCCGGCGGCGACGCCGAGGCGTTGCTCGAGCGGATCAGCCGGTTCGAGGCGTAGGCGGGAGGTCGGGAGGCCCGACGCCGCGAGCAGTCGGTGGCGCCGCAATGGCGGTCGCCCGATAATGCAGTGCGATGCCGTACGGACCTGCTATGCCCTCGCTTGCCGCTGCGTCCCTCGACGCAAGCGAGCGCCGCGTGTTGGAGCGGTTCGTCGAGCTGCTCCGCTCGGAGCTCGGCGACGACCTCGAGGCCGTCTGGCTGTTCGGGTCGCGAGCCCGCGGTGAGCCGCTCCGCGACGACTCGGACGTCGACCTCCTGGTGATCACGCGCGACGGTCGTGCGAAGGACCTGGCTCGCGTGACGCGCATTCTGTCGCGTGCCGCCGACGCCGAGGGCGCGGACTCGAGCGCCTTCGCCGCCCACGTGATGGATCCGGAGCTCCTGGCGGAGAGGCGCCGAATCGAGTCCTTCTTCATCCAGGAGGTCGACCGGGACAAGATCTCCCTCTTCGAGTCGGGATGAGCCCTCGTTCCGAGGAGCTCCTTGCGAGCGCCGAGGAGCGGCTCGCCGGTGCACGCGATCTCCTCGTGACGGGCCATCCCGAGACGAGCGCGGCCGTTGCGTACTACGCGATGCTATACGCCGCCCGCGCGGCTCTCAGCGAGCGAGGGCTCAACGCCAAGACACATCGCGGGACGTGGGCGATCTTCCGCGAGTCGTTCGTCGCGACGGGGCTCCTTCAGCGCCGAGTTGTACGAGGCGGCCCAGCGAGCCCAGAGGCTGCGGGAGGCCGCGGACTACGATGCGGGCGGCGCCGGGAGCGATGAGGCGCAGGCCACCCTCGCCGCCGCCGAGCGCTTCCTGGGCGCCGTCGAGCGGATGATCGCCGCCTGAAAGGCGGTCGGCCCGAGGGGCCGTCTGCTACACCTGTTCCGGGTCGATGAAGAGGTTGCTCGTATCCATCGCCGTCGGGGGCGCGCTCCTCGGCGCGCTCGCTGCGCCCGCGCGCACGGCCGCGAAGCCGGACGCGTGCGGACTGCCTCAGACCAAGCCGCTCTGGATCGACTTCGCCGACGGCTCCGTCCCCTTCTGGAAGATGTTCGCGAGGCCGGGAGTGATCGCAGCCGCCTCGAATTTCATCTTCCCGCCGCGCCTGCGGGCGCTCGGCGCCAAGACGGTGTACTGGGACATGTACCTGAACAGCCGGCGGGTCGGCACGCCGAACAACCCGGCGGCTCCGGCCGACGTCGTCGAGCGCGCCCATCGGCTCTTCGACTACGCGGCTGCCTCGCAGGCCTGCTCGACTCCGATGATCGTGGAGAACGAGCTCTTCGGCGCGAGCCTCCCGGCGCCCTGGACGCCCTCGAACGTCCAGTACCGCGCGAACGTGCTGCTCTATCTGAGGACGCTCGCCGCCCGTGGGGCGCACCCGGTTCTTCTCGTCAGCAGCACGCCGTACCTGCTCGGCGAGGCCGGCGACTGGTGGCGGGCGGTCGCACAGGTCGCCGATCTCGTGCGAGAGGTGTACTTCCCGGCTGGGAGCATCCGGCAGCAGGGGCCCTTGCTCGGCAGCAGAATGCTGCGCACGAACTTCCGGCGAGCGGTCGCCGAGCTCACGCCGCTCGGCATCCCGACCTCGAAGCTGGGCATCATGCTCGGCTTCCAGACGACACCGGGGAAAGGCTTTGGCGGCCGCGAGAATCTCCAGCCGGCCTCAGCCTGGTTCGAGACCGTCAAGCTTCAGGTCCTCGCCGCCCAGCAGGTGGGACAGAAGCTCGGGCTTGGCTCGATCTGGTCGTGGGGGTGGGGCGAGTGGAGCGATCCGGAGCGGGATCCCGATAAGCCGGCTGCCGCGTGTGTCTACCTCTGGGCGCGCGACCCGACGCTGTGCGACGGGCCGAAGCTGGCGGGTGCTGGATTCAATGCCTCTCTCACCCAGGGCCAGCTCGTGTTCCCGCGCGGGGTCACGTGCCTGGTCGAAACGCGGCCGATTCGCGCGAGCGAGATCGCGGCGCTCATGAGGATGACGGGCGATCGCGACATCGCCTACAGCGCGCTCTACGCCCGGGCAGTCGAGAGCGGCGAGGCGACGATCACCGGCGACCGCATCGTCCAGGCGGAGCGCAACATCGTTGCAATCCGCTTCCGCGGCAGCGAGCCGGCTTTTCAGGCGGCGCTGACCAAGGCGCACGTCGGGCGGGCGGTCGCCCGCGGCGTGATCGCGGACGAGCTCCGCCGCACCGATCTCGCGCGGCGTCTGCGCGTGTCGGCACCGACGGACGCACAGGTGACTGACTACTACCAGCTGTACGGGCAGCAGCTTGCGCGCCCGGTCGAGGCGACGCCTTCGCCCGACTGGCTCGGTAACCGCGAGCAGGGCTATGCGCTGGCCTCGGTGGCACCTGAGCAGATCTTTTCCCTGCCGAGTGGGCGCCGGATGACGATCCGCACGCTCGACGGCAGTGTCCGGGTACGGCCGACCGGACCCGCGAGGCCCCTCGCCCTGGTGCCGCTCGACGAAGCTCGTGCTGCCGTCGTCGCGGCGGTCACTCGCATCAAGCGCGCGGACGCGTATGCACGCCGGGCGGTCGCGCTCGAGAAGAAGCTCCTGCAGCGCACGAACTGTCGCCGAGACGATCTCCCGGCGGTGTCGCAGACGGAGCTGACCGACTACGCTCCGTTCCTTGCGCTAACCTAGCCGGCGACCGCCGGTTTTTCCGGCGTCGAAATGCCTGGCGGCGTTTGACGATGGTCGCCAGGTTTCGCTACCATTAAGGCAGGTTGGCTGGGTGCCCGCCCCGCCGACCTTTGTTTGTGTCAAGACCCAGTTTCAGGAGCGTATGCCGACCGTGAATCAACTCGTGCGCAAGGGCCGTAGCACGCCCAAGCGCAAGACGAAGACGCCGCACCTCGAAGGTGCTCCGCAGAAGCGGGGCGTCTGTACGCGCGTCTCTACGGCTACGCCGAGGAAGCCGAACTCCGCGCTGCGCAAGGTCGCGCGTGTCCGCCTGACGAACGGGCTCGAGGTCAGCGCCTACATCCCGGGCGAGGCCCACAATCTGCAGGAGCACTCCGTGGTCTTGATCCGCGGCGGCGCGACGAAGGATCTGCCGGGCTTCCGCTACAAGATCATCCGCGCCGCACTCGACGCAGCGGGGGTTTCCGACCGCCGCCAGGGCCGCTCGAAGTACGGCGCCAAGAAGCCTTCCTAGACCGCTCATGCCCCGCCGTGCTGACATTCAGGCTCGCCCGGTTCCCCCTGACCCGGTTTACGACTCGCCGCTCGTGACGCAGGTCGTCAACCGGATCATGAACGGGGGCAAGAAGAGCATCGCCGAGAAGATCGTCTACAGCGCGCTCGAGCGGGTTGGCACCCGCACCGGCAAGCCGCCGGTCGAGGTGCTCGAGCAGGCCGTCAAGACGGTCACGCCCGTGCTCGAGGTGAAGAGCCGCCGTGTTGGAGGAGCCAACTATCAGGTGCCCATCGAGGTGCCGCAGCGCCGTGCGCGTACGCTCGCCGTGCGCTGGCTCGTGACCTTCGCGCGCGACCGTCGCGAGAAGCACATGGACGAGAAGCTCGCGGGCGAGATTCTCGACGCGCTCGAGCAGCAGGGCGGCGCCTTCAAGCGCAAGGACGACGTCTACCGGATGGCGCAGGCCAACAAGGCCTTCGCCCACTACAGGTGGTAGGGGCCGTGGCGACCGTCGGCACACCGGGTGCGATCGCGCTCGACCGCGTCCGCAACATCGGGATCATGGCTCACATCGACGCGGGCAAGACCACGACGACGGAGCGCATCCTCTACTACACGGGTCGTACCCACAAGATGGGCGAGGTCCACGAGGGCGCCGCCGTCATGGACTGGATGGCCCAGGAGCAAGAGCGCGGCATCACGATCACGTCGGCCGCGACGACCGCGACCTGGCGTGATCACCGCATCAACATCATCGACACGCCCGGCCACGTCGACTTCACGGTCGAGGTCGAGCGGAGCCTGCGCGTGCTCGACGGCGCCATCGCCGTGTTCGACTCGGTCGCGGGCGTCGAGCCGCAGTCCGAGACCGTATGGCGCCAGGCCGATCACTACGCCGTTCCGCGCATCGCGTTCATCAACAAGATGGATCGGACCGGCGCCGACTTCTTCGCGGCGGTGCAGTCGATGGTCGACCGCCTTGGCGCGCGTGCCGTCCCGATCCAGCTCCCGATCGGCCAGGAGGAGCACTTCCGCGGCGTCGTCGACCTGGTCGAGATGCGTGCCCTTACCTGGGCCGACGAGCTTGGAACCTCGGTGGACGTCGAGGAGATCCCCGCCGAGCTGGTCGAGCAGGCGCAGGAGTACCACCACCAGCTGATCGACTCCGTTGCGGACCACGACGACGAGCTGATGGAGACGTATCTGAGCGACGAGCACTCGGCTACGCCGGAGATGCTCCGCCGCGCGCTGCGCAAGGCGACGCTCGACAATACCGTGACCCCGGTTCTGGCCGGCTCCGCGTTCAAGAACAAGGGCGTGCAGCCACTCCTCGACGCGGTGATCGACTACCTGCCGAGCCCCATCGACGTGCGGCCGGTGGATGGAACCGATCCGCGCACCGACCAGGTGCTCTCTCGCCGACCCGCGCTGGACGAGCCGTTCGCGGCGCTCGCGTTCAAGGTCATGACCGACCCCTTCGTCGGGAAGCTCACGTACTTCCGCGTCTATTCCGGCCGGGTGAGGGCGGGCGACCGCGTCGTCAACACGACGACAGGGAAGACCGAGCGCATCAGCCGCATCCTCCAGATGCACGCCAACCATCGCGAGGAGCGCCAGGAGATCGGCGCGGGCGAGATCGCCGCGGCCGTGGGTCTCAAGCAGACGACGACCGGCGACACGCTCGCCGTGGAATCCGCCCAGATCCGTCTCGAGTCGATGGAGTTCCCGGAGCCCGTCATCGCCGTCGCGATCGAGCCGAAGACGAAGGCTGACCAGGACAAGCTCGGGGCGGCGCTACAACGACTTTCCGAGGAGGATCCCACCTTCCGGGTCCGCACCGACGACGAGACTGGGCAGACCCTGATCTCGGGGATGGGCGAGCTGCACCTCGAGATCATCGTCGACCGCCTCCTGCGCGAGTTCCGCGTCGATGCCAACGTTGGCCGCCCGCAGGTCGCGTATCGGGAGACGATCTCGAGGCCGGTGCAGAAGGTGGAGGGGCGTTTCGTGCGTCAGACCGGCGGCCGCGGCCAGTACGGCCATGTCTACATCGACATGGAGCCATCCGGCCCTGGAGTCGGCTACGAGTTCGTGGACAAGATCGTCGGCGGGTCCGTGCCGAGGGAGTACATCTCCTCCGTCGATCACGGTATCCAGGAAGCGATGGAGTCGGGCATCCTCGCCGGCTTCCCGGTGGTGGACGTCCGCGTCTCCCTCGTCGACGGCTCGTACCACGACGTCGACTCGAACGAGATGGCGTTCAAGGTGGCAGGGTCGATGGCCTTCAAGAATGCACTGCAACGCGCGAAGCCCAAGCTGCTCGAGCCCGTGATGGCGGTGGAGGTCGTGACGCCTGAGGAGTACCTGGGCGACGTCATGGGCGACCTCAACTCCCGGCGCGGGCGCGTCGAGGGCCTGGAGCCACGCGGCAACGCGCAGGCGATCAAGGCCCGCGTCCCGCTCGCGACGATGTTCGGCTACGCAACCGACGTGCGCTCGACGACGCAGGGACGGGCCACGTTCACGATGCAGTTCGATCGCTACGAAGATGTACCGGCCACAATTTCTGACGAAATTGTGGCTAGGGAAGGTTAGAGGACACCGAATGGTTAGGAATCCGTTCCTAACCTTTTTACCGGAGGTAAAAAGGCATGGGTAAGCAGAAGTTCGAGCGCAACAAGCCGCACCTCAACGTCGGCACGATCGGTCACATCGACCACGGCAAGACGACGCTGACGGCTGCGATCACGAAGGTGCTCGCCGAGCAGGGCGGCAATACCGCGGTCCGCTCGTTCGAGTCGATCGACAACGCGCCCGAGGAGCGGCAGCGCGGCATCACGATCAATACCTCGCACGTCGAGTACGAGACGGCGAACCGTCACTACGCGCACGTCGACTGCCCGGGGCATGCCGACTACATCAAGAACATGATCACCGGCGCGGCGCAGATGGACGGCGCGATCCTCGTCGTCTCCGCCGCCGACGGCCCGATGCCGCAGACGCGCGAGCACATCCTGCTCGCCCGCCAGGTCGAGGTTCCCTCGATCGTCGTCGCGCTCAACAAGGCCGACATGGTCGACGACCCCGAGCTGCTCGAGCTCGTCGAGATGGAGGTCCGCGAGCTGCTCTCCAACTACGAGTTCCCGGGCGACGACATCCCCGTCATTCAGGTCTCGGCGCTGAAGGCGCTCGAGGGCGACGAGGAGTGGGTGCCGAAGATCCTCGAGCTGATGGAAGCCGTCGACTCGTACATCCCCGAGCCGGAGCGCGACATCGACCGCCCGTTCCTGATGCCGATCGAGGACGTCTTCACGATCACCGGCCGCGGCACCGTGGTCACCGGCCGCGTGGAGCAAGGCAAGATCAAGATCGGCGACGAGGTCGAGATCGTCGGTATCCATCCGCAGACGGCGAAGACGGTCGTGACCGGAGTCGAGATGTTCAACAAGACGCTCGACAACGCGCAGGCCGGCGACAATGCCGGGGCGCTCCTCCGCGGCACGAAGCGCGAGGACGTCGAGCGCGGTCAAGTGCTCGCAAAGCCCCGCTCGATCACCCCGCACACCCACTTCAAGAGCGAGGTCTACGTCCTCTCGCGCGATGAGGGCGGGCGTCATACGCCGTTCTTCAACGGCTACCGGCCCCAGTTCTACTTCCGCACGACGGACGTGACCGGCTCGATCGGGCTGCCGGAGGGCCAGGAGATGGTGATGCCGGGCGACAACACGGAGATGGAGATCCAGTTGATCCAGCCGATCGCGATGGATCAGGGCCTTCGCTTCGCAATCCGCGAGGGCGGCCGCACCGTGGGCGCGGGCGTCGTCACCGAGATCATCGAGTAGGGAGTCGAGCGAGCGACCAATGGCGCAGGCGAAGATCCGCATCCGTCTCAAGGGGTATGACCACACGCAGCTCGACCGGTCGGCGAAGTCGATCGTCGAGACGGCGCAACGTACCGGTGCCACCATCACCGGCCCCGTGCCCCTGCCCACCGAGAAGAACGTCTACTGCGTCATCCGGAGCCCGTTCAAGGATAAGGACTCGCGCGAGCACTTCGAGGTGCGAACGCACAAACGGCTGATCGACATCCACAGCCCGACCCCGAAGACGGTCGACTCGCTCATGCGGCTCGACCTCCCGGCCGGCATCGACATCGAGATCAAGCTGTAGTGCCAAATTGCGAAGCAATTTGGTTAACCAAGCTTCCGGCCGGCGAGGAGCTGGTCCGGTGAAGGGGATCGTCGGCCGGAAGCTTGGCATGACGTCCCTCTTCGACCAGGAGAGCGGCGAGGTTACGCCGGTGACCGTGATTCAGGCTGGTCCCTGTCCGGTTGTCCAGGTCAAGGCAGAGGCAGAGGACGGCTACGACGCGGTCCAGCTCGCCTTCGAGCCTGTCGCGGAGCGCAAGCTCTCGAAGCCGGAGATCGGGCACCTGGCGAAGAGCGAGGTCGGCCCCCACCGGCATCTGGTCGAGTTCCGCGGGCGGAGCGAGTTGCTCGTCGGCGAGACCGTCACGGTCGAGAGCTTCGAGCCCGGCGAGAAGATCAAGGTCTCGGGGATCGGTGTCGGCAAGGGGTTCGCCGGCACGATCAAGCGGCACAACTTCAGCAGTGGCCCCAAGTCGCACGGCTCCCACAACGTCCGCAAGCCGGGCTCGATCGGCGCCTCCGCTACGCCGGCACGGGTCTTCAAGGGAATGCGCATGCCGGGCCGGATGGGCGGCAAGCGGCGCACGCAGGTTGGCCTGGCCGTACATGCCGTCGAGCCCGAGCAGAACCTGCTGCTCGTGAAAGGAGCTGTCCCGGGGCCGAAGAACGGCCTCGTCGAGGTCAGGGAGGACATACGCCGCTGATGGCCAGGCTCGAGGCACCTGTCGTGGGCGCGTCCGAGACGGTCACTCTCGACGAGAGCGTCTTCGGTGCGGACCCGAAGCCGCACCTCCTGCACGAGGTCGTTCGCGCCGAGCTGAATGCGCGCCGGGCCGGTACGAGGGCTGCGAAGAGTCGCGGCCTCGTCTCCGGCGGAGGGGCCAAGCCGTGGCGCCAGAAGGGCACGGGCCGGGCCCGTCAGGGAACGATTCGCGCCCCGCAGTTCACGGGCGGCGGAGTCGTCTTTCCGCCGAGCCCTCGCTCCTTCGACGTCAAGGTGAATCGAAAGGTTCGCCGGGCCGCGCTTCGCGGCGCCCTCTCCGTGCACGCGCAGAATGACACGCTCGGCGTGGTCGACCCGAGCACCTTCGCCGCCCCCTCTACGAGGGCGGCGGCAGGCATGGTCGCCGAGTGGGGGAAGGAGCTGCCGCTGGTCGTCGTCACGAGCGAGACCGAGGAGGCGCTGATCAAGTCGTTTCGCAACCTTCCCCGGGTGACCGTGACCGTGCCGGCGGAGCTCGAGGTGGCGACCGTGCTCGGAGCGCGCTCGCTGCTCGTCAGCGCGGCTGCTCTCCCCTTCCTGCAGAAGAGATGCACCTGATGCCGGTCGCGCTCAGGTCACAGGACATCCTGCTCGCGCCGGTCGTGTCGGAGAAGAGCTACACCCTGATCGAGCAGAACAAGTACTCGTTCCGTGTCCATCCCGACGCGCACAAGACGCAGGTCCGGCAGGCTGTGGAGGAGCTCTTCGACGTCCACGTCGAGCGAGTCAACGTCGTTCAGGTGCGCTCGAAGCCGAAGCGGCGTGGACTCCATCGCGGCACGAGGCCCGGCTGGAAGAAGGCGATCGTGAAGCTGCGTCGGGGCGAGACGATCGAGATCTTCGGGGGAGCACAGGTCTGATGGCGCTCAAGAAGTTCAGACCGACGAGCCCGGGCCGGCGGTTCATGACCGTTCCGGCGTTCGACGAGATCACGAAGGCAGGTCCCGAGAAGAACCTCGTCACTCCGCTCAAGAAGAGCGGCGGACGGAACTCGTACGGTCGTATCACCCGCCGGCACCAGGGTGGCGGCCACAAGCGCCGCTACCGCCTCGTCGACTTCAAGCGGACGAAGGACGGCGTGCCCGCGAAGGTTGCTGCGATCGAGTACGACCCGAACCGGTCGGCGCGAATCGCGCTCCTCCACTACGCCGACGGCGCGAAGGCCTACATCATCGCGCCGGCGCGGCTCCGGGTGGGGCAGACCGTCGAGTCGGGACCGTCCGCCGACATCCGGCCCGGCAACGCGCTCCCGCTCGTCAACATCCCGACCGGCACGCTCGTCCACAACGTCGAGCTGAAGCCGGGTCGCGGTGGACAGCTGGCCCGGAGCGCCGGCTCCGGCGTCCAACTGGTGGCCAAGGATGAGCCCTACGCGATTCTCCGCCTCCCGTCGGGCGAGATGCGCCGTGTCCCGCTCCACTGCAGGGCGACGGTCGGGCAGGTGGGCAACGTCGACCACGAGAACATGACGGTCGGCAAGGCGGGCCGGAGCCGGTGGCTCGGCAAGCGGCCCACCGTGCGCGGCTCGGCCATGAACCCGGTCGACCACCCGCACGGCGGCGGCGAAGGCAAGTCGAAGGGCGGCCGGAACCCGGTCACCCCGTGGGGCGTGCCGACGCTCGGCAAGCGCACCCGCCGCAAGCACAAGGAATCGAACCGCCTGATCGTCCGCGGCCGCCGCCGCGGCAAGGACAAGAGGTAAGGAGCGCACGGTATGAGCAGGTCTTCGAAGAAGGGCCCTTTCGTCGAGGCGCGGCTGATGAGCCGGATCGAGGAGATGAACGGATCGGGATCGAAGCGCATGATCCGGACCTGGTCCCGCACCTCGACGATCTTCCCCGAGATGGTCGGGCACACGATCGCAGTCCACGATGGCCGTAAGCACGTGCCCGTCTTCGTGACGGAGCAGATGGTCGGCCACAAGCTCGGCGAGTTCGCGCCGACCCGGACGTTCCGCGGGCACTCGGGCGATCGCCAGGCGCAGGTGAAGCGAGGGCGGTGATGGCGACGGCGACGAACAACGAGGTTCGGGCCGTTGCCAAGTGGGTGCGGACGTCTCCGCGCAAGGCGCGGCTCGTCGCGGAGCACATCCGCGGCCGAACCGTTCCCGAGGCGCGCACGGTGCTCGCGTTTACGCAGCGCGCCGCCGCGCGGGAGGTCGAGAAGGTCCTGCGCTCCGCCGTTGCGAACGCGGAGGCGAATCACGGGCTGGCCGGCGACAACCTCTACGTGTCGGCCGCGTACGTGGACGAGGGCGTGACGATGAAGCGCTTCCGCCCCAGGGCGCGCGGTCGCGCGGCCCCCATCCTCAAGCGAACGTGTCACATCACCGTCCGGCTCGCGCCCGCGGTGGTAGCTCAGCGTTCGCAGACAGTGCCGAAGACTGCGGAAGAACCGACGTCGGAGCAGAAGGCGAGTCGCCGGCGGACGCGTCAGACGGCAGCCGCACAACAGGAAGGAAGAGCGTAGTGGGCCAAAAAATTCATCCGGGCGGGATGCGCATCGGCGTCATCCACGACTGGAAATCGAACTGGTACACGGGCACGAAGGACTTCCCCGCCTACCTGCTCGAGGACATCAAGATCCGCCGCCACATCAACGGCAAGCTCTCGCATGCCGGCCTGTCCGACATCCTGATCCGCAAGGACAAGCAGCGGATCACCGTCGACATCTTCACTGCCCGGCCGGGGATCGTGATCGGCAAGTCGGGCGTCGAGGTCGATGCGCTCCGCAAGGAGCTGCACGCCCTGACGCAGAAGAACGTCCACATCAACATCAACGAGATCAAGCGGCCCGAGCTCGACGCGAAGCTCGTCGCCCAATCGATCGCCGAGCAGCTCGAGAACCGCGTCAGCTTTCGGCGCGCGATGAAGCGTTCGCTCGCCTCGGCTATCCGCTCGGGCGCGCAGGGAATCAAGATCGTCTGCGGCGGCCGCCTCGGCGGCGGGGAGATGAGCCGCTCCGAGGCGTACTCCGAGGGCCGTGTGCCGCTGCACACGATCAGAGCCGACATCGACTACGGCTTCGTCGAGGCGAAGACGACGTTCGGTCGGATCGGGGTCAAAGTCTGGATCAACAAGGGCGAGATCATGCCGGAGGGCTTCGAGGGCATGACCCGAGGCGACGGCCGTCTGGGCGACCAGGATCAGGCGCGCCGCCGCGGCGGCGTTACCGAGGGCCTCGGCGCCTCGAGGGAGTCGAGCCGTGGCCGCTCGGGCGACCGCGAGGGCCTCGGCCCCGTGCGGCGCCGCGGCGAGGGCCGCGGACGCGGCGGCGGAACCCGCCCCTCGGGGGCCGGGGATCGCGCGCGCGCGCAGTCGGGCGTGGAGCGCCCGCGTACCGACGAGGCCGCCCGCTCGGCCGAGGGGCGCACCCAGCCGGTGATCGAGCCGCAGGTCGAGTCCGCACCCGCCCCGGTCGTCGACGCGCCCGACACGACGACGCCGAAGACGATACAGGAGGACCCGACGAAGCTCGAGAGCTCGGGCGACGCGAGCCGGGAGTCCGGCGGCGGAGGGAATGGCTAGTGCTCCTCCCGCGCAAGACGAAGTTTCGCAAGGTTCACCGGGGGCGGCGCGCCGGCCTCGCCAAAGGTCAGACGGCCGTCCACTACGGCGACTTCGGGCTCAAGTCGCTCGAGGCGGCGTGGGTGACCAACCGCCAGATCGAGGCGGCCCGGATCGCGATGACGCGCAAGATCAAGCGTGGCGGTAAGGTGTGGATCAACGTCTTCCCGGACAAGTCGGTGACGCAGAAGCCGGCCGAGACGCGCATGGGCTCGGGTAAGGGCTCGCCGGAACACTGGGTCGCGGTCGTCAAGCCGGGGCGCGTCATGTTCGAGCTGGCCGGCGTCCCCGAGCCGCTCGCACGCGAGGCACTGCGGCTTGCAGGCTCGAAGTTGCCGGTGAAGACGAAATTCGTGAAGCGCGAGGCTGACCTCTTCGACTAGGAGTGGAGATGAAGGCAAAAGAATTACGAGATCTGACCGATGACGAGCTGGAGCACCGGTTGGAGGAGCGCCGTCAGGAGCTCTTCAACCTTCGCTTCCAGGCCGGCACGGGCGCGCTCGAGAACACAGCGCGCCTGACTGGCGCAAAGCGCGACGTCGCCCGCATCCTGACCGTCCAGACCGAGCGCATCACCCGCCGGGAGAGGTAACGCGAATGACCAAAGAGACCAAGCCAACCGAGGAAGCCAGCGAGCAGTCCGCCGCCGCGGTGGACGCGCCCGTGCCGGCAGTTCCGGCCGATGACGCTCCGGTTACCGACGCCGACGCGCAATCCGACGCCGAGGCGCCTGCAGCCGACACCTCCCCGAGCGCCGAGGCTTCCCCGATCGACCCTCCCGCGGCCGAAGCTTCAGCCGCCGAAGCTCCTCGGGAGGTTCGGCGTCCCAAGAAGCGCCTGCCCCGGCCGCTACGGCGCCAGCGACCCGCGGTGAGGCGAGAGAAGCCGGCGAGCCGCCGGCCGATCGTCCGTCTGCCCAAACCCGAGGGAGAGCGTGGTCGAACTCAGGAGCGTCGCGGGGTCGTCGTCTCGAGTGCGATGGACAAGACGATCGTCGTGAAGGTCGACACGATCAAGGCGCACCGGCGCTACAAGAAGGTCGTTCGCCGCTCGAGCAAGTATCACGCTCACGACGAGCAGAACGCTGCAAAGGTCGGAGACCTCGTCCGCATCGTCGAGACGCGACCGCTGTCGAAGACCAAGACCTGGCGCCTGGCAGAAATCGTCGAGGCGGCGAGGTAGGGCGATGATCCAGCAGGAATCTCGACTACGGGTCGCGGACAACACGGGTGCTCGGACGCTCCTTTGCATCCGTGTCATGGGCGGCTCGCACCGCCGCTACGCGCACGTCGGCGACATCATCGTCGGTACCGTGAAGACGGCGACTCCGCAGGGCACGGTCAAGAAGGGTGAAGTCGTGCGCGCCGTCGTCGTGCGGACGAAGAAGCCCTTCGGCCGGAACGACGGCAGCCAGATTGCCTTCGACGAGAACGCAGCCGTCATCATCGACGGCCAGCGTAACCCGCGCGGCACGCGGATCTTCGGCCCCGTCGCGCGCGAGTTGCGTGAGAAGAACTTCATGAAAATCGTGAGTCTTGCCCCGGAGGTGCTGTGATGGCTCAGACGATGAGAATCAAGAAGGGCGATCTCGTCCAGGTCCTGAGCGGTAAGGACCGCGGCAAGCAAGGCCGCGTCCTCGAGTCGCTGCCGGGTAAGCGTCGCGTGATCGTCGAGAACCTCAATCTCGTGAAGAGGCACACGAAGCCGCGCCCGATCTCCAACTCCAGCCGCATGGGTCAGCAGCAGATGACTCCCGGGGGCGTGATCGCCCGGCCCGCTCCGCTGCCGGTATCGAACGTCATGATCGTCTGCCCGACGTGCAGGCGTGCGACGCGGATCGGGATCGAGTTCAAGGAGTTCAAGGGCTCCCGTCGCCGCATTCGCGTGTGTCGCCGCGCCGACTGCGGCCAGGAGATCGACAGATGATGTCGGGGCCGTCGCTCGTGATCTGTCCGGTAGGTGACTGCTAGTGGCCCGCGCGCGCAAAAAGGACGACGGCGGCGGGGGAAACGGCTACGTGCCGCGCCTCAAGACGCGTTACGAGCAGGAGCTCCGCGGCGAGCTCAAGGAGCAGCTCGAGCTCGCGTCGGTGATGCAGGTGCCGCGCGTCAGCAAGATCACGCTGAACATGGGCGTGGGGGAGGCGAAGACGGATGCGAAGGCGCTGGACTCCGCGACTGCCGAGCTGAGCACGATCGCCGGGCAGCGAGCGCAGATCCGGCGTGCGCGAAAATCGATCGCGAGCTTCAAGCTTCGCGAGGGCATGCCGATCGGCGCGCGCGTCACGCTCCGTGGGACGAGAATGTACGAGTTCCTCGACCGGCTCGTCTCGGTCGCGCTTCCACGGATCCGAGACTTCCGCGGGCTGAATCCGGGCTCGTTCGACGGGCGCGGCAACTACTCGCTCGGGATCCGCGAGCAGATCATCTTTCCCGAGATCGACTACGACGACGTCGCGACGGTTCGCGGCCTCGACGTGGCGATCACGACCACGGCGACGACGGACGACCAGGCCTTCGCGCTCCTGCGCGGGCTCGGCCTACCGTTCGCCGCAGAAGGAGGAAGTACCAACTAGTGGCCAAGAAGTCATTGATCGCCAAGGCGGCGCGCCCGCAGCGCTTCAAGGTGCGGGAGTACACGCGCTGCAACCGCTGCGGTAGACCCCGTGCCGTGTTCCGCAAGTTCGGGCTGTGCCGGATCTGCCTGCGCGAGCTTGCGCACCAGGGCGCGGTCCCCGGGATGACGAAGAGCTCGTGGTAGGGAGAGCCAGATGCTGACCGATCCGATCGCAGACATGCTCACGCGCATCCGCAACGCCAACAAGGCGATGCACGACACGGCCCAGATGCCGACCTCCCGCATAAAGGAGTCGATCGCGCGCATCCTCAAGGACGAGGGGTACATCGCCGGTTGCCACGTCGAGAAAGGAGCGGACCGAAAGGGCCCCGCAGGAGAGCCCGACCCGCTCAGCTACGACATTCTCGTGATCGAGCTGAAGTTCGGCCGCAACCGCGAGCGGGTCATCACCGACCTCCGCCGCATCTCGAAGCCGGGACGCCGCATCTACGCGGGGAAGGATCGCCTGCCGCGCGTCCTCGGCGGCCTGGGCACCGCTATCCTGTCCACCTCCACGGGCCTCGTCACGAGCCGGACAGCGCAGGAGCGCGGGATCGGTGGCGAGGTCATTTGTCATATCTGGTGAAGACCTGACGGTTTTCGCCGGCGGGAGAGACTGAAGAGCAATGAGCCGGATTGGAAAGAGGCCGATCGAAGTTCCGAGCAGTGTGTCTGTGGCGCTGGCCCCTGGCCGGGTTACGGTGAACGGGCCTCTTGGCGAGCTCGAGCAGGCAGTCCCGACTCGCATGCAGATCGCGCAGGCCGAAGGCGAGTTGTCCGTCACTCGGCCGAGCGAGCGCAGCGAGGATCGCGCGCTTCACGGGCTGACGCGGACGCTCGTCGCGAACATGGTCGAGGGCGTCACGAAGGGGTTCGAGAAGCGGCTCGAGCTGCAGGGTGTCGGCTACCGCGCAGCATTGCGCGGAACCGCTCTGGAGCTCAACGTCGGTTATTCCCACTCGGTTGTGATGCAGCCGCGTGACGGGATCGAGTTCGAGGTGCCCGCGCCCAATCAAATCGTCGTCAAGGGAATCGACAAGCAGCAGGTCGGCCAGACGGCCGCAGAGGTGCGCTCCGTGCGACCGCCCGAGCCGTACAAGGGGAAGGGCATCCGCTACCAGGGCGAGTACGTGAGGCGGAAGGTAGGTAAGCGCGCCTGATGCTGGCTCTTGACTCCGCTCTTCGTAGCGAGGGAACCTCCCGGTTCCCCCGAACCCCCTCCACCGGTCCGCTCTTGCGGACGGGCGGCTTCGCCGCCGGCAAGCGCGCCTGATGGTCGCGCTGACCAAGCCGATGGCCCGCGCTCGCCGGCACCGCCGTGTCCGCGGCCGCATCTCGGGCACGGCCGAGCGGCCGCGTCTCGTCGTCTTCCGCTCGAACAAGGGCATCTCGTGCCAGCTCGTCGACGATCTCGAGGGCCGGACGCTGGCCTCCGCCAGCTGGACCAACCTCAAGAAGTCGTTCAAGGGCACGAAGATCGAGCAGGCGACGGAGGTTGGCAAGCTGCTGGCCGCGCAGGCCGGAAAGGCTGAGATCGAGCGCCTCGTCTTCGATCGCGCTGGTTACCTGTACCACGGGCGAGTGAAGGCCCTGGCCGACGGCGCGCGAGAGGGAGGCTTGAGGTTCTGATGGCGACCAACGTTGCGGAGTCGAGGGAGCTCAAGGAGCGCGTGGTCGAGATCAATCGCGTCGCCAAGGTCGTCAAGGGCGGCAGGCGGTTCTCGTTCACGGCGCTCGTCGTGATCGGCGACGAGGTCGACCGCGTCGGGGTCGGCTACGGCAAGGCGCGCGAAGTCCCGCTCGCGATCTCCAAGGCGGTCGATGACGCGAAGAAGAACCTGTTCCAGGTGCCGAAGCACGGCACGACGATCACGCATGAGGTGCTCGGGCGCTTCTCGGCCGCGCGCGTCATGCTGCGGCCGGCGAGCGAGGGGACGGGCGTGATCGCAGGAGGCGGCGTTCGCGCCGTGCTCGAGCTTGCAGGCATCCGGGACATCCTCGCGAAAAGCCTCGGCACGACGAATCCGATCAACATGGCCAAGGCGACCGTGCAGGGCCTGCAGAGCCTACGGCGTCCCGCGGAGGTCGCAGCGAGCCGCGGCCTCGCAATCCGGGACGTGCTCCCGCTGCCGGCGAAGCGCGCCGAGGAGCAGGAGGAGACGGCTGAACCGGCGCGGCCCGAGCTCGTGAGCGACGCTCCGGCGGGCCGGGCTGAGGAGACCGATGGCGAAGATTCTGATCACGCAGGTTCGTAGCCAGATCGGACAGAGCGAGCGCCACCGCGGCACGCTGCGGGCGCTCGGTCTGGGCAAGATCGGCCGGACCGCAGAGCACGCGGAGAGCCCGCAGCTCGCCGGTATGCTGAGAAAGGTCCGCCATCTCGTTCGAGTTGAGAGCGCTGGGAGCAGCTGATGCCCGACGAGCTGAACCTTTCCAACCTCAAGCCCGCGAGCCCTCGCCGGAACCGCAAGCGCATCGGCCGCGGACAGGGCTCTGGCAAGGGCCGCTACTCCGGTCGGGGTCTCAAGGGCCAGAAGTCGCGCTCGGGCTCGCACAAGATGCGCGCCGGCTTCGAGGGCGGGCAGATGCCCGTCTACATGCGGCTCGGCAAGCAGCGAGGCGCGACCTCGGCCGATGCAATGCCGATCGGCCCGCACCGGACGTCGACGATTCCGGTCAACGTGCGCGATCTCGACCGCTTCGACGACGGTGCGGAGGTGACAGTCGACGCACTCGTCTCGGCGGGCCTGATCAAGAACACGCGCACCGACGTCAAGATCCTGGGAGAGGGGGAGCTGAAGAAGCGGCTGACCGTCGTGGCCCACCGCTTCTCTGCGACCGCCCGCGAGAAGATCGAGGCGGCAGGCGGAACGGTGCAGGCGCTTCGCGACGACGAGTCGGTCCGGCCGCGAGGCAAGAAGGCGCGCCGCCGCGACCAGGCCGCGGCGAAGAGAGCGTCACGCGCGACGGCTGCGGCGGCCCCGGACGAGGCAGTCGACGCCGAGCCGGAAGGCGCGGCCAAGGCCGCGGAGGGAGAAGGGTAGGGGGATGTTCTCCTGGCTCAGCAACGCCTGGCGTGTACCCGAGCTTCGCCGCCGCGTCCTCTTCACGGGCCTGATCCTCGCGATCTATCGCCTGGGCTCGTGGATGCCCGCACCCGGGGTCGACTCGGGCACGATCAAGAATTACTTCTCGAGCCGGGGCGGCACGATTCTCGGCCTCCTGAACCTGTTCTCAGGCGGCGCCCTGTCGCAGTTCGCCATCTTCGCGCTCGGGATCATGCCGTACGTGACGGCATCGATCATCCTGCAGCTTCTGACGGTCGTCATGCCGCGCCTCGAGCAGCTGCAGAAGGAGGGCGAGTCCGGCTACGCGAAGATCAACCAGTACACCCGCTATCTGACGGTGGTGCTCGCGGTCGCGCAGTCGACGGGCTATGCGATCCTCTTTCAGCGGCAGCACGTCCTGCAGGCGAACGTCGGCCGGATGCTCCTGATCATCCTCACTCTCACCGCCGGTACGACACTCCTCATGTGGCTCGGCGAGCTGATCACGAAGCGGGGCGTCGGAAACGGGATCTCCCTCCTGATCTTCGCCTCGATCCTCGCCCGCATGCCCGTCGGGATTCAATCGCTCGTCAACGGCGGCGCGACGGAGAAGCTCTTCTTCCCGATCCTCGCGCTCGCCATCATCGCGGCCATCGTCTTCATCCAGGAGGGGCAGCGCCGGATTCCCATTCAGTACGCGAAGCGCATGGTGGGGCGGAGGCAGACCACAGGCGGCGCGACCTACATGCCGCTGCGGGTGAACATGGCGGGCGTGATCCCGGTCATCTTCGCCGCGGCCATCATGGCGTTCCCGCCGACCGTCGGTACGTACTTTCCGCAGACGCAGGGCTTCGTCCAGAACCACTTCCAGCCGAACAACATTCCCTACCTCGTCATTCAGGGCCTGCTGATCATCGTCTTCACCTACTTCTACACGGCCGTTCAGTTCAACCCCGTCGATCAGGCAGACAACTTACGCAAGCAAGGCGGCTACATCCCGGGGATCAGACCGGGGCCGCCAACAGCGGCCTACCTCGATCGTGTCCTGGCTCGGCTGACCCTGCCGGGAGCGCTGTACCTCGCGGTCGTGGCCACCTTGCCGAGTATCTTCATCTACTTCTTCGGCTTTTCGCAAGCCCTTCGCTCTGCGCTCGGCGGCACGTCGCTCCTGATCGTCGTCGGGGTCGCGCTCGACACGATGCGGCAGATGGAGTCGCAGATGATGATGCGCTCCTACGAAGGCTTCCTCAAGTAGGGGGCCATCCCGCCGTGAACATCCTTCTCCTCGGCCCACAGGGTTCCGGTAAAGGAACCCAGGCGAAGCGCATCGCCGCGGACTACGCCGTTGCCCATATCGCAACGGGAGACATGTTGCGCGCCGCGATCGGCGCCCAGACGGAGCTCGGCAAGCGCGTGCAGCCGATTCTCGAGGTGGGAGGGCTCGTTCCGGACGCGCTGATGATCGAGCTGATTCGCGAGCGCCTCGACTCGGAAGACGCCGCACAGGGGTTCATTCTCGACGGCTTCCCACGCACGATGCCCCAGGCGAGCGCGCTCGACGACATGCTGCGCGAGATCCGGCGCGAGCTCTCCGTCGTCTTCGCGCTGCAGCTGTCGGACGACGAATGCTTTGCGCGGCTCTCGAAGCGCGCGCAAGTCGAGGGCCGGGCCGACGACACGCCCGAGGCGATTCGCACGCGGCTCGAGCTGTACCACCGGGAGACCGAGCCGCTGGTCGAGCACTACCGCACGCAGGGCAACCTCGTCGGGATCCACGGCGGGCGCTCCGTCGACTCGGTCTTCGCCGAGATCCAGGAAGCGCTGGAGCAGATCGGGAGAAGGCTGAGCTGCGACGGAGCACGAAGCTCGCTCGGCGTTCCCACGGCGAGACTGGACGCCTAGTGGTCCGTTCCAGGTTTCGCTCGCCGGGATCATCACCGAACTTCTGGAACGGAGCACTGATGCGCGAGCAGGTCGCGGTCCGGTGATCATCCGCAAGTCACCCCGCGAGATCGAGGGGATGGGGCGGGCGGGCAAGCTCGTCGCCGACACTCTTGCGCTGGCCGCCGAGCACCTCGTCCCCGGCGTGTCGATGATCGAGCTCGACCGGCTTGCGGAGGAGTTCATCCGCGACCACGGCGGCGTCCCGACCTCGAAGGGCTACCGGGGCTATCCCGCCGCGCTCTGCGTCTCCCCGAACGCGATGGTGGTGCACGGAATCCCGACTGACTACCGGGCGAAGGAAGGCGACGTGGTCTCGGTCGACATCGGCGTGACGCTCGACGGCCTCGTCGCCGACAGTGCCTGGACTTTCGGCATCGGCGAGCTGGACGACGACGCGGAGCGCCTGCTCGAAGTCGGGGCGCAGGCGTTGTTCGCCGGGATCGCAATGGCTCGCGCCGGCAACCGCGTCTCGGACATCAGCCACGCGATCCAGCGCGTCACCGAGGAAGGCGGCTTCGCCGTCGTCCGGGCCCTGGTCGGCCATGGCGTCGGGCGCTCCTACCACGAGGATCCGCAGGTTCCCAACTTCGGCGCTCCGGGGCGGGGTCCGCAACTGGCCCCGGGTATGACTCTCGCGATCGAGCCGATGATCACCGCCGGAGGCGCCGACGTCGTGGTTCACGACGACGAGTGGTCCATTTCCACGGCGGACGGCTCGCTCTCCGCGCATTTCGAGCACACGGTCGCGATTACCGAGGAGGAGCCTCGCATCCTGACGTCTGCGGAGGGGCTGGTCAGTGCCGGTTTGCTACGATAATCGTCCGCGGCGCTCGGACCGCATTCGTTTTTGGTTGGACCCACGACCGCGCTCCAGGGGCGCGGTTTCTGTGGGTGAATCGGAAAGCAAGGAGAAGATCGAACTCGGATGAAAGTACGTCCGTCAGTCAAGCCGATGTGCGAGCGGTGTCGCGTGATCAAGCGGCACGGTCGCACCATGGTCATCTGCTCGAACCCGCGACACAAGCAGCGTCAGGGTTAGGACGAAGGAGGAACGTGGCTAGGATCGCCGGAATCAACCTGCCGCGGGAGAAGCGGCTCGAGATCGGTCTCACCTACATCTACGGGATCGGGCAGCCGTCCGCGCGCGAGGTCTGCGCTGCGCTCGGGCTATCGCCGGACACGAAGGTGCGAGATCTGACCGACGAGGAAATCACCCGTCTGCGGAACCACATCGACGCGGAACTGCAGGTCGAGGGCGACCTCCGGCGCGAGCGCTCGCAGGCTGTCAAGCGCCTGTCCGAGATCGGCGCCTATCGGGGTATCCGCCACCGTCGCGGGCTGCCGGTGAACGGCCAGCGCACGAAGACGAACGCGCGGACGCGTAAAGGCCCGAAGAAGACTGTCGGTCGCGGAAAGAAGGCCAAGTAGTGGCACCTCCTCGAAGGCAGGCCACGCGTGGCCGCACTCGGCGGCGCGTCCGCAAGAACATCGCGATCGGACACGCCCATATCAAGACCTCGTTCAACAACACGATCGTGGCCCTGACCGATAACGAGGGCAACGTGATCGTGTGGGAGTCAGCCGGGTCGGCCGGCTTCAAGGGGTCGCGAAAGTCGACACCGTTCGCGGCGCAGGTCACAGCCGATTCGTGCGCCCGCAAGGGCATGGAGCACGGCTTGCAGAAGGTCGACGTTTTCGTGAAGGGCCCGGGCTCGGGCCGCGAGACCGCGATCAGGTCGCTCCAGGCTGCGGGGCTCGAGATCCTGAGCGTAAAGGACGTCTCGCCCCAGGCCCACAATGGAGTCCGCCCGAAGAAGCGGAGGCGCGTCTAATGGCCAGGAGCATCGGCCCCAAGTGTCGCTCGTGCCGCCGCGAGGGCATGAAGCTCTTTCTGAAGGGCGAGCGGTGCCTCACCGAGAAGTGCGCGATCGAGCGCCGCAGCTATCCGCCGGGCGAGCACGGCCGCGGCCGCATCAAGCAGTCCGAGTACCTGCTCCAGCTGCGCGAGAAGCAGAAGGCCCGCCGTTACTACGGCCTGCTCGAGAAGCAGTTCCGCCTCTACTACGCGAAGGCCGCGCGCGGCTCGGGGATCACGGGCGAGACCCTGCTGCGGATGCTCGAGACTCGACTCGACAACGTCGTCTACCGGCTCGGCTTCGCGGCGTCCCGCGCGCAATCCCGGCAGCTCGTTCGCCACGGCCACTTCATGGTGAACGGACGCCGCGTCAACATCCCGAGCTACCAGGTCAAGCCGAACGACGTGCTCTCGATGCGCGACGGAAGCTCGGCCGAGCAGGTGATTCGCGACGCGACGGACTTGACGGCCACCGTGACGCCCTGGTTGCAGGCCGACCACGACGCGCTGACCGGAAAGGTCTTGAAGTGGCCCGAGCGGGACGAGATCGACACGCCCGTGCAGGAATCCCTCATCGTCGAGCTCTATTCCAAGTAGGGCAGCCAGACTTTCCGGGAGCGGAAAGTCTGGTTAGAAGAGAGACGCTAACCAATCCTTCGCAGAAGGATTGGCAGGAAAGGAACGGATTTGGCTACACCAACGAGTTTGATGGAGTTCCAGGTGCCGAAGATCGTCCACGAGGAAGTCGACGAGCTCCGCGGGCTCTTCGTGATCGAGCCGCTCGATCGTGGCTTCGGCTACACGTTCGGCAATTCGCTCCGGCGCGTGCTGCTGTCCTCGCTGGAAGGCTCCGCGGTCACCGCGGTGAAGATCGAGGGCGTCGCGCACGAGTTCACGACGCTGCCGGGAGTGCGCGAGGACGTGACGGACGTCATCCTGAACCTGAAGAACCTGATCGTGAAGTTGCACGGTGAGTCGCCCGAGATCGAGGTGCACGTCGCGAGGAGCAGCCGGGGGGCCGTGACGGCCTCGGACATCCAGATCCCCGCGGACCTCGAGATCTTGAACCCGGAGCTCGAGCTGGCGAACCTCTCCGACAACGGGAAGCTCGAGATGACGCTCACGATCGGCCGGGGCCGGGGCTATGTCCCCGCCGAGCTGAACCGGACGAGCGACCAGTCCATCGGCGTCATCCCGGTCGACTCGATCTTCTCGCCGGTACGCCGCGTCGCCTACGAGGTCGAGGCTGCCCGCGTCGGGCAGCGCACGGACTACGACAAGCTACGCCTGGACGTGACGACCGACGGCTCGATCGATCCCCGCGAGGCGATCGCACAGGCCGCTGAGATCCTCATCCGCCAGCTCGCGATCTTCACGGACGTCGAGAAGATCGAGGGCTTGACGGACGCCGCCGCTGCCGCGGCGGAGACGCACGAGACGTCGCTCTCACATGCGATGGAGAACTTCCCGATCGAGGAGCTCGAACTCGGCGTCCGCTCCTACAACTGCCTGAAGCGCGTCGGAATCGAGACGATCGGCGACCTCGTCGGCAAGACCGAGAACGAGCTCGCGGCGATTCCGAACTTCGGCAAGAAGTCGATCGAAGAGGTCAAGGAGACGCTCGGCACGCAGGGGCTGAAGCTCCGCGGCGACGAGTAGTCCGGGAGAACGAAACGTGCGACATCAGCGCTCCGGAAAGAAGCTGGGCCGGGACTCGGCCCATCGCAAGGCGCTCTACGCGAACCTCGCCGGAGCGCTGATCGAGCACGGCCGGATCAAGACGACCGAGGCGAAGGCGAAGGCTGTGAAGCCGATCGCCGAGAAGATGATCACGCTAGGGCGACGTGGTGACCTCTCGGCGCGCCGGCAGGCGCTCGGGTACCTGCGCTCGCAGGAGATCGTGCACAGGCTCTTCGCCGACGTCGCACCGCGGTTCGTCGACCGCCCGGGGGGCTACTCGCGGATCGTCAAGCTCGGCCCGCGACAGGGCGATTCGGCCCAGATGGTCTACCTCGAGTTCGTAGACCACGACCCGGCCGCCGCGCCCGCCACCTAGGAGCGCGGGTCGGTATCCAGGCCGCTCGACCGGTCGCTGCAGACGGAGATGCGGGCGGAGCCCGCAGCTCCTGAGGTCGGCACCGCAAGCGGCGCCTAGGACGCTGCGCCGGCTCGAGCGTGGCTCTCGTCGCCGCGATCCTGCTCGTAGTCTTCGTCCTGCCGGCCCGTTGGGGCTTCGCCGCGCTGTTGGCCGGGCTGGCCGTGGAGCTCGGCGAGGTGGCATTCTGGTGGCGGTTCACGCACCGCCGCGCCCCCGTGGTGGGGGTCGGGACGCTGATCGGACGCGGAGCCGTGGTGATCGTGCCCTGTCGGCCTGAGGGTCAAGTGAAGCTCGACGGTGAGGTCTGGCGGGCCTCATGCGCCGCCGGTGCCGACCCCGGCGACGTCGTGCGAGTCGTCGAGTTGCACGGTTTGACGCTCGTCGTTGACCGGTAAGGGCGCCCTGGAGCATGAGAGTCGCCGCTGGCGCCAGATGCATACATCAACCGACGCGTCCCTGGCGGCGTGGTGGGTCAGTTTGCACCGGCGTCGAAAATGCGACCGATCAGCGCGGAGATGCTCCCGCAGACAAGAGGCGCCTTCCTCAGCGGCAGCCAGAACAGGCGAAACCATGAGGGTCGCCAACTGTGGCATCGCGTTCCACATGGCGCCATTCGAGAGTCGGATCGCCATCGACCGCGAGCTGGAAGAAGTGTCGATGGATCAAGACGTTCTCGGCTGGCCGGGCATCGGACAGGTCGTCCCCGAGGTAACGTACGACTCGAGATCTTCTAGACCGGTTTCCTCGTGTGCCTCGCGAAGCGCAGCCTCGTCCGGCGTCTCGCCGGGGCCGACTCCGCCTCCCGGAACCTGAAGGCCGGATTCAAGCAGCGGATCGGCGTCGTCCTCGTGAACGAACACCACGACGCGGTCATCCCGAACGATGTACGTGATGACTCGCTCTCTCTGCCTCATTCGGCGGATCGTATTGCGTGCCATCACAGGCTTCGGTATGGAGACTGAATGCGCCTCAAGCTGACCC
Organism: Gaiellales bacterium; assembly: GCA_038253945.1. GTDB lineage: Bacteria > Actinomycetota > Thermoleophilia > Gaiellales > Gaiellaceae > JBBRYW01. Next base: position 68,629 of record JBBSGR010000007.1, read on the forward strand.
TCGAGTACGACGGTGCCGGCTTTCGAGGCTGGGCGGCCCAGCCGGGGTTGCGGACAGTCGAAAGCGAGCTCCACCGGGCACTAGCTGCTGCTTATGGCTCCTACGATCGACTCGCCGTCGCCGGTCGCACCGATACGGGAGTGCATGCGCTCGGGCAGGTTGCGAGCGTCGACGTCGAGGGCGGTCCGCCGCCGAGTCGCGCTGCGGAAGCGCTCAACGCGGCATTGCCCGACGACGTCGCCGTGCTCGCCGCGTCGCAGGCGCCGCCCGAGTTCCACGCTCGCCACTCGGCCCGCTCCCGCAGCTACCGCTACCGACTCTTCACGCGGCGCGCCCGCTCGCCCTTTCAGACGCGGCGAAGCCTCTGGTGGCCGCACACGCTCGACGAGCATGCGCTGGCGGACTCCGCCGCCCTCCTGCTCGGAAAGCACGACTTTCAGGCGTTCACGCCCACCGAGACGTACCACCAGGTCTTCGTGCGGGCGGTCGAGGCGGCCTCGTGGGAACGACATGGCGACTACCTCGATTTCACTGTCACGGCGGGTAGCTTCCTGCGCCGAATGGTGCGCACGCTCGTCGGGACGATGCTCGAGCGCACGCCGGAGCAGCTGAAGCCGCTGCTCGACGGCCGTCCGCGGGCGGAGGCGGGCTCGACTGTCCCGCCGTGGGGCCTGTACCTCGAGCGCGTGTCGTACTCCTAAACGCCTTGATCGACCATCTGGCAGGGCTACGATCGAGGGATGCGCTTTCGCACGATCCTGTTCGACCTCGACGGCACCTTGATCGACTCCGGTGAGATCATCTTCGCCTCCTTCCGCCACGCGACGCAGGCCGTCCTCGCGCGCGAGGTGAGAGATGACGAGTTGCTCGCCGTCGTCGGCCGCGGCCTTCGAGAGGAGATGGAGGCGCTGGGGGGCGACCGCGCCGAGGAGCTGATTCAGGCCTACCGCGAGCACAACGAGCCGCTCCACCGGGAGCTCAGGTCGTTCGAGGGCATCCTGGAGGTGCTGCCGTCTCTGCGCGACCAGGGTCGGTCGCTCGGGATCGTCACGTCGAAGCGCCGTGCGACGGTCGCGCTCGCCTTCGCCGTGCTCCCGCTCGAGAGCCTGTTCGACGTCGTCGTGTCCGCCGAGGACACGGCACATCTGAAGCCACATCCCGAGCCGATCCAGCTGGCGCTCGAGCGGCTCGGCGCCGAGCCCGACTCGGCAGCCTACGTGGGCGATTCGCCGTTCGACGTGGCGGCGGCGAAGGCGGCCGGCGTCTTCGCCGTGGCGGTGACGTGGGGCGGCATCTTCCCGCTCGAACGGATCGAGGCCGAGGGCCCCGATGCCGTCGTGAACACGCCCGAGGAACTCGTTGGCGTCATCTAAGGCCGCGCGGCGGGCCGGCGAGCTGAGGCAACAGCTCGAGCACCACCTCTACCGCTACCACGTCCTCGACGAGCCGGAGATCTCGGACGCCGAATACGACCGCCTCTACGACGAGCTCCTCCAGCTCGAGCACGCTCACCCGAAGCTCGTCACTCCCGACTCGCCCACGCAGCGCGTCGGCGCGCCCCCGTCGGACCGCTTCCGCAAGGTCGATCACCTCTCGCCGATGGGATCGCTCGAGAAGGTGACGACGGACGACGGCATCGAGAAGTGGGCCGAGGACGTGCGCAAGCGGCTCGACTCCGACGAGCCGGTCTCCTACGTGACCGAACCGAAGATTGACGGCTCGGCGATCTCGCTCGTCTACGAGGACGGCACTTTCGTCCGCGGGGCGACGCGCGGGGACGGATCGCGCGGGGAGGACGTGACGGTGAACCTGCGGACGATCAAGGCGATCCCGCTCTCGCTACGCCTGTCGGACGGTGAGGCGCCGCCGCCGGTGATCGAGGTTCGCGGCGAGGTCTACCTGCCCCTGTCCGGGTTTCTGGGCTTGAACGAGCGGCTTGTCGCGGAGGGCAAGAAGCCGGCTCCGAACCCAAGAAACGCTGCGGCGGGCTCGCTGCGTCAGCTCAATCCCGAGATCACAGCCTCGCGCCCGCTGTCGATCTGGGTCTACGGCGTGGGCTACCACGAGGGCGTCGAGTTCTCCTCCCAGTGGAATGCGCTCGAGTGGCTCCGGGCGCGCGGCTTTCGCACGAACCCCTTCGCGGGCCGGCACGAGACGATCGGCGAGGTCGCTGCCGTGTGCACGGAGTGGGAGCGCCGCCGGATCGAGCTCGACTACGAGATCGACGGGATCGTGATCAAGGTCGACGACGTCGAGCAGCAGCGCATCCTCGGCGCCCTGCATGGGCGTCCGCGCTGGGCGCGCGCCTTCAAGTGGGCGCCCATGACAGCGCAGACGAAGCTGCTCGGGATCCACATCCGAGTCGGGCGCACCGGCGCGCTCAACCCGTGGGCTCGGCTCGAGCCCGTCGAGGTCGGCGGCGTGACCGTGTCGACCGCCACGCTCCACAACGAGGAGGACATCAACCGCAAGGACATCCGAGAGGGCGACGTCGTCGTCGTGCAGCGGGCGGGCGACGTGATTCCTCAGGTCGTCGGGCCGGTCCTGCCTCATCGCCCGGGGACGAAGCGATTTGCGATGCCGAGGAAGTGTCCGCTCTGCGGCTCGGACGTCGTCAAGCCCGAGAGCGAGGCGATGCATCGTTGCCCGAACCGGGCCTGCCCCTCGCGGGGCCTGGAGGCGCTGATCAACTGGGTCGGGGCGGCCGCGGACATCGAAGGAGTCGGCGAGCAGTTCGTCCGCCGGCTCTGGGATCTCGGCCTGCTGCGCTCGATGCCCGACCTCTACCGGCTGACGAAAGAGCAACTCGTCGAGCTCGAGGGCTACGGCGAGATCTCCGCCCGAAACGCGATCGAGGCGATCGAGGAGTCGAAGCGCATCCCGTTCTCGCGCGTTCTCTTCGGGCTCAACATCCCGAATGTCGGCTGGGTCACGGCGCAGAACCTCGCGCGCCACTCCGGCTCGGTTGACCGGCTGCTCGCGGCGAGCCAGGAGGAGATCCAGGAGGTCGACGGCATCGGGCCGGACCGCGCCGAGTCGATCGCCGAGTGGTTTGCAGACGAGGACAACCGCCGCCTGGTCGCGGAGCTACGCGACCTGGGACTGCGATTCGAGCTCGGCGAGGAAGAGCGGCCGGTCGAAGGGCCGCTGACCGGATCGACCTACGTGCTCACCGGAACGCTCGAGCGATTCTCCCGCGACGCAGCCAAGCGTGCGCTCGAGGAGCGCGGTGCCAAGGTGGCGGACTCGGTCTCGAAGAAGACCTCCGGCGTGGTCGCCGGCGAGAACCCTGGCTCGAAGCTCGCACGGGCACAATCGCTCGGAGTTCCTGTGCTCTCGGAGGACGATCTGCTGGCGCTACTTGACTGAGGCCAGGGTGGTCACAAAGCGATCCTGGGCACGCTGGGCCCACCAGCTGGCGATCGGGAAGCCGTTGTTCAGTACGGAGAAGGCGAACCGCCGCTTGACATAACCGGAGAGTGCCGACGAGCGCGACGTCGTTCCGGTCTTCGCCACGACGTTCCCGCGCGTGGGTCGCCGGCCCATCCGAGTGCGAAGGGTGCCGTTTCGCCCCGCGACCGCAAGAACGCCGAAGAACGTCGGCCGCAGCTGCGGGCTCGCCCAGGCCGACTCGAGGATGCCGACGAGCGCCCGCGCGGTCACGCGATCGAGGAGCGACAGGCCGGAGCCGTCGACGATCCGAACGCCGGCGAGCGGGACGCCGTCCGCTGCGAGTGTGCGGGTGACGACTGCCGCTCCGGCGCCGGTGGAGCCGCGACCGCCGTACAGACCCCCGAGCTCCTTGAGCAGCATCTCGGCGGTGAAGTTGTCGCTCTCTCGGTCCATGAAACGTAGAACCTTCCAGAGCGGTGGCGAGAAGCTGCTGGCCAGCGGTTGGGCAGAAGCGCTCGCGATTCCGCCGGCAGCCCGCCCCGCGACCGAGACGCCGACCGAGCGAAGCGCCCGCGTGAAAACCGAGGCAGCCGCGAGCGCCGGCCGAAGCGTGAGAATATTCCTCACCCGGCCACGATCGACGACGAGCGCCGACAGGGGCGGGCACTCGTTGAGATAGAACGATGACCTCCATCCCGGCGCCGTGCGGCGCTTGTCGAAGAAGGATTCGTCCCCCACGACCCGGCCGCCAACATGGCGAATCCCAAGGCTCCTGATCCGTCGCGCGAGCGAGGTGAGCCGGCCGCCCCTAAGGGTCGGGTCGCCGTATCCCTTGAGGACGAGGTTGCCGCGCCAAGTCGCGCCCTGTTGGTGACCCTCGCCCAAGACATCGGTCTTGGCGCGAAAGCCGGGGCCCAGGACGACCAGCGCGGCGTAGGTGACCGCCAACTTCTCGTTCGAAGCCGGCGCAAGCGAACGGGCTCCGTTCTTCGCGAAGAGCACTTTGCCGGTCTCGAGATCCAGCGCGAACGCCGCGGTTTGGGTGGCGCTTACCTGCGGCACGACCAGCGCCCGCGCCAGCCTGTGCCAGAGCGTCCCGCCACCGGCGTGCGCGGGAGGGGCACCTGCGCCGACGCTTCCGGTCGCCACGGCGGCAAGGAGGCAGGTAGCCACTCGTCCTCGGGTCACATGCGTGTTGTACCGCGTGGAGCCGACGCCGCCGGAATCCGACTCGTGGCCTGTCGAACGATTCCGGGCAGTTCCGTCGGGTTTCGCGGATCTGGGCTACGGTAGGCGGTTGCAACCCCCCAAACGGATTGCTAGGGTGCCGCGCTTGTGGACGACCACCCTGGTCGTTGGCCCCTCAGTCACAGCCCCGAGCCAAGGTAGTCATCAGCGTAACGCGACGACATTCCCTCGTTCTCCTGACGGGCCTTGCGGCGGCCCTGACGGTCGTCGGGCCCGGTCTCGGCGCCCCATCAGCCGTCGCATCGAAGCAAGCGCAGGTCGATCGAGTTCTCGCCCAGATCCAGGGCCTGGACTCGAGCCTCGAGCGCGCCGTCGAGGCGTACAACGCCGCGACGTACAAGCTGAACAAGATCCGGGGAGATCTGCGCACGAACAAGCATCACCTCGTGCTCGCGCGGAAGAACCTGCGCCGGTCGCGAGCCGAGCTGTCCGCACGGCTCGTCGCGCTCTACACGTCGAGCGACGACACGTCGTCGATGGGCGTGCTGCTCGGCTCCACCAGCCTCAACGACCTGCTGAGCCGGATCGATGCGACCGACCGCGTCTCCCACCAGGACGCCCAGGTCGACCGGGAAGTGATCACGTTCCGGGACGAGGTGAAGCGCGAGCGCGGCCAGCTCGTCAGCGCCCGCCGCCACCAGACCGCGGTCGTCCAGGAGCAGGCTGCGCACCGAGCCTCGATCCAGCAGCAGCTCTCCGAGCGCCAACGCCTCGTCGCCTCGATTCGGTCCGAGATCGAACGGTTGCAGGCAGCCGAGCGGGCGCGGCAGGCTCGGGAGGCCGCTGCTGCGCGTCGCCGGCTCGCGCTGGCCGCCAGTCATCCGGTCGTGCCGAACCCGGTCGTCCAGGCGATAACTGCTCCCACCTCGACGTCGACGACTTCCGCCGAAGCTTCGGCGCCCGCCGTCGCGCCGCCGGCGCCGCCGGTCTCGACTGCTCCACCTGCGAGCTACGGCGACGTCGTCTCGATCGCGATGCGCTACCTGGGCACGCCGTACGTGTGGGGCGGCGCCTCGCCGAGCGGTTTCGACTGCTCCGGGTTCGTCATGTACGTCTTCGCGCAGGTCGGCGTCTCGCTCCCGCACTACACCGGTGCGCAGTACTCGATGGGCTCACCTGTGTCGCGCTCGGAGCTTCAGCCAGGCGACCTCGTCTTCTTCAACGGCCTCGGACACGAAGGCATCTACATCGGCGGTAATCAGTTCATCCACTCGCCGCACACCGGCGACGTGGTCAAGATCTCGAGCATGACCGGTTACTACACGTCGAACTACGTCGGCGCGCGACGGATGTAGTTGTCAAGCGGCGGAGTCTCCGCCGTACAACCTCTCTATCTCCGCCGCGAAGTGCCGCTCGGAGACCCGCCGCCTGAGCTTTAGCGTCGGTGTCACCTCGCCCTCGTCTGCGGAGAAGTCCCGCGGCAGAACGGCGAACCGCTTGATCTGCTCGAAGCGCGCGAGACGGTCGTTCACGTGGTCGACGGCCGTTTGCAGCTCGTCGCGGAGCTCGGAGCTCGTCGAGAGGGCCTCGACGTCGATCGTGCGCTCGCGCTGCTTCGCCCATTTTCCCGCCTCGTCCTCGTCGAGCGTCAGAAGCGCGGCCACGTAGGGCCGTCGGTCACCCACCACGAGGGCCTGTGAGACCAGCGGGATTCCCTTGAGCGCGCTCTCGAGATTCTGCGGCGAGACGTTCTTCCCACCGGCCGTGACGATGATGTCCTTCTTGCGGTCGGTGAGCGTAAGGAAGCCGTCGGGGTCGAACCAGCCCACGTCGCCCGTGTGGAGCCAGCCGTCCGCATCGAGCGTCTGGCGCGTCGCCTCCTCGTCGTTCAGATAGCCGGCGAAGACGGTCTCACCTCGAACCAGGATCTCGCCATCGTCGGCCGTGCGGACCTCGAAGCCTGGGAACGGGCGCCCGACAGTTCCGAACTTGATCCGACCGGGGAGGTTGACCGTGCATGCCGTGGTGCACTCGGATTGCCCGTAGCCTTCGAGGATCGGGATATCGAGGGCGAGGAAGAACTCTCCGACCTCCTTAGCAAGCGGTGCGCCGCCCGAGATCGCCGCCCGCAGTCGGCCGCCGAGCCGTTCCTTGACGCGGGAATACACGATGCGGTGCGCCACGCGATGCTGGAGGGCGAGCGCTGGGGGGAGTGCGGCGCCGCGTTGCTTGTACGGGCTCGCCCGGTAGCCGACGTCGAGGGCCCACGCGACGAGGCGCCGCCGCACGCCCCGGGCCTCGGCGAACTGCTCCTGGACGGCGGCCTGCATCTTCTCATAGAGACGCGGCACGCTGGGAAGGAGTGTCGGGCGGACCTCCGCGAGGACGTCGCGCACACGGAGAGGGTCTGAGAGAAGCGCCGTCGTGAAGCCGACGTGCACGCCGGCCAGGTGGAGCAGCCGGCCGAAGTTGTGGGCGAGCGGCAGGAAGAGGAGAACCACCTCCTCGCCTTCGATCAGGCCTGGAAGACGGGCTGCCGCGCGCGTCATCTCGACGTAGCTTCGGTGCTGAACGACGCACGCCTTCGGAGGGCCGGTCGTGCCGGAGGTGTACTGGTACGTGAAGACATCGTTCTCGTCCAGCGCGCCCGACGCTTCGTCGAGCGCGCCCGGCCGCTCGGCGGCGTACCGGCGGCCGTCCTCGGCGAGGCGGTCGAGCTCGTCGAAGGGCACGACGTACGTGAGTTTCCCGGCGCGCTCGAGAGCGGGCGGGCGCACCGCCTCGTCGACGAAGATCCCGACAGCGCCCGAGTGGTCGAGGATGTAGCGACACTCGTCAGAGCTGCTGTTTGGGTAGATCGGAACTCCGATCCCCCCGACGAGCGCGAGAGCGAGGTCGACCAGCACCCAGTCCAGAGTCGTGCGACCGAGGATCGCGACCGGATCGCCTCGCCGGATGCCGAGGGAGAGCATCCCGTTTGCGAGCTCGTCCACACGACGGGCCGTCTCCTGCCAGGACACCTGCTGCCAGCCGTCGTCGCGCTCGACCAGATAGGCGGGTCGCGTGCGTGGCTCGCTCACGGCCTCTCGCCACAGCGCGGCCACCGTTCGGCTCGAGCCCGCTTGGGCGCCGCCCTCGCGGGCGGCCGAGACGGTGGAGCGCGCCATGCGCGGCAAGCTTATGGACGAGCCGTCGGGAAGGGAAGCGACGCCCCGGGGAGAACGGTCAAGTCCAACTACACTGGAAACGGTGATGCGAACGATCTGGAACGGCTCGATCAGCTTCGGTCTGGTCAACATTCCGATCGGTCTCGCCATCGCGACGCAGCGCTCCGATGTCGCCTTTCGGACGCTTCATCGCGAATGCGGGACTCCGATCAAGCAGAAGCGCTACTGCCCCCAGCATGACCGGGACGTCGAGGCCGACGAGCTCGTCAAGGGCTGGGAGGTCACGAAGGGTCAGTTCGTGCTGGTCGACGAAGCGGACCTCGAATCCGTCGCGCTGCAACGGTCGCAGTCGATCGAGATCGTCCGCTTCGTCAAGCTGGACGAGGTCGACCCGGTGTTCTTCGATCGGACGTACTACCTCTCGCCGGCCGCCGCCGCCGCCGCGAGGCGCCCCTACGTGCTCCTGCTTCGTGCCATGCAGCAGACGGGCATGGCCGCGATCGGGAAGTTCGTGCTCTGGGGCAAGGAGAACCTCTGCCTGATCCGCCCGCATGGCGACTCGCTTGCCCTCGAGACCCTCTTCTTCGGCGAGGATGTGCGCTCGCGCGCCGAGATCGAGGAGTCCGTCTCGGAGACGGAGGTCAAGAAGGCTGAGCTCGACCTCGCTCGCCAGGTGATCCAGAGTCTGGTTGGTGAGTTCGAGCCGGCGGAGTTCGAGAACGAATATCGTCGCGATTTGCGCGCGATGCTCGAGGCGAAGGTCGCCGGTCAGGAGATCGCTCGGCCGGAGCCGGTGCCGACGGCGCCGGTTGTCGACCTCATGGAGGCGCTCAAGCGAAGTGTGGCCGAGGTCAAGGGTCGGCGCACGCCGTCGGCGCCCAAGCGCGGCACGTCGGAGCGGGCCGCCTCCAAACGACCGCGGGCCACCGCCCGCTAGTTTCTCCCGCGGGCCCCCTTCTTCAGCTCTGCGCGGCCGACCCGCTCTTCGTCTGCTGCAGCTGCGCCCTGAAAAGCGTCTTGTCGATCTTCCCCTGATAGATCGGCACACCCTCCTCCAGGCAGACGCGGATGATCTCCTCCCGGTCGATCCCGATCTCCTTCGACAACTCCTCGGGGGTCAGGTGGTTCGGCACGACAGCTCCTTCCCTGGACAAAGAAAAAGCCCGTCTGCGCTCGCAGCGAGCTTCGCGGATACTTTCTTCGACTTGTGAGCGGCGCTCAACGAGCCCGCCCTGCGCAAACGGTCATAGGCGTCACTCCGGCGATCGCGGACCCGTAGGGTGGTCATAGAGCAACCTCTCGAGGCTCATGCGGAGTAAGCGACGGGCAACGCAGGCGTCACTCCGGCGATCCCGGACCCGTAGGGTGGTCATGGAGCAACCGCTCGAGGCTCATGCGGAGCGAGCGACGGGCGAACGTAGGCGTCACTCCGGCGATCCCGGACCCGTAGGGTGGTCATGCCCCGCAAGGATAATCGGATGCCGTGAGGTGCGCAAAGACCGAGTGGTCCGACCTCCAGGAGGGCTTCCAGGAGGTCAAGGGCACACGAATCCGCTACTACCTCGGCGGGGCCGGGCCAGCTCTGGTCTTGGTGCACGGCCTCGGCGGAGCGGCCTCGAACTGGGCCGAGCTCGCTCCGATGCTGGCTCTTACGCACCGTGTTCTCGTCCCGGATCTTCCGGGCCACGGCGGGTCGTCACCGCTCCCTGCGGCACCGAATCTGGATGCGTTCGCAGAACGAGTCGCGCTGCTTGCCGAGCGCCTTGGCCTGCGGGGCGCGCTGCTCGCCGGTCACTCGCTCGGCGGCATCGTGGCACTCCGAGCCGCTCTCCGCCGACCCGCGGACGTCACCGGCGTCGTGCTGGCGGGCTCGGCGGGTTTCTCGCCGAGTGGCCGGCGTGCGGAGCACTCGCTCATCATCTCATCGCTGGCGCGACCAGGGCGGCTAGTCGCCCCACATCGCGCAACCGTCGCCCGTTCGCCGTTTCTTCGCCGACTCACGCTCGGCTGGGGACTCGCCGATCCCGAAGGGCTCTCGCCACGGGCCGTCGACGGCTTCCTCGCCGGGCCGGCCCTGCACACCGACACGGGTTCGGCCGCCCGGGCCATGATCGCCGACGACCTTCAGAAACGCTTCGCCGACGTTCGCTGCCCGACTCTCGTGCTCTGGGGGGCACGCGACCGGCTCACCCCGGTGAGCGACGCATTCGAGTATGCGCGGCGGCTGGGCTCGACCCTGCGGGTAATTGCCGACTGCGGGCACCTGCTGATCGGCGAGCGACCCGATGCGTGCTGCGCCGCGATCCGCGAGTTCTCAGATCGGGTTCGGCAGCTCGATGAAGCGCCATTCGAGGCCGAAGCGATCGGCTAACCGCTCGGCGAGGCGCTGGACTCCGAGGCGCTCTGTAGCGTAATGACCCGCCGCCACGAAGTGCACGCCGAGCTCCCGAGCATCGTGCAGGCTCGGCTCGTCCGCCTCACCAGTCAGGAACAGGTCGTAGCCCTCGCGCGCCGCCTCGAGCACACGGCGCGCCGCCCCACCGGTGACGATGGCGGCACGCTCGATCTGCTCGGGCCCGTGGGCGAACACGATCGGGTCGGGAGCTATCCGCTCGCGCACGCGCTCGAGAAAGCTCGCGAGGTCTTGTGGCTCCGCCAGGCGGCCACCGAAGCCGATTTCTGCAAACGGCTGCTCTGGCTCCACGCCGAGCTCGTGCGCGACGAGTGCGTTGTTGCCGATCTCCGGGTGCGCGTCGAGGGCGAGGTGGTACGCCGCGAGCGTCATGTCGGCCTCGAACAGAGCTCGCAGGCGCCGTTTCACGCGCTCGTCGACGACTCGCGACTCGTTGTTCCAGAGGATCCCGTGATGGACGAGAACGAGCTGAGCTCCGTATCCGGCCGCCCGTTCGAACAACTCCAGTGATGCCGAAACCCCGCACGCGATCCGGCTCACCCGCTCCGACCCGATGACCTGCATCCCCATCGGCCCATAGTCAGGGTAGGCGTCAAGGTCGAGCAACTCGGCCGCGTAGCCCAGGATCTCGTCCCGCTCCGCCATGACTCGATTCTAGGGGCGTCACATGGCTTTGCCTGGTTTCCAGGCGTGCCGCCGGCCGCCGTCACGCGGCGACGGCCTCGAACGGCACCTCCCCTGCCGGTGCGGTCGTCTCGCGCGGCGAGAGGAATTCCACCGACGTCGCGACGACCTCCAGCGCGCTCCGTCGCTGTCCCTCTCCGTCCTCCCAGGATCGGCTGCGCAGGCGTCCGTCGACCGCGACGCGCTTGCCTCGGGTCAAGAACTCGTCGCAAACCTCGGCCTGCCGGTTCCAGCACGCGACGCGGACGAAGTCGGCCTGCCCGTCGGTGCGATCGACCGCGAGCAGGAAGTTGGCGACCTTGCGCTCGCCGCCCACATCCTTGAGCTCGACGTCCGTGGCGAGATTTCCGATCAAGGTGACGACGTTCATGGGGTTTCTCCCTTCGTTGTCAACATCGACAACGTAGCGGTTACTTCGTCACGGGGGTGTGGCAGCTGTGTCGCGGAGGAGGACAGACGGGGCTGCCGGGTCGGCACGGAGCGCTCGGCTCGACTCGGAGAAGCCCGTGGATCCCCGCGGGCCCCTCCTTCGATCTCGAGAAATCGGGGTGCCCAGATTCGAACTGGGGACCTCTCCGACCCGAACGGAGCGCGCTACCAGGCTGCGCCACACCCCGAGAGTCGGAAAGGTTATCGCAGCCGTTCGCGGCACTGACTCCCGCAGCTGACTCGGAGCTATCCTCGCGGGATGCCGGATCGCCTTCGGGTCGCCTGCGTTCAGCTTACGAGTCGCGCGGACAAGGCCGCGAACCTGGAGAGGACGGATCGGCTCGTCGCTCGCGCAGCCGCCGCGGGAGCGGATCTCGTAGTCCTGCCGGAGAAATGGAACGCGATCGGCGATCTCGAGACGCTGCATGCCGCGGCGGAGCCGATCGACGGCGGCCATTCCGTCGCCGCGATGAGCGAGTGGGCTCGCCGTCACGGGATCACCCTCGTCGGCGGCTCGATCACCGAGCGGCGCGAGGGTCGCGAGAAGCTGTCGAACACGAGCCTCGTCTTCGGGCCGGAGGGGGACCTGCTCGCTACCTACCGCAAGATCCATCTTTTCGACGTCGAGGTCGGCGGTCACGTCTATCGCGAATCCGAAGGCGAGGAGCCGGGAGAGGAGCCCGTCGTCGCGCGCGCCGAGGGTTGGGGGATCGGGCTCTCTGTCTGCTACGACGTCCGCTTTCCCGAGCTGTACCGCATCCTGGCGCTCCAGGGGGCCGAGCTCCTCACCGTGCCCGCGCACTTCACGCTGCACACGGGGAAGGATCACTGGCACGTCCTCCTGCGTGCCCGCGCGATCGAGAACCAGTGCTATGTCGCTGCGGCGGCGCAGGTCGGGGAGACGATCGCCGGAAAGCCGAGCTACGGCCGCTCGCTGATCGCCGACCCGTGGGGAATCGTCCTCGCGCAGGCGCCCGACGAGGAGACGGTGATCTCTGCCGAGATCGACCGCGCGCGGCTCCAAGACGTCCGGCGCCGCCTCCCGTCGCTCGCCAGCCGGCAGCCGATGGCATACCGATGGCCGAGCTCGGTTTGAGTCTCCGGGCGGTCCTGTTCGACGTCGACTTCACGCTCGCCCGGCCGGGCCCGGAGCTGGGAGCAGATGGGTACGTACGCGTCGCCGCGCGCTACGGCGTGGAGCTCGACCCCGCGCGCTACGAGGAGGCTCGAGCCGGTGCGCTCGACAGCCTCGAGCGTCATCCGGAGCTCGTCCACGACGAGGAGGTCTGGTACGCCTTCGCCGAGCGGGTGGTCCGCGGCATGGGAGGCGACTCGGATCGCGCACGCGAGTGCGCGGTCGAGGTCGAGCGGGGCTGGGAGGAGCACGCGAACTTCGACCTCTACGAAGACGTCCTGCCGGTTTTCGAGGAGCTTCGGCGCTACGGGCTCAAGCTCGGCCTGATCTCCAACGGCGCTCGCGACCTCGACGCATTCGTCAGCCACCACACTCTCGAGGTGGACGTTGCGCTCGGCTCGCGCGCTCACGGCAAGATCAAGCCCGACCCGACGATCTTTCTGGCGGTGCTCGAGCGGCTCGGGGTCGATCCCGCCGAGGCCGTGATGGTCGGCGACTCCCTCGACGACGATGTCGAGGGCGCGCGCTCGCTGGGGATGCGCGCCTTCCTGATCGACCGTGAAGACCGCTACCCCCATGTCGAGGAACGCCTGCCGAACCTCTACGGCCTACCGGCCGCGCTCGGGCTCGCGAGGCCTGGCTAGCGGAGGCAGCTAACCGTTGGCATTCTTGTAGAGCGGCCCCACCGACCTTCGCGACGACGGCCCGGCGGGTCATGCCGAGTGTCACTCCGACCCGCCGCGGTTCACGACGATCGTTCCGCGCTTAGAGTGTCCGGTGTGGCCCAACGCCCGCTGGCGGCTGCCGGAGAGCTCGTCCACCTGCCCACCCGGCAGCGCGGGCTGATCTGGATCCTCGGCCTCGGGGCGTTCGGTCTTGCCTTCTCCATCACGACCACCGCTGCCTACCTGCCGCCGTTACTCGGCCGCTTCACCGAGTCTCGCACCTTGATCGCCCTCATCCTCGGCGCCGAGGGTCTGTTCGCGCTCGCGCTGCCCCTCGTGATCGGCCCTTGGAGCGACACCTTCCACACGCCGATCGGCCGGCGACGGCCTTTCATGCTCGCCGCGCTCGGCCCGATGGCGTTCTGCCTTGCGCTGATGGCGTTCATGCCGAGCTTCTGGACGACGGCGATGCTCGTGTTCGCTTTCTTCTTCGCGTACTACGTCTACGAGCCCCCTTACCGCGGCCTCTACCCTGACCTGCTGCCGGAGACGATCTACGGCCGCGCCCAGAGTGTCCAGCACGTCATGCGCGGCGTAGCGCTCGGCGGCGCGCTCGTGGGCGGCGGCTTTCTCTTTCACGTGTGGCGCCCGTTCCCGTTCCTCGTCGCGGCGACGGTGACGGCGGCAGCCTGCGGAGCGGCGATCGCGCTCGTCCGCGAGGAACGGGGGCAGGGGCGCGTGTTCAAGGGGGTGCGCAGCTACGTCCAGACGAGCTGGTGCGTCTGGCGCGAGGACGCGAACGTGCGCCGCTTCCTGCTTGCGAACGCGGCGTGGGAGGGAGCCTTCGCCGCAGCGCGGACGTTCGTCGTCCTCTACATCGTCCAGGGTCTCGGCCAGTCGATCTCGGTTTCCTCCGCCGTGCTCGGCGCCGTCGCTGGCGGCTACGTGGTCGCGGCGCTCGGAGCGGGAATGCTGGGGGACCGCTTCGGTCTCGCACGCGTGATCTTCCTTGCCTCGGTCGTGTACGGCTTGGGCTTCCTCGCGGCGGGACTCGCCCAGACCTGGCACAGCTGGTACTACGCGCCCGTCTTCCTCGTCTCCGTTGCCGGCGGGACGGTGATGACGCTTGCCTGGGGCCTACTCTTCAAGCTGATGCCTCCGCAGCACCGCGGGGCGATCTCGGGTCTCGCCACGACGACGAAGGGGCTCGGCCTGATCGTCGGCCCGGTCGCGGCGGGAGCGTCGATCGACCTGCTCGGTCCGTACCTGCAGGCGACCGACGGCTACCAGGTGCTCTGGCCGATCTGCGGGCTGCCGATCCTCCTCGCGTTGCCGCTCGTTCGCGGGCTGATCGCGGTCGAGCCGCGCGGCGAGCCGTCCGCGCGCGAGCCGGTGCTCACGCCGATAGCCTGATCCGCCTGCGCCCGAGCTGTCGGCGCAGTAGGATCCGACGGCGGATATGGCGACTGGAGACGCGATCAGCTGGCGGCTGAAGGGCACCGTCCTGATCGCCTGCAACTGCGACTACGGCTGCCCCTGCAACTTCAACGCCCTCCCCACGCACGGGAAATGCGAAGGCACCTGGAGCTGGCACGTCGAGGAGGGCCGGTTCGGCGACGTGCCGCTGGACGGACTCGCCTTCACGATCGCGGTCGACTGGCCCGGCGCGATCCACGAGGGCAACGGCCACGCGCTCATCCTCGTGGACGAGCGGGCCGACGACTCCCAGCGCGACGCGATCTCGGCTCTCGTGAGCGGCGACGTGGGCGGACCGTGGGGAGTGCTCGCGTGGACCTGGCCGACCGTCGACGGCCCCAAGCCCGTGCGCTACGAGGTCGACGTGTCCGGGATCGAGAGTCGCGTCAGGGCCGGGACGGCCCTGGAGCTCGAGCTCGAGCCCATCCGGAACCCCGTCACCGGCGCGGCCGTGCATCCCGGGGCGCTGCTGCCAGAGGGCATCGTCTTCAAAGAGGGTCAGTTCGCGGCGTCGAAGGTGTTCCGGGTGGCGAACGGCATCGCCTTCGACCACAGCGGCCAGTACGCCGCGGCGGCGCCGTTCGAGTACAGCGGCCCGTAGCCACCGCGCCGCGGCGGCCATCAGCCAGCGTTTCGACTAGCCGCTCGTCGCGACCGATCCGGCGCGCTGAACCGCGGCGAGTGCGGGAGCCCAAGACGTCAGCGGCGAGACCGAGCCGTCGCGTCCGTTCAGATTCCGATAGCCGAGAGCGTGCTCGGCCTGCATGAGCTTGTGAATCTGCGTCGTGCCTTCGTAGATGATCGGCGCCCGCGCGTTCCGGAAATAGCGCTCGATCCCGTACTCGGCCGAATAGCCGTAGGCGCCGTGTACCTGGATCGCGAGATGAGCGGCCCGGAACGCGGACTCGGTCGCGTGCCACTTGGCGAGCGAGGTCTCCCGCGTGTTACGGACACCCTCGTTCTTGAGCCAGGCAGCCTGCATGACGAGCAGCTTCGAGGTCTCGTAGCCGAGCACCATCTCGGCGATCATGTCCTGGACGAACTGATACCGGCCGATCGCCTGCCCGAACGTCTCCCGCTCGCGTGCGTAGGAGACGGAGCGCTCGAGGCACGCTCGGACGACGCCGCACGCGCCCGCCGCGACGGTGAAGCGCCCCTGATCGAGCGCGTGCATCGCGATCTCGAAGCCGCGTCCCTCCGCGCCGACGAGGTTCCCGGCCGGCACCTCCACGTTCTCGAAGAACAGCTCGCCGGTCGAGCCGGCCCAGACGCCGAGCTTGTTCTCCGTCTCGCGTGTCGAGACGCCGGGCCACTCCCGCTCGACGATGAAGGCCGAGATGCCGCGGTGGCTCGCCGCCGGGTCGGTCTTCGCGAAGACGAGCTGGTGCTCGGCCACCGTCGCGTACGAGATCCAGTTCTTCTGACCGTTCAGCACGTAGACGTCGCCTTCGCGGCGCGCTGTCGAGCGCATCGAAGCGACGTCGGAGCCGGCCCCCGGCTCGGTCAGCCCGAAGCAGGCGAGTTTCTCGCCGCGGGCCTGCGGAACGAGGTAGCGCTGCTTCTGGTCCTCGTTGCCATAGCGGAGAAGCGAGAGCGAGTTCAGGCCGACGTGCACCGAGATGAGCGTCCGGAAGGCGGCCTCACCTCGCTCGATCTCCTCGCAGGCGAGCGCTTCGGCGACGAAGTCGAGGCCCGCGCCGCCGTAGGATTCCGGAATCACGATCCCTAGCAGACCGAGCTCGGCCATCCCCTCGACGATTCCGAGGTCGAGCCGATGAGCGATGTCGTTCTCGATCGCGTTCGGCAGCACCCGCTCGTCGACGAACGCGCGGACCGTGTCCTGGATCAGGCGCTGCTCGTCGCTCAGGCGAAAGTCCATCTTCGTTAGGGCCTCGGCGGCTCTAGATGGGCGAGTGCCGTGCGGAGCCACTGCGTCGCATGGGCGCTCCACAGGACTGGCTGGTGCCCGCCTGGATAGATGCGAAAGCTGTGCGGCACGTGTGCCGCACGGAGCTCGGCGTCGAGCCGCAGGTTCTCGTTTCTGAAGCGCGTGTCCGCCAGGCCCACGTAGAAGCCGAAGAACGTCGGCCGGCTCGCGAATGCACGCCGCAGCTTTCCCACGAGCGAGTGGACGCTCGCCCTCCGGTTCGCTGCCCGCGAGCCGAGGTCGAGTGGCCTCTTGCCCGTGACGTCCGTCGGATGGAAGTACCCGCTCCACGATTCCACGACCGAGAAGACGGAGAGGTGGTGAAGCGTCAGGAGGGTAGCGCCGTAGCCACCCGCTGACAGGCCCACGAGTGCCCGGGCGCGTCGGTCCGGCAGCGTTTGGAAGTGGGCGTCGACGAACCGGGGCAACTCGTCGGCGAGCGCTGTCTCCCATCGGTCTCCCGGGCCTCGATCGAGGTACTCGGGGTCGCTCTCCCGCTCGCGCGCTCCCTGCGGCGCCACGAGAATCGCCCGCCTCCCTGCTCGGGAGAGCGCGCCTGCGACGAGCTGGAAACCGCGGTATCCCCGAGCAGAGGCGGGCAGGCCGTGGAGGAAGTACACGACCGGGTACCGATGCCGGGCCAGACCGTAGCCCCGGGGAAGCACGACGGCGAGGTGAAGCCGGCCGGCCAGAGCCCGCGAGCGAAAAGACACATCGACGACGCGCTGTGTCGAGCGAGCGGCTTCGGCTGGAGCTGCGACCAGTGTTACGGACGCAACGGCCGCGATGACTGCGCTACGCCGGGGCACCCGAGCAGTCTAGACAGCCCTCCCCCGACCGCCCCGCGCCCTCGCGGTCAACCGTCTCTTAACGCACCGAAACCCTCGCTTAACGGCGGCCGTCGTATAACCCCTTCCGACGCGAATGAGCGAGGTGACCTCGGCCCACGACGTGCGATCGGCTCTTCGGCCACGGTCGCCGCGTACCTGGCTGGTCGCTGCCGCCGTCGTGCTCGGCGCGGCTTTCGTCGCCGCCGGGGGGAGCGGCGTCTACCGGTATGCGAACAACTTCTGGCTCTATCGAGGCTTCTCCCCGCCCCGCGACCCGGCGTTCGTGACGGCGCGCGGCACGCAGGACGAGATTCACGTGACGAGCCCCGCGCTCGGGGGCCGTCGCCAGGACGTGTACGTCTATCTCCCGCCGGGTTACGGCAATTCCCCGAGCCGCCGCTATCCCGTTCTCTACCTGCTGCACGGCGTTCCGGGGCGTCCGCTCGCCTTTCTCTTGACTGTTCGAATGGGTGTCGTCGAGGACACGCTGACCGCAAGAGGGCAGGCGCAGCCGCTCATACTCGTCATGCCGTTCGGCTCGACCGGAACCTTCACCGACAAGGAATGGGCGAATGGCGTCAAACCCCGGGAAGGATGGGAGACGTTCGTCTCGCGCGACCTGGTGCGCGCGATCGACGCGCGGTACCGGACGATCTCGAACCCGCTCGGCCGCGCGCTCGCGGGACTCTCCGAGGGGGGTTATGGAGCGCTCAACATCGGCCTGCACCATCCGGGGCGCTTCGCCGTTCTCGAGAGCTGGCTGGGCTACGAGCGCGCGGACGACCTCGCGTCGATCTTCGGTCGCGACCGGGCACGGCTCGAGTTCAATAGCCCGCTTTCCCAGCTACCGTTCGTCTCGGCCTCGCTGCGCCGAGCGAAGACTTTCGTATGGTTCTACACGAGCCCGACGGATCCCCTCCGGCGGCAAAACAGAGCCTTCGCCGCGGCTCTCACTCGGGGCCGCGTCGCGCATCACTTCTTCTTCGCCCCCGGCGGCCACAACTGGATTCCGATCAGAGCTCAGGCTGCGGCCGCCTACGAAGCCGCGGCCGCCCGCCTGGCTCATGGTTAACGCGATGCGCTCCATGCTCGCTCTCATCGCAGGCCTCGGCCTGGTCGTAGCGTCTTCGGGCTGGCTCTATCTCATCCAGCCACATGTGACACTGCCGGGACCCCGGATCGCCGACGCTTTGCCGCTCGACGAGCTCTCTGGCCGGGCAGCTGTACCCCTCGCCGCCTTCGTCGCAGTGTGGAGTGCCGTCGCGTTGCTCCTCGGGCTGCTCGCGCGGTTCGCCCGAGCGGAGCGCCTGACTGCCGGCCTGCTGCTCGCGCTCGCGGTCGGAGGCTGGTGCTACCTCTACACCGGAACGGCTCTTCTGGTCGTGCGGCAGATTCCGGCCGAGCAGGCCTTCGGCGCTGCCACCGGGAAGGAAGCGATCTATCTCCCGGCCGTGCTCGCCGGCGCGGCCGGGGCTCTGCTCGGGCGGCGCCGATCATCCGCGACGCCTCGCTCGCCTCTCGTCCTCTCCTGGTGCGTCGCAGCGGCTGGATTCCTGGGCATCCTCGACGCTGTCCTGCCGGAGCACCGACACGCGCTCATCACCGTGCTCGCTCCCGAGCGCGTGCAGGGTCTCTCCAGCGCACTGGTCGCGCCCGTCAGCTTCGTGCTGCTCGCGCTGGCGCGAGCGCTGGCGCGTCGCAAGCGGGCGGCCTGGCAGCTCGCTCTCGCGCTCCTCCTCGGACTCGTCGCGCTTCATCTCGAGCACAGGTTCGGATACGGAGCCCTGTTCACAGCGCTGGTCGCAGTGGGGCTGATCGCCCGGCGAGGCGACTTCGACGCGCGTGGCGACCCGGAGCGCAGGGCGGCCATCCTCCTGCATGCGGCCGCCTCCGGAGCGGCGATCCTCGCGTACGGCTGCGCCGCGCTCTGGCTCAACCGCCTCATGGCCGACCAGGCCTACACCTTCCGGTTTGCGCTCGACGAGACGGCCCGGGGGCTGATGGGCCTGAATGCCACGGGATCGGAGCATCTGACCGGGACGTTTGCCGACTGGTTCCCGCGATCCGTGTTCCTACTCGGGCTGACGGCGTGCGCAACTCTCCTTTACGAGGGGCTCGCTCCCTGGCGGTACCGCCTGCGCCAGGAAGCACGCGAACGGGAACGCGCTCACCAGCTCGTCGCCGCCTGGGGTAGCGACACGCTGGCCCCGTTCGCGCTGCGCCGCGACAAGTCGTACTTCTTCGGCGAGAACGAGGATGCGTTCCTGGCCTACCGGGTCGTCGCGGGCGTCGCGATCGTCTCGGGAGACCCGATCGGCTGTCCGTCGGCGCATGAGGCGCTCGTCGGAGACTTCATCCGGTTCGCCCATCAGCGGGGCTGGCGAACGGCGATTCTCGGAGCCTCGGAGGAGTGCCTTCCCCTGTACCGGGCGCATGGGTTGCGCGCTCTCTACCACGGAGACGAGGCCGTCGTAGAGACGTCGACGTTCTCGCTCGAGGGCCGCGCGATCCGGAAGGTGCGCCAGTCTGTCCACCGCCTGACACGGGCGGGCTACCGGGCGCAGGTGCTCTATGCCGGCGACGTTGCCCCCGAGCTGCGCCGTCAGCTCGAGCAGATCGCGTGCGAGTGGCGGCGGGGAGAGCCGGAGCGCGGCTTCGTGATGGCACTCGACGGCCTCTTCGCGCTCGATGACGAGCCGGCGGTGTTCGTGGTGGGCCTCGACCCCACCGGCGCTGCGGCCGGATGCCTGCATTTCGCAGTCGCTGCGCCCGGCTCGGCGCTGTCGCTCTCGTCCATGCCGCGTCTTCGTACGACGCCGAACGGGTTCAACGAGTGGCTCGTGTGCGAGGCGATCGCCTGGGCGCGCTCGCGCGGCTTCGAACGGCTTTCTCTCAATTTCTCGCCGTTTGCCGCGCTGCTGGCGCCGGAAGCGGATCTCAGCACGCTCCAGCAGGTCGAGCGGCTGGCGCTGCGGCAGATGAAGGGCCACTTTCAGCTCGACAATCTCCTGCTCTTCAACCGAAAGTTCTTCCCGCGCTGGCAGCGTCGCTTCGTCGTCTACGAGCGGCGCCTGGATCTGCCCCGTGTCGGGCTCGCCGCCCTCGCCGCCGAGGCCTACCTCCCGTTCGGGCGAGCGACGCGCCCGTGACCACGGAGCTCGGTCTCGGGCTGCTGCTTGCCCTGGGCTCGGCGGCTCTCCTGAACGCGGGCTACTTCGTCCAGCAGCGGACCGCAGCCTCGCTGCCCCATCTCTCGCTCGGGCAGCCGCTCTCCTCGCTCTGGACGCTGTTTCGCGCTCCTCGCTGGCTCGCGGGGTTCATCGCCGGGATCGTGGGTTGGGCGCTCTACGCTGCTGCGCTGGCGCTCGCGCCGCTCTCACTCGTGCAGGCCGCATCGGCGGCCGGAATCGGCGTGCTCGCATTCCTCGCGACGCGGTTCGGCGCTGCCCGCTTGAGCAAGCTCGAGTGGGCGGGAATCGCGGCCGCCTGCTGCGGTCTGTGCCTGCTCGGCATCTCGTTGGCCGGTCAGCGCGCGGCGGGCGCGGATGCCCCTTGGCCCTGGGTCGCGGCTTGGATCGTCGCTTCGCTCGGCGCGGCCGGCGTCATTGTCGGTGTTCTTCGTGAGCTGCTCGCCCCGGGGGCGGCGCTCGGGACGGCGGCCGGCTTGCTCTACGCGGCCGGCGACGTAGCGACGAAAGCCGCTGTCGGAGGTGGCCGGGGGTTGGCCTTCGTCCCGGTGCTCCTCGTGTGTCACGGACTCGCGTTCATCGCGATTCAGCTCGCCTTCCAACGGGGAGGTCCGATGGCGACAGCCGGCCTCGCGACGCTGTGGACGAACGCGATCCCCATCGTCGCTGGCATGGCGATCTTCGGCGATCGGCTACCGACAGGCGCCATGGGCCTGGCCAGGCTCCTCGCTTTCGCGACCGTTGTCGTCGGCGCCGCGGCGCTGAGTGGGCGCGGCGCGCCCTCCAGCAGGGGTCGCGTGGGCGTGGACGCCCGGGTTGCCCGGACCCCGCGCGCGGCAGCTCCCACCGCCGGGACCTGACAAGGTGACGGAAGGCAACCCGCCCGGCGAGTAGAATGCGGGCTTCGTGGGCGCCGAGGGGACTTCCGCAGTGGTCGGGAGGCGGCGCAAACGGCGATCCGCTGACCGTGTACTCGTCCGCCGAGCGCTCTTTGCCGCCGCCCTGGTCGCGGCGTGCGCTGTCGGCGTGGGCGTCGGCTTCGCCGGCTCGCCCCAGACGATTGCCGACGGCGTTCACATCGCGGGCGTGGACGTCGGCGGCTTGACTCCGACCGAAGCGAGACGGTTGCTCGACCGAAAGGCCGAGCGGTTTGGTTCCAAGCCTGTCGCCTTCACCGCCGGGTCGCATACCTGGCGAATCCCGCCGAGCCGGCTCGGGGTGCAGGTGAACTGGGCGGCCGCGGTGGATGCCGCGCGCAGAGAGGGCGACGGCTTCGGGCCCGTCCGTGGCTTTCGGCGGATTGGGATGCGCGTATTCGGGGCGGACGTGACACCTTCCACACGCGTCTGGGGTCAGGCGCTCACCTACCAGCTCCGGCTGATTCGACGTGGCGTCGACCGGCCGCACCGCGACGCCGCCGTCGAGCTGCGCGGGCTGCGCCCTGTCATCGCGCCCGAGCGGGCCGGCCGTGCACTCGACCGGCAGGCGGCGGGCTCCCGGATCGTGCGTGCGCTCGCATCGTTCGAGCGCACGCCGGTCGTCCTTCCCGTAAAGGTCGACCTTCCGCGCGTCACCCGCGCGGACCTCATTCCCGTGGTCGCTCAAGTCCGGCGAGCCGTCTCGGCTCCGGTGCGGCTCGCGCTCGGCGAGACACGCTGGTTCGTTCCCCGCTGGCGCGTCGCGAAGCTGCTTCGACTGCCTCGGGGCGGATCGCGCAGCCTCCAGGTCGCCGGCCTCGACGCGGATCGCTACTTCTCACGCCTTTCCCGGCGTGTCGATCACCCGCCCCGCAACGCGGATTTCGCGGTCAGCTCGGCTGGGATCCGGATCGTGCCCGACCAGGACGGGATGGTGGTCGACGTCGAGGCGACGCGCCGTGCGCTGCTGAGCGCGGCACTCGCGCCCTCGGCTCGCACGGCGACCGTCAAGGTCGTCCGTCGGCGTGCGTCGCGCACGACCGCCAGGGCTGGCGCGATGGGGATCAGAGGGATGGTCTCCAGCTACGAGACGATCTACGGCGGCGACCCGAACCGCATCCACAACGTGCAGCTCGTGGCGCATCTGATCGACCGCAAGCTGATCCCCCCCGGGGCCACGTTCTCCTTCAACGAGACGACCGGGGATCGGACGGCGGACAAGGGATTCCTCGAGGCGCCGGTGATCATCAACGGGGAGCTGAAGACCGGTCTAGGCGGCGGCATCTGCCAGGTCTCGACGACGGTCTTCAACGCAGCCTACGAGGCGGGCCTCGCCATCACTGCGCGCACCAACCACGCGCTGTACATCTCCCACTATCCGCTCGCACGCGATGCGACCGTGAACTATCCGGACACGGATCTCCGGTTCGTCAACGACACACCCCACTGGCTCCTGCTGAGGACGTTCGTCGGGTCCTCGTCGCTCGTCGTCAACCTCTACGGCACACCGGTTCATCGCAGGGTCGTCAGCGACACGGCCCCACTCGTGGAGACCGGGCCGACTCCGGTCACCAGGGTCGGCGATCCGGCGCTGTACGTGGGCGAGACGGTGACGGACAGCGTGGGCTCACCTCCCCGCTCGACGAGCGTGCGCCGGCTCGTGTACAGCCGGTCCGGCAAGCTCCTGCACAACGATCTGTGGTCCTCCTACTACCGGGGCGAACTGACGGTCCTCCGGGTCGGCACGAAGCCGCGCCCGAAGCCGAAGCCCGCATCGGCGCAGCCGAAGGCGCCGACGACGACCGCGACCACGACAACAACAACGACGCCGACGACGACCGAGGCGGTGCCCACTACTACGACGCCTGCGACTACGACGACTCAGCCAACGCCGACGACTCCTTCTCCGCAGCACCGCGCGGGCCCGCTTCCGACTCGGCAGTAGCGATCGCCCCGCGGAGCCATTCCGGCAGCCGCGTGGGCCGATGCGAGCTGGCGTCCACGCATGCGTGCCCGGTCGACCCGTTGGCGATCACCTCGCCGTCGCACTCCACGGCGTAGTCGAAGCGGAAGCGAGCCGGACCGGCCGCGCGGCAGCGTGCGTGCACGCGCACCCTGTCGTCGAAGCGTGCAGCCCTGCGGTAGCTGACCTGCACGTCGATCGTGAGGGCCTCGATTCCCTGCGCGCGCAGCCCGGGATAGCCGCCGTTGAAACGCGCGAGATAGTCGATCCGCGCGACTTCGAACCAGACAAGGTACGCGGCGTGGTGGACGATGCCCTGCGCATCGGTCTCCGCAAACCGCACCTTCAAGTCCGTCGAGAAACGGAAACCCTCCACACAGGAGACTCTATGGAGCAGGGGCTATTCTCGCAGAGCCAGCATTCAGCAGCCGACCGGCGTACGACGCCCACGCGGCGGTGAAGCAGGACGGAAGCGCGGGGGAGTTCCTGCGAGCCCTCGTCGACGATGTCACCAACGAGGCTCGAGCGCTAGGCTGCGGCCCGCCGTAACGGCCGCTCGTCCAGCACTCGCTGGCAGTCGAAGCAGACTTTCTGCTCGACTTCGTACGGAACTCCACCGCGCTGCAGGAGCACCAGAGTCTTGACCTCTAGGTGCCTGTGGTCTCGAGCGGGTTGAGACAAAACGTCATTCATCCCGTTGCCACCGTACCCAGGGGACCTTTGGCGGAAGACATGATTTCGTAAAGATGTTGTGAGCTTGTAGAGCACTCCGGCGAAGCTATCGTTCGCATCGGATAGCGAAACGGGAAAGGCGGAGAAAGAATGACCGAGGAGAGCGGAAAAGAAGAAGTGAGCCGGGGTTTGTTCGAGCGGATTGCCGACGCCGGCGAGGGCGCCATCCAGCGCGTCGGCGAGATGCCGGGCGTGGGCAAGATCGCCGAGCCCCTGCTCGGGCTGCGGGAGCGGGTCGACGAGCTCTCGAAGCGGGTTCGCGGGCTCGATGCGCTCGAGCGCCGCTTGTCTGCTCTCGAGGGCCGCGTGACGCACCTCGAGGGTGGGCCGCCGTCCGGTTCTCCCGTGACGGGGGTGCCGGCCGATGACCCGACCGGGGGAACCGCAGGCTCCGAGGAGACCTCGACCTCGGCGCAGGCACCGTAGACGTGCGGCGCCTAGTCTGAGCCGGGACCCGGTCCCTGGTCGTCTCCAGGCGACCAGGTTCCGGGAACCCGGATCCGGAGCGCGGCGGGCACGACGTCGAACGTGACAGGGGTCGTTCCGGGCTGCTCGCCGTCGAGCTCGATCGGCAAGGGCCGGGAGGCGTCGATCGAGATCCGCCTCGCGCGGACGAGCTCCGCCTTCGGGTGCGGCAGGTGGGTGCCGCGGTAGAGCCTCGGCAGCACCAGTGCGAGATCCTTCTTCGA
This sequence comes from Gaiellales bacterium, assembly GCA_038253945.1. GTDB lineage: Bacteria > Actinomycetota > Thermoleophilia > Gaiellales > Gaiellaceae > JBBRYW01. The sequence goes on from JBBSGR010000007.1 coordinate 93,425, forward strand.
GATGTCGCCGATCACGAGCACGTCGAGGAGACCGTCGTCCGGCTGGGCGCCGGGGCAGAGTCGCATGCCGCCGTTGTGATACTCGGTGTTGCCGACGAGAACGTCCTCGGTAAGCGCTCTGCGCCGATCCCCGTCGAGCTCGATCGTCATCTCGACGTTCTTCCAGCGCCTGAACACGACGATCGTCGCGATCAGGCTCGACGCCTTACCGCCCAGTGCCTTCGTAGTCGTATTGAGGCGACCCGCGACCGCGCCGCTCATCCCCGTTCCGGCCATGCTGGCGAAGTACGCGGTGGCGGGCGAGCCACCGGGCGCCCGGTACTCGGCACGCCCGATGTCGATCGTCCGCGACCGTCCCTCGCGCGCCACCGCGACGGCCGCGTCGAACGAGCGCGGAATCCCCGCGCCGCGGGCGAAGTCGTCGCCCGTTCCCTGTGCGATCACCGCTAGCTCAGGGCGGGCTTCGTCGCCCGCGAGCATGAGCCCGTTTACCGTCTCGTGGACGCTTCCGTCGCCCCCGACGACGACGACGAGCGAGACCCGCTGGTCGGCCGCCCGCCGGGCGAGGGCTGCGAGGCCGCCGGGGCGGTCACTGAGCCACGGCTCGCCGTCCAAGCCGAGCGCTCGCATCCGCTGCCAGAGCTTCGGCCAGCGCCGGCCAGTCGATCCGTTGCCGGCCGCCGGATTGACGAGAAAGACGGTCAGCTCTTGTCGCTCGTCACGGTGGCGAGCGCAACCCTGGTCATTCGATCGACCGCCGCGCGCAGATCCTCGTCCGTGATGCGCTTGAACTCGCCCTCGACCACGACGTCGCTGACCGTGAGCAAGCAGCCGGCCCTGACCCCGCGGAGCGCTCCGATCGTGTAGAGGACGGCCGCCTCCATCTCGACGGCGAGCACGCCGCGCTTCGACCAGCGCCCGTACTGGCCGTCATCGGGGTTATAGAAGACGTCGCTCGAGACGATCGGGCCTACGCGCATCGATTGGCCGATCTCCTTGGCCGCGTGGACGGCGCCGTGGATGAGGCTCCAATCGGCGGTGGGGCAATGCGGCTCCCCGCCGATATAGGTCTGGACGGTGCCGTCGGCCGGGACGGCCGTCAGGGCGACGATGAGGTCGCCGAGTGAGAGGTCGGGCTGCAGGCCACCGCACGTTCCGACGCGGAGGAACCGCTTCACGCCGAGTTGTACGAGCTCTTCCATCACGATGGCCGCCGACGGGCAGCCCATGCCGGTCGCCTGCACCGAGACCGCGCGACCCTCCCAGGTGCCCGTGTAGCCGAGCATGCCGCGCTCGCTGTTTCGCTGGATGGCGTCGTCGAGGTAGGTCTCGGCGATGTACTTGGCCCGCAGCGGATCGCCGGGAAGTAGGCACGCCTCGGCGTACTCACCGGGCTCGGCGCGAACATGGATCGGCATGGAGCTCACAAGCCTACGGAAATACGCTAGGACTGTCCGGCATGGCCGAGCTGCTCGCTGACCCGACACGCGAGCAGCTCCTGCGCTTCTGCGCCGAGGCGCCGATCGAGCGCGTCTTCATCGAGGACCTCGCCCGGGAGGGTCTCGGGCAATTCGCCGCTCTGGCCGACGGTGAGCGGCTGACGGCCGTCTGTCACGTCGGAGCCAACATCGTGCCGGCTGGCGAGGGCTGCGGCGCCTTTGCGGAGCTGACGCGCGGGAGCGGCGCACGGATGATCGTCAGCAAGGAGCGCGCCGTCGACGAGCTCTGGAGAGCGGCGCGCCGGCTCCTCCCGGAGCCGCGGGAAGATCGTCCCGCGCAGCCTGTGTACACGATCGATCAGCAGCCGGACGCCGGCTCGACGGGACTCCGCCAGGCGGCTCTCAGCGACTTCGACCTCCTGCTTCCGGCCTGCGCCGCGGCGCACGCCGGGGAGCTGGGCGTGGACCCGCTGCGCGACGACCCAGGTGTGTTTCGCAGGCGCGTCCGCCGACAGATCGAGCGTGGTCGCTCATGGCTTTGGGAACGGGACGGCACGATCCTGTTCAAGGCAGAGGCATCGGCCTGGACGCCGAGCGCCGTGCAGTTGCAGCAAGTATGGGTGGATCCGCCGGCCCGAAACCGCGGCTACGCGGGGCGGGGCATGCGCGACCTGTCCCGGCTGCTGCTGGAGCAGGTTTCCGCTGTTTGCCTCTTCGTGCGTGCCGAGAACGCGCCCGCAATTAGCCTCTACGAGGTGATCGGCATGCGGCGCGTGGGGACGTACCGGAGCATTCTGTTCTAGATGGAGAACTTGATCCTTGCCCGCCACGCCGAGGCGGACCACAACGTTCGCGGCGTCCTGAACGGCGACCGTAGCGTCGAGACACACCTGACGACGCGCGGGCGCGAGCAGGCACGCGCGCTCGGGCGCGAAGCCGGCCCGGTCGATTTGGTGGCCCACACCGAGTTCGGGAGGACCGAAGAGACGGCTGCTCTCGCCTGGCCCGGCGTTCCACGTCTCGTCGTGCCCGACGTGAACGAGATCGCGTTCGGCCGCTTCGAGGGCACGCGCTGGACAGATGGGTACGGGGAGTGGGCTCGCACCTTTGGCCCGCTCGACCGCTGCCCGGGCGACGGCGAGAGTCGCGTCGAAGCCGTGCGGCGCTACCTGCGCGGGTTTCGCATCGTGCTCGAGCGGCCGGAGGATACGGTGGCGCTCGTCGCGCACGGCGCGCCCGTCCGGTATGTCCTGCTGGCGGTCGAGGGGCGACCGCCGCAGTCAGTGCTCGACAACGTTCCCCCGGCTCAGCCGTTTCCGCTGCGCCGGGACGCCTTCGAGCGCGCCCTCGAGCTGATCGAGCGCTGGGCCCGGGAGCCCGCGTGGGCCTGAAGGTCTTGCTCCGGGCAGGAGTGGCCGCGTGGCTGGCTCGCTGGGCCGCAATGGAGGTGGCTGCGTACGCCGGGCGGCACTGGCGCGCTTACGGGCCGCCGCCGAAAGAGTCTTCCAGGCGGCCGGGCTGGATGCCGGGGCCGTTCGATCGTTAGCTCGTACCGGCCGCGCCGCACGACGCCGACCGGCCGGCAGGAAGCCGACCGGCCGGCACGATGCCGGACGCACATCCGTGACACACGGCGGCGGATTTGCTCGCTACGCTGACCGCGGGGACAGGGGTGGCATCCCCGGGGCAAAATGGAGTGATGGACGCCGACGCGCTCCTTGCCCGCACCGAGGAGCACATCCGCGCGCACGATCTCATCCCGGCTCGCGGGGAGGTGACCTGCCTCGTCTCGGGAGGCGCGGACTCGACCTGCCTGTGGCACGTGCTCGGCCACCTGGGCTATCGCGTCGGCGCGCTCCACGTCAATCACGGCCTTCGCGGTGCCGAATCCGATCAGGACGCCCGCTTGTGCCGCGAGGTCATGGGCGCCGAGGTCATCGACGCACCGCCGGCGCGGACGGAGGCCGAGCTCCGGAATCTTCGCTACTCGTACGCCCGCAATAGGCTTCGCGCGACCGGCCACACCGCTTCCGACCAGGTCGAGACCGTGCTCTACCGCCTTGTCTCGAGCGGCACGACGAAGGCCACCAAGCCGAAGCGCGAGGACGGCGTCGTGCGACCGCTCCTCACGCTCTGGCGAGAGGAGACGGAGGCCTATTGCCGAGCAGAAGGGCTCCCCTTCCGAACCGACGCGAGCAACTCCGGCACGAAACGAGGGCTGATCCGAGACGAGATCCTGCCCCTGCTGAGGCGCCTGCATCCGGCGGCGGCCGAGAACCTGCTCTCGCTCGCCGAGCAGCGGCCTCGCCTATCGCGACAGCTCGAGGACGCCCTGTTATCGTTGCTCGCCTCTCGTGAAGGGTCGAAGCGGATCGACCTCGGCTCAGGGCTCCAGGCGGTTCGGGAGTACGACGACCTCTGGCTCGAGCGCGGCCCCGTGCCGCTTGCCGGCACGGTTCGCTGGGGGCCATGGAGCATCGAGTCCGAGCTCGGGGGTCTTCATGTCAGAGCCTGGCGGGCGGGCGACCGGCTGGCCGGGCGCTCGAAGAAGATCCAGGACGTCTTCGTCGACGCGAAGATTCCGCGCTCCCTCCGCGACTCGTGGCCGCTCGTCGTACGCGCCGGCGAAGTGGTCGCAGTTCCGGGCCTCGTCGAGGCCGAGGGCGTGCGCGTGACCCGCGAGGGACACTGGTGAGCCAGACTGAGCTCGAGCGCGGCGTGGCCGAGATCCTGATCGAGCAGGACGCTCTGCAGGCGCGCATCGTGGAGCTGGGGGAGGAGGTGTCCGCCGACTACGCCGGCCGGGACCTGCTCCTAATCGGCGTCCTCAAGGGCGCCGTCTTCTTCATGTCCGACCTGATGCGCCGGCTGACCGTGCCCTGCGAGATCGACTTCATGGCGATCTCGAGCTACGGCGCGGCGACCGACTCGTCCGGCGTCGTCCGGATCCTGAAGGACCTCGACATCAACATCGAGGGGCGCCACGTCCTGATCGTGGAGGACATCATCGACTCGGGCCTCACGCTGTCCTATCTGCTGCGCAATCTCGAGGCTCGCCAGCCCGCGACGCTCGAGGTTTGCGCGCTCCTGACGAAGCCTGGCCGCCGCGAGCTGGACGTGCCGGTCCGCTACGTGGGCTTCGAGATCCCAAACCGCTTCGTGATCGGCTACGGGCTCGATTTCGCCGAGCGCTACCGCAACCTCCCGTACGTAGGCGTCCTGGCCGACGAGCTGATCAGCGAAGCCTGAGAAAGCCCCCCCGACCAGGGGTTCGGTGGGTCGGAGACTGCCTGCTACGCTCCTGCCAGAGGCTTCGTGAACCGGTTTTTCCGCAGCGCGCTCTTCCCCCTGATCGTGATCGTGTTGCTCGTGTACCTCGCGAGCCAGGCGCTGATCGGGCGGGGTGAGAAGCGCACAAGCCTCACGACGTCGCAGTTCGTCGACAGGGTCCAGACCCAGCCGACCTCGCTGCGAAACGTCGTCTTCGCTCCGAACAAGCGGCAAGTGAACTACGAGCTGAACGGCGAGAAAGGCTCGGTTCACTACGCGAGCGACCAGGCTCAGGCCCGCCTGCAGGGCCAGCTCGAGAAGGCGCACGTCGAGTTCGACTCGAAGGGCACGGGCTCGTCGCCCTGGTGGGGTCTGCTCACCTCGCTGCTGCCGTTCGGAATCCTGCTGGCCTTCTGGATCTTCCTGATGAACCAGGTGCAGGGCGGCGGCTCGAAGGTGATGAGCTTCGGTAAGAGCCGCGCCAAGCGGATGACGCCCGACTCGCCGAAGATGGGCTTCAAGGACGTCGCCGGCGTTGATGAGGCGGTCGAGGAGCTGCACGAGATCAAGGAGTTCCTCGAGAATCCGAAGAAGTTCCAGGCGCTCGGCGCACGCATCCCGAAGGGTGTACTGCTCTACGGCCCGCCCGGCACGGGGAAGACGCTGCTCGCGCGCGCCGTCGCGGGCGAGGCGGGCGTTCCGTTCTTCTCCATCTCCGGCTCGGACTTCGTCGAGATGTTCGTCGGCGTCGGCGCCAGCCGCGTGCGCGACCTCTTCGAGCAGGCCAAGCAGGCATCGCCGTGCATCGTCTTCATGGACGAGATCGACGCGGTCGGCCGGCACCGGGGCGCAGGTCTCGGCGGCGGCCATGACGAGCGCGAGCAGACGCTGAACCAGCTCCTCGTCGAGATGGACGGCTTCGAGCTGAAGGACAACATCATCCTGATCGCCGCGACGAACCGGCCCGACATTCTCGACCCCGCCCTCTTGCGCCCGGGGCGCTTCGACCGGCAGATCGTCGTCGACCGGCCCGACCGGATCGGGCGCCGCAAGATTCTCGAGGTGCACACGAAGGGCAAGCCGCTTGCGAGCGGCATCGAGCTCGACACGCTCGCGGCCGGGACACCCGGCTTCACCGGCGCCGACCTCCAGAACCTCGTCAACGAGGCCGCGCTGCTGTCGGCGCGCCGCGGCAAGAAGACGATCGAGCAGGAGGAGCTGGAAGAGGGGATCATGCGCGTGATCGCGGGGCCCGAGAAGAAGACGCGCCTGCTCTCAGAGAACGAGCGCAAGATCACCGCCTACCACGAGCTCGGGCACGCCCTGGTGGGCCACTACCTCGACCAGGAGGCCGAGGTGCACAAGATCTCCGTCGTTGGGCGAGGGCAGGCTCTCGGCTACACGATCTCGCTCCCGCGCGAGGACCGGTATCTGACCACGAAGTCGACGCTGATGGAGCGCCTCGCGATGACTCTGGGAGGGCGCGCCGCTGAGGAGCTCGTCTTCAACGAGGTCACGACCGGTGCCGCCGACGACCTGGAGAAGGTCACCGGCATCGCCAAGCAGATGGTCATGCGTTACGGCATGAGCGAGAAGCTCGGGCCGCGCGTGCTCGGGCGGAACCACGACATGCCGTTTCTCGGTCGGGAGATGGGAGCCGAGCCCGACTACTCAGAGGAGATCGCCCGCGAGATCGACGACGAGATCCGGCGTGTAATCGAGGAGGCCCACGTGCGCGCGACGAGCGTGCTCGAGGAGCACTTCGACGAGCTGCACAAGATCTCCGGCATCCTGATCGAGCGCGAGACGATCGACAAGGATCAGTTCGAGCGCCTGCTCGCAGGAGAGGCGGAGGAGAGCATCTTCGTCGACGAGGAGCCCGCGAAGCCGATTCAGCAGCCGGATACGGAGAAAAGGCGCCGGCCCAAGCCGCAGCCGCGCCCGTTCCCGCTTCCCGGCGCGACGCTCGCCAAGCCGCCGCCGCCCGAGCCCTCCCAGAGCTGAGCGGTCGGCCCGCGGGGGGCGACCGGACTACGCCGGAACGCCCTTGCTCTCCCAGTAGCGGTTCAGCGCGCCCTGCACCTTGAAGAACCAGATGAACGTGCCGATCAGCGGCAGCAGGTTCCAGAGGCCGGTCACTCCGCGGACCGGCTTCTCGCGGCCGTCCTGCTGGTACATCTGCCCGATCTCCGACGGGACGACGAACATCGTTACCGCACTGATGACCAGGTAGATGACGAGCCCGACGACTCCGCCGACTCCGATCCCCGAGTGCCGCTTGATCTCGTCGTGGGTCTTGTACGCCCAGACCGCGGTATAGATGCCGATCGTGACGATGGCGAGGAGGATGCACTTACCGATCGAACGCCGCTTGCCGAGCGGTCCCGTATTCGCTCCGAGCGCCGCCTGCGGCGGCGCGACGGGGGGGACCTGATCCCTGGCGGCTACCTCGTCCGGGCCCGAGCCCTCAGGCTCGCCGATTTCGCTCATGACCTCTTCCCCCCTCGCGGTTTCGCCGCACCTAATCACGGGGTCGACGCGCAGTCAAGCGGCAGTAAGCTGGCTCGGAAGTGAGCTGGCCGGAGTCGATCGAGCGCCGCTTCCCGCGGCCATCCGTGATGGGCGTCGTGAACGTGACGCCCGACTCGTTCTCGGACGGGGGCGTCAACCGGGGGGCCGACGAAGCCGCCGCCGCGGCCCGCCGGATGGTCATCGAGGGGGCGGCGATCGTCGACATCGGCGGCGAGTCGACGCGGCCCGGGGCGGGGGCGGTGACACTCGACGTGGAGCTGCGCCGCGTGATGCCGGTGCTCGAGCGTCTGCACGGGGCGGTGCCCTTCTCGATCGACTCGTCGAAGGCCGAGATTGCACGGCGCGCCGTCGCTCTCGGCGCGGAGCTCGTCAACGACGTTACAGCTCTTCGCGGCGATCCAGAGCTCGCGGGGACGGTCGCCGACTCGGGCGCCTATCTCTGCCTCATGCACATGCGGGGCGCTCCGCGCACGATGCAGATCGATCCGCGTTACGACGACGTAGCCGCCGACGTGACGATGTTTCTCGAGGAGCGCCTTCGCTTCGCCATCTCGGCCGGCATCGCGGAAGATCGGATCTGCCTCGATCCGGGGATCGGCTTCGGGAAGACCGTCGAGCAGAACTTCGAGCTCCTCCGCCGACTCGACGTGCTCGCCTCGCTCGGCCGGCCGGTGGTCGTCGGCTTCTCGCGCAAGAGCTCGCTTGGCCGGATTCTCGGCGATCCGGAGGCGAAGACCGGCCCGCTGGCAGCAAGCCTCGCCGTCGCGGTCGCCGCCTACGAGCGGGGTGCGACCATCATCCGGGCCCACGACGTGCGCGACCACGTCCAGGCCCTCACCACCGCTCGGGCGGTCGTTACCGGATGATCACGGTCGAGCTTCAGGGGCTTGAGGTGTTCGGTCACCACGGAGTCGGCGCGGACGAGCGCGAGGCCGGGCGGACCTTCGTCTTCGACGTCGACTGGGACGTCGAAGACGCGGCCGCCTCGGACTGTCTGGCCGATACGGTCGACTACCGTGAGGTTGCCGCCTGCGTGCGCGATGTCTCCGACGGGAGGCAGTTTCAGCTGATCGAGGCGCTCTCGATCGCCGTCGCCGATGCCCTCCTGCACCGCTTCCCGGTCGACCGGGTTCGTGTGCAGGTGCGCAAGCCGGCTCTGCGCCCGGCCGGCCTTCCCGTCGCCGCGTCGTCTGCCACCGTCGAGCGGACGCGAGGGTAGTGGCCCGGGCGTACGTCGGTCTCGGCGCGAACCTGGGTGATCGGGAACGGACGCTGCGCGAGGCTGTCGACCGCCTGGCCGCGGAGTCGGGCATCGAGGTGATCGGCACCTCCGGCTTCCAGGAGACAGACCCGGTTGGCTTCGAGGAGCAGCCGCGCTTCCTGAACGGCGCGGTCGCGCTCGACACTGCGCTCCGGCCGCGTCCCCTGCTCGAACGCCTCCTCGCAATCGAGAGCGCGCTCGGTCGAACGCGCGGCGGCCCGAGGTTCGGGCCGCGCACGCTCGACCTCGATCTCTTGCTCTACGACTGCGAAGTCGTGGACGAGCCAGGCCTCCGGGTGCCCCACCCGCGGCTGCACGAGCGGCGCTTCGCGCTCGAGCCGCTGGCCGAGCTGGACGCTGGCGTTGTCGTTCCGGGGCGCGGCTCGGTGGCGACCCTGCTCGCGGAGCTAGACTGAGGCTCGATGTCCCACCTCGACGAGCTGGACGAATTCGAGGCCGAGCTCGAGCTCGCCCTCAAGAAGGAGTACACGGCCGTCTTCGGCCTGTTCCGCTACTGCGTCTTGACGCAGGATGCGACCTACCTCTGCAACAAGCTCGACCTCGTCCATATCTCCCAGCCGAGCTATCCGTTCTTCCACATCAAGATGGAGGACGTCTGGGTCTGGGACAAGAACCGGCCGACCCGAATGATCCCGCGCGCCGAGGTCTACACCTCGAGCGATGTGACGGTCGAGGAGCTGCGTGAGGGGGACGAGCCGAGGCTCACGCCCGAGGCGCTCGCCGAGAAGCTGGGCCAGCCGCTGTCCGCAGACGACGACGTCTAGACCTCCCGGGTCGACGTGCTCCTGGCCGTCGACGTCGGGAACACGCAGACCGTTTTCGGCCTCTTCGACGGCGAGCGCCTGACGGAGCACTGGCGGGCCGCGACGGAGGCGCGCAGGACGGGAGACGAGCTCGGCGTGCTCCTCGGGGGACTGCTCGACCCCGAGGTCGTCAGCGGGATGTGTCTCTCGTCGACAGTGCCGGCGCTCGTCCGCTCGTATGGAGACGTGGCTACTCGGTGGGGCGGGACGAGATTTCTCGCCGTCGGCCCCGGTGCGAAGACCGGAATACCGATTCGCTACGACGACCCGCGTGAAGTGGGCCCGGATCGGATCGCGAACGCGGTGGCGGCGAAGGAGCGGTACGGCGCGCCCTGCATCGTCGTCGACTTCGGCACGTCGACGAACTTCGACGTCGTCTCACCGGCGGGCGAGTACGTCGGCGGCGTGCTCGCTCCGGGGGTCGAGATCTCGATGGACGCCCTCTTCGCGCGGGCGGCCCGCCTGTTCCGGGTCGACTTCACAGCGCCGACGACCGTGATCGGCAAGACGACGGGCGCGTCGCTGCAGTCCGGCCTCGTCTACGGCTTCGCGGGGCAGGTGGACGGAATCGTGCAGCGGATCCGCGGAGAGCTCGGGCTCGACGCCCGCGCCGTCGCCACGGGCGGGCTGGCGGGGCTGATCGCGCCGCACTGCAGCACGATCGAGACGGTCGACGAGTTCCTGACCCTCGAGGGCCTCCGGCTCGTGTGGGAGCAAAACAGCTAGCGACCGAGCCAGGCCTTGACGCGCGAGGCGAGCGACGGGCCGCCCGCGCGGCGCACAGCGTCCTCGCGCGCAGCCTGGCGCTTCGCGAAGGCTCGCTCCCGCATCCTCCGGCTTGCGTACTTCGGCTTCCAGTAGACGGGGCTCATCGGGCGGGCCGTATCATCCTCGACGCCTCGCGCACGCGGCCAGCGAATCGGCGTAGAAGCGAAGATAACGACCGATGTGCGTGCGCCAGTAGGACGGCTGGTGGTCACCCTTCCACACATGCAGCGTGACCCGGCCACCCGTCTTTCGCAGGAGGCGCGCGAAGGCCGTGTCGGTGGCGCGGAAAGGGTCGTCCGAGCCCACGTCCAGCCAGACGCGGGCCCGCCCGTACACGTTCGAGCGGGCGGCCGCGCCGAAGACGTCGTGATCGGCGAAGTCCCGTGCGTCGTCGAAGGCTCCGCGCGGCGTCTCGCCCGCTGCTTGCCACAGCGCAGCCGAGTGGCCTCCGACGGCGCAGAACCGGCCTCGGTACAGGCGTGCCAGGTCGAGCGCACCGAACCCGCCCATCGAGATGCCGCCGATCGCGAGAAGGTGAGGATCGGCGCGAAGCCGCCTCAGACCCTGCGGGATCGCCTCGTGCATGACGTACTTCCCCCAGGCGCCCTCTCGCCGGTCGTGGTAGTAGGAGTGGTCGCCGCCATCGACGATCAGCACGTCGGGCGCCCGCCTGCCAAGCCGCGCCAAGCCGCGAAAGAGCTCGTCCCAGAGCAGGTCTCCAGGCGCCATGCCTCGGCCGTGCAGGAAGACGACGGTGCCGCTCCTGCCGCCGCCGGCAGGCCGCACGCCGATCTCGTCGAGCTTGCGCCGGACGAACGAGCTCTCGAGGGAGAAGCGAACGATGCGGGCGCCGTCCGTGCTCGGTGCGGCTCGTGTCCCCGCGCAGCCGGCGGCCAGAGCGACCGCCAGGAGCACATTCGGTGCGAGCTTCAACCGCCCCCGTACGCGGAGATGGGCAGGTCGAGCAGGATCTCAGCCCCCGCGGGCAGCTCGTCTTCGAGCCGCTCCAGAAGCTCGCACGAACGCGGAGCCGCAGCGAGCAGGCGCAGCTCCACCTCCTCGATCGTCTCGAGGCGGGTCAGGTCGGCCTTGAAGGCCCGCGGAAAGCGCCCGCGCCCCAGATACCACCCGTAGAACTTCTTCAGGAAGCCCGTCGCTCGCCGCTCGCCGAGCTCGCGAACCGCCTCGCGCATGAAGAGCACGAGCTCAGCCACGACCTCCTCCCGGGAGGGCTCTTCGCCGGCGCCCTCGAGGATCTCGCGCAGAGTCCAGGGATTCCCCTGAGCGGCGCGCCCCACCATGACGGCGGCGCAACCGGTCGACTCGAGAATTCCACGAGCCCGGACGCGGGAGGTGACGTCGCCCGAGGCGACGACCGGCACGTGAACGCGCTCGACGAGCTCGCGCGTCAGCGAGTGATCGGCCTCGCCGGTGTACATCTGGCGCGCCGAGCGGGGATGGAGCGTCAGCGAGGCCGCGCCGCACGCGACGAGCCTCGGCCCGAGATCCAGGCAGATGCGCGAGCCGTCCTCGAGGCCGCGTCGCATCTTGACCGAGACCGGTACGGCGACGGAGCTCGCGACCGCCTCGACGATGCGGCAGGCCCGGTCGGGATCCTCGAGCAGCGTCGCCCCGGCGCCGGTCTTCGTCACCTTGCGCACCGGGCAGCCGAAGTTGATGTCGACGAGGTCAGCCCCGGCCGCCTCGACGGTACGCGCCGCCTCCGCCATGACCGCAGGATCCGAGCCGAAGATCTGCACCGCAAGCGGGTGCTCGTCGGATGCGATTCGCAGATAGCCGAGCGTCCGCTCGTTTCCGTGCTGGATACCGGCGCAGCTGACCATCTCCGAGCAGACGAGGCCGGCGCCGAAACGGCGGCCCTGGCGGCGAAACGCCTGCACGCTGACTCCGGCCATCGGCGCGAGGACGAGCCGGGAGGGAATCTCGACCGGGCCGATCCACCAGCTGGAGCTCAGATCTACCTGCACAGAGCGAGAAATAGTAGTTGACAACGGTTGACGCTGGCCGCTACCGGCCGCTACCATTCGTGCCGGAGCGGCGCTTTGGTGCGCCGCGTTTTTCGTGTCAAGGGCAGGAGGCGCCCCGTACTGTGAAGGAAGTCATCCTTACTCCGGAGGGCTACGAGAAGCTCAAAGAGGAAATTCAGTTCCTGTCGAACGACAAGCGGTTCGAGATCGCCGACCGCATTCGGGTCGCCCGTGAGTTCGGCGACATCAGCGAGAACGCCGAGTACGACGACGCGAAGAACGAGCAGGCGCTGCTCGAGCACCGGATCGCCCTGCTCGAGGAGCGGATCCGAAACGCGCGCGTGATCGAGACCGGCGAGGTGACGACCGACGTCGTGTCGGTCGGCTCGCACGTGAGGCTTCGCGATCTGGACGCAAAGAAGACGGTCGAGTACCACATCGTCGGCGTCGCAGAGGCCAATCCGGCCGAGAACAGGCTCTCGAACGAGTCGCCGGTCGGCAGGGCGATCCTCGGGCGGAAGAAGGGCGAGACCGTCGAGGTGACCGCGCCGCGCGGCTCCCTCAAGTACAAGATTCTCGATATCAAGGCGGCCTGAACCGCGAAAAGCGCGGCGCGCTTACGCGACGCACTTTTCGCGGAGAGGTGCGCTTCCAGCCGCGGCTCAGGCGAGTCTCACGCCGGGCAGCGAAAGCGCGGGTTCCACTGCTGGAAGATGCCGTTCGGATTGAACTGCCCGAGCCAGACGTGCAGGTCGTAGTGGATCGGGCCAGGGTTTGCCGGTGGGCCATGGCCCGGCATTGGCCCGTCGAAGGGAATGCCGAAGAGCGACGGACGATCGTAGTCGGTCGCGAGGTTCTGGTCGGCGTCGTTCTTGTGGTACTCCAGCGCACCGAGAACGAGGCCGCCCGGGGTGGGGACGTACGTCAGCTCGGGCGGTCGGGTCACGTCCTGGATGCCGGAGGCCTCGATGGCCGGGTTGACGTAGTGGAAGCCCATGATTCCGAAGGGCGATTCGATGCACGGCGAAGCTGGAACGTAGCCTGCCGCCAACGCGCCGGCCGGCGTGGCGAAGGCGGCCGTCGCCTCCTTGGCGAGCGTGAGCTGCGCGTCCTGGGCGGAGCGGCCGCGGGCCCGGCCGCGGTCGGCCGAGGAGGCCTGAGCGAGCACGAGCGTGAGCCCCAGCGCCAGCAGCGCTGCGATCACCCTCGATCGCGTGGATGTACGAGTCATGCGTTCTCCTTTTCTTGATCGAAGTCAGCAGCAAGACGGGAGAGCTGCCGGTTCCGTTCCATTATCACCTGCAACGGTCCTCGACATGAGCCTCACGCGCACCTGACGGACGGATTCCACGGGAAGAAGTTGCCTTTCGGATTCGCCTGCCAGACCCAGGCGTGCAGGTCGTAGTGCATCGCCATGCCGGGGTGATGTCCGGCCATCGGGCCGTCGAACGGCTTGCCGAAGAGCAGCGGGCGATCCTGGGTCGTGGACGGGTTGCCGTCGGCGTCTGCCCGGAAGTACTCGACTGCCACGAGCTTTAGCTTGCCGCCCGCCACCGGTGCGTACACGAGCTCTTCGGGGCGACGGATATCCAACACGCCGTCGGCCATCAGGGCCTGGTTCTCGTAGTGAATGCCCATGCCGCCGTCGGGGGAGGAGACGCAGACCGGCTTGCCGTCCGCGCCGGGCACGGTGTGGTAGCCGTCCGCCTCGGCCTTCGCGACCGACTGATACTTCGCCGTTGCCGCCTTCGCTGCCACGAGTTGGTCGGCGACCGTCGTCACGCGGTTGAGAACGAAGAGGCCGCCCTTGCCGTCGCAGGTTGCCCTGAGATCGAGCTCCGCGCGCGCCTCGTCGGCCGACACGAAGCGGCCGGTGAAGGTCCAGACGACGAGGCTGCCGGTCTTGTTCACGACCTTGAAGCGGCCGTTCTTGATCACGAAGGACATCGACGTGTATCCGCGCCCAGTGCCACAGGCCCACATCACGCGGGCATGCTTCCCGTCCTTCTTCACGGTGATGGAGATGGACTTCTCGATCGATGTTGCACCGCCGCCCACTTTGCCCTCGTACTTGCCGCCCGGCTTCGGGGCTGCGCCGAGCCCCGCTCCCACCCAGGCGATCAGCGCAAAGGTAAGCGCTGCCGTCAAGGCGGTGAGCCCCCGCCTGTTGCTTCTTGAATTCAACTCCATGGTCTTTCTCCTTCCAATTGCCGTTCAGGGAAGCTGACGCCGAGCGGGTTGGCGGCCACCTCGTGGCGGCCTGTCGAGGGGATCGGTCTTCCCAGTACCAGCATCGGCCCGCGCTCACGTTGCATCACTCGGGGAAGTCCCTACGTCTAGTGCTGTACAGGAAGATGACGCCGAACTGGTTGTCGGTCACCTCGCCGGTGTCCGAGACGAAGAAGTTCGACGTGATGCGCCCTCGAGCGCCCTCGAACTGGCCCTCACCGCTCTCGATCTCCCAGACCACCGTTCCGTGAGAGAGGTGGGGATCCGGGCTCGGGCCGAGCTGACCTCGTGCGACAGCTCGAAAGCGCAGCGAGTTCCCGTGGCCGAAGCTCAGAGTGCCCTCCTCGTCGAACGTCTCGGCATCGGCGAACCGCAGGTGAGAGTCGCAACGTGCCTCGCCCCCCGGCGCGGTCAGAAACCGCCCGTCGAGACCGTCGATGCCGACCGTCGTGAAGTGGGCGCAACTCGGCGCGCTCAGCACCGCCTCCAGGAGGCCGGGTGCGATCTCCCGCGTATGTCCTCGGAACTGCATCGAGTACGTCATCGGCTTCATTCGCCCCCGCTTCGTCGGCGCTCTGATACGAGCCAGCATGCGGCGCCGGCCGCGGAACCGCTTCGGGGAGATCCCTAACGCTTGCAGGGCGAGCTACGGTTCCTCTGTGCTCGTCGGCCGCACGGAGGAGTGCGAGCGGCTGGAGGCGCTGCTCGACTCAGCGCGCGAGGGCAGGAGCGGCGCGCTGCTAGTTCTCGGTGACCCTGGCCTCGGCAAGACCAGCCTGCTCGAGCACTTGATCGGGCAGGCGAACAGCATGCGTGTTCTCCAGGCGCGCGGCAGCGAATACGAGTCCCAGCTCCCGTTCGCAGGCCTGCACAGCCTGCTCCGGCCCCTGTTCAGCCTGATCGAGCGGATTCCGGTGGCTCAGGGTCGCTCGCTGCGGGCCGCGCTTGCGCTCGAGGGCGGCGAGGCGGATCGCCTGAGCGCGTACGCGGGCACGCTCAGCCTCCTCGCGGAGGCCGCGGAGGAGCGGCCGACCCTCGTGCTCGTCGACGACATCCAGTGGGTCGACAGCGCCTCGGCGGAGGCCCTGCTCTTCGCGGCACGCCGGATTGCCGGAGAGGCGCTCGCGCTCGTGTTTGCGGGACGCCTTGGCCAGTCGCAAGCTTTCGAGGCATCGGATCTCCCCCGGCTGGATCTGGGGGGGGCTGGACGCCGAGAACGCGCCGGCTAGCCGAGGCAGCTCTTCCTCTCGCGGCGGACCCCCTCCTGCGGGCCGACGTTCGGCATCGGCTCGCCGTCATCGCGGACTGGCACGGTAAATGGCGCGCCTCCGCGATTTCATCTGACGAGCTGGTTCGGGAGGCCGACCGCCTGGAGTCACGCGATCCTCGCCGTGCCGTGGCCCTGCTCGGGGTCGTGCTGCAGCGCCGTTTCCAGGCGCTCGAGACCGGCGGGGCGCTGCAGCTCGCCGAGCGCCGCGTGAGCTTGTGCGCGCCCGCCGGTGGCGAGCGACACCTCCGGGCGTTACAGGATCTCGCACGTGCGCAGGGGCTCCGCGGCAAGGCCCATGAGTCCGCCGACACCATCGACCGCGTGCTCGCCGAGAGTCCTGACGAGTCGCTCTCGTTCGCCACGAACATCGCGGAGCCTCTCATCTGGCTCGAGCGCTACGAGCTTGCGCGGAGGCTTCTGACCGCGAGCGTGGGCGAGGCACGCGCCGAGGGAAACATCGTCCGGCTGATCTTCGAGCAGACGAATCTCGCTCTGCTGGAGTTGCGTACGGGAAGGCTCGCGCCCACCGTGGCCGGTGCGTCGGAGGCGCTCTCCCTCGCGGAGCAAACCGGGAACGAGTACATCGAGGCGTGCAATCTCGCCACGCTCGCGCGCGTGGACGCGATCCGCGGCAACGAGGCGGAATGCCGGCGACGGGGCGAGCGAGCTCTGCTGCTCGCCCACGCCCTCCGCGACGAGCTCGTACAAGCGGAAGCTCGTGCTGCCCTGGGCGCCGCCGCGCTCGGCGCGGGACGGCCGGAGGAGGCGATCCGGCACCTGCAGCCGCTCGCCGAGCTGGCGCGCCGGAACGCCGTTGCTGAGCCCGGCGTCCTCCCGTACGGCCCCGATCTGTTCGAGGCCTACGTGCGGGTGGGCGATCTCGATGGGGCGCAGCAGACGCTGGGCGAGCTGCGCGAGCGCGCCGAGGCGACGGACCGCATGTGGGCGCTCGCCGCTGCCGAGCGATGCTCCGGCTTGATCGCGTCCGACGACGACCAGATCGACGCACGGTTCGCCGCCGCGCTCGACCTGCATCAGCGCTCGGGCTTCTCGTCGTTCGAGCGCGCGCGAACGGAGCTCTGCTACGCAGAGCGGCTGCGGCGCGCGGGTCGCCGGGTCGACGCCCGGGCACAGCTTCGCTCGGCTCTCGAGGTGTTCGACGACTTCGGAGCACGACGGTGGCTCGAGCGCGCCGAAGGGGAGTTGCGGGCGACCGGCGAGGCCTGGCGAAAGCGGGATCCGACGGCCGAGGAGCAGCTGACGCCGCAGGAGCTGCAGATCGCGTTGCAGGTAGCGGAGGGAAAGACGAACCGGGAGGTGGGCGGAGCGCTCTTCCTCAGCCCGAAGACGATCGAGTTCCATCTCACGCGGACGTATCGCAAGCTGGACATCCACTCGCGCGCCGAGTTGATCCGGCTCTTTGCGGGGCAGGCGGAGGGCGGACCGCCCGGCGAGCTCGGGGCTCGCCGGGCGGTCTCTTGACCAGCCCTAGCGCGGGACGGCTGTGGCGAGCCAGTGGCGGCTACCGTCCAGGTCGACGGCCTGCAAGCGGTGGTAGGTGTGCGCCCTCGGCGAACGCGTCGCGCGGTCGACGAAGCGGTAGCTCGCCCCAGCGCCGCCGTTGCCCTTCGCCCCGATCAGCCTCAGGTTCAGCTTCGTGCGTCCGCCGTAGACGTTGAAGCCGAGCGTCTCGAGCTCGGACGCCGTGCGCCAGCGGACGATCGTTCTCCTCGCAGTGCTTGTCGACGTCAGCGAGCGCAGCCGGACAGCCGTCGGGCCCGAGACGGTCGCGGTCGTCGCGGCTGTTGCGCCACTGTCGCCGGTCAGCGTGATCGTGACCGGGTAGGCGCCGCCGAACGCGTACGTATGCGTACCTCCTACTGCGAAGACGCCGCAGGAACGGGTAACGGTGACGCTGTTGATGGTCGAGGTCGTACCATCCCCCCAGTTGATCGTCCCGCCGAAGGTGCTCGGCGTGTCCATCGGATTCGTCGTGGCCCAGGCGGCAACCAGCCCGGAGAACGGCACACCACTCGTGAGGTTGACGATCGGGCTCGCGAAGATCAGCGATCCCTCACTTAGGAACTGCGTCGGCGCCGCGGCTCCGGAGTTCCTGAAGTCCGTGAAGCGGAGCGTCCAGGCCCCGTTCAGAGCGGCGGACGACAGCCCGTTGAAGGCAGTCAGCCCCGGCAAGAAGGAATCGGGCCTGAAGTGACCGATCGAGGCGTCGCCGCCGGTGTTTCCCGTGATCGACTGGGCGGCTTCCTGGTCGAAGTAGGTCCCGAGCCCACGGTTCATGCTGTCGACGCCGAGATTCGCGCCGCTGATCCCGACGGGGAAGTTGTTGCCTGCGGCGTCGGTCTTGTTGACGAACAGACGGACCGTCGAGACGCCCGTTCCCGGCGGTGGGATCAAGTCCAAACGGAGCTCGTTCAAAAGCCGGATGAACGGCCACGACGCCGACATCGAGGTCGCTGACAGGCCCGAAAGTAGGATCGTTGATTGCCACGTTCGTCGAAAAGTCCGTCACTGCGGGAACATCTGCGATCGGGGCCTGACCGGCATCGCGGATGGTCCCGCCCGTAACGCAGTAGACGGTCGGATGGGCATATGCGGTGATCGCTGCATTGGCGTTCGCCGCTGCGCCCGCAACCGCGCACAGCCCAATGAGAAGCGCTGCAAGCAAGAGCTTCGACTTCAATCCGTGCATCGCGAACCCCCTTGTCGATTGTCTAAAGAGCATCGTCCTCGAGTCGCCCGCGCGCCGCTTCAGGGAAACCCCTAACGTACAGTCCGTGCTTCTCGCGGACTAGACTCGCCGGCCTTGACCGATCTTCCGAAGCGATTCTCGGACCGGGATGAGCTAGCAGCCGTCCGCGCCGAGGCCGAGAGGCTCGCGGCCGGACAGGAGGCGGAAGCCGCGCGGCGCGTTGCGGGCCGCGTGATGGCGCGGCGCGGGCACGGCAAGCTCGTCTTCTGCGACCTGGTCGACCGCTCGGGCCGGTTGCAGCTCGTCTGCGAGACGACCCGGACCGGACCGATCGAGGTCGATCTCGGCGACATCGTGGGCGTCACCGGGCGCGCGATGCGGACGCGGCGCGGCGAGCCGTCGCTCGCGGTCGACTCGCTCGAGCTGCTCGCCAAGACCCGGCGCCCGCTGCCGGATCTGTTCCACGGCCTCCGTGATACCGAGGCCCGCTACCGGCAGCGCTACCTCGACCTCCTGATGAACGAGGAGTCCCGATCGGACGTGATCGTCCGCGCCCGCATGGTGACCGCGATCCGGCGCTATCTGGACGAGCACGGCTTCGTCGAGGTCGAGACGCCCGTCCTGCAACCGCGCTACGGGGGCGGCTTCGCCGAGCCGTTCGTAACGCACCACAACCAGCTCGACGCCGACTTCTACCTCCGGATCGCGAGCGAGCTCTATCTGAAGCGGCTGATCGTGGGCGGCCTCGAGCGGGTGTACGAGATCGGCCGAGACTTTCGCAACGAGGGCGTCTCGTACAAGCACAACCCGGAGTTCACGATGCTCGAGTGGTACGAGGCGTATGCCGACTACGAGGACACGATGGCCCGGATCGAGGAGCTCGTCGGGACGGTGGCGGCCGGGTTGCTCGGCACGACGAAGGTGACGTTTCGCGGCCACGACGTCGACCTCGAGCCGCCGTGGCGGCGGATCACGTTCGTGGACGCACTCGGAAGTCACGGGCTCTGGCTCCGGGACGGCCTGAAGGAGGCCCTCGAGGCTCGCGGCGTGGACACGAGCCAGGACGCCG
Source organism: Gaiellales bacterium (assembly GCA_038253945.1). Classification (GTDB taxonomy): domain Bacteria; phylum Actinomycetota; class Thermoleophilia; order Gaiellales; family Gaiellaceae; genus JBBRYW01. The sequence goes on from JBBSGR010000007.1 coordinate 112,785, forward strand.
ACTGGCTGCAGCTCATCGACCACGCGTTCACCCGCTTCGTCGAGCCTTCCCTGCTCGAGCCGACGATCGTCTATGACTACCCGGTCGAGATCTCGCCGTTCGCGCGGGCGAAGGACAACCAGCCGGGACTCGTGGAGCGCTTCGAGTACTTCGTGGGCGGGATGGAGCTCGGCAATGCGTTCAGCGAGCTGAACGATCCCGAGGAGCAGGCCGCGCGCTTCGCGATGCAGGCCGAAGTCGCGGGCGGAGAGCCGGGCGACCCGGACTACGTCGAGGCGCTCGCCTACGGGATGCCCCCGACGGGCGGCCTCGGGCTCGGAATCGACCGGCTCGCGATGGTCTTCACCGGCCGCGACACGATCCGGGATGCCGTTCTCTTTCCCGCGCTGCGCCAGCGCGACTGACCGCTTGGACGACGTGCTCCCCCAGCTGTCATGATCCGACCTTGCAGATCGTCGTGCGCTCTGCCCTCGCGGCCGTTCTGGTCGTCGCGGCCCTCTCGAAGCTTGCGAGCCCGACGCGAAGTCGGGCTGCGCTCGCGAGCCTCGGCTTGTCCCGTCCAGGATCTCGCTCGGCCGCCTGGCTTTCGCTCAGCGCCTGCGAGCTCCTGCTCGGGGCAGGCGTCGCCGCCGGCTCGACGGTCGCCGCGTACGGCGCAGCCGTGCTCCTGGCCGCCTTCGCGTTGTGGCTCATCATCCTCCTGCGCCGGGGCGCCGCGGGCGCTCCGTGCGGCTGTTTCGGCTCTCGATCGAGAGTTGGCTGGCTCGGGGTGGCGCGAAACGTCATGCTCTCCGCCGGCTTCGCCCTGGTGCCCGCCCTTCCAGCCGCGTCGATGAGCATGCAAGCTTGGCTCGCGGTCGGCCTCGCTGCCGCGCTGCTCGGGATCGCCGTCCTCGGGGTCGTTGTGCTCGCGCTCGCGCGAGAGGTCGGCATGCTGCGTCTCCGGCTCCCCCCGCAGGGAGCCCTCGAGATCCCGCACGAGGGTCCGCCGCTCGGCAGGAGGACGGAGGTGATCGAGCGCTTCCACGCGAAGCCGGGAGCAGCCCTCGCCCTGGCCGTTTTCTCCTCGGAGGGCTGCCGCCTCTGCCAGAGCCTCGCCCCGGCGGTTGCCGCCTTCGAGCGCGACTCGCTGCTCTCCCTCGAGGTTTTCGACGAGGAGCGAGACCGAGAGCCCTGGCGAGCGCTGGGAATACCGGGCGCGCCGTACGCGGTTGCGCTCGATCGTGATGGGATCGTCCGGGCGAAGGGGACCTTCAACAGCTTCGGCCAGCTCGAGAGCATCGTGGCCGCGGCCGAGCGGCGGGCTCGTGACGCGGCTCGTGTCTGACGGTCGGATCAGGCTCAGCGACCTGGTCGCGCAGAAGACGTCCCGGCGCGGGTTTCTCGCCCGCATCGGGCGCACCCTCGTACTGGCTGCGGGAGGGAGCGCGGTCGCCGCGGGGCTGCGAACCGGCGAGGCCGACGCATTTCACTTCTGCGGGCACATCTACACGACGGACTCCTGCCCGCACCCGACCGGCTTGCCGCGCGTCGACGCGCGCGGCTACCCGCTTCGCGCGAAGGACGGCCGCGCCGTGGACGACCTCGGGCGGCTCGTGGATCGGCGCGGGCACCCGATCGACGCGAGCGGGGAGCCGCTTGAAGATCCAGACGGGCGGCCGCTGCCCCCGGCGCCCAGGACACGCCTGTGCCTCGACGCCGTCGCGGAGCGCTACGGGCTTCACACGCACGTCGACGGCGCGTGGTACCGGTGCTGCGGCGGCTACGTGCGCAAGCTGATCGATTGCTGTGCGCACACCCGGCTTCGGATCAACGGGGATTCCGCGCTGACCGGGTACTGCTTCGCGGGCCGGAAGGTCTTCTGCGTCCAGTACTACGACACCAAGGTGCCGTGCTGACGGTCGAGGTCGCGCTGTCGGCCGCGGCGCTCCTGGCCGGCCTAACCGGGACGTGGTCTCCCTGCGGCTTCTCGATGGTGGAGACACTCGGCGGGATGGCGAGCCGCCCGCGAACGACTGCCGCCGCGTGCGCGACGTTTCTCACCGGCGCGCTGGCCGGCGGCCTGGCGACGTTCGTCGGCATCGCCTACGTCGGGGGGTTCCTGCCCGGTGCCGGCGGACGATCCGCTCTCGTCGCGGCCGTCGTCATTGCGGCCGCGGCCGCGGCCGGCGAGCTCCGCGCTGTCCGGATCCGGCCGCAGGTGCGCCGGCAGGTGCCGGAATCGTGGCGCCGCCGGCTGCCCTTGCCGCTCGCCGCGGCACTCTACGGCGTCCTGCTCGGACTCGGCTTTACGACCTTCGTCCTCACGCTTGCCTTCTGGGCCCTCGTCGGCATCACCCTGGCGCTCGGTGAACCGCACCTCGGCCTCTATGTCGGCCTTGCCTTCGGGGCCGGGCGCTCGCTCCCGGTCGCGGTACTCGCGCCGCTCGCCTCGCGCGAGGCAGGGGTTCGGGTGTTGGAGCTGATGGCGGAGCGTCCCGTGATCCTGCGCCGGTTCCGCATTGCCGCTGCGATTGCGCTTGGCTGCTGTGCGTTCCTTCTCGCCGGGGCGGACGCTCCGGCGGCGACGCGGGTCGCGACGCCCGCCAGCGATCCCACGGTGGCCGGCGGCGTGGTCGCCTGGGAAGGGGCGGCGCGCGGCGTCGTCCTGGAGCCTGCGCCGGCGTTGAGGTCGGCGCCCCATCACCTGGGGCCGTTGACGCGGGTGCTCCCGGGAACCGACCCCGCGCTCGGCGGGTCGATGCTCGCGTGGCGAGAAGGCAGGACGGTGCGAGTCGTCCGCAAGCTCGATTTCGTCCCCGTGGCCGCCGTGCAGGTGCCGGCCGTCGATGCGCTCGCCGTCTCGGATCGTTGGCTTGCCTACCGCGGGCGGAGCTTCGATGGCGGCGACCGTCTCGCCGCCCGTCCGCTCGCAGCTCCAGGGAAGGAGACGACGATCGCTGCGGTCGGTCCTCGCGCGCAGATCGGTCGCCCCGCGCTCGATGGGGGAAATCTCGTCTTCGACGTCTCCGATCGGCGCTCGAGCCGGATCGTCGCGGTCAACCTCGCGACCGGCAAGAGGCGCGTCGTCCGCCGGAGCAGTCTCGAGCAGCTGACGAATCCGGCCCTCCTCCGGGGCGCTCTGCTCTACGTGCGCCAGTCGAGCAGGAGACAGCTCCTGGAGCTCGGTCGCGTGCACGCCCGAGCGGACCACGTTCTCTACAGCCTCGCCTCGCCTGTCTACCACGACGCCGGCCACGAGCCGGGGTTCAGCCCCATCACGCAGACTCCGCCTCCCGGGCGGCCAGCGCGGCAGTGGCTCTGGACGACCGCACTGTCGGCGCAAGACGCGTACGTGACGCTGCTTCCCGTCTTCCGGGGCGCGCCGCCTGTAATCGTTCGCCTTGCGCGCCGATAGTGTCCGGCGTGCGCATAGGGCGTGGACGCCGTCTTGCTCTCCTCGGGATCTGTTCGCTCGCCCTGATCGGATTCGGGGCGGACGGGGCGAGCCCAGAGGTGACTGGAGCCCGGAAGCTGAACGGACAGATCGCCTTCGTCGCCTCGCAGGGTGGCAAGCGGCAGATCTTCCTCGCAGATGCCTCCGGCTCGGGCCCGACACTGCTGACTAGCGGTGAAAGTCACCGCGATCCCTCCTGGTCCGCGGACGGCGCGAGGCTCGCGTTCTCGCTCGGCGGGGCGATCCAGGTGTCGAACGCCGACGCGAGCGGCGTTCTGCGGCTGACCCGCGGTCGCTTCGACTCCGACCCGTCGTGGTCGCCCGACGACTCCAGGATCGCGTTCACCCGCACGACGGCGGGCAATCAGGACATCTACTTGGTCGACGTTGCCGCAAGCCGTGTCGCCCGGCTCACCCGCGCACCCGCGCGGGATCAGGAGGCGGCCTGGTCGCCGGACGCGACGAGGATTGCCTTCACGTCGCGCCGCGACGGCAACTGGGAGCTGTATGTGATGAACGCCGATGGGAGCGACCAGCGGCGGCTCACCCGCACGGCGGCGGCCGAGGGGGTCCCGACCTGGTCGCCGGACAGCCGCCGGATCGCCTTCTACCGCGCCTCGAAGGCCGGGGTCGACCTCTATACGATCGCCGCCGGAGGCGGGGGTGCCACGAGGTTGACCAGCGACCCCGCCAACGACTATGACCCCGCCTGGTCGCCGGACGGGTCCTCGATTGCGTTCGTGCGCGACCGGGGCGGCACGCCAAGGATCTACGTCATGAGCGCGCGCGGCGGGCCCACGATCCGCGTGGCCGGCCCGCCCGGCGGGAGTGACTACCCGAGCTGGCAGCCGCTCGAGCCCTCTCCGCCGCCTCCTCCGTCAAGGAAACTTGACGCGGAACGACCGTCAAGATAGCTTGACGGACGTGACCGAGCAGACCGAGCTCGTCGGGGCGGCTTCGAGCCAGGAGCCCGAGGTGGGGCTGGCCGCCGTCGCCTCGCTCCGGATGCTGCTCGAGTCGCTCGAGGAGCTGCAGGTGGGAAACGCGCGGGAGCGCGGCTGGTCCTGGGAGCGGATCGCCAAGGTGCTCGGCGTCAGCAAGCAGGCCGTGCACCAGAAGTACGGCAGCGGCCGGCGGCTGTTCCGGAGGGGCGGCCAGTGAGACGCCGCAAGCGTCCTGAGCCGCCTGCGACCGGCTCCCTGCTCAACGGGAAGCGGCCGGCTGCCCCGGATCCAGATGCGCTCGAGACGATCGGGATCGATCTCGACGAGGTCCGGCGGCGCGTCGAGGCGACGTTCGGCCCCGGGGCGCTCGAGCGTACGCGCGCCGGGCGGAGCTGGCTTCACCAGCGGTAGAGATGTTCGAACGCTTTACAGAACGGGCCCGGCAAGTCGTCGTCCTCGCCGCGGACGAGGCGCGGGCGCTCAAGCACAACTACATCGGCACGGAGCACATCCTGCTCGGCCTGCTGCGCGAGGAGGAGGGCCTTGCCGCGCGCGTGCTCGGCCTCCTCGACATCACGGTCGAGGAGGTGTGCGCGCAGGTCGCGCGGATCGTCGGATCCGGCGACGAGGTGACGACGGGGCAGATCCCGTTCACCCCCAGGGCCAAGAAGGTGCTCGAGTTGGCGCTGAAGGAAGCGCAGGCGCTTGGCCACGACTACATCGGCACCGAGCACATCCTGCTCGGCCTCGTGCGCGAGAACGAGGGCGTCGCCGCCCGGATCCTGCTCGACTTCGGCGCGGATGCGGAGAGGATTCGCAACGAGGTGATCGGCATGCTCTCGACCTGGAGCGGCGGGAGCGAGCACGCACTACGGGCCGGTGAGGTCGAGCTCACAGCCGGTCGGTCTGCGCGCGGAGAGCGAACGCGTCGCCGCGTCGCCCACCGCATGCCGCTTCGCGTCTCCAGCTACGCCGTGACATGGACGGCCGGCGCCGTGCTGGCCGGCGCTACGGCGCTCGGGGTGGGCCTGGCTGTAGGCCTCCTCCTCGGCCGGCTGATCTGGGATTAGTTGGCCATGGCCGTGCCGGCCACCCGCGGGCGGATGAAATCGGGGATGATCCGTGGGTCGCCTGCTGACGCCGGTTTTGCTTGGTGCCTGCGAGCCCGTGATTAGTTTGGCGTGGGAGCCTTGCCGGCACCCCG
>JBBSGR010000008.1:0-118335 GCA_038253945.1 Gaiellales bacterium
GCGGTCGTCCTCAGGCACGAGCTCGTCCAGACACGCCATCTCCACTTGCAACGTCGCCGCCTGCCCCTTCAGCTGCCCCATCGCCACCCCGCACCCCCTCGCTCGACAAGTCGAGCATAGGACCCCGGTCGGACCTCACCACTCCCAGTTTTTGGACAGGCCCCTAACGCTCGAGCGACGATTCGGAACGTGTGGTTTTCCAGCCAGTAACGCGCAGTACGTGCCGTTGTTCGGCGTCTTGAAGTCGGTGTACGTGCTCCGGCGAGCGTGCGAGCCTCGAGAAGCACCAAACGAGTAATCGCAAGCGCTCGGTACATCGCGCGCACAGCGCGGAGTACCTTATTTACGCAGCGTCTGCGACGGCAACCCAAGATCAGCAGCGACGTGCGCGATCGGACGTCCCGACTCGAACACCAGCCGTGTCGCACGGTCCAACAACTCCACCGGATACTTCCTCGACCTCGGCATGACAGACCTCTCCTTCCGCCAGGCGAACCCTGGCAACGAAGTCTCCGTCAAAACCGGGATGGCTCGCTCCGGCGACGAGATGATCGATCGGGTGTTTCCCGCGAGAAAGGTTGCGGCCGCACGGCCTATGGAGGCCGGCCAGGCCCGCAGGGCGCTGGCGACGGGAGCAATGTGGGAGCTGGCCGCAAAGGCATCTGAGTGATGGTGGGCGACGCGCGCGCGTGGCTGAGTTTGGCCGCAACACTGACGACCTCATTGCTCGCTGGCGCGTCGTCGACTGCTGCGAGTTGCGTCGTCTCCGAGGTCGCGCAGGATGTGGTGTGCGCGTCGGCAGAGTTTGCGGGCGACTGAGAGACAGGCGCGGTTGTGGTCGACTCGTCTGGCGACCTCGAGGTAGTAGGCGTGATCGGGTGAGGAGCGGCGAGCGGCGCACTGGGCGGCTTCAGACAGGGCCCAGCGGAGGAGCGCCGGCCCTTCGTGTGAGAGGTGGCCGGGTGCACATCCGGCGCACTTACGATCTGCATCGGGACATCCTCGAGCTCCACGGTCTTGAACGACCCGCGTGCTCTAAAGCGCTGGTGCCGAGGAGTCCCCACCACGTTGTCATCCATGAAGAAGCGGACCCGCGTCAAGGTCACGGGCTTCGGGAGGTTGGGCGCCTCGCTGCTGGCGGCGGGCGCGGGGCCGTGACGGGGACGCTCCAGTCATCCATCCGGCCGCGCGGAGCGGGCCAGAGTGCCACGCGGGGCTCGGGGGATCAATCGAGTGGGGCGGCCGTCCTTTGTGAGTGAGGCCAGACTTTCATGCGAGCTCGCCCGAGCAGCGCGAAGAGGGGTCCGGGGCGCGGGGCACGTTCAAGTGGTCGACGGGCGGTCATGACGCTGTCTTGACGGGAGGCGCGCGCGCCGGCCCCGGAGCTTGGAGGCAACGCATCTCGCCGTCGCGTAGGCCGTAGTAGCAGAGGTGAGCATGCGCCTGGCGATCCCGACCTTGGCGATCTTGCGGCCGCGGCGACCGACCGGAAGGCTTGAAGTCTGAACTCGGGTAACGGTTTTGAGGAGAAAACGAGACCGCCGTTTCGCGGCGCACCTTACTGGATGTCGAGCAGCGCGCGCACGAGGGGGATGTCGTCGTCGCGGTCGCGCATCGCGACCAGCTGATTCACAACGTAGGCCGGCTCTGCGGAGAGCGGGCGGCCGACGACGAGCGCCTCGCCGGCGAGATTCTCACGCCAGACTTCCGAGCCGTCCGGGTAGACGGCGAGATACCCACCGCTCCAGCGTTCGAGCGCGCGGGCCCAGTCCGTCACGCGCCGGGGGAGTCGGGCCGGACGCTTACCGCAGCTCTGCGCGCGAGCGATAGCGGCAGGAACGTGCCCCCGATCTCATGCCTCGGCGGTCGTCAGGGCGCCGGTGGCGTGTTCTCCATCAATAGGCCCGTGCCCCAACGAAGTCTCTCCCCCCTGAACGAGCTGCTCGATTCGGGAGAGGGCGAGCGAAAGGGAGTCGACAAGCCCACGCACTAGTTCGAGTTGCGCACGCGGATCATCCTCCTCAGCGTCCAGCCGCCGCCTAACGAGCTGATCAAGAGGAACGGAATCCCAGAATCGGCGAGCCGAATCGCCCACGCCATCGTCGATCCCGAGGAGAGCGCCTTCGCTCGTCGCGAGACGTTGAGCGAAGAGACGGAGAATTTGGAGGGAGGGCACGCGGGCAGCGTGCTCAATGTGAGCCACGTAGCTGGCACTACAGACGCCAGCGGCGAGTTTAGCTTGGGACACTCCGGCGGCTAGCCGCGCGGCCTTGAGGCGGACGCCGAGTTGGACGGGATCACGGACGTGGCCGAGGCGCTTGCGTGCCATCTCGTAATAACAATAGTTGTCGAGGGTGATGTCATGAGTGACCAGACCCGTCCCGCTGTGCCTTACCGCACAGCGACTGGCTACGGGAAGCCGCCCGAATGCGCTCTCCAGCACTACGCGATCGAAGGAAACCCCCCAGGTCCGTGCGATCAGGCAGCGATCGCGTTGGCCGCTACGCAGGCAAGGGCGGCAGGATCGCTACGGTGCCTCGTGTCCGATCCGGGCCTGGATGCCCATTGCCTTCTTAAGTGCCTCAAAGGCCTCCTGAGTCCTGCCCTGTTCCTCGAGCACCTCGGAAAGGCTTGTGTAGACGGACGTCAGGTAGCGGTTATGACCAGGCTCGAGCGTTTCGACGGCGAGCTCGTAGAGCTCCGCGGCCCGGTCAAGCTCACCGAGGCTCTTGAAGGCGTCTGCCACGTAGCCATAGCCGCGTCCGGCTTCCAATGGATGAATCTCCCGCAACGCACCCGCTGCCTCCATCCCAATTGCTGCCGCTTCCTCAAGGTCGCCCTGCTGGGCGACTGCGCGTGCTTCCTCGAGCCGAAATTTGTGGAACTCGAGAGGATTGCCGCTTCCTTGAAGAAGCTCGACACCGCGCTGGATGAGCGGAAGAGCGGCGTCCACATTGCCGCGGTCGAGCTCGATGTGCGCAAGTAGTTGCTGCGCCCGAGCGAGATAATGCGTGTCTTCGGTGAGCTCGATCAGCCCCACCGCCCTTCGGGCGTAGCGCGCCGCCGTTTCTGGGTTGCCCTTTTGCGCGTGCAGGCGCGACTGCGTCCAGTAGATGCGAGCACGTGCCGCTGGGTCGGCCAAGTCAGCCGCGCGGGCTAGCGTCCGCCCAAGCAACTCCTCGGCGCGACCGAGGCGGCCTGAATCCATGAGCGCGTTTGCGAGAAGGACTGCGAATCGGATCGTTTCGGGCCGATCGTCGTCACTCTCGGCGCCAGCAAGCGACCTCTCGAATACGCCGATCGCGGCTTCGTACTCGCCCAGGGCCGCATAACTCCGACCCAGCGTCTCGGCGACGCCTGAGGGCAGTCGTTCGGCGTCACCGAGCAATTCCACAACCTCCTCGAGTCGGTCGCGGCTCAGCGGCGGATTGCCCATCCGGAAAGCGAGCTGTCCAAGCCCGCTGAGCGAAGCGGCGCGCGCACCGTCAGACCCCGCCTCGGTGAGGAGCTCGTCGTAAAGCCGCTGAGCCAGCTCAAGATCGTCCATCCGTAGTGCAAGGTCGGCTTCAAGTAGCCGTGGGTCATCTCGGACAGCCTGATCCGGAGCGCCACGAGCAAGGTAGTCCTCAGTCACTCCGAGTCGTCGGCCGAGCTCACGAATCACCTGCAGGGACGGAATGCGCTCGCCTGCCTCGACCCGAGAGATGTAGGCGGGTGAACAGCCAGGGAAAGCGAGCGCCCGCTGGCTAAGCCCAGCCGCCTCGCGGCTGGCCTTCAGACGAAGGCCGACGGCGCCGGGGTTGTCGACGTGTGTTGACTTTTGTCGAGGCACAGTGTTAGTCTTATGTCATCCCGGGCCCGGGACTGTCCATCACTTCCGAAAGGACGGTCCCAATGAAGCACCGATTTGCTTCCGCCTGTCTCTTCATCGCGTCACTGATTGTGACCATAGCTGCGTTCGCACCTCTGGCGCTCGCTGAAGGTCAGGGTCCGAACTGGCCGTAGAGCGCCACTGTCCGATGAAGATTACGCGTCACGGCGGACCCGCCGGTCCGCCGTGGCGTTAACTTGGCGCGTGAGAGTGTTGTCCCGAGGATGTCCCGCTCGTCGTGGAACTTCGCGACGGCGGTCCCGGTGTGTAGGTCATGTCCCGGCCGGCCTGCGGTGAAAAGGCGTCTGCGCCGCGCCTGGGCCAACCGCGACCAAGCTCGTGCCTTGGGCGAGCTGAACGCTCTCGCAGCCGAGCTGGAGCGCTCCCATCCCGGCGCGGCCGCCTCGCTGCGAGACGGGATGGCCGAGACGCTCACTCTCAGCCGGCTCGGGATCGAGGGCTCGCTCAAGCGGACGCTCGAGTCGACGAATCCTGCGAGTCGATGATCGAGTGCGTCCGCCGCACCAGCCGCAACGTCAAGCGTTGGTCCTCGGGCGAGATGGCTCTGCGCTGGACGGCCGCCGGAATGCTAGAAGCCGAGCGTCAGTTCCGGCGGATCATCGGCTACCGCGATCTCGCCAAGCTCTCGATTGCGATCGAGAACGAGCTCGGTCGAACGACCGTCCTGTCCCCGACCGAGGAGGTCGCTATTCTCGTCACCGCCTGACCTACAGACCGGGACCGCCGTCGCGAAGTTCCACGACGAGCGGGACATCCTCGTCTCGGTTGCTGCTGAAGACAATCGAGAGAGGAGGCGGCGGATGCGCGTGACGACGCTATTCAAGCGCTTGTTGCGATTGGATGGAGCGCGGGTGGTCGCAGTTCGGAGCGACGGCTTGCACTGGCCCCACGACGACGGCTTGAGGTGGCTCCACCTCCCGCGGCGTTTGCTGCCGAGCCCCGTGCTTGAAGCGCCAGGACTCGCTGCCGGTCTCGATGATGTGAGCCCTGTGCGTGAGCCGGTCGACGACCGCCTTCGCCAGGCGCGGGTCGGGGAAGACCTTCGTCCACTCGCCGAAGGGGAAGTTGGTTGTCACGATCAACGACGCTCGCTCGTTGCGCTCCGAGATCACCTGGAAGACGAGCTCGGCCGCCCCTTCGGGCAAAGCGAGGTAGCCGAGCTCGTCGACCTATGCCGACATCGGCATAGGTCGACCTACGCCGACACCTGTAGCCGGATCCGCGTGCCGCTGATCTTCGGTTCGTGCGGCGGAGCGAAGCCGTCCGCTTCGGCCTCGGCCGTCGCTGCCCGCCAACAACAACGCGTCGTGCACAAGCGACGAAATCGCCGCACCCCCCAATCGGTGCCGGTTCGACTCACGCAATAGTCGGCCTAAGAGCCTATCCCGGTAGGTCCTCCGCGGTCGCGAGTCGCCAGGCAATCAGTCCACACGCGAGCTGCAGCAGGGCGCGGTGGTTTTGGGGCTTCTTCGACCAGCGGATGAGCAGGCCGCGGAAGCGGTTCAGCCAGGAATGGGTGCGCTCGACGACCCAGCGGCGAGCACGGAAGCCAGCCTCACGCTCGAGGGCTTTCTTCTCCTCGCCGCGGGAACGGATGTGGGGCTTGAGGGCAAACTCGTCAGCGAGCTCGTACACCTCCGGGTAGTCGTAGCCCTTGTCCAGGCAGACGCCCTGCCCGCACTCGTCGCTGGCGTCCGGTCGCTCGATCAGGATGCTCTCGAGCGTCGCGCGCAGGAGCTTGAAGTCATTGACGTTCGCGCCGGCGATCTCGAGCCCGATCGGGACGCCCCTGCCTTCGCAGAGGAGCGATCGCTTCGCCCCTTTTTCGCTCTGTTAGTGGGATTTGGACCCGTCGCAGCGCCACCCAGCGGCGCCTTGCCGAGCGCGCCGTCACAGGACAGCCACTCCCACTCGATCCCCTTCAACTCGTCGTAGGTGAGCAGCCCCTGCCGCCAGAACTGCTCGAACAGCCCCGCCTCCGCCCACTCCTGAAAGCGGCGGTGCGCCGAGCTCGAGGAGCAGATCCCGGTCGCGTTGAGCGCGTTCCATTGCATCCCGGTGCGCAGCACAAGCAAGATCGCGTCGATCGCGTCGCGGTCGGGCACCCGCGGGTTGTGACAACCCAGCGGATGCGGCGGACGCGGCGGCAGCAGCGGCTCCAACCGCTCCCACGTTTGATCGGGAATCCGCCAACCATCGTCTCTCCCAACAAGACCCATCGTCGTCCTCCCTCGTCGCAGTTTCTCAACGAGGGCGGACTTCGCCGCCGGAGCCGAGGTCCCTTCCTAGCGGGATAGGCTCTAAGCGCTTCGAATTCCTTCGGGTCGCCGGTTCGCGTTCGGCTAGCTCCGTGGCCTTGACTCAACCACCACAGCCAAGAGCTCGCCGGTAGCCGCCGTGAGCCCGTCGCCGCTTTGATAACCGACGCGGTCGACCGCGGGACATCCCGTGGCCCCTAGACCGAAAGCCCGACCGGCGCGAGAACCTCGAGCACGCAGCCACGTGCCGTAGGCGCCGCCAACCAGATGAGCGGCTGAGCGGGCTCCGGTGGCCCATCAAAGGCGAGTGCGAACCGGTCCGCTGCGAGCAGGATCGGCAGTCGAGCACGCAGCGGGTCGCTGTTGTGACCGCTGACGTCAAAGCGGAGGACGAACGAGCACTTCACCGGTCGCTCGAAGCGGACGCGCAGGAGGAGGCGCCCGTGCGGCCGCCCACGGCTTGGCAAGAGCAGGGCCCACGCGGAGACGACATGGCCGCTCGGCTCGTCCTTGAGGACGCGGGCCAGGTCGAGGACGTCGCGACGACCTTGGGACTCGATCCGGAGGCCCACGGTCAGCCCGTCGCTTGGAGTGCCGTCGAACACGGTGGCGCCGACGCAAGGAAGCGCTTCGCGCGTGAGTTTCCCCAGTTCTCGCTCGAGACGCTTCGGAGCTAGCTTCGTCAAGTCCTCGATGGATCTCACGGTAGCGCCGCCGCCAGCCGTTTCAGGCGCCGATCCTTGAACCACGGGCGGAGCGCGATCTGAGCCGGCGCCAGATGCCCGTAGACGAGCAAGCCGTGTCCTGGTCGCATTTCGCGGAGTGCATTGGCCGGCGCGAGGCTTCTGTACGCAACCGATTCCGTCGTCGAGCGCTTCCCACCGGCGCCGCTTGTCGAGGAGACCTGGCGTACCTCCTCGTCCCCGAGCAGTCGTGCGATGTAGTCGAGCGTCTGCGCGTCGGCGATCCCGGAGAGGATGACCTTCGCGCGGTGGTTGGACACGATCGTAGGCGCGCGATCTCGCCCGTACACCGCGTTGACCTGCGCCATGTCCTGGAAGACCGAGACGAGCTGGATCCCCTGTCCGGCCCCGGTCGACGCGAGCGTCGCCAGATCTCGAAGCGGCGCGATATTCGCGCACTCGTCGAGGACGAGGAGGAGCGGGGGGTCGAGCGGCTTGCCCGTCTCGGTAGCGCGCTCGTACGCGCCAGCGACGATCTCCTGTACGAGTGTCGCGAACAGCGGCTGAAGCCGACGTTGCTCGTGGGCCGGCGCACACAGGTACGCGGTGTGATGGCCGCCGTCGAGTAGGCGCTCCGCGCGCAGCTCCGGCAAGAGCGCTGAGGCAAGAACGCCTGGGTCGGCGTACGCGGCGAGAACCGTTTCCGCCGTCGTGTAGATACCTGAGCGAGTGCGGTCGTCGCGAAGTGTCGACGCTTGAAACGCCGTCAGAGCCGCCTCGTCGCCCGCGAGCTCGAGCGCCTCGAATACCTCCTCCTGCGCCTGCGAATCGACCCAGCGGACGACATCCGCCATGGTGCCGTCCGTCGCCGCAGCGGCAAGCAGAATCGGCGCCAGCAGTTTCGCGGCCGCCGCGTACCAGAACTCCGCGTTCTCGACGCCCGCGTTTCCGCGGCCCGCGGCCGCACCCAGCCAGGCGGCGACCCGTTGCGCGCCCTGCCAACTTGCGCAGCCGGCAAGCGGCGTCCATCCCGCGCCCGGGATTCCGGTTCCACCAGTCGGGTCGTAGACCCAAACGCGGCCCTCTCGGATGTTCGATCTGGCGGCGAGCGTCTCGCGCAGGAGATCCGTCTTGACGGACGTCGCGACGACGGGGCCGCGCCACTCGAGAATCGCGGGCACCGCGAAGCCGGAAGTCTTGCCTGTCTGCACCGGCCCGATCACGATCGCTGACTGCCGGGGCTCAGCGGCGACGAGCCGGCCGCCTACGAGTCCGAGTGTCAGGCGGCCCGGCGCCGGCTCGCGAATCCGAATGGGGCGAAGATCGCGCGGCCTCGCCCAACGGGCGCTCGCACCGCTACCCGCCCGGCCGCGCGCACGCCGGCGCAGGAGGAGGGCGACGGCGGCAACGAGCGGGGTCGCCATGACGCCGAGCGTGGCGTAGAAAGCGGTGGCATCAGGAATGAGGCGCCGCTCGGAAGAGGGCCATGCCTGCGCCGGGTCGCCGACGTGCTTCCCGAAGCGGACCAGGATGCTTCCCATCTCCGGGAGTCCCGTGCCTGGCCACGCGCCATGAAAGAGCCGCGCGGAGACCTCGCCCGTGAGCCACAGTGCCGCCCCGGCGCATATCGCCGCGCCGAGCAGCCAGAGACCGAGGATCTCGAGCGGGCCCGGCTCGTCGCCCGACAGGGGAAACCGAGGCGGCTTTCGCGCGGCGCTCACGCGGCCGTCCTCACGGCCATCCGCGCGTCGGTATCGACGAGTTCGTGCTCGAAGCGGGAAAGCCGGTGCTGCACGAGGAATGAGCGCTGACCGACCTTCCACAGCGCCCAGCCGCGGCGAAGGTGCGGCAAGAGCTCGGCCTCCGTGTCCGTCAGTCCGAGGAGCTCCCTTGCTTGTGCGAGCTGGTCCGGTGGCTGCGCGTAGACGACTTTCGTCTCCGCGTCTGCAAGCAGGCCTTCGGCGAGGCGCACCTCCCGCGATCCTTCTGCGCCGACCGAGCGCAGATCGGACAGCCGATGCATGACGACGACGTTCTGCGCCCCGAGCCCGCGAGAGAGCTTGAACGATTGCTGCAGCCACTCGCCGATGCCGAGGTTCGAGACGATCCGCCATGCCTCGTCGACGACGACGATGCGCTTCGCGCTCCGCTCGTCCGTCTCGGCTTCGATCATCGCCTGCAGCCACGCTGTGGCGCAGGTCATCAGGATGCCGAGCGCCGTCGTGTGTGTATTGAGCACCGCGCGGAGATTGAGGATGACGAGCGGCGCCGAGAGGTCGAGGCCCGGAGTCGTCGGGCCGTCGAACATTCCGCGCAGGTTTCCCGAGCAGAGCTGGTCGAGCGCGAACGCCATCGGTCGCGTCGCCGCGGCGAACTCCTCGACCGGCATGGCGAGCGCGTCCGCCATCTCGGCCGGCGCGTGTATGAGCACGTCCACGACAGCCGGGAGAGTCGGCTCGTCAGCCGACCGGCGTTCGAGGACGCGAAGCGCCTCCTGGGCCGAGCGCTTCTCCTCCGGGGTGAGCGGTCGCTCGAGCGCGGCCGCCGCCACGCTGTAGAGCAGATTCAGTTGACGCTCGGGGCCTGCCTGGGGCGTCAGCGGATTGAGTCGCACGCGGCCGCCGGGTGAGAGCGCGATCGGCGTCACGCCCATGGCCGCTGCGAGCCGCTCGTATTCGCCCTTGACGTCGACGATCCATGCTTGGCGCCCGAATACGGCCTGGCGAAGCACGTACGTCTTCACGAGGCTCGATTTGGCGCGACCGACGATCCCGATCACCACCGCGTTGGGGCTCGTCAGCTCTTGGCCGTACAGCTCCCAGGGGTCGTAGCAGAACGAGCCTCCGTAGACGTCGCGGCCGATGTAGACGCCTCGGCCCCCGAGCCCACCTTCCGCGACGAACGGATATGCGGCCTGGAGGTGCGCGGTCGTCGTCCGGTGCCCGGGCTGACCACGGACGTTCACCGCAACCCGCGACCCAGCGGCAACGTGTAGGTGAACGCCTCCTCCTGTTGACCGTAAAGGCGAAGGAGCTCGAGCCGCGCCATCTGCGCCGCGTGCTCGACCTCCGAGCAGTGCCGCTCGAGCTCCGCGTCCGACCGAGCCGAGACGGTGACATAGCCGGCGTAGCGAACGGCAGCGTGGCCGTCCGCCAGCTCGTCTTCGCGCCGCACGGTGGCCTCCGCCATCCGCCGTCGGCGGGCTGTCTCCATGAATCCCATGCGGCCGCGGAGCTCCGTGTCCGCGAGGTCGCTCGTCCGGGACGCCTCGACCTCGCGGATCGCCCGCACGGGCGAGATTGGCTCGATCGTGACCGCAATCGCGCGAACCATCTGGGCGTGGAGAAGAAGGGGGGAGAGAAAGGCCGGTCCGACTTCTGTCCGCGGCCAGCTCGCGATCCAGTACGTCGCATGGAGTGCGCCGTCGGAGCGGTACGAAGACCAGCTCGCTTCCGCGCCGACCGGCCAGGCGACGCCCTCGTCGATCCCGTCGCGGTCACGATCCATCGCCGCCAGACGCGCCAGACCCGGGCGCGACCAGGGGTCGAAGGCGACTCGAATCGTGCTCGCCACCATGCCCGGCCGAAGAGCCCCGACGACTCGGACATCTGCCGCGGAGAGCCGTTCGCCGAGTGCTTCCAGCTCGCGTAACAACACGGTGCAGGCGCCGGCGTCCGCACCGTCCTTGCCGCCGGCGCGCTTGATCTGGCGCCACGCCCGCTTCGCGTCGATCTGCAGGCAGACGAACAGCTCGTGATCTTTGGTCACGCTGGGTGCCGAGCTGACGAGATCGAGGTACGACTGCATGGCGAGCGACTCGAGCGGCACGCTCCCGCGATCCCACGCCTCGCCGAGATAGCGGCCGATCTCGTCCCCGTCGGCCGGAACAGTCCGCTCGAGCCACTGGATTCGGCTCACCGGACTGCCCTCGCGTGCGAGACCCGACAGCACGGCTCCCCAACCGGCCTGGCGTGCCTCCTGCTCGACCCGGTCGAGAAGGCCAAAGGACGAAACTCTCACCGCGAGCACCGCGGTATAGGTTCGGAAGCGCTGTTCTTTGATCACGCCGACCGCCTCGCCACGAAACGGCGCCGCGAGTATCTCGACGCCCGCGGCGGCTGGTGGCAGGACGACAGCCGGCTCGGGCGAAACGCCGGTGATGCCGGCCTGAGGCGAGCTCGAGAGATGACGATGGCCGGTTCGGATGCGCCGCGCCGAGAAGTTCACGGCAATCGGAAGCCACTCGTCGCACGCACGCCCCGCGACGGGCCAGAAGCAGAAGGTCAAGGCGCCGAGCACGAGGACGAGTGCCGCCAAGAGCCCGCCGATCCCTCCGAGCACCCGCATGAGGATCACGCCGATCGTCAGGCTCGCGGCAAGGGCGACCACTTGTGCCGTGCGGAGGGAGCCGACGAGACCTCGGCGCTCCAGCGGACCGAACCGGTACCGGCGAAGTCCCTCGGCCACGGGCTACCGTTCCTCGGTCGGCGGCGGATCGGGTGGCCGCTGGGGCTGTCGAGATCGTGGCTCCGAGTCGAGCCGCGGGCCTGGAGGTGCGGGTTCGGTGCGCACGGGAGTGTCCTTGCCTGGCGGTTGGTCGACGACGGCGGTCGTTCTTTCGCGAGGCCCGTACGTCGCGCCGCTGGCGCCGCTCGACGGGAATGTTTCCCGGTCCGACCGCGTGTCGCGCGTCGCGTCGGACGAGGACCTCGTCGCCGACGACGACGTGTGCTCGCTTCTTTCGACGCGGCTGTACGTCGTGCCGCTGGCGACCGGATACGCCGGCGACGCCGAAGCCCGTGAATGCCGATCCATCGCCTGCCGCATGTACGCGGCAGGGCTCTGCACGCCGGCGGACGTCGCTGCGCCACTCATCGACGAGCGCTGCATGATGACGCTCGTGGCGGCGATCTCCATCATCGGAAGCAACCGCAGAAGCGCAAACGGCGACCAGGCGGCGAGCACCAGGAGCGCAGCGCCCGCGATCATCCGCTCGAAGAGGTGCCCGTCATCCGGTCCGCCCCCCGCGTTCGTGATCGCGGCGGAGGCGAGGCTGATGATCGCCACGATGACGAATTTTGCGAGGACGACGCCGATCAGGAACTCGACCAGTCGGCGGGCGTAGCGGCTCGTAGCGGGCCAGATCATCGCTACGAAGGAGAGTGGGATGAAGAACAGAGCGATGTAGATCGCGGCGTCCCGGATCACCATCTCGAGCCAGAGGACGAACGCGCCGATTGCCAGGATGATCGCTCCGAGGAAGATTCCGAACAGCGGAATTGCGTCGGCTGAGTTGTCGTCGAGCGCATGCTTGTATGCCTGGCCGACCGATTTGAGGAGGCCGTCGGATTTGCCGCCGAGGCCGTGCGTGACGATGGCCGACAGGTCGTCGGTGATCTCGATCAGCAGGTGTGTCCCCACCACGGCCGCCGCCGCGAGGATGAACGCCATCGGCAGGTAGCCGAATGCGGCGCGAAGGAGTACCCAGATGTCCTGCCGCATGAGCGCCTGCATCACCGCGAGAAGCAGTAGAGGCAACGCCAGAACGCCTGCGACCGCGACCATCGAGCGGTACTGGGTCACGAACCAGGCCGCCTCGACATTGGGGCTGGCGGTTGAGTCGATGAGGTCACCGACCTTGCCGGTGACCCAGACCGCCGCATTCGTCACCCAGACCGTCACGCCGCGCATGACGAAGTCGCCGGCGGCGCCGGCGACGCGGCCGGCGAGCTGACCCGCGACGTCGCAGACCAGGCCTGTACCGGGCAGGTCGCACGGGTTCGGAAGAGGCACCTGCGCGCGGGCCGGCGGTGCTTGTGCGCCAACGGCGAGCATCGCGACAAGGAGCGCAGCGGTTGTTCTGAGCCTCATGTTCATGCCGAACCTATGGCAGGTCATGCCTGAACTCCTCGAATTGCGGGACGGAGGCGAAGAGCTCGCCAGGTGGCGTCGTGATTGCCGAGGCGGGGAGCGGCGGTGTCGGGCCCGGCGCGCTGCTCAGAGCCTTCACCTTCCAGGTTCCGTCTTCCCAGGAGAGGGAGACGGTCTCGGTGCGCCACGTCTGCTGCGGCTCTGTCGTCGCTCCGCTTCCGACGATGCCGACGCGCCAGACGGACACTGCCGCCGCGCGCGGAGAGAACCGGTCGAGGCGATAGCCGACGGGTGCTGCGCGCAGGATGACTAGCGGCTCGGGGGTCGTCCCGACGCCAAGCTGCAGACGGGCCTGCGCCCCCGCGCGCGCGTACGCGCGCGCGAGGTCGTCCTCCCCGTTCGACGTGGCAATCGTGGAGATCGTCCTGCGGAGGCGCGCTGGGCTGAGGAGCGTCGGCCCGTCGAGCGATGCGAGGTACGTGCTCGCGGCCGCGGCAGCACCCGCTTGCGTGCGGGCGTAAGCGGATGGGCGCTGCCGCGTTGCGTGCGGGCGGCTGGACGAGCGATCGCTGGGCAATCCCGTCGAAGGCTTGGTCACGGTGAAGGTCGACCGCGACGCCGCTCCGCCGCTCCGCCTACCGATCGCGACGCCGATCGCGAAGAGCAGGACCCCCACGAGCCCGACTGCCAGCCAGGATCGGCGCACCGCTCTACTTGACCGTGTTGCCAAGGTCCTCGAAGAACGCGATGATCGCCGGCGCCGCCCCGATCAGGAGCGCCGCGCCCGCGGAGATCAGCGTGCCGCGCTTTCCTGCCCCGGCGTGTTGATAGTTGCCCGAATGCGAGCTGAGCGCCCAGACCGCAGACGAGATGATCAGACCGGCGAGCGCTCCGAGGAGCGCCCAGAACGCGAGCCCGCCGACCAGCGACTGCAGCGCGTGGCTTCCGGGCAGCCCGTGAGCGTTCGGATTGCCGCCTAGCTTCGTCGCGGCGATGGCGATGGCCGAGAGGAGTTGCATTGCCTACGACCTCCTTCCATTCGAGTCGTTGAAGCCCGCTGCCACCGCAGCAGCGAGCTGGAGGTACGCCTGGCGCGTCGCGGGCCGCACTTCTTCCACGACCGCTTCCGCGCCTGCCTCCAGGTGTGGATCCCAGGGAACGCGAACCGTCTCGCGACACCGGTAGGCGAAGTGCTCCTCGATTCGATCGAGGTCCAGCGCGCCGTCCGTCCCGCGAACACCGTTCACGACGGCAACCGCGCCCTCGACGAGCACGCGGTAGCCGTTCTCGATCAGCCAGTCGAGCGTGGAGCTTGCGGCGCGCGAGCCGTCGAGGCTCGGCGCCACGACGACGACGATTTGGTCGGCCGCATCGAGTATCCCGCGTGTCGCCGACTCGAGGACGCCGGTCCCTGTGTCGAGGCAGACGAGGTTGTAGTGCCGCTCGAGCAGCGCGATCGCGCGCCGGAACTCCCGCTCGCCGAGCGCCTGGGTGATGCGTGGATCGTCGTCGGCGGCTACGACTTCCAGGCGGGTCGGAGCCTGCGAGGTGTAGGCGCGGATATCGGCGTACCGTTCAATGTCGGTCTCGTCGGCAAGCAGCGTGCTCACGGTCGCGGTCGTCTCCCGGCGAAGTCGGTGCGCGAGCGTCCCGGCGTCGGGGTTCCCGTCGAGTGCAACGACGCGGTCGCCTCGGTAGGCGGCGAAGGTATGCCCCGTGAGGAGACAGGTACTCGTCTTCCCGACGCCCCCCTTCCGGGAGATGAAGGCGATCTTGCGGCAACCGCGAATCGGTGTCTTCACGTGACCGATCAGCTCGCGCTGCCGGAGTTCTGCGGCGCTGGGTCCGACGTCCACCAGCCCGCCGCTTGCACGAAAGAGAGCGAGCCGCCATCCCCGTGCGGGACGTTGGCCGCGAACACGCAGAATCCGCTCCTCAGCGAAATCAGCCGCCGAAACATGGTCGGCGTCGGGCGCCGCCGCGGGCTGGCCACCGGCAACGTCAGTGGGGGTCGGAGATGCCTGCGGCGCGCTGGGCTCGGAGGGAGCCGCTAGCGGCACGGGCTCCTCCGCCCACAGTGTTGCGTCTGCGCTGTCCCCGTTATCCGCCGCCATTCCTGTGTCACTCAGTTGATCCACTGCTATACGACCATAACAGATGATCCACTGCCACGCAGATGAATCGCGGTGCTGTGGAGGACCCCGCGTATGATGCGAGAATCAGAGGTGGGGCAGTGGATCGACTGCCGCCTCTCCGATCAGGAGGACTCTCGAAGCGTGAGGCCGCGCCAGACTGCACTCAGCCGGCTGTTGCAGGATCGCCGCGAGGCGGCCGGCTACTCGAGGGCTCGGGTCGGCGAACTCGTCGGTATCAAACCCGGCACAATCGAGGGTTGGGAGCTCGGCCGCGTTACCAAGCCCCCGATCCACGATGTGCTGCGGCTAGCCCACTTTCTGGGCATCGCCGCCGAGGAGATCCAGGCCGCCGTGTTCGAGGACGCGGGCGAGGTGCCGACGGCTGCCGGCGCCTCCGGAGAGCAAGAAAGAAAGAAAGGACGCAAGCCTCGTCGCGCCGGCGCAGTCCCACTGCTCGAGGCTGCGTTTCGGCTGTTCGGCTGGTCCGATGAGGCGGAGGCCGCCGACGCGCTCGGAACCTCACCTGAGCGCGTCGCGCGCTGGCGGAGCGGCGTCGAGCAGATGGAGTTTGCAGAGTACGTCGCACTCACGTCGATGATCGGCGTCGCGGCTGCCGAGGCAATGAAGGGCGACGATGCCCGCATCGCCGATCTCACTGCCGCGGCGCAGGCGCTCGGCGTCCGTCCCAGGATGGCTGAGGCGAAATAACGCCGCGCCGCGCCACGCCGGAGTGCTATTTCCGCCTTCGTTGCAGCTGATCTTCGAGGAGCCGAGCGAGGTCGTCGCCAGTCTCCTCGATTAGCTGTCGCATCTGGCCGTTCGCGCGCTCGTCCGCGAGGTTCAGCAGATCCGAGAATGCGACGTGCATCGCGCGGATCCGGACGTTCGCGCGCCCAAGCTCCTCGTTCGCGACGGCAAGCGCGTCGCGAGCGCGCTCGGTCTCGGCGAGCGAGCGGTCGAGGCGACGATACGCCTCTTCGGCCGACTGAATGGAACCTTTCGCGCGGAGAGCCATCGCTAGCCCGATCAAGACGCTGGCGAGCAACCCCGTGAGGACGAGGCCCCGGCTATCGAGCAACAAGCCGTAGCAGGCGACGCCGAGCCCCACCGCGAGCGTCCCGACCGACATCGCGAGAACGAGCTTCGACCCCGCAGGATGCTCTGGAATTCGGCCATGCGCGGGAAGTCGGATCCGTCGGTCGATCCCGAGCACGATGACCATGGCTGCGAGCATGGCAGCGATCGCGCCTGCTCCCCACGCGAGGTTGGCCCAGCGGTCATCGACGTACTCACCCTGCACGGCGGCGTAGCTGTAGATGAGGTTGCCGACCATCAGAGGGACCTCCGCGACACCCAGCAATGCCATCGAGAACGGCATGCCGTCGCTTGACCCGAGTGCCGCGGACACGATCAGCATCAGCGTGGCGACGCTCAAGATAGGCCTGTTCAGCGTGAGGAGCGCCGCCGGCGTCCCGCCGTGCTCGAGGCCTTGACGAACAAACGGCGCTCCGAGCGCCAGCCCGCCGGCGACGATGACGGACGCATCGAGAGCAGCGATCCGGAAGGAGATCAGCGAGCGCATCGCCACGACCAGTCCCAAGATCACGAGCAGCCGCGCTCCGAGGAAGAAGCCATCCCACAGGCCGGGCGAGTGTGGAACCTTGTTGCCGCCCGCGACGTAGAACACCTGCCAAACGACAGAGCCGAGGAGCCAGAGGCTCGCAGCGCACGCGAGCAGCAACATCGGCCGTCGGAACGTTGACGGCGCCCTGCGGTACGCCCACCAGACGACGAAGGGGACCGGGCCCATCAAGATGCTGAAGACAAGGCTCAGAAGATCCTTCGGCGCGCCGGCGAGGGTTGCCACCAGGTAGGCGACGAAGAGCACGGAGCCGACGAGGGCCAGCCGACCGAAGGTTCGTTCTTGCGGTGCGCGACGTTGTGCCCGCCGCAGCCACCCCTGTTCTACGACAATCACGTTGGGTTCCTCAACCGCGTCGCCACGCGACCACGCTTTCTCTCGCCGCACGGCAGTGTTTCCACTGCCGTAGCTATCGTGCCCACATCGCCTCGGAATCAATCACATCGGATCAGCGGATCAACGGTGGTGAGCACCAGGACCCGGTAGCGCTCCTCCGGGCGCTCCTCCGCTTCGACACCTCAAATCCGCCAGGCAACGAGCGCCCGTGCCTGGAGTTTGTCGCCGAGGTCGTGCGCAATGCCGGGCTCCACCCACTCTTCGTCGGTCGCGATCCCGAGCGCCCCGGCCTCATCGTCCGCGTCCCGGGCCGTGGTGCGGCTCCGCCGCTCTTGCTCTACGGCCACGTGGACGTTGTCCCGGCGAACGCGGACGAGTGGACCCATCCGCCATTCGCGGCGGAGCTCATCGACGGAATCGTGTGGGGTCGCGGCGCGCTCGACATGAAGAGCGGCGTGGCGATGCTCGTTTCGGCGTTGCTCCGCGTTCACGGCGACGAGCAGGTGCCGGCGGGCGACGTCATCCTCGCACTCGCCAGCGACGAAGAGACCGGCAGCAGACTCGGCGCTAGGTGTCTCGTCGAGGAGCATGCGGAGCTGTTCGACGGCGTTCGCCACGCAATCGGCGAGGGTGGCGGCATGACCGAGTGGATCGGCGGCCGGGCGTTCTATCCGATCTCCGTCTCGGAGAAGCAGCGGTGTGTCGTGAGGGCGACGATCCGTGGTGCAGGAGGGCATGCGTCGCTCGTCGTTCGAAATACTGCGATGAGGAAGCTCGGGTGGCTGCTAACGGCTCTCGAAAGGAAGCGGCTCCCCGTTCACATAACGCCGGTCGTGCGCCAGATACTGTCGGCGATGGCCGCCCATTTGCCTCTCCACGAGCGACTAGCCGTTCGACCCGCTCTCGTGCCCGCCCTCACCGACCGGCTCCTCGATCTGTTCGGGAAGGACGCCGATGCACTCGATCCGCTCCTTCACAACACCGCTACGCCGACTGTTGTACGGGGAGGGGACAGTACGAATGTCGTCCCCACCGAGGTCACGCTCGATCTGGACGGGCGCGTGCTGCCGGGCCAGAGGCCGACCGATCTGGTCCGCGAGCTGCGGCGGCTGGCGCCGGGCCTTGCGGACTACGAGATCCTTGAGGAGGAGCCGGCGGTTCCAGCTGCGCCCGACATGACGCTGTTTCCAATGCTCGCCGGGATTCTCCGCGAGCGTGACCGCGCTGGAACGCCGTTTCCGGTGCTGCTTCCCGGGTACACGGACGCGCGCCATTTCGCACGACTCGGGATCCAGACGTACGGCTTCCTTCCACTACGGCTTCCGCCCGGGATCGGCGGGAACCTGATCCACGCGGCCAACGAGCGAGTTCCAGCTGATGCCGTTCGCTGGGGCACAGACTGTGTCTACGAGGCGCTTAAGCGATACCCAGCAGTTGATTCACTGAATTAACAGTAGATCCACTGCTACGCTGAGGCCGCCGTGGCGTCTCAGTCCATCGCCCTACCGCGTCGCACTGGAGCGCGTCGCGCGAGTTCTCGCGTCATTCTCGCCGCCGGCGGCTTTCTGGCGCTCCTGCTCGTTGTCATCGTCGGGGGGCTCGCAAGTGGGCGATCGGAATCCGGGTCGTACGAGCCCTCGCCGGTCGCGATTGCCGACATACCGGTGACGTTCCTCGTGGAGTATCAGCGTGCGGCGGTCGCCTATGGCCTCGACTGGGCCGTTCTGGCCGCGGTCGGGAAGATCGAATGCGACCACGGCCGGAGCCAGGCTGAAGGCTGTAGCCCGCCGGGGACGGTTAATCGCGCAGGCGCAACCGGTCCGATGCAGTTCATCGGCTCCACGTGGCGCTCTGGGACGCCCGCGATGACCGTCCCCACCGTCGGGCCGCCGACGAGACGCACGTCGGCGGGGTATGCGAGCGACGGCGACGGCGACGGTCTCGCCGACGTCTGGAACCCGGCAGACGCAATCGCGGGGGCGGCTCGCCTGCTTCGGACGGCCGGCGCACCAGCGGACTACCGTCGGGCGCTTCTGGCGTACAACCACGCCGACTGGTACGTCGACAAGGTCCTCGCGAAAGCCGACGAGTACCGAGGCGACTTTGCTCCGGGCGCGACGGGAGGCGTTCGTGCAGCGCTGACCTGGGCGGTCGCGCACGTCGGGCGCTTCACCTACAGCCTCGGCCCGCCGACGGATCGTGGCGGGACGGTGGGGGACATGCAGGCGCGCGAGCCGGCGAGCGCGACGTGCGACTGCTCGATGTTCACTCGCTGGGCGATGGCGCAAGCGGGCATCGATGTCGGGATGTCGACGGTAACGCAGTGGACCGCGAACGGCTTGTTGGCGAACACCGAGACGGCGGCGCGAACGGGAGTTGTGTCGCGCGGCGTGGGGGCGTCGGGGCCGGCCGGCGGCTATCGCCCGGGCGACATGATCTTCTTCGGGCACGGCGAGGGTGCCGGCGGGCACGTTGCGCTCTGGCTGGGCAACGGCGTCATCGTTCAATGCTCGTCGAGCGGCGGCGGCTCGAACATCAGGCCGCTGACGGGATACGTCGCGCCAACCGGGTGGGTGCGGTGGAACGTGCTCACGGGATAAATCGCGCACCGATTTACTGCTGAGTGGCGCTGCAATGAGGCCGGTTGAAAGCGTATCGGGCGCCGGCGACGTCGCGCTCTGTGCGCAGTGCGACACGACGGCCCGTGGGCCCCGGCCATGTTGGCGTCCGACTATTCGACGTGCAGAACCACCCGCACTGCGACCTACTCGCCCCCACGTCGACATGCAGCTCGAGGCTCCGTGCGCGGGTTCCGCCCCGAGACGTGCGCCATGGACAAGCCGCTACTGCAACAACCGCGCCTTCACGGAAACGCGCGAGCGCGGCTGCGTGCCACTGTCTCCCTGCTCAAGGGCAGCCGATCCTGGTCGACCGAATCGCCTATGGCTCCACAAGTGGAAGCGCCTCTACCGTGGCTGCGCCGCCGCCGAGCGAGACCCCGACCTGCGCCATCTGCCGGTTGCTTCCGTACGGGCCCTGCGACTGACACCGCCAAACAAATGAGCGCACCCTTGGCCACGGTCCAGACATGGAGGTGCACCAGCACTCGGCTCACGATGCGTCTTCGTCAGAGCTCGATGCTGCGGCCGCGCTCAAGTTCCGCAAGCAGCCGTAGCGCTCGCAGCTTCACCTGATCTTTCTCGCGTCCGAGAGCGGCGAGCATCCGCGCCAGGTCGTCGACTGAGGCGACTGACGGTCGAAGGCCCCGCCCGAGCGGCTCCCGCGTTGCCGCCCGCCTGAGATCGTCGTAGCCGCGGGTGCCGGTGGGCTCTGGAACGATCTTAAGCTCACCACGAGCGGTCGAGAGCTCGACAAGGCGCTCGTCGGTCTGAGTCTGCTGCTCAAGATGAAGTTCCTGCCCGTCGACGCGGCGGGCGTCGAGGTCAGCGAGCGCGGCTTCGAGTCGACGAAGGTTCTCGGGCTTCGTCGAGGGCACGATGTCGACTCCGCGCGTGATCTCCTCCGCTCCCTGAACGACCCGGCCGAAGGCGCCGATCACGATGTAGGCGACCCGCTGCCGGTCGAGAGTCGCGAGTAGGCCCAGCGGGTCGAACTTCGGCCCGTCCTCAGCCATGCGTCTCCTCGCGTTCGACCGCCGCAAGCAGGCGGTGTACGCGCCGCTCGGGCGAGAGCATGGCGTTCTTCTTGAGCCGATCCGCCCCCGATATGTCGTGCAAGACGAGTTCAAGCGGAAGGTCAAAGCCGCAAGCACGGACGAGCTCGATCAGCGTCTCCACGCTCGGCGCAACGACGCCCTGCTCCCAGCGGGCGATGACGGAGCGGTCTCGCCCCGTGCGCTCGGCGAGCTCGGCCTGTGTCAAGCCGGCTCGGAGCCTCGCCTCCCGGATCAGAGCAGCGCTTCGCACCTAGACGAGTTTACTACGCGACTTGATCTCGTCCTACTACGCATATATGCTACGCGAGGACGAGATGAGCAGAGCAGCCGGTGCGAGGAAGATCCTTCGAGGTGGCAAGAGTTCCACCGCAGCGCGAGCGCCTGTCGTACTCGCGCAGTTCTCGACGCGCCTTCCCCCGGAGCTTCTCGAGCGGCTACGGATTGCCGCTCCGCAGCTTGCCCTCCGACAGTCCGAGATCACGACGGCCGCGCTCCAGAACTTCCTCACGAGGGAGGGTTGCTAGCCGATGCCGAGCCCGAACGAGCAGAAGTCGATCGTGGACTTCTACACCGATGTCGTCCTGCCGGCGCTCGCCGAGCGTCTCGATGCAGCTTTCCCGGAGTTCGGTTGGCGGCGTGACGCTCGCGGCTGGGTCGCGACGAACGAGGAGATGACGCACCGCGCTCTCGGCGCCCGCGCCGCGCGCGTGGTTGCGCACGGTCCGGCGCCCCGCGGCTTTCTCGTTCACGGGGCCGAGCCGATGCTCTGGACGGCGTACCTGAACGGCGGGGCTCCGCCGCGCGGTGACGATTTCGCTCGAGTCGTCAAGGAGCTCGCTGCCAGAGCCGGTGTCGATGCCTCGCCGCTTGAGCGCCCGGTCGAGCGCGACCGACGCGCCGAGCTCCTCTCCGACTTCTTCACTCTCTGCCAAGCCGAACTGGCAAGCGACCGCGGAGCGGGCGCACGAGCGTACTTGGAGCGTCGCGGGGTTCCGGCTGGTGCGATTGAAGGCAGCGGTCTCGGCGTCGTTCCGGAGCGAGCCCAGGCGACGCGAGCCCTTGGCGCGGCGGGCTATTCGGCGGACGAGATACGCGACGCGGGGATTCAGGCCGACTCGCGCTGGGCTGGACGGCTCGTCGGCGCCTGGCGGTACGAGCGCGGAAAGATCGGCACGCTCTGGGCGCGCGCGCTCGACGACGGCTCCGAGGCCGGCGCGCGGTACCTCTATCTTCGCGGAGCGGCCAGGACTGGGCTCCCGCCATACGGACTCGCGGACCTCGTCACACAGCAGGTCTCCGAGCGCCGAGAACTGATCCTCGTCGAAGGGCTGATCGACGTCCATCACCTGCGAGCTCGCGGTGTTACCAACGTTGCGGCCCTCGGCGGCACGGGAACCCGTCCTGAGGCGTTCGAGCGCCTCGCGCGCCTGGGCTTCGAGCGCGTGACGGTCTGTCTTGACCGGGACGAACCGGGCCGAGCAGCGACTGCTCGCGCCGTCGAGCACGCCGTTCGCGCGAAGCGGAGCCCATCGACCTTCGTCGTCGATCCCGAGCATCTCACTCCGACGAAGGATCCCGACGCATTCGTTCGCGACCGCGGCGTCGGTGAGTGGCGGCTTCTGCTCGAGAAGAGCGAGTGCGGCATCACATGGCGAGCGGTCGAGCTTCTCGAGCGAGCGGCCCCAGACGGGGCGCCGGCGGTCAAGAGGGAAGCCCTCGGCCGTGCGGGCGCCTGGCTGGGATCCCTACCCGCTCGGCTGGCGCTCGAGCAAGAGGACGCGATTCGCGATGTCGCTGCGCGCTGTGGGTATTCGCCGGCTGCGGTTGAGCGCGCGTTTCGAGCGCGTTTCTGGTCGACACCTGAGCAAAGCAGCGGCGTCGCCGCAGTTCTGGATCGTTGATGAGCGAGTGCCTGCTGACGACGCGCGACGTGGCAAACATACTCGGGCTCTCGAGCGAGGCCGTTCTTCGCCGCTGGCGCTCGGGCGAGCTACCCGGCTTCCGGCTCTCCACGAAGGCGCTGCGCTTCCGCGAGTCGGAAGTACTGGACTGGGTCGAGGCACGCCGTGCGGGCCCCGCAGGCGTTTCCGCATCTGCCGAGGGAGGCGTAGGTTACAAGTGACCGATTCCAGCAGGAGGAGGTGTCCGGATGCCCGCTGACCAGCGCGGGTGGATTCGGAAGCGGAAAAACGGCTGGCAGGCTTGCTGGCGCGAGGACGGCAGGCAGCGCACAGGCCCGCAACTCTTCCGATCGAAGACCGAGGCGAAGCGCTGGCTCGACGAGAACCTCAAGGGCGGTCGGATGCAGCAATCGTTCGAGGACGGCGTCAGCGGTGTAGCGACTCTGCCCGGACGCGACATTACGTTCATGGAGCACGTTGAGCGCTACCTGCACGTCCACGGCGCGACCGTAGATCCCTCAACGATCAGGACGCTCCGCGACCGGCTCGGCGCGACGCCGGAGGAGCGACGCAAGCGTCGCCCATACCGGACGGCTCTTGAAACCTTCGGACACCTCACTCTCGCCGAGCTTGAGCCGATGAGCGTGGAGATCGCCGAATGGCAGGCGACGCTCCCGCCGGGCTACCGCTACGCGATCATGCGCTCACTCCGTCAGGTGCTGAACGCAGCCCTGCGCTGGAAGCTGATTCAAGGGAACCCTGCGAACGATGCCGGCGCGAACCCACAGGCTAGGCGTGAGGAAGTGGCTTTCTTCGACTCGCTTGCCGACGTCGACAGCCTTGCCACTGAGCTCGGATCGGCGTTCGGGCCGGTGGCCATCTTCGGTGTCGAGACCGGCCTACGTCCGTCGGAATGGGCGGCGCTCGAGCGACGTCACCTAGACCGGCGCGCCGGGGTCGTGCAGGTGCGGCGCTCCGTGGTCGACGCCCGGGTGAAGGAGTACGGAAAGACTGCCCGCTCCCGGCGCAACGTTCCGCTGACGCGCCGCGCCCTCGCGGCGGTCGACACGCTGACAGCTCGCATCGACACGCCGCTGCTCTTTCCAGCCGCGAGGGGAGGATTCATCGACCTCGGCAACTGGCGCCGACGCGACTGGCGGCCCGCGCTCGACGCCGCCGGACTCGATCCCGAGCTCACTCCGTACGCGATGCGGCACACGTACGCAAGCTTTGCGCTCGATGCGGGGGTGACCATCTTCGAACTAGCGCGGCTCATGGGAACGTCTGTGAAGGTGATCGACGACACCTATGGCCACCTCGTGCGCGGCTCGTTCGATCGCGTGCGCTCCGCACTCGAGGAGCGGGCCCGTCGAGAGGCAAAGCGGAAGCTGGACGACGACGCAGGCGCGGGAGGTTCTCAGTCGGGCAGCCCGTGATTCCCGTTCGCAGGCAGGTGGCAGGTCTGCGTCGAAGCTGTGGAAGACGACGCCCTCGACCGGCATCACTCCACAACCGTGTGCTCCGTGGATCCGACGTGAACCGCGGTGTATGCGCGACCGAGGCTCTCGTAGACGCGAGCGACGACGCCTTCCGTGGACTCGTCCCAGTAGCGCGCCAGCTCTGAGGTCAGCGCGACGATGTCGGCGGGGCGCGACGGCCGGCGCTCGACGCGCGCGAACGGCGCGTCCGTCTCCGTGAGGACCCGATCAGGGGGAAGGGCGGCCAGGATTCGGCGACCGCGCTCGCTGCGGAGCATCGGGCGATTTACCGAGAAGTAGAAACCCGCCGAGAGAGCGCGGTCGATTTCGCGAAGCGGGCCGGAATACCAGTGGAGAATCGCACAGGCTCGTGCCTCGATCAGCCGCTCAATTGTCTCGCGTTCGGCGCGACGAGAATGGACCGTCAGGATCTTTCTGCGGATCGCAGGCAGTGAGAGGATTGTCTCGAAGACGTCGGATCTGACGCCTCGCCGATGGCTTC
Source organism: Gaiellales bacterium (assembly GCA_038253945.1). Taxonomy (GTDB): domain Bacteria; phylum Actinomycetota; class Thermoleophilia; order Gaiellales; family Gaiellaceae; genus JBBRYW01. Next base: position 24,375 of record JBBSGR010000008.1, read on the forward strand.
CCATCTCGGGAGAGGTCGAGGCCGATCTCGCCGACGTACTCGGTCTCATCGACGTGCCGCGCGAAGACGTCTAGCTCGGCCCTGGCCGCGGCGCCCGGCTCGCAACGGATGAAACCCGATCGCGATCCGAACGAGCTGGCGCCGCCCGATCTTGAGCTGGAGCGTGCGGAACTCTGAGGGAGCTCAGTTACGGCGATCGTGACGACGTGGGCTGCCGCGATCCGCGCGCGTCGGAACGGGGTCCGCAATGGGAGGTTTGCTGCCCTTCTGCTGCCCGAGAGCGACCGCTCAGTCGGCCATAAAACGAAAAACCCCGCGGCAGCAGCGCTTTTCGGAACGGGAGCGACGGGACTCGAACCCGCGACCTCCGGCGTGACAGGCCGGCGTTCTAACCAACTGAACTACGCCCCCGCGGAGCGCGCATTGTAGCCGGGCGCGGTCCGCGGGCACGGCTAGCGTGCTGCAGATGACGCGCGTCGACTGGATCGCCCTCGGCTTCGTTGGACTGATGGCGCTGCTCGGCCTGCGGCGGGGACTGATCGCGGGCGCCCTTGCGGCCGGCGGGATCGTCGTGGGCGCGGTCATCGGGGCCCGCACCGCGCCTCACCTGCTCTCCGGGGGATCGCACTCTCCTTACACGCCGCTCGCCGCACTGGCGGGCGCAACGCTCGGCGCGATGCTGCTCGAGAGCGTCGGCAGCCTCGTGGGAATGCGGCTCCGTCAGGGGCTGCGGATCCCGCCGCTCCGGGCGGTGGACTCGCTGGGCGGGCTGGTGCTGGGCGCGGTGACGGGTCTCGCCGTGGTCTGGGTGCTCGGGGCCGTCGCGCTCCAGCTGCCCGGCCAGACGAAGCTGCGCCGGGGTGTCCAGCAGTCGCTCGTCCTGCGCAGGCTGAACGCTGCGGTCTCGCCCAGCGCCGTGCTGAATGCACTCGCACGCGTTGACCCGCTGCCCGAGCTGGCAGGGCCGCTCGCGCCGATCGAGCGCCCTGATCCGGCGGTGTTGCGCGACCCGGTCGTTCGCCGCGCATCGGCGAGCGTCGTCCGGGTTCTCGGCACGGCGTGCGGGCTCGGCGTCGCGGGGACGGGCTGGGTCGCCGCTCCTGGCCTGGTCGTCACGGCCGCCCACGTCGTCGCGGGCGAGAACGACACGACGGTCGAGGAGATTCACTCGACCAGCCGCCGTCGCGCAGAGCCCGTCGCCTTCGACTCGAGGAACGACGTTGCCGTCCTTCGCGTCGCCGGTCTCGGCGGCAGGCCGCTCCGTCTCGCGGCGCCGCGCGCCGGAGCCGCAGTCGCGATCCTCGGGTACCCCGGCAATCGGGCGTTCACATCGACCCCAGGCCGCATCGGCCGGACGACGGCGGTGTTCGCAGAGGACGCTTCGGGCGGCCACCGCGTCTTTCGAACGATCACGACGCTCGCAGGCGAGGTTCGACCCGGCAACTCGGGGAGCCCGGCGGTCGACGGGGGCGGAGCCGTCGAGACGACGGTGTTCGCCTCCCGGGTCACGGTCGGAGGCGGCTACGGCGTACCGGACGATCCGGTTCGGAGGGCGATCGAGCGCGGCCTGGCCGGCGCTCGCGCCTCGACGGGGGACTGCACGGAATGACGCCTAGGAGCCGGGGGTCTGTATGTCCAGGCGCTCGACCGGTCTGTTCAGACGGAACGCGGGCGGAGCCCGGGTTCCTGAGGTCGGCACCGCAAGCGGCGCCTACCGGGGCAGCTGCTTGAAGGCGTTCGCCGCGGGCTTCCGCTTGCCCTTGGCGGTGAAGAAGCCGGACTGCCAGCCCGCCTTTACCCGCGCATCGTCGCGGAGCAGGAACCAGACGAGCATGTCGATCCGGTGCGTCTGTCGCGCGATCGAGTACGCCTCGCGCAGGTAGCGCGCCTGCCGCGCCCAGGAGACGCCGAACTTCGGGTCGTTCGTCTGGTAGCCGTACTCCGTGATCCAGAGCCGCTTGTTGCCGTAGAGCTTCGTCAGCGTGCTGATCAGCGTGCCGATGTTCCCCAGCTCGACCGCCCCCCAGTCGTTCGGCTGCGAGTGCGGCGACTCGTTGGGCAGGTTGTAGTACGGATGGTGCGCGTAGGCGTCGAAGTGCTTCAGGCCGTCCCGCTTCAGCTCCCGCAGGAACATGAGCGGCGTCACGGACGGTCGCTTGCTCCGGGGAGCGTTGCTGCCGCGCGGGGCCGTGGCCCCGCAGGCCACCTTCTCGCCCCTCAGGAGCGTCGTGTGCACGCCCCGGTAGACGGCCTCGCAGATCGCGGCGTAGTCGCGTGCGCTCTGGACCACCCACTTGCCGCCCACGCGCTTGTATTGCGGCTGCAGAAAGACCGGATTGTTCGGCTCGTTCCAGGCGAGCCAGAGGCGAACGGCCGGTAGACGCTTTCCGTCCGGGCCTCGATAGGTGCCGCTATAGCGCTTGGCGGCGGCGTACGCGAATGACGCGAGCTCGCCCGGGTCGGCGGGTGCAAAGCGAAGGCCGAGACCATTGTTCGCCCACGGCGGCGTCCCCAGGATGGAGAAGACGATCTGCATCCCGTGTTGCGCAGCGGACTCGACGGTGCGGTCGTAGATCGACCAGTCGTAGGCCGGGTCGGTCGGATCGGCGGCGTTCCTCGGGCGGCGGCGGGCGACCGCGGTGTCGTTACCTCCAACGACTTCGGGAAAGCGAAGCACGATGCCGGACGCGGGCGCGAGCGTCACCGACGTCACGGCCTCCCCGCCCGGCGTGAAGTACGTGTTGTCGAGCTTGATCGTCGTCGCGGCGTCCGACGGGTTGACGAGGACCGTCCCCCCGCTGAAGTCGCGCTGCCAGACCAGCCCGACCTTGCGCGGGACCCCGATCGGCTTGCCGACCTCGACTGCGGTCTCGGCCGACCAACCGTCCGTTTCTCCCGTCGGCGAGTACAGGAACGCGCTCTTGCCGGCGCTCCGCCCGAGCAGGAAGCTCGCCTTCGCAAAGCGGATCGAGCGCACGTCTCGCTCGCCGCCGGCGGTGAGCGCCAGGAAGGGCTTCCCGGCCGCCTCGGTGGCCGCGAGGAGCTGCTGCTGGAACTCCCAGCCAGTGCCCCCGATCTCAGCTTCTCCGCTCTTCGTCCACCCGGGGAGCGCGGCGCCGGAAAGGTACGAGAGCCACCTCGTCCAGAGCGCCTGACCGTCGGAGGTCGCGGGCACGTGCATGCTCGCCACGACGGCGAAGCCTCGGTCGCGGAGCGCCGGCGCGACTCGCGCGAGGAAGCTGTCGACCGCGGCCGTGTAATCCGCGTCGCTCGGATACTTCGCCATCGTTCGCCCGCAAAGCTCGCTGGAGGCGCTCCAGCTGACCCCGTCGATCAGGACACCGTTCCAGCCGTTGTTCTGGAGATCTTTCGTGACGTTGGCGAGCCACGCCGCCTGGTAGTCCGGATTGCCGACGTCCATCAACCAACGCCCGCTCTGCGCGCACGACTCGATGCGGTCGCCGCTCGGATCGGTAAGGAACCAGTCCTTGTGGTCGGCACTCGCGCTCGCGTAGCCGACTCCCGCCGGCAGGAGCTCGTTGTCCTCGCCGTCCGTCGTTGCCGGGCTGAAGCTCGCGGCCAGGTCCTTGATCGCCAGCGCGTTCAGGCCGGGGCTAGCGGCCTTCAGGCCGGCGATCTTGTCCTTGTCCCAGGACTGCAGGACGGCGTAGGCGAATCGGTGGCCCTGCTCGGGCGCGCCAAGCTGGCGGCCGAGCGAGCTGACGCCGGTGGAGGGCTCCCCATTCTCTTCGTAGAGCGCGGGATCGTCGAAGCGCGGCGCGACGAGCTTCGGCGGCTCGGCACCGAGCCGTCCGCCCCAGTAGAGGTTGACGCGCAGCACCTGCGTCCGCAGCGACCGGAGGAGAGGAAACGTCTTGGCAGGGTTGCCGTACAGCGTCTGCGCATCGTCGAAAATGCCCACGAGGAGACGCGAGCGCCCGGCGGCGCCCGGCGGCGAGACGGCCGCCAGTAGCGCTGCAAGCGCAACGAGGACCGTGGCTCGGCAAAGCTGTCGAGTCAGGTGTGAGATCAGTTAGGTGGGTTGGAAGACCCCGGCGGGGCGGGACCCTAACGTGTCTCGCGGACGGATGCTTCGTTTCAGAAGTCTCTAGTTCGCGAGCAACTCGAGCACCCGGAGCGGCCGGCGGTACGGAACCACGATGTAGGCGCCCGCCACGCGATCACGAGCCTCGATCAGCAGCTCCCGGGCGCGGTTCATTCCGACATCGGCCGCGTCGGCGCCCGCGTCGCGAAGCGCCTCTTGCAAAGCGTCCGGGACGACGATCCCGGGCAGCTCGTTGTGGAAGCGCAGGGCGAGGCTGTAGCTCCAGAGCGGACAGACGCCGAGCAGAAGCGGGATCGGCGTCGTGCCGCCGAGCCGGTCGAGGAAGCGGTCGAGGTAGTCCAGGTCGAACAGGAGCTGCGTCATCGCGAACTGCGCGCCGGCCTCGATCTTCTGGTGAAAGCGGTCCAGCTCCTGCTCGAGGTCGTCGGCCGAGGGGTTGACGGCGATGCCGATGAAGAAGGAGGCGGGGGCGTCGATCGGGCGGCCGTTGTAGTCCTCGCCGCGGTTCAGGCTCGCCAGCAGCCGCGTCAGTCCGATCGAGTCGATCTCGTACACGCCGCGGGACCCCGGATAGTCGCCCACCTCCGGCGGGTCCCCTGTCACCGCCAGGACGTTGCGGACCCCCTCCGCGTACGCGCCGAAGAGCGTGGACTCCAGGCCCATCACGGTCGAGTCACGCGTCGTCAGGTGCGGGATCGTCTCGATGCCGCAGCGGCGCTCGATCGCCGCCGAAGCCATTACGGCGCTCATGCCCGCTCGCGCCCCCGCGTTGTCGTTGATGTCGACGAAGCCGACCTGGCCGGATTCCTTCAATCCCTGCGCGACCTCGATCAGCCCGCTCAGGTTGCCTCCGAGCGGCGGGTCGAGCTGGGCCGAGACGATCCACTCACCCGCTTGCAGCGCGCGCTCCAGTCCGGTCTCCCTGCGTTCCTCGCCCAGTGAGACGACGAGCTCTCGCTCCGAGAAGACGAGCGGAGTTCGCGCCGCGCGCTCTTCCTCGAGCGCGTCATGAATCGCGGCGATCTCGGCCGGCGTCGTCCCGCAGCAGCCGCCGATCAGGCGCGCGCCGAGGTCGCGCGCGTGCGCGGCGAACTCCGCGAAGTACTCGGGAGTCGCGTGGGGGTAGACGACGCGCCCTCCCGACATGCTGGCGAGGCCGATGTTCGGCAGCGCAGCGAGGGCCTTGCCGTCGCTTCGCATCTGCTCGAGCGCCGCGAGCGCCGCGAGCAGGCCGGCGCCGTGATTGGCGCCGATCGCCGCGACGTCGAAATCGGCCAGTCGCTCCGCCGCCTCGCGCGCGGTGACGCCGGCCAGCGTCTCCGCCTCCTCGTCGAAGGTCAGAAGGGTGACGATCGGCAGGCTGGAGACGCTCCGGACGGCCTCGACCGCGTCGACGAGCTCCATCAGGTCATAGAACGTCTCGATCATGAAGAGGTCGGCGCCGCGGCCCTCGAGCACCGTCGCCTGCTCGGCGAACAGCTCATGGCGTACGCGTGAGGTGGCGACCTCGCCGATCGGCCCGATCGAGCCTCCGATGAAGACGTCGCGACCCGTGATCTCCCGGGCCTCTCGGGCCAGCTTGACGGCGGCCGAGTTGATGCGTTCCATGTCGTCCTCGAGGAAGTGCTGGGCGAGCTTGCGCCGGTTCGCGCCGAACGTGTTCGTCTCGATCAGGTCGGCGCCGGCGTTGATGAAGCTGACGTGCAGGGAGACGACGGTCTCCGGGGCGCGGATGTTGGCTTCCTCGGGGATGCGCAGGCGTGGAACCGCGCTCGTCAAGAGCGCGCCCATGCCGCCGTCGGCGACGATCACGGGGCCGTTTCGGAGCCGCTCGAGGAACCGATTCCCCACGGGCGCCATGCTAGTGCCCAAGAGAGATGTGACCAGGTCGCCGCCTGCGGCGTATAAGGGAACGGTGAACGAGGTCGCCACCACCCTGCCGGCGCGAGCCGCCCGTGCCTCTGCCGAGCGGCGCGGGTTCGCCGCGGTGGCCGAAGACCACCTCGGGGACGTCTTCGCGTATTTGCTCTACATGCTCGGTGACCGAGCGGCAGCCGAGGATCTCACGGGCGAGACGTTCGAGCGAGCCCTGAAGAGCTGGCGCAGGTACGACTCCCGCCGCGGAACGCCGAAGACGTGGCTCTGTCAGATCGCGCGCTCGACCGCGCTGGATCATCTGCGCTCCGAGGCGCGTCGCCGCCGGCGCGAGCAGGCCTACGCCGTCCGCGAGACCGAGGAGGTCTCCGATCGGCTCGCCGAGGGGCTTTCGCCCGAGCTCGAGCGCGCGCTTCGCTCGCTCTCGGCAGGCGAGCGAGAGGTGATCGCGCTCCGCGTCGTGCTCGAGCTCGACACCGAAGCGGCGGCGCGCCTGCTCCGCATCAGCGTCACCGCCTGCACGACGCGGCTCAGCCGCGCCCTTCAAAAACTGCAAACCAGCCTGGGAGAGACCGATGTCTAGCGTCGCCGAAGAGCGCATCAACGCCCTCGTCGAGGGCAAGCCCGCCGTCTCCTACGAGGAGCTTCGGCTCGTCGACACGCTCCGCGCGCTTCGCCAGCAGCCGGCCGTGTCAGAGGCACTGCGCGAGCGGGTGCTCGAGCGCGTGGCCGACGAGCCGCGGCGATCCTGGCGTGAGCGGCTGCCCGTCTTCTCGTGGAAAGGCGCGCTGCTCGTCGCCGCGCCGGCCTGCCTCGCCGTCGCGGTGGGCGGCGCCGTCGTCGCCGGGCTCGTGTCTTCGGGCTCGCCGAGGGAGCCTGCACGTCGCAGCGCGGTTGGGCTCGCGGGGTCGCCGGCTCGCCAGCAGGCCAAGGACAAGCACTGGGCGCGGACGAACGCGGGGAGCCATACGTTGACCGCGCCGTTCTACGGTCGCTTCGGCCCCGCCCCCGTTAAGTCTGCCGACCGCCCGGGCGTGGCGCTCTCCCAGCGAGTCGAGAAGATCCCGCTCGCAGGCGGGGCAGCCACAGCCGCTTCCCGCCAGGGCGCGCTGCCGCCCAGCCAGACGCGCCTCCAGGCCTACGACGCCTACCTGCGCCTGCGGGTTCGGAACACCAACCAGCTCTCGACCGCGACGAAGCGGGCGGAGGGCGTCGCGCGCAGCCTCGGCGGCTACGTCGCTTTCGTCGACGTCGCCACGGCGAGGCAGGGCGACGCCGAGCTTCGGCTTCGCGTCCCGGTCGGGAGCGTCCAGACTGCCGTCTCGCGCCTGTCGGGCCTCGGCTCGATCCTCGCGCAGAGCTTTACCGTGACCGACCTGCAGCGGCAGTCGAACCAGCAGCTCAGCACCATGGCCCAGCTCCAGGGCCGAATCGGCCGCCTGCGCCTGACGCTTCGCGATCCCGCGCTCTCGCCCGAGCGGCGCGCACAGCTGCAGCTGGTTCTCTCGCAGCTGCAGCACGCGCTCAGGTCGAACCAGGTTTCCCATCGCGCCACGGTGCGACGCGGGCGCCTGGCGACGATCACGGTGACGCTCACGACCCGCAGGGCGGCCGTCGCCGTGAAGCACACGCAGCCGGGCCGGATCCACCGCGCGCTGAGCGAGGCGGGCTCGATCCTCGCGCGCGAGCTCGCATGGACGCTCTACCTGCTGATCGTGGCGGCTCCGCTCGTCCTGCTCGCGGCGCTCGTCGTCGTGGCTGCCCGCTTCGTCCGCCGGCGGAGCGACCGGCTGGTACTCGAGCGGATCTAGGCCCCTAGTCCTCCGGCTCGCCGTCGGCGTAATCGAGCGGCTCCACGCGCCCGATCAGGCCGAGGCCTCGCAGGAAGAACTTGTTCGAGCGCGGGTAGTAGGCCATGTCGTTCGGCTCCCGCGTGCCATACGCGAGGTAGGTCATGCCGCCGTCGCCGGCGCGGAAAGCGTGCGCCATCCTCGTCGCTGCCGGACGCGCGACGATGCTGCCGGCGCGCAGCTCGTGCCGCTCGGGCTGGGCGCCTTGCGCCGCGGCGACGGGCGCCGGCGTCAGCTCGAGCGCGCCGGCGCCGGCCAGCACGACGAAGATCTCCTCGTCGGCCGAGTGGCAGTGCGGTGGGGCTCCCGTGCCTCCGGGGGGAAGGATGACGAGGTTCAGCCCCGTCTGCTCGGACCCAGCCGCTTCTCCGAGCGGCCGCGAGAGGCCCCCGAACCGCGCCGGCGCCTCTTCGAGATGGACGACGTTCGAGGGCCGTGGCGCCGGCTCGCCGACCTCCGGCTCGCCCGCCTCGGCCTCGCGCTCCCACGCGTTCGACTCGTGGATCTCCACCCACGGCCACCCGAAGCGGAGCACTCCAGCACGAGGCAGATCGCCGTACTCCGTCCGTGGGCGCATTCCGAACGCCAGCACGTCGAGGCCGCTTGAGGCCGCTCGCAGGGTGTGCGCCGCGCCCCCGGCGGTGTGCACGATGCAGTCGCCGTCGCCGATCTCGTAGACGTCGTCGTCCTGCCAGAGGAGGCCCGAGCCCCCCAGTACGTAGAAGATCTCCTCGGCCGCTCCGTGCGCGTGCGCGGCGGTCGACCACTTCCCGGGCACGATCTGGAGGCGCTGGACGCCGACGGTCACGCTGCCGGCTGCGCCGCCGAGATTGCGCCAGTCGGCCGCCATGTGCCCGACCTCGCGGCGTTGCGGCTCGACTTCGTCCCAGTGCGCGACGCCGCCCGTGTTCATCAGTGAACCACCCGGCCTTCCATGCCGCCTGCAACCGTAACGACCTGGCCGGCGACGTGCCCCGACGAGCGGCATCGAATGAACGTCTCGCCGGCTCGCCGTGTTAGAAAGGCGTCCGTGCGCGTGCATGTCATCAGCGACATGGAGGGTGTTGCCGGCATCTGCAAGTGGGAGCAGACCTCCGGCACGCCGCTCTTCGAGGAGGGGCGGCGCCTCTACACGCAGGAGATGAACGCAGCGGTTCGCGGCGCCCGCGCAGCCGGCGCGACCGAGATCGTGTTGATGGACTGCCACGGCTCCGGGGGCGGGACGCGGTTCAACAACCTCGTGCCCGACCTGATCGATCCGGGCTGCGACTACGTGGTGCAGGATCGGTGGACCGAGTACACCGGCTTTCTCGAGGAGGGCTGCGACGCCGCGCTCTTCGTCGGCATGCACGCGCGGGCCGGCACGCAGTACGGCGTCCTGAACCACACCGTCTCGGGGCAGGAGTGGCAGAACCTCTGGTTCAACGGCACGCTCGTCGGCGAGACCGGGATCAACGCCGCGCTTTGCGGCACCTGGGGCTGCCCCGTCCTGCTCGTGACCGGCGACGAGGCTACCTGCGCAGAGGGCCGCGAGCTGCTCGGGACGGGCCTGACGACCGTGTCGGTCAAGCAGGGGCTCGGCTCCTTCAGCGCGCGGCACGTTGCTCCGCGGCGGGCTCGGGAGCTGATCGAGGCGGGCGCGAGGAAGGCGCTCGCCGATCTTTCGGCGGTCGAGCCTTACGACCCCGGACGTCCGTGCGAGATAACGGTCGAGTACAAGGCGACCCACCTCGTCGACGCTTTCCGCCACCGTGCCGGAGTCGAGCTGCTCGACGCGCGGAAGGTCGTGTCCCGCGCCGACGACTGGTGGTCGGCCTGGAAGCAGTTCTTTCTTTAGACGATTGAGCCCGCGCTGCGGTTGGACCAGCATGGAGGTGAAGAAGCGGCCGCGCGTGCGCGACTTGCCAATTGCCGGCCGGCGGACGACGCTTTGCTGGCGTAAGCGTCGTGATCGCTGCGGGCCGTGCCGACGGCGTTCAGCGAGCGCCCCCAGCTTCCGCCGCGGCAGCGCGTGACGGCGCGCTTCCGCAAGCCACCTCTTCGCCCGTGCCCGGGGTGGCGCCGCACAGGCAGAGGTTGCGCGTGACGAGCGGACGACTCGCTACCAGGTCGAACAGGCCTTCCGTCTCGCCAAGCCGTGCGCAGCGCGCTGCCCGAGGCACGCATCGTCGTCGATCCCTTCCATCTCGTCCGCGGCGCCGACACGCACTCGACTCGCTGCGCCGCGAGCGGCAACGCTACCTCCGCCGGCTGCGGCGGACCGGTGCGCGGCAGACGCGCGGCCAAGGGCTGGCGAGCCGAGCTCTTCCATGCTCGTCACCGTCTGCTCAAGGCGCGTGAGCGGCTCTCCGAGCACGAGCGGCGCTCGCTTTGCGAGCTCTGAGAGCGAGCCGCCGCTCGCCGAGGCCTGGGCGCTGAAGGAAGCCTTCCGCGCCATCTACAGAGCAGACGACCGCGTCGAGGCTGAGCGGCGGCTCGATGCTTCCTGGCCTCGGTCGAGCGCGCGGCGCCTCCATCCTTCAGCGCCTTCGCGAGAGGAGTGCGTTGATGGCGAGAGGAGCTGCTCGCCTACTTCGACGAGCCGACCACGAGTGGCGACGCCGAGGGCGTGATACGTCTCCACAGGACAGCGTCCCCAGCAGGTTCGAACACGCTTAAACTTAAAGCGCCGTGACCGTCAGGTGATCGCGGATGGGAATGGCGCCGGCTCGAGGCCGATCTCCGCCAGCCGATCGACATACGCGCGGTAGGCGCGTCTTGCCTCGCCGTGTCGCCGGTCAGCCGCAAGGACTCCTACGAGTGTGAGGTGCGCGTGCTCGTCGTAGCGGTCTCGCTCGAGGATCCGGAGAAGGTAAGCGGCAGCGCCCGCGTTGTCACCCGCCGAGGCCGCGTCATGGGCGAGCGCGCGCGCGACCCGGACATAGGCATTGCGTGCTTCTTCGCGCACTGGGACCGCCCATTCGACATACCGATCCTCCTCCAGGAAGTCGCCGGCATAGATCGCCTCGGCGTATTCGAGTCGCGCGGCCGCCTCCGCGCCGCGCCCCGCGCCGCGGAGCGACAGACCGGCCTCTGCCTCGTCGAGGAACGCTTCGACGTCGATCGCGACGTTCTGGAGGCCGACGGCATCGTTCTCGGCGTGGACGAAGTGGTCGGACTCGAACCGCTTCTCGGGATCGAGCACGGCGCGGAGGGTGCTGAGTGCGACCGAGAGGCGGTTGCCGAGCTTTGTCGGATCGGCCTCGGGCCAGAGCGCTTCCATCAGGAGCTCGCGAGGCGCGGGTCGTCCCCGCCGGGCGACGAGGATCTTCAGGAGGTCACGTGCCTTCCGCGAGCGCCACTCCTCGAGCGGGATCGGCTTGCCGGCGCGTTGGGCACGGAAGCCTCCGAGTGCTTCGACGCGCACCGGCATCGCGGGCGCGTGGGAGATATGCCGAAGGAGACCCGCAGGGCCGGTCGGGCTGACTCGTACGCCGAGTGAACGCAGCTTCCGCTCTGCCCGCTCGGCGTTCGCGCGCGTCGCTGGTCCCGGCGCCGCACCTGCCAGTGCGAGCTCCACCGCGGCTTCGTGCACCGGGTTTCCCATCGCCCGCCAAGTCGTCAAAGCTTCCTCCAGGAGAGCCGCCGCTCGCGTCGAGTCGGTTGTCGCGAGCGCCTGAAGCTCGAGCGACTCAGCCAGTCCAAAGTGGTCGCGCTGCTCGCGGGCGGCGGTAGCTGCCCGCCCGCCCGCCTCGGCGGCATGCACCCGGTCGCCCTGCGCGAGCGCGACCCACCCCGCCGCATTCAGTGCCCACGCGGGATCGGGCCACCCGTACGCGACAGCACGCTCGACCAAGCGAGTCGCCCGCTCCGGCTCCTCATCGACCAGAACCTTTGCCAGCTGATAGTGCGCGGGAACGAGGCCCTGGAGATCGCCGGACCGTTCCGCCAACGACAGACCCTCTTCGTACGAGGCCCGAGCCATCGAGAGATTGCCGCGCTCGCGATAGACGTCCCCCTGGCCGATGATTGCGTAGCAGATCTCGCGCGAGCCCGCTCTGCGGTAGTGCAAAACGGCGGCCTCGTAATCGGCGCCCGCCTCGTCGAGCCGCCCTAGGCACCAGCGTGCGAGGCCGCGATTCATCAGAGCCAAAGCTAGGAGGCCGACGAAACCGACCAGCTCCGCGAGGTCGATCGCAAGACCGAGCTCCTGGATGGCGTTCTCGTACCGTCCTTCCTCCAGCTGGTTCGATGCACGGTTGTTCCGGATGCGGATGACCTGAAGCACGTCTCGCGCTCGCTCGGCCGCCTCGAGTGCGTGCGCGAGATGAATCTCGCGTCCGGAGACGTCGCGATCCGAGGGGGCGACGAGAGCAGCTGCGGTGTGCGCCGCCGCGAGCGCTCGGTCGTCTCCACACGCCTTTGCGACCTCGAGGGCGCGTTCGGCCAGTGCCCGGGCCGACTCGGCGTCTCCCCGTCGCCTGTGTACACTCGCCGTGTAGGCGAGCAGCAGCGCTTCGTCGACGGTGTCCGCGGAGCCGAGTTGCGTCCGAGCGTACACCGCGAGTGCCTCATCGAGCTCGTCGCGCAGCGAGTGCGCCTGAACGGTTCGCCACGCGAGCGCCGGTGGAAGCAGCTTGCTCGCTCCCGCCGCTCGCTGCAAGCACTCGAGCGCACGCTCGTGCGCGCCACGGATCGTGTGCGCCTCGCCGGCCAGCTGGTCGATTCGCGCGTCGCGAAGATGGTCGGGCACGAGCTCGGCGAAGCGCGAGACGGTCGCCGCCGCCCCGGCCGCGACCATCGCGGCGCCTTGCTCGGTCAAGACGCGGCCGAGCTCTCGATGCTCGCCGGCAGCCGCGAACGTGCTCAGCGCCTCCTCGATCTGCCCCTGTGACTCCAGCCAGCGCGCCGCACGGCGCCGGACGGCGGCGGCCTCACCGCTCGGTACCGGCCAGACGCGAAGCGCAAAATCGCGCACGAGGGAATGAAGGGCGAATGCAGTCTCCTGCCGCTCGATGAAGAGGGCTCGCCTCGCGAGGTCGTCGATTGTCTCGACTGCGCCGTCGATCCCGAGGGCTTCACACAGCTCCGGCGTAAAGCGCCCGAGGAGCGCGACGGTGCGAAGAAGGTCCCGGACGCGGGAAGGCTCGCCTCCGAAGACCTCGTCACTAAGGTAGGCGAAAACTGTGCCTCCCGGGCGCCGGAGGTCTTCGAGCGTGCGAGTGCGATCGCCCGGGCGAGCGCGCGTGAGCGCCTCGAGCGCGAGCCGGACGAGCGCGGGCCATCCTCTCGTCAGCTCGTGGAGCGTGCGTGCGAGCTTCGGGTCGCGCTCGTCGATCGACGCAGCGAGGAGGCGATCGATCTCCTCCTCGCTGAAGGCCAGCTCGGAAGAGGAAAGCTCGAGCACCTGGCCCTGCGCGCGGAGCCTTTCGATCGGGAAGGGCAGGTTCGACCGCGAGGCGACCACGACGTGGAGCTTCGCCGGAGCCTGACGGCAGAGGCTCTCGACGAGCCGGGCGGACGCCGGGGAGGGCGCGAGCTCTTGGACGTCGTCTAGGACGAGTACTAGGTCGTGGGCGAGGCCGCCGTCGAGCGCTTCGCACAGCAGCGCGACGAACGCGTCCGCGTGCAGGAGCTCGTCGCGAGCCCCGCCCCCCAGGGCGCTCGCCCCGCCAGCGACCGCTGCGGCCGCCGGCACGCGCGCCGCGATCGCACGTGCGATCCCGCGCTCGAGCCACGGCAGAGCCATGTCCTTCGCGGTCGCGCTGTACCAGGCGCACTCGAGATCGGTCGCCCAGGCAGCGAGCAGCGTCGACTTGCCGAAGCCGGCGCCGGCGACGACGGTGGTCAGCCGCTTTCCGAACGCTTCGTCCAGCCGGTCCTCGAGCGCGGCGCGGCAGAGCGTCGACGAGCGGGCGGCCGCACGCATCCTCGTCGAGCCTTCGGCGCGCTGCCCGGTTCCCTTGAGCTCCGTGCCTGTTGCTCCCTGCTCGAGTGGAGACGCACTCTAGCGCGGCTCTTTGCTGCGTCAAGTGGGCCGGCTCGGCTGCTCCTTTAAGCCCACTGAAACGGGTGCTGGGACACTGAAACGGCTGCTGGGACGATCCGAGGAGCAAACCGCTCTCCACGCTCATTGGAAGGAGCACGACATTTCGCTATCCGTTGCTGAGACGTCGAATCGCACGCGTCTTGACGGCCGCAAAGGCATCGGCTCTGAAACGGGCTTCCCGGTTCCCCTTCGCCAGTTGTCGGTCGGATTACGGTGGGCGCGCTGGGCGGTTCTGCTGGCGTTCGCCACGACGCTTGGCTTCTCGATCGCGACCCTGGCGATTCATGTCAATTCGACCGCGATCTCGCCTGCCTTGCTGCTGGCGCCCTCGCAAACCAGCCCGGCACCAGCCTCCATGCCCCGGGGGCCGGCAAGACGCTCGCCAGTCCCACGAGCAAAGGAGAACCTCATCCGCGGCGCCCCTGAATCCGTTCCAGCAGCATCCTGCACCAGCACGCCGTGCCGCCCGGCCCCATGAGAGGAGATAGAAATGGCCTATTCATACAGATGTATTGCACAGCGGGCTAGAAATCCGCTGGCGCTGGCCGCCATTCTGCTGGGCATCTTCACGCACTCGGCCCAAGCGGCGAACATCGTTCCGAATCCGAGCTTCTCGAACGAGTGCCCTCCCGCTTCGGGCCTGCCCTGCAGCTGGTTCCCTCAAGGCTCGCCCTCGATCGCGCGAGATACGACTACCTTCATGAGCTCATCGGCCAGTCTGCGCGTCACCACGACTGAGAGTAATCTCGGAGCCTATTCCGACTGCATGCTGCTCGCGCCCGGTACGCATGCTGCCTCGTTCGCGTACTGGGTGACCGACCTTAGCGTCACGGGCGTCGACCTCATCGCTTTCTTCTATCCCAATGCAACGTGCGCGCCGGTACCTTCCGGTATCCCCGTGGACTTTGTAAGTGCAAGGAGTCCGTTTGGGCTGTTCTGGTTCGAGGCGGCGGGGAATGTCACGGCACCTCCCGGTACGGCGTCGGCGCGGCTGTACCTGACGGTCGCGTGCAACCTCTCCTGTCCCCCTACGGGGGCCACGGCGCACTTCGACGACGTGTCCCTCGAATCCGTCGCGCTGGCGGTGACGATGCGCTCCTTGAGTGCGACCTCTTCGTCAACGGGAGCTCTGCTTCGGTGGCGCACGGCTTCCGAGCTCGACACGCTCGGCTTCAACGTCTTCCGCGAGCTCAAGGGCAGGCGCGCGCGCGTCAATCCCAGGCTGATCGCTGCCAAGGGTCCCGGCTCGTATTCGTTCCTCGACCGGCACGCGCCCGCAGGCAAGCGCCTCAGCTACTGGCTGCAGGTAGTCAATCTGGACGGCTCGCGCAACTGGTGGGGACCGGTAGCGACTCGACCTCCCCGAAAATCGACTTCGCCTCGCCGCATGCCTTGGTCGCCGCGCTCTTCTGAAGTGATCCAGTCGCAGTCGAAGCTAAGGGCATCGTGAGGCCGGCTACGGAAAGGAAGTTGGAGATGTGCCTCGACGCCCCTCACCCGATCGTGATGCTGGTCGCAAGCGCCTTCGTCGCTCTCGCCGTGGCGGGAACCGGTCGGGCCGCAACGATCACGAAGACGGACGCCCCGGACCCCGTCGCGCCCGGCGGCAATATCACCTACACCATCACCGTCACCCCGGACGGGCCCGATTCCCACTTCAGCCTGCGGGACGCGATACCGACGGGGACCTCATTCGTGTCGGTCACGCCCGGCCTGCCGACCTGCGGACTCGACCCGACCCTCACCTTCGTCACGTGCAAGCTCGGCACGCCGGTCGTCCCCGTCACGGTCACGCTCGTCGTGAACGTCGGCGCCGCTGTTGCAAGCGGAACGGTGATCACGAACACGCTCCAGGCCCAGTACACGATCCTCAGTTTCCCGGACGACATCATCGTGCTCGGCGAGGCGACCGCCTACACGACCGTCGCGTCCCCCACACCCGTGACGCTGCGCTCGTTCACCGCCACGCGCGACCGAAGCGGCGTGCTGCTTCGCTGGCGCACCGCCTCCGAGTTCGACGTGCTCGGTTTCAACGTCTACGCGGTGATCCGCGGCAGGCGCGTGCGCGTCAACCCCTCACTGGTGGCGAGCCGCGGACGCACGCAGGGCGCTGCGTACGCCTTGCGCCACCGGCTCCGGAAAGACAAGGCACCGTCTCGCTACTGGCTGCAGGTAGTCGGCGTCGACGGCTCACGCTCCTGGCGCAGCGCTACGACCGTTGCGCACCGTACGGCGAAGAAAGGCGAGCTGCCAAGACCCCACGAGTCGGACTCGCGAAGAGCAAAGCCCACGGCCCGCTACGGCTTCTCCGGCACGAGCCTCGGCTGCACCGTGGCCGCAGGGTTAGCATCGCCTGCTTTCTCGTGAACCGCGACTTCCGGCCGCTTCGGCCAAGTCACGGCTTCACGCTCGGCTTCCGCGCATTGCACGTGACCCGTGTCGAGAGCGCGGGGAAGCGTGCGACTGTGTTCGAAGGGCGGCATGGTCAGCACGCGGACCAGTGGCTGCGCGGCCGCGCCTATCCATATCGACCCACCGGGCGAGCCTGTTCTCGCCGCGCGACAGCACTCCCCAGCCGGACCGACGAGCTCGCCGCCCGTCTTGCGAGCGGCGCGGCCCGCATGAGACGTTTCAGCGCAGGCAGCGAATTTCCTCGGTGCCTTCTGAGAGGTTGACGATGAAGGTCTAAGTATCCGCCGGCGGCGGGGCAGGCCGCTTCTCGCCTTCGCTGATCGCACACAGCGGCTGGGAAGGCGTGCTCGGCTCCGCCGGCAGCGATTGCGTGCCGATCACGGCGGGCTCTTGCCCGGCTGTGACCGCCGTCACGTTCCGCTCGTTTGCAGCGCGTCGCACGCGTGAAGGCGTGCTCGTCACTTGGCGTACCGCCTCGTAGGTGGACACCCTCGGCTTCAACGTCTACCGCGAGCGCAACGGATACCGGGTGCGTGCGAACTCGAAGCTGATCGCTGCGAAGACGAGTGCCGGTCGCTCCTATTCTTACCTCGACTGGCGGGCACCCCACCCCGGGGCCGCCGCTTCGTTACCGGGTGCAGGTCCTCAACCTAGACGGATCGCGTACCTGGTACGGCCCGGCAGAGGTGCGGCTGCGCGCGTAGTTGGTTGCCAGACGCGGTTGAAGAGGGCGCGGAACGAACTTCCCCCCATTCCGCTCTTGAATAAGGTCTACGCGCCGCGCGACGACGCCGGAGCGCCCAACGCGTCGTTGGGAGCGGTGCGGCCCGCATCTTGCGTCTTGCTCGATTTTAAGCGCCTTTGACGATCTCCAGCTCTTCCGCGAGGAAGAAGAAGGCGCGCGCATACGGCGACTCCTTCGTGCGCTCGCGCACGTGCCTCCAGTCGATCTGCTCGCGCAACGGCCTGGCGATCTCGAGTGAGCCGCGCAAATCAAGATCCTGCTCGTCGAGTGCCATCAGCTTCGTCACCATCACGTCCTCGAGCGAGGCCACTTTCATTCGAACGGCGTAGACCTCGATCTCGTCGGCCCGCTCGAACATCTCGTCCGAGACCGGACCGGCCGACGTCCGGAAGATCAGGTCGACGAAGACCTCACCGTTCCAGGCTTTGAAGAGCCAGTCCTCGGGCGGCCGCTCGGGCCGGAAGCCGGCGTTCTCGAGCACCTCGAGCGCTCGCTCGGCGTCCTCCTGCTTCAGCAAGAAGTCGACGTCGTGCTTCGACTCCTGCCCCCCGCGCGCCGCCGCGGCCAGGCCACCGCCGAGCAGGAAGGGCACGTCATTCTCGCGCATCGCGGCCGCCGTCTTTCGCATCGTCTGGATCAGGTCGGAAGTAGGCTGTTCGTCAGCTGCCACGCCGAGCGGCTACCCGGCCCCGATCGGCTTTAATCGCGGCCGACGATGAACGCCAACTCGGTTCGAATCGCGGCGGCCGGCGACATCCACTGCTCGCTGGCGGAGCGCCCTCGCATCGAGGCCGCCTTCGCGGCGCTGCGCGGGGACGTCGACCTCGTCTTGCTCGCGGGCGACCTGACAGCACAGGGCGAGCCCGAGCAGGCCCAGGTCCTGGCCGACGCCGTGCGCGGGCTCCACGTTCCGATCTTCGCTGTTCTCGGCAACCACGACTGGCACGCGAACCGGCGGGAGGAGGTCGTCGACGTGATCGCCTCGGCGGGCGTCAAGGTGCTCGAGCGTGACTGGCGGACCTGTGAGATCCGCGGTACGACGGTGGGGGTCGTCGGTACGAAGGGGTTCGTCGGCGGCTTTCCCGACTCCGACCTGCCCGACTTTGGCGAGCCGCTTCTGCGGCAGGTCTACGCGGAGACCTCGGCGGAGGTCGACGCCCTCGGGCGCGGGCTCGAGGCGATCGAGGCCTGCCAGCTCCGCCTCGTGCTCCTCCACTACTCCCCCGCTCAGTCGACGCTCGAGGGCGAGCGGCGAACCATCTGGTCGTTCCTCGGCAGCGATCGCTTGGCCCGGCCGATCGAGCGGCACGAGCCCGACCTCGTGCTGCACGGCCACGCTCACGCGGGCACATTCGAAGGCTTACTCGGCTCGGTGCCCGTCTACAACGTCGCGGTTCCGGTCATGGGTCGAGACTGGTGGATCTTCGAGCTCGAGGGGGGCATGCGGACACCGAGGGAGCATCCCGAGATCCATGTCGAGACGCGGGCCGCCGAGCCGCCCGGCCGTCACGCCGGCCCGCACTGATCACTCGGCGCCTGCGGGCTTCACCTTCCCCTGCCCCTTGCCGCCGCTCTTGCCGCCTGCGCACTTCTGCGCGAGCTTCCGGTCACGGTCGATCTCGGCACGACGACCCTGGATCTGTTCCGAGCTGTTGAAGTAGCTGACGGCCTGCGCGCACTGTCCCATGTGGAGCAGGCTCACCGCGTAGTTGTAGTCGGCATAAGCCTGGTACAGAGCCCCGGAGCCCGAGAGGCCCTGAACGGCCCTCAGGCCCAGGCTGAGGCCCGTCGCGTAGTCGCCCGCGTTGTTTGCGTTCTTCGCCTGGTCGGTGAGCCGGATCGCCTCGTTCGCCGACGGCGTGCTCCCCGTCGGCGGAGGAGGCGTGGTCGTGCTCGTGCCCGTGGTGGTCGCGGAAGGCGTTACGGGTGGGGGCGGCGCCGGAGGGTTCGCCGTCGCGGTGATCGTCCGGCTTACGGTCGTCGGCTGCGTGATCGTCGTGCCCTGGGCGGTCACACGCCTCGTTCGAACGGATTGCACCGTCCTCGTCACGACGGCCTGCTTCTTGTCGCCTCCGCCCTTGAGGAGAGCGGCGGCGCCGGCCCCGCCCCCCAGGAGGAGCAAGCCGACAAGCACGGGGAGGAGCCAGCCGCCGCGTCCTCGAGGGGGAGGCGCGGCCGGGGCGACCGTCTGGGTGGGGGCCGCCGGGAGGCGGATCGCCCGGGTCTGCTGCTCTCCTGCCTCGACCGCCGCCCGCAGGTCTGCGACGAGCTCGCCTGCTGTGGCCTGACGGTGCGCGGGATCCTTCGCGAGCACACGCTCGAAGACGTCGTCGACTTCCGTCACGAGCTCCGGCCGGCGGTCGGTGGCAAGCGGCACCGGCTCGTGGATGTGCGCGGCCGCCTCGGCCGTGGCCGAGCGGCGCTGGAACGGGCGGCCGCCGGTCAAGAGCTCGAACGCGACGACGCCGAGCGAGTAGAGGTCGCTCGCCGCGGTGGCCTCGTCGCCGCTCGCCTGCTCGGGGGAGATGTAGCCCGAGGTACCGAGGATCGTTCCCGGGGACGTCATCCCGAGCGTCGTCTGATCGAGCACACGTGCGATGCCGAAATCGGCCACGTTCAGCTCGTCGCGCGCGTCGAAGAGCAGGTTTGCGGGCTTGACGTCACGGTGCACGATCCCAGCCCGGTGGGCATCGTCGAGCGCGTCCGCCGCCTGGTCGAGCCAGTCGAGCGCATCGCCAAAGGGAACCTCGCCGGCGCGAACGCGGTCGGCGACGGTTCCACCGGCGAGGTACTCCATGACGATGTGGGGCCGGTCGTTCCACTCGCCGACGTCGAAGATCGCGACGATGTGCGGGTGGCCCGAGAGGCGGGCGGCCGTCAGCGCCTCGCGCTTGAAGCGCTCGCGGACGTCGGGATCGCTCGCGAACCGATCGGCCAGGACCTTGATCGCAACCTTGCGGCTGAGCTGGCGGTCGTGGGCGAGATAGATGTCGCCCATGCCCCCGCGGCCGATTCGCTCGCAGTTGTCATAGCGCGGCGGAAGGACGTCAGTTCCTGCCGACATCAGGTATGCCTAGCCTATCTCCGGCGCAAGCAAACCCCTGCGACTGCGCGCCATGCGGTTCGCGCTTGTCCTCGGAACGGGCTGACTCGACTAGGGTGATGGGCGAAACGATTGGCGGAACGAGCCATGACGGTCGAACGTGCCTCTTCTCATCGCTGACTGGTCGACTCGCGCGCAGGCGGAACGGCTGCGCCAGTGGCCGATCATTGTCCACGTAGGCGAGCGTTTGGCAGAGATGCCGGAGTTCGACGGTCTGATGCTTCTCGGCTCGTTCGCGTCAGGCCGAGCTGACGAGATCAGCGATGTCGATTTCGTCGCGGTGGTGGCAGACGGCCAGTTCCGTAAGCGTGGGAACGACGTCGAGAGCTCGAGATGCCAGGGACTCTGTTTCAGTGGGACGTGGTCACAAATGAGGACGGCGACGCGGCGAGTCACAAGTGGAATATGCCCAGCAACTTCGCGACAAGGGGTTTGTTCCCGAGGTCGAGACGTGCTACGGCGACCTGAGGGATGCGCTGCGACAGGCGATGCTACGCGACGGCTCGTAACCGGACGATCCGCACGAGCGCCTGCGCCAGCCGGGCGAGCATCACGCGGTCGCGTGAGCGGTCGGATGTCCGTCTCTACAGCTCGAGCGCGGGAGTCGCCACGGCGGCTGCCCAGCGGCGCTCGAACAGCACCGAGAGCCAGATCGACGCCTCGAACAGCACCATCAGCGGGACCATCTCGAAGACCGTCGTGACCGGATCCACACCGGGAAGGGCGACGGCCACCGCCGCGACGGCGACGTAGCCGATGCGCCGGTTCCGGCGCAGGCGCGTGGAGGACGTCACGCCCAGGCGCACCAGCCCGAGCACGAAGATCGGCAGCTCGAACACGAGCCCGACCGCGACGAGCACGGTCAGGGCGAACGAGTAGTAATTGCTCGCTCGCACCTGGATGTTGTACGAGGAGGAGTCGTAGCTCGTCAGGAAATGGACGGCCGCCGGCAGCGCCACCACATAGCCGAAGGCGAGCCCGCCCGCGAACAGGGCGCTCGCCGAGACGACGAGCGCGACGAGCGCGCGCTGCATGCCCTTCTGCATGGCGGGCGCGAGGAAGCCCCACAGCTGCCACACGATCACGGGCAGCGCGAGCGCGAAACCGGCGAAGAGGCTGACCTTCAGCGAGGTCGTGAAGGGCTCGGCGATCCCGAGCGTGATCGGCCGCCGGTGCTCGGGGGGCAGCGGTGCGTTCAGCCACTCCAGCAGGCGCCCGTGAAAGACGTAGCCGACGGTGAAGCCGGCCGCCACCGCTAGCAGCGAGATGACGAGCCGCGAGCGGAGCTCGCCGAGGTGATCGACGAGATCCGCTCGCTGGCCGTGCCCCAGGCGCTTCGTGCGCAGCATCCGCTAGGCGGCGGTCTGCCGCGTCGGGCGGATCGGGACGGCCACGGGCTCCTCGTTGTGCACGAGCTCTGCCGGCACGGCAAAGTTGCTCACGTCTACCTCGTCCTTGTCGCCCGTGATCGAGGTCTTGAACTCTCTCAGCCCGCGGCCCATCGAGCGACCCATCTCGGGAAGCCTCTTCGGCCCGAAGACGAGTAGAACGACGAGTCCGAGCAGCAGAAGCTCGGGGAAACCAATGAAACCTGGCATGTGTTCTCCTTTCGGGAAAGCGGGGCGATCGGGACCCGAGTCGCCGGGTCCCGATCGCTCCCGAATCAGCTAGCCGACGATGAAGCCAGTGCCCTTGACTGCGGCGAGGATCTGCGCCTTCGTGCGCGCGCCCTCGAAGGCCTTCGGAGCGCCGGAGACGCCGTTGATGTTGCGGATCCAGCCGGCGTGCCGTGCCTCGACGGGCAGGATCGAGCCCGCCGCGCCCAGGATCTTCTTCGACTTGATGTTGCCGACCTGGCCGAGGTACGCGGCGACGCCGGTGTCCTCGAGGACCTGCGCCGTCTTCTTGAACGCTGCCTCGTTCGTGGTCGCGCCCTTGAAGTCGAACTTCGGCTTCGCAACGGCGGCACGGCCGAGGGCGCTCTTCAGGAACGCGACATGCGCGA
This sequence comes from Gaiellales bacterium, assembly GCA_038253945.1. Classification (GTDB taxonomy): domain Bacteria; phylum Actinomycetota; class Thermoleophilia; order Gaiellales; family Gaiellaceae; genus JBBRYW01. The sequence continues at coordinate 46,459 of JBBSGR010000008.1, forward strand.
CCTCGTGGCTCTTGACCACCTTGGCGAACTCCGCCACGTTCCCCTGCAGCTTGCCACCTGCGACGGCCTGGGTGTAGAACTCGGCCTCCAGGTACTCGAGCGTCAGCGCGAAGTTCAGGATCGCGACGTCGCTCTTCGCGACTCCCGCGCTGGCACCTGCGATCGACGGAAGACCGCCGAGCAGCGCGCCTCCCCCAAGCATTGCGCCTCCACCAACCACGGCCTTGCGCAGGAAGCCTGCCCGCGTGTCTCCAGCGAGATCGGCGACCTGCTCCTGGATCGCGCCGTCGCGATCCATCTCCTCGAGCGTAAGTAGCTCGGACATTGAGATACTCCTTTCCCCCGGGCGACCGGTACGGGTTTTTGACGGTTCGGCTGGTCGCCCGGGGGACATTCGGCCCTTTCTGTGTGACGGTTCGCGGTCGCTGGCTGTGGACGGGTCGGCCGCGCCCGTTCGGGGGACAGGTTTTCCGAAGAAACCCGGCGGTAGACGCAGATCCCGTGAGGACCCCGCGGCCGGTGTTAAGGGCGGATTAATCGCTATCGAGGGCTTGCCGCAAGGTGGCGACGTAGGCTCGAAGGCCGGGCGCACCCTCCGCCTCGGCGACCTGCACGGCGCGGGTGCCGACGACGACCCCGTCCGCGAGGCTCGCCGCCTCGCGCGCCTGCTCGGGCGTCGCGATTCCGAAACCGGCGTAGAGCGGAAGATCCGTGGCGGTCCGAACCCGGCGGATCAGCGGCTCGAGCGCGGCCGACAGACGGTCGCGCGCTCCGGTCGTCCCGGTCACCGAGACGATGTACAGCCAGCCGTCGCTGCGCTCGGCGGCGAGGCGAATCCGCTCGTACGTCGACGTGGGCGCGACGAGCTGTACGCGGCGGAGCTCCGGGTGCTGCTCCAGCGGGAGGTCGACGAGGATGAACGAGCTCGCGCCTGCCTCGCGCGCATCGGCGACGAACCGCTCGTAGCCGTACGCCTCGAGCAAGGCCGCGTAGGTCATCGGCAGGATCGGGACGTCGACGCGCTCACGTACCTCTGCGAGGCAGTCCAGGCAGGCCTTCGTCCGCATCCCGCGGGCGAGTGCGCGTTCGGAAGCTTGCCGGATTACCGGTCCCTCGGCGAGCGGGTCCGAGAACGGGAAGCCGAGCTCGACGAGGTCGGCCCCTCCGTCCACGGCTGCCTCGGCGAGCTCCGGCGTCTCCGGCTCGCACATGAGATAGACGACGAGGCGGGTGTGCGCGCTCATTCGCCCGGAAGAAGCGAGAACAGGATCATGTCGCCGCGACCGCCGCGCTGGCGCGGCAGCGAGCGGAGCACGCCTTCGCGGGTGAAGCCCGCCCGCTCGAGCACGCGCTGCGAGGCGGTGTTCTCGGGCAGCGTCATCGCCTCGATTCGCTGGAGTCCGAGGTCGAAGCCCCACTCGGCGACGATCCGCGCCACCCGCGTTGCGACGCCGTGGCCACGCGCCTCCGGCAGGAGCCAATAGCCGATCTCGCCGATCGAGCGCTCCCGGTCGACGCGGTGCAGGGCGGCGCCGCCCAGGATGCGGCCGCTCGCCTCGTCGACCGTGACGAGAGGGACGAGCGTCCCCGACTCGAGCGCCGCCGGCAGCTGCTCGCCGATCATCTCACGCACGCTGTCGAGTGTCGGAGCGTCGAACGGGAAGTCGCCCGGCACGAGGATCCCGTCGTCGTTGAAGGCCCGATGGAGCGTCTCGGCGTCCTCGAGCTCCGGCGGGCGCAGGTGGAGCTCGTCCCGGCGGAGCCCGTCGGGTGGAAACTCGATCTTCAATGGGCCATGACCTCGGCGAGGTCCTTGTCCCCTCGCCCGGACAGGCAGACGACGACCAGCTCGGCGTCGAGCTCGGACGTGCGGGCGAGCGCGTGGGCGGGCTCGAGAGCCGGGATGATTCCCTCGGTCCGTGCAAGCCGGCGGAAGGCCGCGAGAGCCTCCTCGTCCGTGGCTCCCACGTACTCGGCTCGGCCGGAGTCGCGCAGAAAGGCGTGCTCAGGGCCGACCCCCGGGTAATCGAGCCCAGCCGAGATCGAGTGCGCGTCCAGCACCTGGCCGTCGTCGTCCGCGAGGAGCGAGGAGCGCGCCCCGTGCAGGACGCCGGGCCGTCCGCCGCCCAGGCTGGCCGCGCCCTGGGCCTCGACGCCGATCAGCCGCACCTCCGCATCTGCCAGGAAGCCGGCGAACAGGCCGATCGCGTTCGAGCCGCCGCCGACGCAGGCGATCGCCACCTCGGGCAGGCGGCCCTCCTCGGCGAGGACTTGCTCACGTGCTTCCTTGCCGAGCACGGACTGGAGCTCCCGGACGATCTCGGGGTAGGGATGCGGGCCCACGCAGGAGCCGATCAGGTAGTGCGTGGTCTCCACGTTCGTGATCCAGTCGCGAATCGCCTCGCTCGTCGCCTCCTTCAGGGTGCGCGTGCCGAACTCGACCGGGCGCACCTCCGCGCCGAGGAGACCCATCCGCTCGAGGTTCGGCCGCTGGCGGCGCATGTCCTCTGAGCCCATGTAGACGACGCACTCGAGGCCGAAGCGGGCGCAGACCGTGGCGGTCGCGACACCGTGCTGGCCCGCTCCGGTCTCGGCGACGATTCGTCGCTTGCCAAGCCGCCGGGCGAGGATCGCCTGGCCCAGCGCGTTGTTCAGCTTGTGCGCCCCGGTGTGCAGGAGGTCCTCCCGCTTGAGGTACACCCGCTTGCCCGGCGCGAACCGTGTGGCGAGCGTCAGCGGGGTGGGACGGCCGGCGTAGCGCGCCCCGAGCGAGTGGAGCTCGGCAGCGTAGTCCGAGTCGGCGAGCGCGTCGCGCCAGCCTCGCTCGAGCTCGTCGAGCGCCGGGATCAGCGTCTCGGGCACGTAACGGCCCCCGTAGGGCCCGTAGAGGCCCGGCTCGGTCTTCATCGGCGGGCCGCCGCCACGAAGGCGCGGACGCGGTCGTGATCCTTGATCCCGGGGCTCGTCTCGAGGCTGGACGCAGCGTCGACGGCCCAGGGCTCGGCGGCGGCGATCGCCTCCGCCACGTTCTCGGGGGAGAGGCCGCCGGCCAGCATGACGCGACCGGCAGTCGTGCGAGCGCGATCGAGGTGCTCCGTGCTCAGCTGCTGCCAGGGCCGGTCGACGACACGAGCCACCTCGTCTCCGGCTCGCAGGAGCACGGCGTCCCGGCTGCGGTGACCGTTCTCGCGCGCGTAGAGCTGAACGAGATCGGCATCGACCTCCCGCTCCTCGCCGACCAAGACCGCGACCGAAAGCATCGTCTCGGGCACCGGCAGTACATCGTCCGCCCGGCGCGGGCTCTCCGCCGCCAAAATAAAGCCGGCGAGGTCGGCGCCGGCCTCGGCTGCGACCTCCACGTCCTCGAGCCTCGTCAGGCCGCAGACCTTGACGAGCGGGCGTCTGCGCAGCTCCGAGAGAGCCGTTCCCGGGGAGGGCGCCCGCATGAGTACCGAGCCGACGAGGATCGCGTCGGCGCCGGCGAGCTCCGCCTCGGCCGCCTGGGCCCGGGAGGAGATTCCGCTCTCGGCCACGACGACCCGGTCGCGCGGAGACCGGGCGACGAGCTCGAGCTGCAAGCGACGGTCGATGCGGAACGTGGTCAGGTCTCGCGCGTTGATGCCGATCGGGTCGGCGCCGAGCCGGGTCGCGCGCTCGAGCTCCTCCCCGGTGTGAGCCTCGACGAGCGTGTCGAGGCCGAGCGAGGTCGCATGGGCCAGCAGAGCCGCCGCCTGCCCGTCGTCGAGGTCGCCGAGGATCAAGAGGGCCGCGTCCGCGCCGGCCCGGCGCACCTCGTCGAGGTCGGACTCGCTCGTGAAGAAGCCCTTCGCGAGGAGCGGGACGCGCGCCGCCGCCCGCGCGGCGCGCAGGTCGCCGAGCGACCCGCCGAACCGTGCGTCCACGAGGATCGATACGGCTGCCGCGCCGTTGCGCTCGAACTCGGCGGCAAGCAGAGCGGGATCGGCGTCCGGCCGGAGGTCTCCCGCGGAGGGCGAGCGTCGCTTCACCTCTGCGATCGCCGTCAGCCCGGGCCGTGCCAAGGCGTCCCTGAACCGGCCCATCAGGCTACGGCCTTCGGGTGTGAGAACTCGACGAGGGCCTCGAGCCGCGCGGCCGCCGCGCCCGAGTCGATCGCCTCGCGGGCGGCCTCGAGTCCCTCTCGAAGATCCTCTGCGCGCCCGGCCGCGGCGATCGCCCCGGCCGCATTGAGCAGAATCGCGCTCCGCCGCCCGCCGTCGCCTCCCGCGAGTACTCGGCGGATGGCCTCGGCGTTCTCCTGCGCGCTGCCGCCGCGGAGCTCGCTGGGCGAGCAGCGCGGGATACCGAGCTCGAGCGGATCGATCTCGCGACGGCGCACCGAGCCGTCGACGACCTCGCACACGAGGTTTGGCCCGGCCGGCGAGAGCTCGTCGATCCCGCCGGCGCCGTGGACGACGAACGCGCGGCTCGCGCCGAGCTGGAGCAGCACCTCGGCGATCGTCGGGACGAGGTCGGGCGCGTAGACACCGACGACCTGGGCCCGCGCGCCGGCCGGGTTCGTGAGCGGTCCCAGGATGTTGAAGACGGTCGGCACGCCGAGCTCGCGCCGTACCGGCGCCGCGTGGCGCATCGCGGGGTGGTGAAGCTGCGCGAACATGAAGCCGAACCCGAGCTCGTCGATCGACTGGGCGATGCGCGCCGGCGGCTGGTCCAGCTCGAAGCCGAGCGCCTCGAGCACGTCGGCTGCGCCGGTCCGGGACGAGGCGGCCCGGTTCCCGTGCTTCGCGACGCCAGCGCCTGCCGCGGCGGCGACGAGCGCGGCGGCGGTCGAGATGTTGATCGTCTGGGCGCCGTCTCCACCGGTGCCGGCCGTGTCCACGAGGTCGCGGCGCTCCGGCGTCACCGGAATCACATGTTGCCGCATGGCTTCGGCGCAGCCCGTGATCTCCTCAGCCGTCTCGCCCTTGAGCCGCAGGGCGACGAGCAGGGCTCCGATCTGGGCAGGTGTGGCTTCTCCGCGCATGACCGTGTCCATCGCCGCGCGCGCCTGCGCGCGCGACAGATCGCGACCCTCGAGCAGATTGGAGAGACTCTCCTTCAGCACGGTCGACTCAGGCTAGATGATTGATCTCGCGCTCCGGATGGATCGGGCCGAGCTCGGGCAACATTTCATCTTTATTCTCGTCTCTATTCATCAGTTGAGCCGGGGCGACCTCCCGGGGCCGCAGCCGGCGGGGATTTCCAGCCCCGGCTCACGCTGCTCTCAGCGGCGGGCCGAAGGCGGGACGGGGGCGCTGAGCCACGCGCGCCTCGAGGCATCAGGGCTCGATCCGCTCGAGCGCTGCCGTCCCGACGATCCTGAAGACCCGTACCTCGTTGCGACCGCGCCGTAGCGACAGGAGCGGTAGCTCGGCGGAGAACACGCGCCCGTGGGGTCCGGCCCACGAGCGGGCAGTCGCCGCGATCCGGCCGTTCACCGCGACCGCGATGTCCCGGGCGCGGGCCGTGGCCGGTCCTGAGATCCTCGCTCTCAGGTAGGTGGGCACGATGCGGGCGCTTGGGTCGACGTTGCGGAACATGCCGAGCTGGTCGGTCTGGAGGCGGAGCCGGCCGGCCGAGACCCGCAACGATGAGGCGGCTCGCCCCACCAGCTCGGAGTGCGGCCCGGGGCCGAAGATGCGGGCCCGGCGACCCTCGGCGAAAACTGCGATACGCGCGGCGACGGCTCGGTCGCGGCCGCGGAAGATGGAGCTGGCCGGGACGGTGAGGCTGCCGCCTGCCTGCTTGCGGATCGTCTCTGTCAGATTGTCGCGTCGCTGCTCGCCCAGGAGCGAGCGTCCGTCGATCTTCCACGGGAGCTCGATTCCGGCGACCTGGGCGATGGTCGGCAGGACGTCGATGCTGCGGACGTGCGAGTCGTCGATTCGACCCGTCCGCTGGCGGGGCAGCTTGACGAAGAGCGGGACGGGGGCGATCTCTCCGATGTTTCCCGGCGATGCGTCGCGCCGCAGTTCGCCCGGCCGGAAGCTTCCTCCGTGGTCGGCGGTCACTATGAGGAGCGAGCGGTCGTACAGGCCCGAGCGTCGGAGCCCGGCGAGCACGTCGCCCAGGAGCCGATCGACGAGCCGGAGCTGCAGGAGAAACCGACCTTCGGCCTGGACGGCCAGCCATCGGTCTTTCGACCAGCGGCCCCGGAGGAGGCCGGGGACATTGCTGCCGTGCTCGTACTTCTGCCCGGACGGGAGGTACTCCCAGCTCGCGTGCGGCAGTAGCGTATGGTCGAACACGAGCACGGGCCGCTTGCCGGGCGCGAGGGCGCGTACGAACGCCCCAAAATGCAGGACGCGATCCTCGCGCCGGTGCAGGCCGAGGTGTTGCTCCAGCTGGAAGGCAAACCGGCGGCCGAGGCCGAACGGCGTACTCGAGACGTTCTCGAAGCCGTCGGAGAGCAGCCAGGCGAGCCGCCGTCCAAGCGACGTTCGGGGACACAGGCGTGCCGGACAGAGCTCGAAGTTCTCGAACACCCGGAGCTCGTAGCTCCGGCCGAAGAGCGTGAAGAGGTTGCGAGGAAGGTCGACGGTGCTCGGCAGGTCGTGGTTGTCCGGCACGTCGCCGGTGAGGAGCGCCGGCACGGCGTGGATCGTGTAGTCGTGGACGGTCGTATCGTTTCGGTACCAGGTCGCCTCGCGCGCGAGCGCCGCGAAGCTCGGGTACTGGACGGCATCGATTCGGTGTCCCGACGTCTCGAGCGCGGCCTCGGGCAGCTCGTCGAAGAGGAGAAAGACGACTGAAGCCTTCGGGCTCGCCTCGGGGCCCGCGGCGCCAGAGCCGTCGCCCAGAGTCAGGCGCCCGAGCGGCGAGAAGAACAGAAACAGCACGACGAAGAGGAGCGGAGCGGGTGACAGGACGGTGAGGACCAGTCGCGCGGCCGCGGTGCGTGCATACGCCGCGGCGGCGAGGATCCCGAGCGCGATGGGCGCCAGGCGCAGTGCAAGGCCGTGCCCGCGCAGCACCTGCCAGGCGAAGAGCGCAGTGAGAAGAGCGACGAGGAGCAGATGGACGGCCTGCCGCACCTTCTCGCCGGCAACGCTCGCGGCAAGCTCGACGAGGGCGAGGACGGCCGGCGGCGCGAGAACCAGCAGGATCGCGAAGAGCACGATCTCGCGTCGGCCCGACTCGTGCAAGAGGAAGAATTCCGGGGACTTGGAGAGGTCGCCGAGGACCGGCTGGGCGACGGTGAAGCTCGTCAGCGCACCCAGATGCAGCGCGTCGCGGCCCAGCTGATGTCGGCGCCGCGGGCCGGCCCCCGGCGGCTGATGGTTCACGCCGGCGTCGCGAAAAAGAGTGTGCGCGTCCCCGGATCGAGCCGCTCCCGACGCTCGATCCGGAAGCCCGCCCGGAGCTCCTCCTCGAAGGCCTCCAGACGGTAATCGGCGTGCGTATCCGCGCGTTTGGCCGCGAGCAGGCGCTGAACCATGGGATCGTCACGGTCCGCGAACTCGACGAGCAGCGGAGCGCCCAGACTCCGCAGCCAGGCGACGACCTCGGGCAAGGGGAGGTTGGCGCTGATCACGAGGTGGTGGAGCAAGGCGAGGCAGAGGACGAGATCCGGTGAGCCGCGCTCGTCCAGAGCCTTCCGCTCGACGCCCCGCCAGCCGAGCCCGGGCGAGGGGTCGGCGAGGTCGATCACGAGCGGCAGGATGCGCCGTTCGCCTTCGCGCGCGAGCTCGCGGTAGACCTGCTCGACGACGCCCGGGTCAGAGTCGACCGCCAGGACGTGGTCGGCGTGGCCCGCCGCGATCCGTGCGAATCGGGCGTCGTTACAGCCGAGGTCCCAGATGGACCGCCAGCGCCTCATGCCGGCGACGTTCGCCACGAAGGCGTCCTTCGAAGCTGCGGCGGCATCCGTGTAGGGCCGATCCTCCGGGTAACGCGTCCAGCCGGGGCCGCGCGGGCGCCACTCGAGGCGCGAGACGGTCTTCCTGAGGCGGCGGACGTTGGCCCGGATCAGCTCGCTCTTCCACCCGGCCGCGCGGAGCTCGGCCTTGACCTCGGCGGAGCGCCCGGCTCGCCGCCGGTCGAGCCTCGCGTGCAGAACGACGTGCGTGAAGACGCCCGGTCGAAACAGGTCGCCCACCGAGAGGACGGGCCGGAACTGGCCGGGCGGGATCCCCTCGAGCGAGCCGCGCAGCCAGGCGTTGAATTCGACTCCCCTGAAGGCCTGGAGCATGAGCGGGTACAGGTACAGCATGCAGAACTGCCGGTAGCCGATCCAGGGCTCCCCCTGGACGAGGTGCTCGAAGGAGCCGACGTCGACGAACACGGGGCTGACGCCGCGCCACTGCACGTTGTAGGGCGATGAGTCCTTCAGGATCAGACCCTCGCCGAGAGCGGCCTCGACGAGGTCGAGCTGCAGCAGGGCGGCGTCCCGAAGCATCCCGAAGCTCCACTCGTACGGATACGAGACGAAGGGCACGCGCTCGTGCCGCAGCAGGGCGGCGTACCCGGCCGGGAGGCGGCGCAGCAGCGGATCGCCGTCGGCGACGCGCTCGGTCGGAATCAGCTTGCCGGCGGCGGTCAGGTCTCGAGCGAGAGTGGGGGCGCTGAGCGCATTCCAGTCCGCCAGGCCTTCCTCTGTCAGGGCCCGGAGAATCTGGCCGTCCGCCTCGAAGACGCGGCTCCGTGGGTCGCGAAACGAGGCGGGCTCAGCCTGGAGCGCGTCCGCCGGAGCGACGCGCGGCACTACGACGTCGGAGGCTCGTGCTCGTCCTTGCGGATCCCGAGAACGCGAAGAAATCGCCGCCAGTACAACTTGGCCGTGACGGCGACGGCGGCGGTGCCGCCGGCGACGAGCTGGACGATCATGCTGCCCGAGCCCGGGTCGAGGTAGGCGATTGCGCGCGGGATCAGCATGGAAGGCGCCGAGCTTACCAGCGTGCCCTGCAAGCGACCGTGAGGCGCTCGCCCGCCCGCACGATCCGGTAGGGCTGGCCAAGCCGGCGACATTCGCGGGCGAACGAGTCCGGGGAGGCGGTGTTGAACCGAAACATGTCGTAGTGGCAGGGGACGGCGAGGCGTGCGCCGATCTCGTGCGCGAGGAGGGCGGCCTCACTGCCGTCGAGGTTCCCGGCGACACCGCGACGCTGCTCGCGTCCGTTGATCGGCAGGAGCGCGACGTCGATCCCGTAGGGCCGCAGGCGCGCCGCCATCCCCTCGTAGAGCACCGTGTCGCCGCTGTGAAAGACGGTCCAGCCGCCAACCGCGACGACGTAGCCGAGATAGCGGCAGCGGCCGAGATCGTCGCGCTCGAGCGCCTCGTGGGCCGCCGGAATTCCGGTGATCGTGAACCCGGCCACCTCGACGGTGACCTCGTCGTCCGCCCCGAGGAGCCGTTCGGGCTCGACCCCGAGGCGCTCGGCCACGAACGCCCGGTTTGCCTCGGGGGCGACGATCGCCAGCTCCGTGTTCGCCTCGAGCAGCGGAATCAGCGTCTCCGCGTCGAGGTGGTCGGTGTGGTTGTGGCTCGTCGTCACGGCGTCGACGAAGGCGAGCCGCTCCGGTGCGACGACACGCGCGGTCAGCCGCTCGTGTGGCCGCTCGGTGTCCGCGTACTTCCGCGTCAGCGAGTCGGAGAGGTACGGATCGAGCAGGAGCGCGCTTCCCCGGACGGCGACCAGGAAGCCGCTCTGCCCGAGCCACCAGAGCTGGAGCCCGTCCTCCGCCCGCGCCGCCTCGACGTCTGCCAGGAAGGTGTCACCCGAGAGCGCAGGCTCGATCACACGCCGAGCTCCTCGCGCACGAGCGCCACGCCGGCGCAGAGGTTCGCGAGCTTGGCTCGAGCGGCCCAGCGAGCCGTCTGGCTCAGGCCGCAGTCGGTCGAGAACGAGAGCCGCTCGGGGGGCGCGAGACGGACAAAGTGCCGGACGCGCTCGGCCACCGCCTCGGGCGGCTCGACGTAGTAGCTCTTGACGTCGATTACCCCGACCGCGACATGCTTCCGGTCGGCGATCTGACCAACGACCTCGCTCTCGGCCAGCTCGCGGCTCGCCATCTCGACGTGGATCTCGTCGGCGTCCAGGCCGAGAAAGGAGGGGAACATCGGCGCGTAGCGGCGGGGGCCGACGGCGCGCCCTCTGTAGTTGCCGAAGCAGAGATGGGTGGAGAGTCGGGCCCGGCCGACGACGGGCTCGACCGTGCGGTTGAAGATGTCGACGAACCGGCCAGGATCCTCACGGTGGGCGTAGCAGCTCATAGAGGGCTCGTCGACCGCAATCTCCTCGGCGCCCGCCTCGACGAGCGCGACCAGCTCGCTCCGCACGAACGGGAGCAGCGCCTCCGTTAGTGCCCAGCGGTCGGCGTAGCGCTCGTTCGGCACGAGGCGGCCGCTCAAGGTGTACGGGCCGGGGACGCTGACCTTCAGCGCAGGGCCCGGGGGTGCGACGCGGCGCAGCCGCTCGAGCTCTGCGACGGTGCCCAGGCCCCCGGGCGCGGTGAGCTCACCGACGACGCGGTGCCGGTCGCGCTGGTCGTGGCCCGGCGGGCCGAAGTGGCGCCTAGGAACGGCGCTGATCTCGATTCCTTCGAGGTAGCCGTAGAACGAGAGATTGAAGTCGAGGCGAGTCTGCTCGCCGTCGGAGATGACGTCGAGCCCGGCGGCCACCTGGTCGTGAACAGCCGCGATGACGGCATCCTCCTGCAGTTCCGCGAGGTCGTCCGGCCCGAACTCGTCGAGGTGGTCGCCCGCGTACTCGAGCCAGCCCGGGAACGGGTAGCTGCCGATGACGGTCGTGCGCAGGGGGCGGGCGGCCACTTCGGTGGTTATGCTCGCACAGGTATGCCGCCTGGAGCTCTTTCTGTCGAGACCCTCTCCTACGGCGATGTCGCAAAGACGATCGACCACTCGCTGCTCCGGCCCGAGCTGGACGTGGAGACCGTTACGGACGGCTGTCGGCTCGCTCGCCGCTACAGCGTCGCCTCTGCGTCGGTACGGCCTGTCGACGTGCCGATCGCGGCGGAGATCCTCAGCGGATCCGATGTCCTCGTCGGAACGGTCGTCGGCTTCCCGCACGGCAGCTCGCTGACCGAAGCGAAGGTCTTCGAGACCGAGCGGGCGCTCGAACAGGGTGCGCGCGAGATCGACATGGTGCTGAGTATCGGCCGGCTCCGGTCCGGGCGCGACGCCGAGGTGCTGGCGGACATCAGTGCCGTCGTCCAGGCCTGCGGCAGCCGGGCGATCGTGAAGGTGATCTTCGAGAACGCCTACCTCGACGACGAGCAGAAGGTGCGCGCCTGCCGGCTGACCGAGGAGGCCGGAGCCGCGTTCGTCAAGACCTCGACCGGCTTTGCTCCGACAGGCTCGACCATCGCCGATCTGAAGCTGATGCGCGCGAGCGTCTCGCCGGGCATCGAGGTGAAGGCGGCCGGCGGTGTGCGGACGCTCGATGCCCTGCTCGAGGTGATGAACGTCGGAGTGACACGGATCGGCGCGACCGCGACCGCGACGATCCTCGAGGACTTCAAGGTGCGGAAGGCAGAGCTTCAACCGGCCACTGCGTAGACGAACCCACCGGCTAGCGCGCGGTCCAGCCGCCGTCCACCGGCAGCACGATGCCGGTCACGAAGCTCGAGCCATCCCCCGCGAGGTAGAGAGCGGCGGCTGCGATGTCCTCGGGCCGTCCGAAGTCGCCCGTCAGCGGCTGCAGGTCCGCGAGGCGCGAGACGACACCGGGATCGTTCTGCGCCCGGGCGCTCATGGGCGTTGCGATCAGCCCGGGCGCGATCGCGTTGCAGCGGATGTGCCGTGCGGCGTACGTGACCGCGATCGCGCGCGTCAGCGAGATGATCCCGCCCTTGCTCGCCGCGTAGGCATGGGTCGCGAAGTCCTCGTCGCCGCCGACGAGGCCGAGAACCGAGGTGAGGTTGACGATCGAGCCGCCACCGTTTTCGAGGAGCAGGGGGACGGCGTACTTGCAGCACAGGAAGACGCTCTTCAGGTTCGCTTCGAGAACGGTGTCCCACCCCTCCTCCGTACAGCGGTCGACCGGGCCGTCGCCGAAGCGACGGCCGCTGATTCCCGCCCCGTTGAAGACCACGTCGAGGCGGCCGTGCTCTCGGGCCGTCGCCTCGAACAGGGCCTCGACCTCATTCGCGCGCGTGAGATCGGCCTGCTCGCGGTCGATCCCGATCACCAACGCGCCGGCTTCCTCGAATGCCCGCACTACGGCGCCCCCGATGCCGCCGGCCGCGCCCGTCACGAGCGCGACCTTGCCTTTCATGCCCGCCCGAGTGCGTAGCGTGCGTTCGCCTCGTCGGTGACGAGAACGTCGACGAGACCGGAGCGAAGCGCGCCCAGTACCGCTCGCCGCTTCCTCTTGCCCCCGGCTGCGGCAACGACGCGTGGAACTCTTCGCAGGCCTTCGAGCGAGAGGGCGAGCGCGAGAGAATCGGCTGCGAGCACGTTCCCCTGCACGTCGAAGTGATGGACGAGGATGTGCCCGGCCGGGGGCCGTGCGCCGATTCCCACGAGGGCGACCGTGACACGCTCGAAGAGCTCGACCGTGGGGCGGACAGCCTCGTTTCGCAGCAAATCGGCGCGTGCCTCCGGGCTGGCGAACGCGGGCGCAGGGAGCGGAAACAGCGGTCCCCCGAGCCGCTCGGCCAGCTCGAAGGCGACCTCCGATGGCCGCGAGCCGGTCTCGAGGTCGGGGAACGCGCCGCAGACCTGCACGACCGGAACGCCGAGGTCGAGCCGAGGCAGCCCCTCGACGATCGCGGCGAGGGTCGCGCCCCAGGCGACGCCAACCACGTCGTCGCCGCTGATGAGCTGGGGAAGCCATGCGGCAGCCGCCCGTGGGATGTCGCCCTCGCCGGGGACGACGACCGCCAGCTCGATGGAATAGGCCTGCTCGAGCTCGCGCGCCGTCTCGTCGGCCTGGGGCGCCTCGTCCGCGATCTCGATCCGCACGGTTCCGTCCGCACGTGCCTCGTCGAGCAGGCGGGCGACTCGAAAGCGGGAAACGCCGAGCAGCTTGCCGATCTCCTGCTTCGTGAGACCGCGGAGGAAGTAGAGGCGAGCCACGTGCGACTTCTCTGCGGTGCTGCTCATATATGTAGTGTACCGCTCAGATGAGCGCACTCGACCGGATCCGGGCGGAGCGGGTCGTGGCGGTCCTGCGTCACGTCGGGCACGTCGAGCGCGTCGTCGACGCCCTCTTCGCAGGCGGGATTCGGGTGGTTGAGGTCACGCTCGACTCCGCGGGCGCGTACCGGAGCATCGCGAGCTTGCGCGAGCGAGGCGACGTCACGGTCCTCGCCGGGACGGTTCTCGAGCCCGGCGAGGTGGATCGGGCCGTGGAGGCCGGAGCCGAGGCGTGCGTCTCGCCCGTGTTCCGCCCGGAGATCCTTGCGCAGTGCCTGCTGCGGGAGACACCAGCCATTGCGGGCGCGTTGACACCGACGGAGGTGGAAGCGGCCAGGCGGGCTGGGGCCTCGCTCGTCAAGCTCTTCCCGGCCGGACGGCTCGGTCCGCGGTACGTCCACGATCTGCTCATCCCGCTCGCAGGGGTCGAGCTGCTGGCGACCGGCGGTGTCGACGCCGGCAACGCGGCGGAATTCCTGCGCGCCGGCGCGGTGGCCGTGGGCGCCGGCGGCTCGCTCGTGGGCGCGGACGACGTCGAGACGGCGGCGCGCGAGCTCGTCAGCGCCGTCTCTCCTTCGAGCCAGTAGATTCCGCGACGTGCGAGCCGCCGTCGTCGGAACCGGCTTCATCGGCGTCGTCCACGTCGAGGCGCTGCGCCGTCTGGGGATCGAGGTCGTCGGTGTGGTGGGCTCGAGCCCGGACCGCGCGCGCGCGAAGCCGGGGCTGCCCGAGCCGTTCGAGAGCTTCGACGCGATGCTCGCCGACAGGCGAGTCGACGTCGTCCATCTGACGACGCCCAACTCCCTGCACTACCCGCAGGTGAAGGCAGCTCTCGCGGCCGGCAAGCACGTGGTCTGCGAGAAGCCGCTCGCGCTCACGTCGGCGGAGTCGGGCGAGCTGCTCGAGCTCGCCCAGGGAAGCGGCCTCGTGCACTGCACGAACTTCAACATCCGCTTCTATGCGCAGGCGCAGCAGGCGCGGGCGCTCGTGCGGGCAGGGGCGCTCGGCGAGGTCTGGAACCTACACGGCGGCTATCTGCAGGACTGGCTCCACCGGCCGACCGACTGGAACTGGCGCCTCGAGCCGGACCGGGGGGGCGAGCTGCGCGCTGTCGGCGATATCGGCTCGCACTGGCTCGATCTCGGGCAGTTCGTCGGCGGGCTGCGGGTCGAGGAGGTGTTCGCCGACCTGCGGACTGCGATCCCGGTGCGGCGGAGGCCGCTCGGCGAGGTCGAGACGTTCTCGGGCGTCACCGACGTGGAGCGGGTCGATGCGCCAATGCAGACCGAGGACTTCGCGCACATCCTGCTGCGGCTCGAGGGCGGGGCGCGAGGGTCGCTCGTCGTCTCGCAGGTGAGCGCAGGGCGCAAGAACGCGCTCCGGCTGGAGGTGGACGGCTCGGATGGCGCGCTCGCGTGGGATTCGGAGCGGCCGGAGGAGCTGTGGCTCGGCCACCGCGACCGTGCCAACGAGACCGTGCTGCGAAACCCCGCCCTGCTCGAGCCGGAGGTTGCAGCGCGCACGGGCTTGCCGGCTGGGCATTCCGAGGGCTTCGGCGAGACCTTCAAGGAGCTGTACCGGGCGGTCTACGCGGCCGTGGAGGCGGGCGGGATGCCCGACGAGCCGGACTTTCCCAGCTTCCGAGACGGCCACTGGGAGAACGTTCTCGGAGACGCCGTAGCGCTCTCGAATCGCACCGAAGGATGGGTGGAGGTGCGTGAGAGGTGAAGCTCGGATTGCTGACGGCGGCGTTCGGCGGGCTCTCGCTCGAGGAGGTCGCGGAGTGGAGCGCGGGGGCGGGGTTCGAGATGCTGGAGGTGGCGTGCTGGCCGGCGGGAGGCGGGGAGAAGCGGCGCTACGCGGGGGTGTCGCACATCGACGTGGACTCGTTCGATGCCGATGCCGTCCGCGAGACGATCTCGCGCCACGGGCTCGAGATCTCCTCGCTTGCCTACTACCCGAACAACCTTCATCCCGACGACGCCCAGCGCGAGGCGTTCAACGGGCATCTGCGCAAGGTGATCGACGCGGCGGAGCGGCTCGGCGTCTCCATCGTCGGCACGTTCGTCGGCAACGACAAGGACCGGCCACTGCCGGAGAATCTGAAGCGGTTCCGGAAGATCTGGCCCCCGCTCGTGGACTACGCGGGCGAGCGAGGCGTGCGGATCGCGATCGAGAACTGCCCCATGATCTTCACCTACGACGAGTGGCCCGGCGGCAACAACCTCGCGTATGCGCCGGCGATCTGGGAGGAGATGTTCGAAGCGATTCCGGCCGAAAACTTCGGCCTCAACCTCGACCCGTCGCACCTCGTCTGGCTGATGATCGACTACGAGCGGGCGGTCTCCGAGTTCGCCGAGCGGATTTTCCACGTCCATGCCAAGGATCTCGAGCTCCGGCGCGACGGCTTGTATCGCAACGGCACGCTCTCGGCAGGGATCGGCTGGCAGGTGCCGCGCCTACCGGGCCTCGGCGAAGTGCGGTTCGACCGCTTCGTCGCGGCGCTCTACGCTGTTGGGTACGACCACGTCGTCTCGGTCGAGCACGAGGATCGGCACTTCGAGGGAGAAGAGGAGCTGGTGAAGCGGGGCTTCGTGCTGGCGCGAAATACCCTGCGCCCGCTGCTCGTGTAGACCGAGGCGAGCGACCGCGCTCGCGAGTGGTTTTCGGGTCGACCGAGCGCCGCCGACACGCCGGAGAACGACCTGGGGCCTGGCGCGTCCGGGGACAGTCGCCGGACCGGTCCAGGCGGATCGGGTCCAGGGACCTGATCGGTCCAGGGACTGTCCCCAGGATCGGTCCCGAGCGGTCGCGTCGACTGTGCCAATGGCGTGACGAAAGAGTCGCGATGCAGGCGGCCGCCACGCACGGTGCCTATTCGCGGTCCCAGGGGACTGTCCCCAGGACCGGTCCCGAGCGGGCGCGTCGAACTGTGCCAATCGCGTGACGAAAGAGTCGCGATGCAGGCGGCCGCCCCGGACGCTGCCTACCGTGTCCGCATGGCACGCTACCCGCGATCGCAGCTTCCCGACGGGGTGTACCACGTCACCGCGCGAGGAGTCGCGCGCTGCCTGATCTTCGTCGACGACGAGGACCGGGTGGCCTTTCTCGGTCTCCTCTCGGCCGCAGTCAGCCGGCACGCCTGGTGCTGCCACGCCTTCTGTCTCATGGGCAACCACTACCACGTGATCCTCGAGTGCGCTCGACCGAACCTGTCCGCCGGCCTCCACCGCATGAACGGCATGTACGCGCAGAGGTTCAACAGTCGGCACGGCCGCTGGGGACACCTGTTCGGGGAGCGATTCGCCGCGCGGGCGATCGAGAGCGAGCTACATCTCGAGGCGGCATGCGCGTACGTGCTGGACAACCCGGTCCGTGCAGGCCTGTGCAAGCGCCCCGAAGACTGGCGATGGTCACGCGCTCGTGGCGCATAGAGTCGCGCGCCGTTACCGTGCCGCGGGTGGCGGCCCGGGAGACCCTGCTCTGGAGCGAGGCGAGGCGGATCCCGTCGACGGTCGCCGACACGCTGCAGCGTGCCGACGGGTTCGAGGGCGTCGGCCGCCTGCTGACCGCGCCGACGACGCGTCGCATCGTCGTGACCGGCAACGGCGCCTCGTTCTACGCCGGCCACGCACTCTGGCTGGCGTCGCTTGCAGCGCCCGCGCCGGTCGAGGTCGTCGCGATCCCGGGAGGGCTCCTCGCCACGGGCTCGTTCCGCTGGCGCAAGGGTGATGTGATGCTCGCGCTTTCGTCGTCAGGCGAGTTCCGAGACGTGCTCGAGGCGGTCGAGCGCGATGCTCCCGAGCCCTTCGCGCTCGTCACCGCCCACCTCGACTCGACCCTCGGGCGCGCCGCCGCCGTGTCGGCGCTCGTCCGCGTCGAGACGCAGTGCGCACTTACGCACACACAGGGCTACTGTGGCGCCGTGGCGGCGCTACTCGCCGTCTGGGCCGAGGTGAGCGCCGACGAGCGGCTCGCGCAGGCCGTCGCAGCGCTTCCCGATGCGCTCGACCGAGAGCTTGCGGAGGCCACGCGCTGGGCGCGCGAGTCGGAGATCGAGCTCCCTTCCGCCGCCGTCGCGTTCGGCTCGGGGCCTGGCTGGTCGGCGGCGCTCGAGGCCGCCCTCCTGCTGAAAGAGGTAGCGGGAATCCCGGCTGAGGGGGTGGAGACCCGCGAGGCCGCGACGTCCTCGATGTACGCACTCGCGCCGGGCCATCTCGTGGTCAGCCTGCCGGCGGCACGCGACCTGCTCGCCGAGGACGCCGAGCGCATCTGTGCGGCACGCGGCGCGCGGGTCCTGCGCACGCCTCGCACGCGCGACTACGACGCTCGTCTGGTCGCCTTGAGCACGTTTCCCGCCGCGCTCGCGCTCGCGATCTCTCTTGCCCGCGCTCGCGGCTTCGATCCCGACAATCCTGGCTGGGCGGACGCGTACCTGGCGACCGCCCGCCGTGACGATCAGTCGCTCAGCGCGGTGATCGGGGGGGAGGGAAGCTCGACCCCGAACTCGACGTCGAGCCAGTAGTGCTCGGCTGCGTACCGCGTCTCGCTCACCTCGAGCGGCTGCTCGTGCTGGTCGAGGATCAACCGCTGCTCGACGAGGAGCGGCGAGCCGCGCCGGACGTCGAGCAGCTTGGCGTCGCGTGCTCCGGCCGGCTCCGCCCGAAGCGTGCCTCGCCCGGCGGTCGGGATCCAGCCCGCCGCCACGAGCCGCTCGTGCAGCGACGCATGCTCCAGGTCGACCCCGTCCAGCGCCCGAGCGCAGGCCGCCGGCAGTACGGCTTGCTCGAGCGCAATCGCGAGCTTTCCGCCGATCCGGACGCGGGCCAGCGACACCACGCGCTCGTCCGGGCCCAACCCGAGCGTGTGGGCCTCTTCGGCGCTCGGCTCTCGGAGGCCGTAGTCGACGATCCGGGAGTGCGCCTCGACGCCGCGGCGCCTCATCTCCTCGGAGAAGGAGACGAGCTTGCCGGCCTGCCTGTGCGTCGAGCGCTCGGCCACGAAGGTGCCACGACCGGGAACCCGCCGCACGAGCCCCTCGAGCTTGAGCTGATGGACGGCGTTCCGCGCCGTCATGCGGCTGACGCCGAACTCCTCGCACAGCTCCGCGTCGGAGGGCAGCGGCTCGCCGGGCCGCATCGGGGCGATCCGCGCGCGGAGCGACTGCTCGATCTCGTAGTAACGCGGGACGAAGCTGGCTCGGACGGAGGTTGTCGGCGCTGTCATGCTCTCGGTGGGGCTACGCCGCCTCGACCGGCTCTCCGGCCGTGACGACGTCGACGAACTCACCCTTCGCCTCGTCTTTCAGGATCAGCTTCACGCGGCCATCCGGCATCTTCTCCTCCTTGATCACCGTCATGCCGTCGTGCTCTCGCGTGCTGCGCGAGATCCGCGCGACGCCCTCGCCTCGCCAGTCGTCGAGCTGTACCGGCTCCCAGGCCCGTGACTCGGCCGAGCGGTAGCAGGCGTCCATGATCGCGTTCACGACGTACCCCTCGTAGAACGACTCCCGCGGCTGCCGGCCCTGATCCATCGAGTCGAACATGTCCGTGAACATATCGACGTAGCCGAGCTCAGCCACCTCGTCGCCGACCGGGAAGAGCCAGCCGCTCTGGGTCTCGGACTTCTCGGCCACGTAGCCGCCGCCCTCGCCGGAGGTGAAGGCCTCGAACCCGGTCCGCAAGAAGTGGTTGAGCCAGAGCGTGCCTTCGGTACCCGCGACCTCGTCGCGGAGGTCCATACCGCCCCGAAAGGTCCAGCTGACCTCGAACTGCCCGATCGCTCCACTCTCGAAGCGGATCAGCGCGATTCCGTTGTCCTCGGCTTCGATCGGGTGGACGAGCGTGTCAGTCCAGCACATCACCTCGACGGGGCGGTTCTGCTTGCCGACGAAGCTCCGGATGATCTCGATGCAGTGGCAGCCGAGATCGACAATTGCGCCGCCGCCCGCCTGCTTCGAGTCCCAGAACCACGCGCTGTGCGGGCCAGGGTGCGTCTCGCGCGAGCGCGCCCACGTCACGTCGCCCAGCTGCCCGGCTTCGATCATTCCGATTGCCTTCAGCGTCTTCGGCGTGTAGCAGAGATCCTCCAGGTAGCCCCCGAAGAGCCCCGCGCGCTCGACCGTGTCGAGCATGCGCTTCGCCTCCTCCGCCGTTCGGGCGAGTGGCTTCGTGCACAGGATCGCCTTGCGGTGCCGGACGGCGAGCTCGACCGCCTCCTCGTGGAGCTGATTGGGCAGGCCGATCACGACCGTGTCCGTCTCGGGGTGAGCGATCGCCTCCTCGAGGTCGGTCGACCAGTTCTCCACGCCGTTGTCCGCCGCGAAGGCCCGCGCCCGCTGCTCGGAGCGCGAGTAGATGACGTGCACGCCGTCGCGGTTTCGCTGCCCGTGCAAGGTCTGGGTATAGAAGAGGCCGATGAGACCCGTCCCGAGCATCGTCACCCTGTGGCCCGTCGTCACTCAGCGCTCCTTCCAGGTCTCGGACGCCGTCGCCCCACTCGAGGGGCAGGTTTCCGGAGCTTCTTGACGGCGCAAGCTAATCACAGTAGCGTCTCACCTGTCTAATCGTCTAGACAGGTTCAGTGACGGAGGACTCTACACCACTCGCGACCAGGATCCAACCCCGCTTCCTCGGGGCGGCACTCGCGCTGCTCGACCGCATCGAGCGGACGCAGTCCGGCGAGCTTGAGCGGGCGAGCATGCTTTGCGCCGAGGCGATCGCGGGGGACGGCCTCGTTCACCTGTTCGGCACCGGCCACTCGCGGATCCCGGTCGAGGAGATGTTCCCGCGATACGGGTCGTTTCCCGGCTTTCATCCGATCGTCGAGCTCTCGATGACGTTCCACACCCAGGTGGTCGGAGCCAACGGGCAGCGGCAGGCGATGTTCATCGAGCGGGTCGAGGGCCTCGCCGAGGCGATCCTCTCGAACTTCGAGCTGGAGCCGACGGACGTGATGATGGTGTTCAGCGCGAGTGGGCTGACCGCCGTCTCGATCGAGATGGCGATGGGAGCGCGGGAGCGCGGCCTGAAGGTGATCGCCGTCACGTCGGTCGCGCAGTCGCGGGCCGGCAACCCGCTGCACTCGTCGGGCACTCGCCTGCTCGACCACGCCGACATCGTGCTCGATCTCGGTACGCCGCCGGGGGACGCGATGGTCGAGATCGATGGGCTCGACTCGCCCGTCGGGCCGGGCTCGACGCTCGCCGCGGTCACTCTCGCAAACGCGGTCAAAGTGCGAACGGCCGAGCTGCTCGTCGGGCGAGGCGCGATGCCGCCCGTGCTCACGAGCCCGAGCATCGTCGGGCCCGAGTCGTCGCAGCGGCTGTTCGACGCCGCCTACGCGGAGTACGCTCGGCGCGTCTTCGGGACGCTTCGGTCGCGCAACGGCTCGTCCAAGGGAAAGGGGGGAGCCTTCCAGGAGTAGTCGGGAAGCGGCACCCGGTCGGTCCGGGTGCGACAGGGGTTCACCGTTCACGAAAGGAGCTACATGTCAGTACCTTCTCTCCGCGGTCGCGGCGGCCTAGCCGCCCTTGCGGCGCTCGCCGTCGCCGCGATCGTGGTCATCACAGCCGTCGCTACGGCCTCGGCCAACCCGTCCGCCCAGAAGAAGACGTTCACCCTGGGCGTCTCGAACACCCTCGTCGGCAACGGCTGGCGCGAGGAGATGATCTGCTCGATCAGAGCCCAGGCCAAGGCGGCAGGGGGCAACAAGGTGATCGTCGCGAACCGCAACGGCGGGCCCGCCGAGCAGAACGCGGACATCCGCAGCCTCATCTCCGCCGGTGCCAACGCGATCATCATCAACCCGTCGAGCCCGAAGGCGCTGAACGGCTCGATCGCGCAGGCCGCAGCACGAGGGATCAAGGTCGTCTCGGTCGACCAGCGCGTAACGGCCCCTCAGGCCTACAACGCCACGAATGACCAGGTGGCCTACGGGCGTCTCGGCGCCGCCTGGCTGTTCAAGACGCTCGGCGGTCACGGCAACGTCGTCGAGATGCGAGGGATCCCGGGCGTGCCGGCCGACACGGATCGCCACACGGGCTTCCAGCAGGCCCTGAAGAAGTACCCGAACATCAAGGTCGTCAAGTCGACCTTTACGCAGTGGCAGTTCGCCAACGCCGGCAAGCAGATGCTCGACCTGCTGAACTCGGGCACCGCGATAGACGGCGTGTGGACGTCCGGCATCGACTACACGGTGTACAACGCGTTCAAGACGGCGCACAAGAAGCTCGTGCCGATCGTGGGCGCCGACACGAACCAGTTCCTGAAGTACCTGAAGACGACCCCGGGCTGGCATGCCGCCGCCGTCACGAATCCGGCCACGATCGGCGGCGTCGGTGCCTCGATGGCTCTCAAGCTGCTGAATGGCCAGTCGGTCCCGAAGTGGGTCAAGCTGAAGCCGGAGGTCTGGGACAACAAGACCGCGTTCGGCAAGAAGCAGATCAACGCGAACTACTCCCCGAGCCGCCCGGCCACGTACAGCGCACGGCTCACGATCAAGCCCTGGACGACGTACACGCCCAAGCAGCTCTTTGCCTGCAAGTAGTCCGGGCTGGACACCGCACGAGGGGGCGCCGCGTCGGCGCCCCCTCGTGGATTCCGCGCCCGCGTAGGATGGGCCTCGAGTCGTATGAGCCTCCTCGAAGCACGCGACGTCGCTAAGGAGTTCGGCCCGGTCGTCGCCCTGCGCTCGGCCAACCTGAAGGTCGACGCCGGCGAGGTTCACGCACTGCTCGGCGCGAACGGCGCGGGCAAGAGCACCCTCGTCAAGATCCTCACCGGCGTCCTTCGCCCCGACCGTGGGCGCGTGGAGGTGGGCGGCAAAGCGGTCTCGGTCTCGTCACCAGCGCGGGCCGCCCGGATCGGGCTCGCCCCGGTCTTCCAGGATCCCGCGCTCGTTCCGGATCTGACCATCTCCCAGAACCTTCGCCTAACGCGCGCCTCGGTTACCGCGGTGCGCCGAGAGCTGAGGGCGATGGATCTGGACGTCGACTTCTCGGAGCTGGCCGGCGACGTCCCGCTCCCGCTCCTGCGCATGATCGACCTGGCGCGGGCGCTCACGCGCGATCCGCAGCTGCTCCTACTCGACGAGATCACGGCGGCACTCCCGTCGGATCTCGCCGAGCGCGTCGTTCACGTGATGCGGAACTGGCGTGAGCGGGGGCGGTCGGTGCTGTTCATCACCCACCGGCTGGCCGAGGTGATCGCCACCTGCGACCGCGCGACCGTATTGCGCGACGGGCGAGACGTCGGAACTCTCGTGCCTACCGAGGGGGGCGAGCGGAAAATCGTCGAGTACATGCTCGGGCCCGAGGCGGCGGCGGCCGAGGCGCGCGCCATCCAGCTGGACGTCGACGCCGCACCCGCGTCCACGGCCGAGATGGAGAAGCGACCGGCGGCACTCGAGGTAGCCGATCTACGTGCGTCGCGGATCGACGGAGTCTCGTTCACGCTCCGGCCGGGCGAGGTACTCGGGATCGCCGCGCTCGAGGCGCAGGGTCAGGACGACCTCTTCGGGGTTCTCTCCGGACAACGGCGCGCCGACGCCGGCGAGGTGCGCGTCGGGGGACGGCCGCTGCGGGCGCGGCACCCCTACGACGCCATCCGGGCCGGTGCGGTGCTGGTGCCGGCCGACCGGCTGCTGGCGCTCCTGCCCCAGCGCTCGGTGCGCGAGAACATTGCGGCGCCGCGCTACAACCGGTTTCAGCGCTGGGGCCCGATCCACCTCCGTGACGAGCGCCGCCGCGTCGGAGACGCGATCGACAGCCTGCAGATCGATACCCGCGCCGCCAGGCAGGTGCGTCGGCTCTCGGGCGGCAACCAGCAGAAGGTGACGATCGCCCGCTGGCTGGCGTCCGGCTTCCAAACGCTGCTCTGCTTCGATCCGACCCGCGGAATCGACGTCGGGACGAAGCGTCAGATCTACGGTCTGCTGCGCCGCCTGGCCGACGACGGTGCGGCGATCCTGTTCTTCAGCTCGGAGCTCGCCGAGTTCCCGCTCGTCTGCGACCGGGTGCTCACGCTCTACGGCGGTCAGCTCACGGCCGAGCTGCCGGGCGCTGCCGCGGACGAGGCCTCGCTGCTCCGCGCCATGCACGGCCTCGTGCCCGAGCAGGCGGCAGCGTGACCTCCACGACTGCAACGGTCGAGCGCGAGCGTCGGGGCTTCGACCTACGGCGCTTCGCGCGCCGCCACGGCTGGACGATCGGCGTGTACATGCTCCTGCTCGTCCTCGCCCTGTACTGGCGATCGAGCACGAACCTCCCGTGGGGCCCGTTCGACGTGCAGTCGCTCGCGATCGACGCTCTGCCCTTCGCGTTCGCGGCGATGGGTCAGGCCGCCGTCATCATCTCGGGCGGTATCGACCTCTCGGTCGGCTCGCTGATGAGCGTGGCGAACGTCGTCGCCGCGAAGTACATGGTGCACATGAGCTTCCGCGAGGCACTGCTCTTCTCGCTCCTGATCGTGCTCGGCGGCGCCGTCGCCGGAGCGCTGACCGGCGCGGTGATCGTCGTGACGCGGGTCGCGGACATCATTGTGACGCTCGCGATGCTGTTCGTGTGGGCGGGGGTGGCGCTCGCCGTGCTCGAGGTGCCGGGCGGCGGAACGCCGTTGAAGTACCAGAACCTCGTCACCCTCGACACGGTGGGCACCAAGTGGTTGCCCAAGGCGCTCCCGATCGTGGTCGTCGCATATGCGCTGCTCTGGCTGACGATCAGGCGGGTGCGACCCGGGCTCGCGCTCTACGCCGTGGGCTCCAACAGAGGGGCCGCATACCTGAGCGGCATCAACGTCGCCGCGACCCGCATCGGCGCGTATGCGCTCGGAGGATGCTTCTCCGCCCTCGGAGGCCTGGCGCTGACCGCTGCCTCGGGGCTCGGTGATGCGCACTCGGGTGACATCTACACCCTGAACAGCGTCGCGGCGGTGGTGCTCGGCGGTGTCTCGCTCGCTGGGGGTGTGGGCGGGCTGATCGGACCGCTCGCGGCCGCATTCGTGCTCACGCTGGTGAAGACGACCCTCATCATCAAGGGGGTCGATCAGAACTGGGCGCAGGTGATCCAGGGCACGCTGATCGTGCTCGTCGTGATGATCGGCGGGCTCGCGATTCGCCAGAGAAGGCAATGAGCTCCGAGACGACCGCCCACCCGGAGACGCCTCCGCAGGTCGCCGCCCCGG
This sequence comes from Gaiellales bacterium, assembly GCA_038253945.1. Taxonomy (GTDB): domain Bacteria; phylum Actinomycetota; class Thermoleophilia; order Gaiellales; family Gaiellaceae; genus JBBRYW01. Next base: position 70,756 of record JBBSGR010000008.1, read on the forward strand.
ACAGCCGCTTCCGGCAGGGGCGACGTCTGCTCGGCGACAACCCCGCCATCGCCTTGACGTTCGTCTTCGTCGCGCTCTTCGTCGCGACCGACATCATCAACCGGGCGCAGGAGGGCCGGCCGTTCCTCACTCTGGCGCAGGTGTCGACGACCTTGCTGTTCGCGGCCGTCCTGGGGCTGCTCTCGGCGGGGCAGACGCTCGTGATGCTGACCGGCGGGGTCGACCTCTCCGTCGCGACGACCGCGACGGCGGCTGCCTTCATGATCTCGAGCTACGGGGCACACGGGTCGCTCGTCGCCATCCTGATCGCGCTCGGGGTCGGCCTCGGCGTCGGGGTCGTCAACGGCTCGGGCGTCGCCGTGTTCCGCGTGAACCCGTTGATCATGACCCTCGGCATCTCGACGGTCACGCTCGGGCTCCTAACGGTGTACAGCCAGCACCGCTTCGCCTCGCTGGTGCCTTCGTTCGTCAACAAGATGGGCTCGGAGCGGTTCTTCAAGTACATCCCCTACGACCTGTTCGTCTGGGCGCCTGTGGCCGCGCTGATCATTCTCGGCCTGCGCTACAGCGGGATCGGGCGCATGATCTACGCGGTCGGCGACAACCCGGCCGCATGCCGGCTCGCTGGCGTTCGCACGTGGCAGATCCTCCTCTTCGTCTACGCAGCCTGCGGCATCCTCTCGGCGGCGGCCGGGATCCTGCTCGTGGGCTTCAACGATGCGGCCGACCTGGCGATCGCGGGACCGTTCCTGCTCCCCTCCGTCGCGGCGGTCGTGATCGGGGGGACGTCGATCTTCGGCGGCGCCGGCGGCTACAGCGGGACGATACTCGGCGCGCTGATTCTGACCGTCCTCGACTCGCTGCTGACCATTCTCAACGCCTCGCCTGCACTCAAGCAGATGCTGTACGGCGCGATCATCCTCGCGCTGGCCGCGCTCTACGCGCGAGCCGTCTCGAGCGACTGACGGCTCAGCCGACGGGGCTCAAGCCCAGCAGGAACAAGAGGGCGACGATCGAGACGATCACGCCGACGGCGACACCGATGGCGACGGGAAGCTCCACGGCGCAAACGTAACACGGGGGGCGGTCGGCACTGCCTAGAGCGCTGACAGCTCGACCGCGAGGGCCTCGAGGCTCGCGAGGTTGTGGCCGCTGGCGAAGGAATCAATGTGCGGGAGCGCCGCCCGCATGCCGCGGGCGAGCGGCTCGTAGCGCGGGTGCTCACGCAGCGGGTTGAGCCAGACGACGCGGTAGGCGAGCCTGGAGAGGCGTTCCATCTGATCCCCCAGCAGGACTGGATCGCCCACGTCGAGGCCGTCCGAGCAGATCACGACCACCGCTCCGCGGGCAACGCCGCCGTGTCCCGCTCCGTCGAGCAGCCGCTCGAGAGCCTCTCCGATGCGCGTGCCCCCGTCCCAGTCCACGACGTGAGCTGCCGCGCGGTCGAGTGCCTCCTCTGGGCTCGCCACGTCGAGGGCGCGCGTGAGACGCGTCAGGCGCGTGCTGAAGCAAAAGGCCTCGAAGCGCCGGTCGGCGCGCAGCGCGGCGTGGGCAAAGACGAGCAGCGCTCGTGAGTAGGAAGCCATCGAGCCCGAGACGTCCAGGACGAGCACGAGGCGTCGGCGCCGCCGGCGCCGCTCACGCCATGCGCGCTCGAGCGGCTCCCCCCCGGTACGGAACGAGCGGCGCAGCGTGCGCCGCAGGTCGGGCGCTCCTGCGGCGGAGGGTCCGCGCCGCCGGGAGCGCCGCCGCGGGATCGTGACCGCGACTCGCTTCATCAGCTCGGCGAGTTGCGCCAGCTCAGCCGGCGAGCAGCGCGCGAAGCTCTTGGTGCGGAGGAGCTCGGTGCGACTCGCGAGCGAGCCGCCGCGCTGGCCAGGGTCCTCAGCCACCGTGACCGCGCGGCGTTGCGTGGCTGGGCCGGGTCTGCTGCCCGGCCGCGGCGGTCTGCGAGGATGATCGACCCGACCGGTCCCGAAGAAGCTCGAGAAGAGCCGGTCGTAGATCTCGGCATGCTCCCGGCTGCCGAGGAGCGTCGCGCGGCCCACCCAGTAGAGCTCCTCGGGAGCAAGCGCAGCAGCCCGGCAGAAGCTCGCGATTCGATCCGTGCCGACCGGGACTCCCGAGGCCCGGAGGCTGCGGCCGAAGTCGGTCAGTCGCGCGAGCAGCTCGGTCACGAGAGGAGCTCGGGCAGCGCGTCCGAGACCCGGCGGAGATCCTCCCGGTTCTTGACGGCCCAGCCGAGTGTCGCGCGCGCGGCCCCGACGTTCAGGCCGTCCGCCCCCAGCAGCCCGAGCGCCTGTGTCCAGTCGATCGCCTCCGCCGCGCCGGGCGGTTTCACCAGATCCATCGCGCGCAGCCGCTCCACCGCGAGCGCCACCGAACGGGCGAGCGCCTCCGAGGCCCCCGGAGCGCGGAGTCGGATGATCTCGATCTCCCGCTCGAGCTCGGGGAAGTCGATCCAGTGGTAGAGACACCGGCGCTTCAGTGCGTCGTGAAGCTCCCGGGTCCGATTCGACGTGATCACGACCGCAGGGGGCTCGTCGGCTGCGATCGTGCCCAGCTCGGGGATGGTGACGCTGAAGTCGGACAGCACCTCGAGCAGGAAAGCCTCGAACTCGTCGTCGGCGCGGTCGAGCTCGTCGATCAGGAGCACGGCGCTCGTTCCGGCGCGGATCGCCCTGAGCAGAGGCCGCTCGAGCAGGAATTCCGGCCCGTAGAGCTGCATCACGCGCCGATCGGGCTCGACCTCGCCCGTCTGGAGCGAGCGCGCGTAGAGGAGCTGCCGGGAGTAATCCCACTCGTAGAGCGCTTGCCCGGCGTCGATTCCCTCGTAGCACTGAAGGCGGATCAGGTTCGCCCCGAGCAAGCGCGCGAGCGTCTTGGCGACCTCGGTCTTGCCCACGCCAGCCTCGCCCTCGAGTAGGAGTGGCCGTCGCATCGCCAGGGCGAGAAAGACAGCCGTCGCAAGGCCCTCGTCAGGCAGGTAGGCCTCACGCTCGAGCGCTCCCCGAAGCTCCTCCACCGAGGCGAAGGTCACGCACCCATCCTAGTCTCCCCGTTCCGGGACACTGGCACGCGGGTATATCCTCGGGACCTGGCTCGTCACGAGCCTCGGAGGAGTCGCCGTGAGGAACGTACTGCCCATCCTCGAGCGCTGGATTGCGGACGGCGTGCGGGTCGCGACCGCGACGGTCGTCAAGATCGAGCGCTCGGCGCCGCGCGGTCCCGGTGCCGTCCTCGCGGTGTCGGAGAGCGGCGAGGTGGCCGGCTCGGTCACCGGCGGCTGCGTCGAGCCGGCCGTGTACGAGGAGGCGCGCGAGGTGCTCGCCGGCGGTGAGCCTCGGCTTCGCACCTACGGGATCGCAGACGACCAGGCCTTCGAGGTCGGCCTGCCATGCGGCGGCACCGTCCACATCTTCATCGACCGGCTCGAGAATGCTCTCGTCGAGCCGCTCGTGGAAGCCCTCCGGGAGGAGCGTCCAGTCGCGCTGACGGTCCCCGTGTCCGGCCCGGGTGTTGGAGACAAGCGATTGCTCTACCTCGACGAAGAGGTGAACGGAAGCGTGCCGTCCGAGGCCCGGGCGCTGCTCGCGCGCGGAGAGACGGGCCTCGTGACGAAGGGCGAAGAGCAGATCTTCGTCTCCTCCTTCGCGCCGCGCCCCAACCTGTACGTCTTCGGCGCCGTCGACCACGCGGCGGCTGTCGCCAGGATCGGTCGCTTCCTCGGCTTCCGGGTCACGGTCTGCGATGCCCGCTCGAGGTTCGCGACCCCCGAGCGCTTCCCCGACGTGGACGAGCTCGTCGTCGACTGGCCGGACCGGTTCCTCGAAGCGGCGCCTGTCGACGAGCGGACCGCGATCTGCGTGCTCACGCACGACCACAAGTTCGACATCCCGCTGCTCAAGGTGGCTCTTCGCACCTCGGCTGGCTACGTCGGTGCCATGGGCAGCCGCCGCACGAATGCGGAGCGCGCAGAACGACTGACGGAAGAGGGCGTGTCGGAGGACGAGCTCGGGCGCCTGCACGCTCCGATCGGCCTCGACATCGGCTCGCGAAGTCCGGAGGAGGTCGCGATCGCGATCGCCGCCGAGATCGTCGCCGTGGCGCACGGCAAGACGGCGCGGCCTGGACGAGGAGTGCCCGTCGCCTGATGCGAATCGAGAGCTCCTTTCACGTTCCGGCTACGCCGGAGACGGTTTGGGACCTGCTGATGGACGTACCGCGCGTGATCGGCTGCATGCCGGGCGCGGAGCTGACGGAGGTCGTCGACGAGACGACGTGGAAGGCCAAGGTCAAGGTCAAGCTGGGGCCGATCGGGCTCACCTTCGCGACCGACGTGAAAAGGGACGAGGCCGACTCCACGGCGCGTCGCGCGCGGCTCTCGGCGAGGGCGCGCGAGGTGCGAGGGCGAGGGGCGGGCCAGGCCGCGATCGAGTCGGCTCTGACGCCGGTGGACGGCGGCACGAACGTCGACATCGTCACCGACCTGACGCTCTCGGGCACCGTGGCGCAGTACGGGCGCGGCATGGTGGAGGACGTCTCCTCTCAGCTCGTCGGACGCTTTGCCGACTGTCTGCAGGAGCAGCTGACGGCGCAACCGGAGGAGGCCGCGCCTGCGGAACCTCGCGGGCCTCAGCCTGTGACGCCGCGAACGGCCCGGCCGGTGGGCGGGCTCTCCCTGGCGCTGGGGGCGCTTGCGCGTTCGGCCGGCCGCTCCCTCCGCCTACTCGAACAATGGATCAAGGAAAGGAGGCCGCGATGAGACGGGTCGAGATCACCGTCAACGGGACGCGCCGGGAGGTGGACGTCGAGCCACGCGACCTGCTCGTCTACGTCCTGCGCGAGCAGCTCACCCTCACGGGGACGAACGTCGGGTGCGACACGACGACCTGCGGCGCCTGCACCGTTCTGCTCGACGGCAGGTCGGTCAAGGCGTGCACGGTGCTCGCCGTCCAGGCCGACGGCCGCGAGGTCACGACGATCGAGGGCATCGCCCGAAACGGCGATCTGCACCCGCTCCAGCAGGCCTTCCACGAGCAGCATGCCCTGCAGTGCGGGTACTGCACACCGGGAATGATCATGGCGGCGCTCGGCCTGATTCAGGAGAACGGCGAGCTTTCCGAGGAGGAGATCCGCGCGGGGCTCGAGGGAAACATGTGTCGCTGCACCGGTTACCACAACATCGTCAAGGCGATCCAGCAGGCGGCCCGGCAGATGGGCTCGCCGGCGGCCGCGTGAGGAGGGTGAGATGACAGAGGTAGCCGAGGACCTGAAGCAGGCCGAGCGCTACGTCGGCGGGGGCGTCCTGCGCAAGGAGGACCCCGAGCTCTTGACCGGCCAGGCCAACTTCGTCGACAACATCGTGCTGTCGGGGATGGTCTGGGTCGGCATCGCGCGGAGCCCGTTCGCGCATGCCCGCATCAACGGCGTCGATCTCTCGCGGGTGCGCGAGCTGCCGGGGGTCGTCGCCGCCTGGAGCGGCGAGGACCTGGCGGACGAGTGGGCGGCCGCCCTACCGTGCGCGTGGCCGATCTCGACTACGAGCTTCCCGACACCGACCGACGAGGACCCGCGGATGCCGGACCACTGGCCGGTCGCGAAGGACAAGGCGCGCTTCGCGGGCGACGCCGTCGCGGTGGTCGTGGCGGAGAGCCGCGCCGCCGTCAAGGACGCGCTCGAGGCGGTCGAGGCCGACCTGGAGCCGCTCGACCACGTGCTCTCGCTCGACGAGGCACTCGCCGACGGCGCGCCGCTCGTCCACGACGAGCTCGGCTCGAACGAGTGCTACACGTGGACGCTCGCGAACGAGGAGGTGGACCGCGTCTTCTCCGAGGCGCCGGTGGTCGTCAAGGAGAGCTACTGGCACCCGCGCCTGATCCCGAACGCGATCGAGCCGAGAGGAGTCGTCGTCCAGCCGGCACCCGCCCAGGGCGAGTTCACGATCTGGTCGGCGACGCAGATCCCGCACATCCTCAAGATCACGCTCAGCCTCACCATGGGGATCGCGGAGACGAAGCTCCGCGTGATCGCTCCGGACGTCGGCGGCGGCTTCGGCTCGAAGCTGAACGTCTACGCCGAGGAGGCGATCTGCATGGCGGTTGCGCGGCGGCTCCGAGTCCCGGTCAAGTGGATCGAGGAGCGCTCGGAGAACTACCTGGCGACGATCCACGGCCGCGGCGTCTCGCAGGAGATGGAGGTCGCAGCCGACGAGGAGGGCAAGCTGCTAGGCGTCCGGGCACGGCTGGTCGCGGACTTCGGCGCCTACCTCCAGCTCGTCACGCCCGGAATCCCGATTCTCGGCGCCTTCCTCTACGGGGGCGTCTACGACCCGGGGGCCTACTTCTTCGAGTGCAAGGGCGTCTTCACCAACAAGACGCCGACGGACGCCTACCGCGGCGCCGGCCGCCCGGAGGCCACCTATGCGATCGAGCGGATCATGGACGCCCTCGCCCGGCGGCTGAACAAGGACCCGGCCGAGCTTCGGCGGCTCAACTTCATTCCGCCCTTCGACGAGCCGAGGCAGGTTGCCTCGGGCCTGCAGTTCGACTCCGGTGACTACGGGCGCACGCTCGACAAGGCGCTCGAGCTCGCCGGCTACGAGGATCTACGGGCAGAGCAGGCGGCCCGGAGGGAGCGCGGCGAGACGAAGCAGCTTGGAATCGGCCTCTGCACCTACATCGAGATGTGCGGGCTCGCGCCGTCGCAGGTTCTGGCGGCGCTGCGCTACGGAGCCGGAGGGTGGGACGCCGCCACGATCCGCTGCCACCCGACCGGCAAGGTGACCGTCGTCACGGGGACGTCTCCCCACGGGCAGGGCCACGTCACGTCCTGGGCGCAGATCACGGCCGACGAGCTCGGCGTCCCGTTCGACGACGTCGAGGTGCTGCACGGCGACACGGCGGTCTCCCCGCTCGGCATGGACACGTACGGCAGCCGCAGTCTCTCGGTCGGCGGCACCGCCCTCTTCAACGCGGCGCAGAAGATCGTCGCCAAGGCGAAGACGATCGCAGCGCACGAGCTGGAGGTCGCCGAGGACGACCTCGACTACTCGGGTGGCAAGTTCCAGGTGAAGGGCGTGCCCGACAAGACGAAGTCGATTCCCGAGATCGCCTTCTCCGCGTGGACGGCGCACAGCCTGCCGGAGGGTGTCGAGCCGGGTCTCGAGGCGACCGCCGTCTACGACCCGCCCAACTTCACGTTCCCCTCCGGCGCGCACGTCTGCGCGCTCGAGATCGACACCGAGACGGGTGAGACGGCGATCTTGAAGTACGTTGCGGTCGACGACGTCGGCAACGTGATCAACCCGATGATCGTCGAGGGTCAGGTGCACGGTGGCGTCGCTCAGGGGATCGCCGAGGCGCTGTACGAAGAGGCGGTCTACGACGAGAGCGGGACGCTGCTAACGAGCTCGATGCACAGCTACCGCATTCCCTCCGCCGCGGAGCTGCCCCCGTTCCAGACCGATCGCACGGTCACGCCTTCGACGACGAACCCGATGGGCGTGAAGGGCGTGGGCGAGGCGGGGACGATCGCCGCACCCGCGGCGGTGATGAACGCCGTCATGGACGCGCTCCACGTGGAGGGCGTGACGAAGATCGACAAGCCCGCGACGCCGGAGCGCGTCTGGCGAGCGCTCCGCGAGGCGAAGGGAGGTGCCCGGTGATTCCCGCCCCGTTCGACTACGAGGTCGCCGACTCGCCCGAGCACGCGCTCGAGCTTCTCTCGAGTCACGGCGAGGAGGCCAAGATCCTCGCCGGCGGCCAGTCGCTGCTGCCGTTCATGAAGCTCCGGCTCGCCACACCTTCGGTGCTCGTCGACATCGGCCGGCTGCCCGGGCTCGACGGCGTGCGGGAGGAGGGCGATCGCATCGCGATCGGGGCGCTCGCCCGCCACGCCGACGTCGCGCACGACGACCTCGTCAAGCAGCATTGTCCGCTGCTCGCGAAGGCCGCGGGCGAGGTCGGCGATCCTCAGGTGCGGCACATGGGCACCGTTGGGGGCTCGGTCGCCCACGGCGATCCCGCCTCGGACATCCCGACCGTCCTGACCTGCCTGGATGCCGAGCTCGTCGTACTGGGATCCTCCGGCGAGCGGACGATCCCGGCAGGAGAATTCTTTCACGGCGCGTTCGAGACGGGGCTCGAGCCCGACGAGCTCTTGACGGAGATCCGCGTGCCGAAGCTGTCGGATGTGGGGTGGTCGTACCTGAAGTTCCATCCGCGGGCCCAGGACTGGGCGATCGTCGGCGTGGCCGTCGTCGTGGAGCGCTCGAACGGCGACGTGACCCGCGCCGCCGTCTCGCTCACGAACATGGGGCAGACGCCGCTCCGGGCAACTGCTGTCGAGCAGGCGCTCGTCGGTGGGGAGGACTTCGCGGCGGCTTCGCAATTCGCGGCGGAGGGGACGAACCCGGTCAGCGACCCGTTCGCGAGCGCGGAGTACCGGCGCTACCTGGCGCCCGTTCTCGTGCGCCGAGCGCTCGAGGAGGCGATGCCCGGCTAGCAAAGGGGCGCTTGCCCCGGCCAAGCGGTAGATTCCCGCCTCATGTCCCAGGCGTCGCAGGCGGCAGCGAAGGGCCGGACCGAGCTGGGGCAGTCCCTACTGGAGGTGAGCCACGTCCGGCTCGGCTACTGGGGACGTGAGGGCTTCGACATCGCTGTCGCTGACGTCAGCTTCAGCGTCGAGCCTCGGGAGAAGTGCGTCCTGATCGGTCCCTCCGGCTGCGGGAAGTCGACCCTGTTGAAGGCCATAGCCGGTTTCGTGCCGCTTGCGGGCGGCTCGATCCACATGGCCGGGCGCGACTCGCTGAGCCCGGGGCCGGACCGCGCCGTCGTCTTCCAAGAGTTCGATCAGCTCTTTCCCTGGCGCACGGTGCTGGGCAACGTCGCTTATCCGCTCCGGGTCAACGGCACCCGGCGGGCGGACGCCGAGGCGAAGGCGCGCTCGTTCCTCGAGTTGACGGGCCTCTCGCGCGCGCTCGACCGCTATCCCCACCAGCTGTCGGGCGGGATGAAGCAGCGCGTCGCGATCGCACGCGCGCTCGCGCTCGAGCCGGTCATCCTGCTGATGGACGAGCCGTTCGGCAGCCTCGACGCGCTCACCCGCGCACGGCTGCAGAGAGAGCTGAACGAGATCGTGGCCCGCACCGAGGTGACCGTTCTCTTCGTGACGCACTCGATCGACGAGGCGCTCGTCGTCGGCGACCGCGTCGTCGTGCTGGCGAACGCGCCTTCGACCGTAGAGGAAGTCGCAGATGTGCGCGACGTCGGCCCGCCCGATTCAGCGGCCTACGCCGAGATGCGACGCCACCTTCGCCGGCTGCTCGCCGCCCAGGGGGAGGAGGTCGACGAGGATGCGGTCTTCGTCTAGCGACGTCGCCGGGGCGGCGACGGTCGCCGTCGCCGCCAGGCCCCGGCTCGCGAGCCCGTGGGGGCGCCTGCCCGCCTGGTCGCGACGCGTTCTCCTACTCGCGCTGCTGATCGGAGCCTGGCAGGCATACGTCAGCGTGCGCCACCCGAACGCGCTCTCGTTCGCGAGCCCCTGGGACACGTCGAAGACGTTCTGGCACGACCTGAAGGACGGAACGCTTGCGACGGCGACCTGGACGACGCTGAAGATCCTCGTCGAGGGACTCGCCATCGGAGCCGGCATCGGCCTCATGTTGACGGCGTTCGCGACCTTCTCGAAGTTCGGAGACGATCTCCTCTCGCTCTTGACCGCGATCCTCAACCCGCTTCCTGGGGTTGCCGTGCTGCCGCTTGCGATCCTCTGGTTCGGGATCACGACGAAGGCTCTACTGTTCGTGATCGCCAACTCCGTCATCTGGCCGATCGCCATCAACCTCAGCACCGGCTTCAAGACGGTGAACCCGACGATCATCGCGGTTGCCCGGAACATGGGCATCTCCGGCCTGCGCCTCGTTACCGACGTGCTGGCGCCGGCGGCGCTTCCGCACGCGCTCTCGGGCTTCCGCACGGCCTGGGCGTTCGGCTGGCGGACGATCGTGGCCTCCGAGCTCATCTTCGGCGTGGCCGGCGGTAAAGGGGGGCTCGGGAACTACATCAACAACGCCCGCTTCTATCTCGACACACGCGCCGTCTTTGCCGGACTCGTGATGATCGCGCTGATCGGGGTCGCGCTCGATCTCGTCTTCGTCTGGGTGGAGCGATCGACCGTCGTTCGCTGGGGCATGAAGCGCGCGGACGAGACCGGCGGTGTCTCATGACCCGTGCCCGAACTGCTCATCAAGGAGGAATACGATGCCTGGACTGAAGACCCGACGAGCCTGGCGGTGGTCGCTCGCGCCGTTGCTCGTAGCCTCCGTCGCCGTCGCGGCCTTCGTCGGCGGCGCGGCGGGCGGAGCTCGCGACGAGGGACCGCCGGACCACCTCACCATCGCCTACCAACCCGGGGTCGGCTACGCGCCGCTGATCATCATCAAGCAACAGCGCACGATCGAGAAGCAGTTCCCCGGCACGAAAATCGACTGGAAGGTGCTCGCCTCGGGAGCGGCGATTACGAACGGCGTGATCGCCGGTGACATCGACCTCGGCGCCACCGGCGTCGGGCCGCTGCTCGTCGGGTGGGCCAGGGGCGTGGGTTGGAAGTTCCTGACGACGCTCGAGGACGGCGACCTGTGGCTGATGGCCAAGGACCCGAAGATCAAGACGCTTGCGGACCTCAAGGGTAAGCGGATCGCGCTGCCCGCACCGACGTCGATCCAGGCGGTGATCCTCCAGAAGGCCGCGAAGGAGAAGCTGGGCGACGCGCACGCGCTCGACTCGACTTTCGTCTCGCTCGACCATCCGGACGGCGTCGCCGCTCTGCTGAACGGGCAGATCCAGGCGCACATGACCTCGCCGCCGTTCCAGTTCATCGAGAAGGAGAAAGGAGCGCACGTCGTCGCGCACAGCTCGACCTTCTTCGGCAAGCACACCTTCCTCGGCGTCGTGATGACACAGAAGTTCTACGACGCCCACACGACCTTCGCGAAGAAGCTGTACGCCGATATTCAGGTGGCCGAGCGACTGCTGATCAAAAAGCCCGGCCGGGCTGCCTCGATCCTGTCCGTCGACTCGAACGGCAAGACGACGCCGTACGGCTTCCGCCGCTACGTCACGAACAAGTCCCTGACGTGGAGCACCAAGCCGCACGGGCTGATGAAGTTCGCCCGCTTCATGTACGAGATCGGCTCGATCAAGAAGCTGCCGGGCTCGTGGAAGGACCTGACGTTCCCGACGCTGTACAACTCGAAGGGAAGCTGACCGGCAGGGCCGGTGCCGGCGGCCGCAGGGATCCGCAAACCCCCGCCGCCGCTCTCAGGGGCTCGGACGCAACACGTCCGGCCAGGTCGGCGGCGGGCGCTCGTCGATCCCCGAGAGCGGGCTGTAGAAGTCGGGCGGGAGGAGCCCGAAGTCGAGCAGCGCCGGCCGGAGCAGGCGACGCATCTCGGCCGAGTGCCACCAGGAGCCGACGAAGCCCTCGAGCGGCGCCCGCGGATTGAGCCGCAGCACGGCTCGGAGGAGCCGCTCGGACTGGCGCTTCTGGTCGACGACGACGCGGTCCGACCTGCTCCACCAGAGCTCGAGCGGAACGCCCGAGTGAGCGATCCGCCAGGCGTACTCGATCGGGCTCCTGATCAGGTATGCGCGCTTGCGCCGCCTCGGCGACCCTCCGATCTCGAAGCGCGCGAGCGTCTGCATGCCCTGTCCGATCGGATTCTTCCACACCCGCCGGCAGCGGCTGTTGCAGCCAAGGCGCGAGAAGTCCCAATAGCGCCGGGTCATATCCGTCACCGAGTCGAACGCGGCCGCCCCCGCGAGTAGGCGGGGATAGCGGGCGAGGAGAAGCAGGGTCTCCTGGCCCCCCATGCTCGTGCCGAAGGCATAGATGCGCGAGCGGTCGATCCGCAGCCACGGCAGCGTGCGAGTCACGATGCTCGGCATACGCGCCAGGTCTGCGATCTGGCCGGTGTAGCCCCAGGACAGAAGCGTGAGCTCCCGACCCTGGCCCTGCGGGTTGACCACGGCGAACGATCCGAGCGCCGGCAGGTTACTCCACAGGCGCGCGTTCGTCCGGGCGCGGACGCCCCGGCCGTGAGGTGAGATCACGAGCGGCAGAGCAGGGTGGTCGTGCGGGCCGTACCAGCTCGGCAGCAGGACGTACGCGTTTCGCCGAAACCCGCCGGACGATCGGTAGTGAATGTGCCACACCCGTACGCCCGACCGCCCGGCAGCGTGGGCGATTGGAGCCGCCGTCGCCGCGCCGACGATCACAGCAGCCACCAGCGCCAGGCGGGCCCGGACGCGTAGCGTGGACGGGGCGCTGAACAATCTCACCAGGCTTTCCGGTTTGGGATTCGATTCCGTGCGGCGAGCGGGCGTCACTGCACGCTATAGCAGGCGGTCCACGCCTGCGGGTCCACGCCCCCGTTCTGGACCTGCCAGTAGTCGATGTTGGCTCCCACCGACTGCGACCCGCCACCGCCGGGGGAGGCGCCGTGCGCCACGATGGTCCCGCTCGACTTCTTGATATACGACGAGGACGACTCGTTGGACGAGCTTCCGGTCCAGCTCCAGAAGTTCGCGTACTCGCCGGATGTCTGCGCATAGTTGTCGTGGCTGATGTAGCCGGTCGCTGGCACGCGCTGGCAGTCGTTCGCGTCCGGTGTTGCCGAGGTCGGAACTGGAGGCGGCGTCGTCCAGACTTTGTCGCCCGGCTGGTACGGAGGGGGCGGCGCCGGAAAGTTGGACGGCGCCAGAAACAGTCCGGGGATCTCGACACCTGTTGCCGGTGGCGGCGTCGTCCAGACGAGGTCCCCCGGTTGGTAGGGGGCAGGCGCCGGTGGGAAACTCCCTCCTACTATGCCGCCGGTGGCGGTCAGCGAGCCGGGAGCTGGGAAACCTCCGGCGATGCCGGCCGCGGTCAGCAGACCGGCGCCGAGCGCCGCAGCGCCGATCGCTGCGGCAAGACTCTTGAGTTGCATGTCTCCTCCTCGCTTCGAGTGCGTTCACCGTTTCTCGTGCGAGCGGCCAAAAGGTCACATTTTTCCGTGCGCTTACCGCGGCATGGGCCGAAGGCGGCGAGCCGCAGCGAGAAGCAAGGCCTCGGTGGATGCCCGAAGCGTTACGTACGTCGAGCCGACGCGGAGCTGCCCGATCGTCTCCCTCCCCAGCGAGACGACGTCGACGAGATCCCCGGCCGGTATGGGATTGCCGTCGAACGTCTCTCTTCCGCCCGAGAAGCTGTAGGCGAGCTCGGGGCGCCGCGCCTCCGCGACCTCGACGTACGGCTCGTGACTCTGGGGCGGCGCGTAGAGCAGCCGAACTCCCTGCGAGGTCTGGCTGCGACGGCCTGAGCCGGCCGGATACGCGGTTCTGAGCGTGTCGAGCTTGACGGAGACGAGCCGCAGCGCTCGAAACCCCCGGCCAGCCCAGAGCGTGCTTGCGCCCTCCAGCGCGGCCGCCGGGGCCGTCGCGAGCGGTCTCGTGTCAGCGATTCCGCCCAGCGAGGGAGCTGCCGGGCGCGGCTCGGGCAAGCTGAGGTCAGCTCTCGCAAGCGGAACCAGCCTGATGTCGCCGACCCTCCACCCTACGCCGCGTCCGGTGGCGTCGAGCGACCGGACGACCACCGGTCGGAAGGTCGAGCGATTCACCCCGACGCGCTCGCGAGAGCCGCCCGCCGTGCGGAATTCGAGCCACTCGACTCGCACGCCTCGCACCATGCCGCCGCCGATCGAGCGTGCGCGGCCTGACGAGAGAGCTTCGCGATAGCCCCTCACGAAGGCTTCGAGCGCCGGATGGACAGCCGCCGAAGGAGCCACGACCATAGCTCCGCCAGAGTTGACGAGCCGATCCTCGGTTAGTGCGCCGCCGCGGCGTACGAGCGCGTGCTCGATCCCCCGCTCCGCGTCGAGCCAGTACTCGCGCTCGGTCGTTTGCGCCCGGTGGGCGCCGGAGACGAGGTTGACGAGCGAGTCGCCCGGCTGTGCCGCAACCAGCACGACGTGGAGGACGGACCCGGTCCCGATCGCCGCGGCGGCGCGCTCGGTGAACGACGGGCCGCTGCCCCGCGGCGCGAGCATCGCGACGAGTAGGCCGCAGGTAGCCAAGGCGCCCCCGAGGAGCGCACTCCTCCTCCTCCTCCTCCCCGCTCGCAGCCCCGGCCGGCGTCGCTGGGTCGCCGCGAATGCGTCCGCGAGAGCCAGCAGCCGAGGGTCGTGAGCGAGCAGCTCGAGCTCCTCCGGATCGGTCAACGCCGTCGTGACGGGCGAGCTCACGGCTCGATGCCCTCCCGCTCGAGCTCGACCCGGAGCGCGTCGAGCGCGCGGACGTAGCGCATCTTCAGCGCCGGAACACCGACTCCAAGCTCCGCCGCGAGCTCCCGGTACGGCCGCCCCTGGATCAGGCGCGCCGCGAGCAGTCCTCGCTGGCCGACGGGAAGCCGGCGCGCCGCCCGACGGAGCGCCTCGGCGACAGCAGGCCCGTACTCGTTCGGTTGCGACACCGCGCTCGCCTCGACGAGCGGGACGATGCGTAAGCGTGCGCTCTGCCTTCTCGTATCGACCAAGCGGCGCCGGGCGACGGTGTAGAGCAGAGCGAGAACCGGAGTTGGGCCAGGCTGGAATGTCTCGAGTGCCCGGATAAGGTCGGCGAAGACTTCCTGCGTCAGATCCTCCGCGCACTCATCCGTTCGAACGCGGCGGCGCAGGTACGCGAAGACTTCGCCGGAATGGCGTCGGTAAGCGTCGCCGGGTTCGTTCACCAACCCTTTCTCGTGGCTGGGCGAGAAAAGTAACGCGTCAGGCCGGCGACAGCGCCAGGGCGACCTTGCGCGCCCTGAAATCCTCGAGGATTGTCTCCGTGGCTGTCGCGCCGACGCCGGGGACCTCAAGATTCATCACGTCGAGCAGCTTATCGAGCGTGCTCACGCCGCCGACCCGCCCTCACCTACACGTGCGGCGAGACGAGCGGCGAATCAGCGGCAGATCTTCAATCGTCGCGCCCGTCGGCGCGACGGTGGACGTCTTCATGAACTCGGCGCCAGCCTGCTCGTTGACGCGACACGCACAGACCCTCTGGGTGTCGCTCCGCTGTCGGTAGAGCCGTTTCCGACCTTCAACTGCTAGACAGGATGGAGCCGTAGCCCGCGAGGCTGCGGCGTCCGGTTGGCCGGGGACGGCCCGGTAGAGCCACATACGGAGGTCACCGACCATGAGCGAATCTATGACGGTAGCTGTGGGCTGGATGTGCACGCGCGCTCGATTCGGCTGGCGGCGGTGCGCGCCGACGAGCTGCTCGCAGAGCGGACACTGCCCTACGACGAGGAGGCGGTGGAGCGGCGCTGCGCCACTGGCCAGCGGTGCGCTGCTGCTATGAGGCGGGCCCGACGGGGTTCGGTCTGCAGCGGTATCTCGTGGAGCGCGGCGTCGACTGCGAGGTAGTCGCCCCGGGGCGCCCGGCGCAAGTGGCTGTCGGAGCAGCGCTTCCAGTTCTCGGCGCAGCAGCAGGCCTTCGACCCCTACCTGCATACGCTCGATCTGGTCGCGCGGCGGATCGAGGCGCTCGAGTCGGCGATTCGCGAGACGGCCGCCCAGGAGCCGTGGCGGGCGCTGGTCGCCCGGCTGCGCGACCTGCGCGGCATTGGGTTTGACCCGGTTTCGTTGACACCGACACGCTGACCGCGCTCGCGCTGGTGGCCGAGATCGGCGACTTCGGCCGCTTCCAGAGCGCCGAGCTGCTGATGGCCTTCGTGGGACTTGTCCCTGCGAGCGTTCCTCCGGAGAGCAGCGCCGGCAGGGCTCGATCAGTCGGAAACGCGCACGTGCGCCGGCTCTTGGTCGAGTCGGCCTGGCACGCGCGCCGACTCGGCCTTCTGGAACAAGAAGGTGATCGCCTACCTGGCCGGGCGCGGCTGCCGCTACTCGATCGGCGTGACCATGCACAAGCTCGTGCTCGATCAGATCGCCCGCATCCCCGAGCAGGCCTGGCAGGCGGTCCCCGACTACCCCGAAACGGGGATCTGTGAGCTCGCCGAGACGACGCTTGCAGGGCCAGCGACTGATCGTCCGCCGCGTCCACCTGCACGCCCAGGAGGCCCAGACCGAGCTCTTTACCTACTGGCGGCACTTCGCCTTCCTGACCAACCGAGCGGAGGAGCTGCACCTGGTCGACCGCGAGCATCGACAGCACGCCGAGGTCGAGCTCGCGATCCGCGACCTCAAAGACCAGGCGCTCGCGCACTTCCCCTCCGGCTCCTTCGCCGCCAACGCGGCCTGGAGCGTGATCGCCTGCCTGGCTCACAACCTCCAGCGCTGGACCGGCATGCTCGGCCTCGAGGACCCGACCCCATGCACAGCGCGGACGATCCGCCGCTGGCTGCTCGCGATCCCCGGGCGCCTCACCCGCACGGCGCGGCGATGGACGCTCCACCTGCCCGCCCGCTGGCCCTGGCAGCGAAGCTTCATCGAGGCGCTGACAAAGACCCGGGCGCTCCCCGCCGTCGTCTGAGCGTCCGCACCGCACCCTCACGCCGCATCCGGCCGATCACCGGCACGACCGGCCTTCGCCCGAACCCATGCGAAGCACCCCTCCCGGCTCCCCGGCACCTCATCCGGCATGCGTCAAGACCGAGCTCTTCCCCCACCTGCCCCCATCCGGCGGAAACATGCAACCCTCGGTCACCACGGCAGGAAAAACGGTGGATCGAGGCTTAGAGGCCTCCGAACGGTTCTGGCGCTAAGCCGGTGCGGGAACCGGCTCGTGGGCACTCCACGGGAAGGTGATCCAGTGGTCAGTGCGGCGCCAGACTGCGGGATCGGCGCGAAGCGCGCAAGGGTATAGTCGCGTGCCCTGCCGCGCCTTCTCGTACCTCTCGCCGCGCTGGCCCTTCTCCTGCAGCCGAGTGGCCACCGGCAGGCCCCGAGCCCCCTGCTGCCCTGGCACGCCGCCCGCCTGGACGGGCAGGGGAAGCTCGTCGCCTGGTACCGGCCCGACCGAAACCTCGGCTACGACCACGTGCTTCGTCTCGGCTGGGGCTTCATGGAGCGGCGGATCAAGGTCGACCGGCGTGCGGGGGTGAGGGTTCACCTCGCCTGGGCGGTCTTCGACGAGCACACGCTGCAGGGCGTCTACTGGCAGCACAACCCTGCGTTTCTCTACGCATCGTTCGTCGACTCCCTCGTCGCCTGGTATCCGTACTCGGGCGACAGGCGCGCCGTCTCGCTCGTCCGCGACATGCTCGACTACCAGCTGCGGCGAGGGACGACGCCCGCCGGCTGGGCCTGGGCGCGGGTTCCCTTCGCGACGAGCTGCGGGGGCGAGCGGCGGTACGGGGGATGCCTCGCAGGACGACTGCCGGGATTCCGGAGCGGCGTCGAGCCGGACAAGGTGGGACTGCTCGGCCTGGGCTACCTGCGCTTCTACGAGCTGACGGGGGAGCGGCGGTATCTCGCCGCGGCTCGGCATGCGGCGACGGCGCTCGCGAGTCACGTTCGGGCGGGCGACGTCGCGCACACGCCGTGGCCGTTTCGCGTCGACGGGCGTACCGGTGCGACGATCGACGGGGCGCGGTACGGGGGCGCCGTCGTGGCGCCCGTGGAGCTGCTCGACGAGCTGATTCGTCTCGGGGCCGGCGACACGGCGACGTTTCGCCGGGCGCGGGATCTCGCCTGGCGCTGGATCCTCGGCCATCCGCTGAACCGGGCAAGCGCGGCCTGGAATCGATGGGGCCCGTTCTACGAGGACGGGCGTTACAACGCCCGGAACCGCAACCAGATGATCCCGACGCTGACCGCTCGCTACCTGCTGAGCCGGCCCGACCCGGGAGCCCTCGATCCGGACTGGCGGGAGGACTCCCGGGCGCTGCTCGAGTCGGTGCGGCGAGAGTTCGGGCGCGGGCCGTTCCGGGGCGCCTGGGGGATCGACGAGCAGCGCGCTCCCGGGCGTCCCGGCTGCTGCTCACGCGTTGGCCTCGGAAGCGACAGCTCGCGCTGGGCGGCAGTCGAGGCGCTTCTCTTCGCGCGGACGGGTGACGGAGCGGCGCGTGAGCGCGCGATCCGCTCGCTCAGCTACGCGACGTACTTCGCGCGGAGCGACGGCCGCGTCTCCTGTTGCGGGGTCCGGCCCGCGAACGAGTACTGGTTCAGCGACGGCTACGCGGACTACCTGCGGAGCTTCAACTGGGCTCTGGCGGCGATTCCCGAGCTCGCGCCGCGCGGGCAGGCGCACCTGCTCGGCTCGACGTCCGTCGTGCAGTCGGTCGCGTACGGGCGCCGGCGCGTCGTGTACCGCACGTTCGACCGGGACGGGGAGGAGGTGCTCCGGCTGCCCTACCGGCCGGCGCGCGTCGTCGTGGGAACGCACCCCGTGCCGCTCGAGGGCGACGACGCTGCCGAAGGCTATGTGGTGCGGCCGCTAGGGCGCGGCGACTTCGTCGTTCGGATCCGGCACCTTTCGTCGCCGCGCCTGCGTGTGGAGCGCTGAGCGCCGAGCAGCGTCAGGGTCAGCGCTCCTCGCGCACGTAGGGCGTCCCCAGCGCGGCCGGCGCACCGAGCCGCAGCCTCGCGCCGCGTGAGGAGACGAGCACGAGCACGACGATGGTCATCACGTATGGCAGTGACTGGAAGAGCTCGGGGGCGACCGTGACACCGCGGGCCTGCAAGGTGAAGGGCAGCGCGGCGAAGGCACCGAAGAAGTACGCGCCGACGAGGCATAGCGCGGGCCGCCAGAAGGCGAAGATCACGAGCGCGATCGCGATCCAGCCCGCCCCGGACGTCAGATTGTCCACCCACTGCGGCGTGATCGAGAGGCTGAACGTCGCGCCGCCGACGCCTGCGAAGGCGCCGCCGACCATCGTGTGCGCGTAGCGGTACGCCGTGACGTTGATGCCCATCGCGTCGGCAGCGGCCGGCGACTCGCCGACCGCGCGGACGTTGAGGCCAGGCCGCGTCCGCGAGAGGTAGAGCGCCACCGCGATCACCGAGAGCCAGGACGCGTAGACGAGCAGCGACTGTCCGAACACGATCGGGCCGGCGACGGGGAGCTTCTGCAGCCCGAAAGCGTTCACGTCGCGGAAGACGTGCCGCGCGGGCGCGTCTCCGAGGCTCAGGTCGTTGCCGAGGTAGGACGAGAGCCCCGCTCCTCCCGCGAAGAGGGTGAGTGCGAGCCCGGACACGATCTGATTCGCGCGAAGGGTGATGACGAGGAACGCATGGATGAGCGCCATCGCCGCGCCCGCGAGCGCGGCGACGCCGATCGCCCCGGCCAGCACGAGCGGAGTCGACGCGCCGATCCGCTGCACCGCCCAGAAGCCGAGCACGGCGCCGACGAGCATCATCCCCTCGACGCCGAGGTTGAGCACCCCCGAGCGCTCCGCGAGCAGCTCGCCGAGCGCGGCATACAGGAGCGGGGTGCCGTACAGGACCGCGGAAGCGAGCACCACGACGACGATGCTGTTGTTCACGCCGTCGTCACCACGGGGCGGGCGGTGCGGCCGAAGCGGATCCGGTACCGCACGAGCAGCTCCCCGCCGAGCGCGCAGAAGAGGATCATGCCCTGCATCACGCCGACGAGGCCGGAGGGAAAGTCCGCGCCTTGGAGTGCGTACCCGGCGTTCTGGAGCCCGCCGAGCAGGAACGCCACCAGCACGACCGCGAAGGGGTTGTAGCGCGCGAGCGCCGCGACGACGATTCCGCCGTAGCCGTAGGCTGCCTGCGAGAGCCCGCGCGGGTCGAGCAGGTGGCGGAAGTCCCCGTCCTGGCTCGCGCCGCCGAGGCCGGCGATCGCACCCGAAAGGCACATGACGGCGACGATCTTGCGCCTGGTTCGCATGCCCGCGTACCGGGCAGCCCGGGGCGAGTCGCCGATCACCTGCACCTCGAGGCCAAAGCGCGTGCGCGAGTACAGCGTCCAGAGCCCGGCCGCGAGCACGGCCGCGAGCAGGATCCCGAGCGGAACGACGATCGCGGTCCCGAGGTGGAGCGTCGACGTCGGCCAGGTCGCTGCGTCGGGCAACGTCTTTCCCTGCGGGAAGACCTTCGCCTCCGCGGTCGACGTGTCGCGCCAGTACGAGAGGCTGTCGAAGATCAGGTAGTTCAGGATCAGTGCGGCGACGTAGTTGAGCATCAGCGACGTGATGATCTCGTTCGTGTGGAGGAACGCCCGCAGGAGCCCGGGAATCGCAGCCCACGCAGCACCCGCCGCGGCCCCTGCGAGACACATCACGACGATCTCGACCGGCGTCGATTGCCCGGCGAAGAGCAGGGCCGCCGCGGCGGCGCCGATCGCTCCGAAGTAGAGCTGCCCCTCGCCGCCGATGTTGAAGAGCTGCATCCGAAAGGCGGCGGCGGCGCCGAGGCCGGTGAAGCAGAGCGGCGTCGCGGACGTGAGCGAGGAGCTGAGCGCGCCGTTCGCTAGGAAGCCGGCGTCGATCAGGCGCCGGTAGGTATGCAGCGGCGCGTGCCCCGTCGCGACGAGCACGACCGCCGACGTGACGAAGGCGAGGGCGAGCGAGCCGACCGGCACGGCCACGGTGAGCCAGCGCGGCCGGCGCAGACGCCGCTCGACGCGGATCAACGAGTACCCCCGGCCATCAGCAGGCCGACCTCCTCGACGTCCGCCGTCGCGCCGTCGACCTCGCCGACGAGGGCTCCTTCGTAGATGACGGCGACGCGGTCGGCGAGCGCCAGGATCTCGTCCAGGTCCTCGCTGATCAGCAGGATCGCGGCGCCGCTGCCGGCCGCTTCGCGGAGATAGGCGTGGACGGTCTCGATCGCGCCGACGTCGAGCCCGCGTGTGGGCGAGGCGGCGATGAGTACGCGCGGCTGACCGGAGAGCTCCCGCCCCAGCACGACCTTCTGCAGGTTTCCGCCGGAGAGGCCGCGAGCCGGGGTCGAGGGAACGGCCCCGCTGACGTGGTACCGCTGGATCAGCTCGGCCGCGCGCGCGCGAATGCTGCCGAGGCGGAGCAGCGGACCGCGGGACACGGCGGCCGAGCGGTACGACTTGAGCACGACGTTCGATGCAACGCTCAAGCTCGGCGCGAGCCCGGTGCCGAGGCGGTCCTCCGGCACGTAGGCGATGCCCGCCTCGATCGCGTCTCTCGGGTCGCCTGCCCGCAGCGCTTTCCCCCCGACGTGAACTGCGCCTGCGGCCGGTGTGCGCATGCCCGCGATCGCCTCGGCGAGCTCTCGCTGTCCGTTCCCGGCAACGCCCGCCACGGCGACTATCTCGCCCGCGCCCGCGCAGAGCGAGATCCCCTTGACGGCAGGCCCTCCGCGATCGCTCGGCACCCAGAGCGCATCGATCTCGAGCCGCTCGGACCGGGCCTCGGGTGGCTTGCGCTCGCGCCGGCCCTGCATCTCCACCTCCCGTCCGACCATGAGGTTCGCCAGCGATCGCTGCGTCGCCTCGGCCGACGGCAGGCTCGCGATCGACCGCCCCCCTCGGAGCACCGTCACCCGGTCGGCGACCGCCTTGACCTCCTTCAGCTTGTGCGAGATGAAGACGATCGTTCGGCCTTCGGCCGCCATCGTGCGCAGAGTGTGAAAGAGGGCCTCGGCTTCCTGCGGGGTCAGCACCGCCGTTGGCTCGTCGAGGATCAGGATGCGCGCGTCCCGGTAGAGCGCCTTCAGGATCTCCACGCGCTGCTGCTCGCCGACGGAGAGCTGCCACACGCGCGCGCGAGGATCCACCGCGATCCCGTACCGCTCGCCGAGGCCGGCTACGCGGCGCTCGATCGCGCGCGGGTTGACGATGAACCGCCGCCCCTCGCCGCGGTGGTCGCCGAGGATGACGTTTTCGGCGACGCTGAAGGGTGTGACGAGCCGAAAGTGCTGATGCACCATCGAGATCCGAGCCTCGAGCGCATCTCGCGGTGAGTGGAAATGGGTCGGCCGGCCGTAGAGTGAGATCTCGCCCTCGTCTGGCCGGTAGAGCCCGATCAGGATGTTCGCGAGCGTGCTCTTGCCGGCGCCGTTCTCGCCGAGCAGGGCGTGGATCTCCCCCTCGGCCGCCTCGAAGTCGACGCCGTCGTTCGCCAGCACTCCCGGAAAGCGCTTGACGATGCCGCGCATCACCACCGCCGGCCGAGCCTCCGCAGCCGAGTTACGGTCGTCCCCTGCTTCGTGAGCTGCTGCTCTCAAGAACCGGGCCCCGACCGGGGGAGCCGCGCTCCCCCGGTCGCGGTCGACGTCCTTATCCCTTCGGGCTGCCGATGACGCCCTTGACGAGCCAGTCCATTGCGTACAGGTCCTTCACCGTCAGACGCTTGCCCGCAGGCACGCGAACCTTGCCCTTCTGGTCGCGCAGTGGTCCCCTGAACTCGTAGAACTTGCCCGAGATCAGAGCTGCTCGCTTCTTGGCGATCGCCGCCTTCGTCTTCGCGCTGACGCCGGGGCCGTAGGGCGCGAGGCCCACCAGCCCGTCCTTGAGGCTGCCGTAATAGAAGCGCGACTTCCAGGTTCCGTTCATCGCCGCCTTGACGCGCGTCAGATTGTACGGCCCCCAGTTGTAGACCGCGGCGGTGAGCCACGACTTCGGCGCGAACTTCTTTGCGTTCGAGTCGTAGCCGACCCATGGGATCTTCGCCGAGTTGGCGTACTGCCCGGTCGCGGGGCTGTCGACGTTCTGTCCGAGCACGTCGGCGCCCGCCGAGTGCAGGCTCTGGGCCGCTTTCTTCTCGGCGTCCGGCTTGAACCACGAGTTCGTCCAGACGAGCTTCACCTTGACGCCGGGGTGCATCGCCTGCGCGCCGAGCGCGAAGGCGTTCGCATGCCGGATCACCTCCGGGATTGCGAACGGGACGACGTAGCCGATCACGCCCTTCTTCGTCGCGGCGCCGGCCGCCATCCCGGAGAGGTAGATCGCGTCCTCGGCTGCGCCGAAGTACTCGGCGAGATTCTTGCTCTGCTTCGTGCCGGTGGCCTGCTCGAAATAGACGTTCGGGTACTTCTTGGCCGCTTTCGCCATCCAGTCCTGGAACCCGAACGACGTGCCGAAGATGATCTTGTTGCCGTCTCGCACCAGGCTGTCGATCACCTGCGCCACCTGCGGGCCTTCCGGGACGTTCTCCTTGAAGGTCGTCTTCACCTTGCTGCCAAGCTTCTTCTGGACGTAGAGGCGGCCCTGGTCGTGCGCCTGCGACCAGCCGCCGTCGTTGTGCGGGCCGACGTAGATCCACGCCGCCTTGATCACGCTTTCCTGCTTCGTCGGGCGGGCCGAGATCGCGGCCGCACCGACGAGAGCCAGGAGTCCGAGGGACAGGAGCAACACGCCGAAAGCGCGCTTGGTGTTCGTCATCGAAGCCCTCCCCGCTTGTCCGCCGCCACCGAGTAGAGCGCCGACTATAGAGCACCGGCACAGGGGCCGCCGGGACCCGCGTCACCCGCTCTCTCTAGGGAGTTTCTCTCGCCAGGATCCGGCAGAGCACAGCGCTGTCGATGTTGCCTCCCGACACGACTGCGGCGACCTTCCGGCCGCCCGCGAGCTTCGAAGCGGCGGCGACCGCGAGCGCGCCGGCGCCCTCGGCGACGACCCGGTTCCGCTCGGCGAGCAGGCGGATCGCGGCCGCGACCTCCGCGAGCGAGACGGTGACTGCCTCGTCGACCAGTTCGTGGAGGAGGGGCCACATCCTCGGCAGCACGGTCCTGGCGCCGGCGCCGTCGACGAAGGAGGGGCTGTAGTCGGCCTCCCGCGGCTCCCCCGCCGCGAGGGAGGCGGCGAGCGGTGCGGCCGTCTCCGGCTCGACGGCGTAGACGCGCACTCCGGGCCTCGTCGCGCGGAGCGCGCTCGCGATCCCGGCGACGAGACCTCCGCCGCCGACCGGGACGAAGACTGCCTCGAGACGCGGCAGATCGTCGAGCAGCTCGAGGCCGATCGTGCCGTTCCCCGCCATCACGAGCTCGTCCTGCACGGGGTGGACGAAGAAGCCGTCGATCCCCTCGTAGCTCGAGTCGGCAAGAGCACGGAACCATCGCTCGGCCGTGACCTTGACGACCTCGCCGCCGAGTCGCTCGATCGCGGCCAGCTTCGTCTCTGGCGCGTGCTCCGGGACCACGATCGTCGCTGCGAGACCGAGCTTACGCGCGGTCCACGCGACGCCCTGCGCCATGTTTCCCGCACTCACGGTAACGAGGCGGGAGCCGCGCTCCTCAGGCGAAGCGGCCATGATGGCGTTGTAGGCGCCCCGCAGCTTGAACGAGCCGATCGGCTGCAGGTTCTCGAGCTTGAGCTGGATCTCGCCGGGCGCGTCGAGGCGCACGAGCGGGGTGCGAGCGACGGTTCCTTCGATCGCTTGCCGGGCGCGAGCGATCTGCTCGAGCGCGATCATGCCTTGAAGGCTAGATGTTGATTCGATCCGTGCCTCTCTGGGAAGATGGTGGACGATTTGACCGACCGAGGAGGAACGAGAACGGAACCAGCCAGGCTCCGAGCACCCGAGCGGGACTTCGACCACCTCCGCGAGCAGTCGATCGGTCTACCGCAGGTGCTGTTCCAGTCGATCACGCACATGGCGCCCGGCGCCGCGATCGCCTTCTCGATCCTCTTCTCGATCCAGTTCGCCGGCCCGGCGCTGCCGCTCTCCGTGCTGCTCGCGCTGATCGCCTGCCTGCTCGTCGCGAGCTCGATCGGGCAGCTCGCGAAGCAACTCCCTTCGGCGGGCGGGCTCTACAGCTACGTGGCGCGCTCGCTCGGGCCCGAGGCGGGCTTCATGGTCGGCTGGTCGTTCCTGCTCTTCGAGCCGCTTGTCGCGCCGCTCCTCTTCCTCATCTTCGCCTGGGCCACGCAGGACGTCGTCCAGCACGACGTCGGCTGGGGCTACACGGGGCAGTGGTGGGTCTGGGTTGTGATCGCGGCGGCCATCGTCTTCTTCCTCACCTACCGCGACGTGCGGCTCTCGACGCAGGCGGGGGTGATCCTCGGCGTGTTCGAGATCGCTGTCTTCCTGGCCCTGGCGATCTGGATGATCCTCTCCAACCACAACACCGTGCAGGTCTTCAACCCCACGCACGCCGAGGCCGGCACGTTCAACGGCATCTTCAAGGGGATGGTGTTCGCAATCCTTGCGTTCATCGGCTTCGAGGCCTCGGCGCCGCTCGGCGAGGAAGCACGACGTCCACGCTGGACGATCCCGCGCGCGGTCGTGCTGTCCGCGCTTTCGATCGGGATCTTCTACGTGATCTGCTCCTACGCGTGGGTGATCGGAACCGGCTTCGGCAACTTCACGAAGGACACTCTCGCCCAGGCAAATCCCTGGCGTCACCTTGCGACGGTCTTCTGGGGCGGCGGCTGGGTGCTGATCTTCTTCGCCATCATCAACTCGGCGCTCGCGAACTCGAACGCGGGCGTCAACGCGGCGACGCGCGTCATCTACGCGATGGGCCGGAACGGAGCGCTGCCGCGCATCTTCGCGCGCACGCACCCGGAGCACCGGACGCCGCACGTCGCGATCATCGCCCAGACGATTCTCGGCCTTGCCGTCGCGCTCCTGATGGGCTGGAAGTGGGGCCCGCTGACGGCGTTCAGCATCATCGCCGTCGCGGTAACCGTCGTCGTGATCCTCGTCTACATCACCGTCTGCATCTCGACGATCGTCTTCTACCGCCGGGAGCTGCCCGCCGAGTTCAATCCGTGGCTGCACGCCGTCGTGCCGATTCTCGGCGCGATTGCCTTCCTGCCGCCGCTCTGGTACCAGTACAACCCGCTGCCGGCCTACCCGCTGCGAATCGCGAACTGGGTCGCGATCGCCTGGGTCGTTGCGGGCATCGGGGCGACCGTGTTCATGGCGCGGACGCGGAGGCAGGCGCTCGTCAACGCCGGGCGGATCTTCGTGGAGGACGACGACTTCGCGCCGCAGGGGGCGCGTTGATGGCCGTCGCCACGGTCGACCACGTGATCTCGCGCGAGGAGGTGGTCTGGGCGTTCGGGCCGGAGATGACGCCAGTGCTCGAGGTGGAGCCGGGAGCCGTGGTCCGGTTCGAGACGAACGACTGCTTCACGGGCCAGATCCAGACCGAGCAGGATCTCGTCACGGGGATCGACTTCGCGCGGGTGAACGGCGCAACCGGTCCGGTCGCGGTCAAGGGCGCCGAGCCCGGGGACTCGCTCGTGGTCGAGTTCCTCGACGTGACGCCGGGCGAGCGGGGAGTGGCGACGATCATCCCCGGCTTCGGGCAGCTGATCGATGCGGTCGACTCGCCGGTGACCAAGGTCTTCCAGATCGAAGGCGACACGATCCGAATGAACGAGCGGGTCGCCTTTCCATTGCGCCCGATGGTCGGCGTGATCGGCGTTGCAACCGGGGGCGAGGAGCTGACGAACGCCTTCGCGGGGCGGCACGGCGGCAATCTCGACGACCACCTCCACGGCCCGGGCGCGAAGGTCTACTTCCCGGTGCGCCAGCCGGGCGGGATGTTCGCAGTGGGCGACATGCACGCCTCGATGGGCGACGGAGAGATCTGCGGCACGGGCGTCGAGATCGGCGGCGAGGTGACGGCCCGCTTCGGCGTGCTGAAGGGTAAGCAGGCCGAGTGGCCCGTCACCGAGCTCGAGCGGGCGTGGGTGGCCCACGGGACCGCCGGCGCCAACTTCATGGAAGCGCTGCACGCCGCGTGCGAGGAGGCTGCGCGCCTGCTCGTCGACCAGTGGGGATTCACGATGGAGGAGGCGTTCGTCTTCATTTCGGTCGCCTGCGACGTCAACGTGTGCCAGGCGTGCCAGCCGTCGCCGTTCTCGACGATCGCGCGGGTCGTCGTGCCGAAGATCGACGCGACGCCGGCGCCGTTTCGCCACTGACCCGGGAGTGCCCGACCCCAGATGGGGGACGAGCGGCGCGGCAGCATGGCGGAGGCGGCTTGCTAGGCTCTCGGGCGCGGGCCCTCAAGCAGCCGGGTCCGGCCGCGTATGTTCTTGGCCCAGAAGCGATCGGCCGTGAACGATCCGTCCCCAACAGAAGCGGCCGGAGTGTCTCGCCGGACTCTGAGGACGCGTCCGGAGCAAGCTCGAAGCCACAAGGGGATGAGGATGGAGCTCGGAGGCGCCGACAGGATTGGAAGCACTGCGGTGGTCTCGGACGAGGCGCTCGTCGCGCTCGTCGGGTCTGGACGCAAAGAAGCGTTGGCCACTCTCTACGAACGATTCGGCTCGGTCGCCTACAGCCTCGCGGTTCGGATCACTCGCAACCGAGCTTTCGCCGAGGACGCCGTGGAGGACGGCTTCCTTGCGATCTGGAACTCGGCGCGACGCTACTCGAGGGGGCAAGGAAGCGTACGCACATGGTTGCTGACCATCGTCCACCGGCGTGCCCTCGAAGTCGCACGGAGACCGGGTCGCATCCGGCTCGCAGGGACCGCGGTCGAGTCGCGGGAGGAGCAGACGGGTGACGAGACCGACGAGCAGGCGCAGCTTCGATCGGACCGGCGTTTCGCGCAGACAGCCCTCGCCCAGCTGAAGCCCGAGCAGCGTGAAGCGCTCGAGCTCGGCTACTACGGCGGCCTGACTCAGGCTCAGATCGCCTGTAGCCTCGGTCAGCCGCTCGGCACGGTCAAGAGCCGGACGTTCGACGGGCTTGCGCGGCTGCGGGATCTCTTCGCAGCGGAGCCGGCCGCTCCGGCGCTCTCCGGAGCGTCCGAGTCCCGGATCTTCCGAGCCGGAACGACTACGTCAGAGCCGCAAAGTCGCCTGCAGGTGCTCGACCGTTAGCCCGGTGAACCCCAGCATCGGTCCGAGCGAGTGGGCGGGGCCTGACGAGCGAGGGGACGAGCCGGCTCCGCTTTCCGCTTACGCGGCGGGCTCGAAGCACCTTCCGGTCCGGTTCCGGCTGAGAAGAGACTTCGTCGACGTGCCCGTCGCCCACGCCGGGAGGTTGATTCAGGATCTCGAGCGCCTGGCGCTCTCGCCGCACATGCCCTTTTCGGCCGCGGCGAAGATCCGCGAGGCGATCTCGATCGTCGAGCGCCGTCCGCGAATCACCTTCTCCCTCGGGGAGAAGATCACCATCAGCGAGACGCTTCGCCGGGTCTGGGAAGAGAGGAAGGTTCTCCCTCCGACGCTACGCGAGCTGAGGGAGAGACTCGAGGACGAGCTCGAGCGAGCCCGGAACCGCTCCTCGTAATGGGCAGGACCGGCTCGTACAGCGGCGAGTCGCGTGGACTCGGAGCGAGGCGGGCGGCGGAGCTGACGCCGAGCGGACTTGCGCCGCGGATGCGAGGCGTGCTGCACGAAGGCGGGTTCCTGGCGTCGCTCGCGGCCGGGCTCGCGCTCGCGCTGACTGCGCGCGGCGCGCGGGCGCAGGTGGCCGCTGCGATCTTCGCTGCGAGCGTTGCCGCGATGTTCGGTGCCAGTTCACTCTTCCACCGGATCACCTGGTCGGCGCGGTGGCGCCCATGGGCGCAGCGCCTCGATCACGCGATGATCAACGTCCTGATCGCGGGCACTTACACACCGGTTGGGCTTCTCGTCCTCAGGGGCGACTGGAGGACCGTCGTGCTCGCGATCGTGTGGAGCGGAGCAGCCTGCGCGATCTTCCTCAAGCTCGTCTGGGTCGAGGCCCCCGGCTGGCTGGCAGCGGTGATCGGAGTCGCTCTCGGCTGGGTGGGCGTCGTGGCATTTCCGCAGCTCCTGGCGCGACTCGGCACGCCCGGCTCGATCCTCCTTTTGGCCGGCGGCATCCTCTACAGCGCCGGTGCGATCGTGTATGCCCTTCGGCGGCCGGATCCCGCACCGGCGTTCTTCGGCTACCACGAGGTCTTTCACACGCTGGTGGTTGCAGCTGTCGTGTGCCACTACGCGTCGATCGCCTTCTTCGTGCTCCCGCGCGCGACCTAGGATCACGGGCGGACCCTGCTCGGGCGGTGGCCGGCTGCTAGGCTACTCAGACGGGACGGCAATCCGGCCGCCCGGTGAGATGAGCTTCTCGTTCCTCCTTCGGGTGTCTCGAGGTAGGCGAATCTCGAACCCGTAAAGGAGTCGAACAACTTGTCAGATTTATCTTTCCGCGAGCTCGGCGTGTCCGCGCCCATTGCCGACGCGCTCGCAGCTCGCTCGATTCACCGCCCCTTCATGATCCAGTCGCTCGTCCTGCCGGACGCGCTCGCGGGGCTCGACGTGCTCGCACGCTCCCCGACCGGCTCGGGCAAGACGCTCGCGTTCGCCGTGCCGATCGTCGAGCGTACGACCGCGTCCGACATCCGGCCGTCAGCGCTCGTGCTCGTGCCGACGAGGGAGCTCGCGGCGCAGGTGACGGACGAGCTCGAGGCGCTAGCACCCCTCAAGAAGCTGCGCGTCGCGTCGGTCTACGGCGGCGTTCCGCTCGGGGCTCAGGCGGCTCGTGCCGCCAAGGCGCACATCCTCGTCGCGACGCCCGGCCGGGTGGAGGATCTCGCGCAGCGGCGCCTGATCGACCTCTCGCAAATCCGCGTGCTCATTCTGGACGAGGCCGACCGGATGCTCGACATGGGCTTCCAGCCGCAGGTCGACCGAATCGTTCGGCGCCTGCCCCGGAACCGGCAGACGATGTTCTTCTCCGCCACGCTCGACGGCGCCGTCTCGGAGCTCGCCCGCGCTTACACCAACAGCCCCTCCCGCTTCGAGGCCGAGCTCTCCCAGGAGCAGGAGCCGGGCGAGATCGAGCACCGCTTCGTCTCCGTGACCGCGGATACGAAGGTCGAGACGCTCGCGAGGCAAATCGCCTCCACGAACGGGCTGACGCTCGTCTTCGTCCGCACCAAGCGGGGGGCCGAGCGCCTGGTCAAGAAGCTCGATCGCCAGGACGTGCCCGCCGTCGCCATGCACGGCGACATGTCCCAGAACGCCCGGGAGCGCTCGCTCGAGCGCTTCGAGAGCGGCAAGGTCAAGACCCTGATCGCGACGGATGTCGCCGCGCGGGGACTCGACCTGGACAACGTCACGCAGGTGATCAACTTCGACCCGCCGGAGGAAGACAAGGGCTACGTCCACCGGACAGGCCGCACCGGCAGAGCCGGCCGGCGGGGCACCGCGATCACCCTCGTGCTGCCGGAGCAGCAGGCCGAGACGGGGCGCGTCGTCGGCCGGCTGGGACACGCCGATCAGTTTCAGGAGTCGGGCATGAAGGCCGCGCGGCCGCGCGTGCTGTACACGAGTCGCCGGGGCCGCCGCTCCAAGTGGTAGGCCGCCCGGTGTGCCGCGGCGGGACGTAGCCCGCCCCGCGCCGGTGCAGCTACCGGCGTCAGGTACATCTTCGCAGCTCCTCCCGGATCGTCCATACTTGGCGTCCGCCCATGCGTGACCTGCCCTCCGGCACCGTCACCCTGCTCTTCACCGACATCGAGGGCTCGACGCGGCTGCTCCACGAGCTCGGCGACGACTACGCGCAAGCGCTCGCCGAGCACCGGCGGGCGCTTCGTGCGGTCTTTGCCCGCCATGGCGGAGTCGAGGTCGATACTCAGGGCGACGCCTTCTTCGTCGCCTTCGCCAGCGCGCGCGCCGCCGTGCGGGCGGCCGACGAGGGCCAGGAGGCGCTCGGCGGCGGCCCCGTGCGTGTGCGGATGGGGCTACACACCGGCGAGCCGACGCCGACGCATGAGGGGTACGTCGGCCTCGACGTGCACCGTGCGGCACGGATCGCCGCCGCTGCTCACGGTGGGCAGGTCGTCCTGTCCCAGTCGACGCGCGACCTGCTCGAGGCTGATGCGAGGTTGCGCGAGCTGGGGCGGCATCGCCTGAAGGACGTCGGAGAGGTCCGCATCTTTCAGCTCGGCGACGGCACGTTCCCGCCGCTCCGCAGCCTCAACAACACGAATCTGCCTGCGCAGCCGGCGGCGCTCGTCGGGCGAGAGCGTGAGCTGGCCGAGGCCCATGCCCTGCTCGCCGAGCATCGACTCGTCACGCTCGTCGGCCCCGGCGGTACCGGGAAGACGCGGCTTGCGCTCGAGCTTGCCGCCGAAGCGGCCCCTCGGTTCGACGACGGCGTCTTCTGGGTTCCCCTCGCAGCCGTGACCGATGCGCGGCTCGTCGAGCCCACGATCGCGGCCGCGCTCGGGGCGGCGGGCAGCGCGCTGGTCGACCTCGTGGGCGACAAGCGCCTCCTCTTCCTGCTCGACAACTTCGAGCAGCTGCTCGAGGCTGCGCCGGAGCTTGCGGGATTGCTCGCGCGCTGTCCGAATGCGCATCTGCTCGTCACCTCACGAGCACCGCTTCGCGTCGGCGGCGAGCGCGAGTACCGGGTCGAGCCGCTCCCGGTGGGCGATGCCGTCGCGCTCTTCCGCGAGCGGGCCGCTGTCGCCGAGCCGCTCCACGCTGTCGAGCAGATCTGCCTTCGCCTCGACGGGCTCCCGCTCGCCATCGAGCTTGCGGCCGCTCGTACGCGGCTGTTGCCGCCCGACCGACTGCTGGAGCGGCTCGAGCGCGCGCTGCCGCTTCTCATCGGCGGGCGCCGCGACGCGCCGGAGCGCCAGCGAACCCTGCGGGCGACGATCGAGTGGAGCTACGACCTGCTACCGCCCGTCGAGCGCGAGCTCTTCGCGAGACTCTCGGTCTTTGCCGGCAGCTTCACGGTCGAGGCCGCGGAGGCCGTTTGCGACGCAGAGCTCGAGCCGCTCGAGCTTCTGCTCGAGCAGAGCCTTTTGCGCCGCTGGGAGAGCGGCCGGATCGGCATGCTCGAGACGATCAGGGAGTTCGCGGCAGAGCGGCTCGACGAGAGCACGCGCCGGTGCCATGCCGAGTACTTCGTCGGGCTCGCCCGGTCCGCGAATCTGGCGGCGGGCGCGGAGAGCGAGCAGTGGTTCGACCTCGTTCTGCCGGACGTGAACAACTTTCGCGCAGCGCTCGCGTGGGCGCTCGAAAGCGGGATGATCGACCTGGGCCTGGAGCTCGCCGTGGCGCTCGAGCTCTTCTGGACGGCGAGGGAGCCCTTCGAGGGCATGCGCTGGCTCGACGCGTTGCTCGAGCATTCCGGTGCGGTACCGCTTGCGCTGCGCGCCAGGGCGCTTCGCGCCTACGGGGGCGCGGCGAACCCGGCAGGCGAGGGCGAGAGCGCGGAGCGGGCGTACGAGCGAAGCCTCGAGGCCTACCGGGCCCTCGGGGACGACCACGGCATCGCGCTCCTGCTGCACCGACTCGGCGCCAGCGCCCTCTACCGAGGCGACCACGTGACGGCCCGAGCCCTGCTGGCGGACAGCCTCGCGCGGCTCGTGCGCGCCGGGGACCGGAAGGCGGAGGCGGGCACGCTCGGAACGCTCGGCGAGCTCGAGTTCGCCGAGGGCCAGACGGATCGCGCGCTCGACACACTCGAGTGCAGCGCCGTGCTCAGCGGCGAGACGGGGGCCAGGTGGTGGCAGGGGCGAATGCTCGCCATGCTCAGCCGGTACGCCTTCGATGCGAGCCGTCTCGACGACGCGGACAGGTGGGGACGTCAGGGGCTTCCGCTCTGCGCCGGCCTCGGCGACCGACTCAACACGCTCTACCTCCTGGCGAGCCTGGCGCGGACGGCGACGCGGCGCGGCGCAGAGGAGCGTGCCGGCGTGCTCTGGGGCGCGGTCGAGGCGGAGGAGCGGCGAGGGCGGGTCGGAGCATGGGAGGCCGAGCGCCCAAGGTATGCCGAGGTCGTGCTCGCGAGCGGGGGGCCCGATTTCGAGCGAGGGCGTCAGCGCGGGCTCGATCTGTCACTGGAGGAAGCGGTGGAGTACGCGACGAGCGCCTGAGACGCGTGCCCCAGCGAAGCTCGCAACCCACAGAGCTTGCGGATCGAACATATGTTCGCTTTTATGGTCGGGCAATGCAGCTCGCATTCGACTCCCTGGACCGTCTGGTGGAGCTGGTGGAGGAAGGCGGCGGGTATCTGCCGGCGAGCGAGGCCGCCGCGAAGCTCCTGCGAGTGCGGCGGCCTCCCGAGGGCCTTGCGCGGTCTCTGCTCAAGCCGCTGGTGGAGGAGGACGCCCGGCTCGTCTGGCGCGGGGCCCACGTCGCGCTCGCCGGGCCCCCACCGGCCGCACTGGAGGAAGCGGTGTTCGTCGTCTTCGATCTCGAGACGACCGGCCTCGCAGCTGCGTCGGCGCGGATCTGCGAGGTCGGCGCGGTGCGCGTGGAGCGGCTGGAGTCCGCCGATACCTTCCAGACGCTCGTCGCGCCGGGCATCCCGCTGCCCGGGCCGATCGGCAAGCTGACGGGCCTCTCGGACGTTGAGCTGGGCCGGGCGCCGCGGGTCTCGACCGCCCTCAAGCGCTTTCGTGCATTTGCCGGCGACGCGCTCCTCGTCGCTCACAATGCCCGCTTCGACGCTGCCTTTCTCAACCGAGAGCTCGAGCGGCTGACCGGGAAGAGGCTGTCATCGCCCGTCCTCGACACGCTTTCCCTCGCCCGCAATCTGCTCCGCGGCCGCTGCGAGCGCCTGAGTCTCGCCTCGCTCTCCTTCTTCTTCGGAACGTCGACGAGCCCGTGCCACCGGGCGCTTCCCGACGCCCAGGCGACCGCGGAAGTGCTGATCCGGTTGATCGGCCTCGCCCAGGAGCGGGGTGCCCGCACCGTCGCCGATCTCGAGCAGCTCGCGGCGCCGCGGCCACGGCGGGTGCACGCGAAGCGCGGCCTTGCGCGCGCCGCGCCGGGCAGACCCGGCGTCTACCTCTTCCGCGACCGCTTCGAAACGGTCCTCTACGTCGGCAAGGCGCGCGACCTCCGCGCAAGGCTCCGCTCCTACTTCACGAGCGAGCGGCAGCGGCCGTCCGTCGAGGCCGCGCTCGAGGCTGTCGAGCGGATCGAGTGGCGGGTGCTCGGCTCGGAGCTCGCAGCGGCTCTGGAGGAGATACGGCTGATCCGGGAGCTTCGACCGGCCGCGAACGCACGCAGACCGCAGCCGGAGCGCTACGTCTACCTGCGCCGCCGAGACGATGAGGTGCTCGTCAGCCGGCTCGCATCCCGCTTGGGGCCAATCCGCAAGCGCGTGGACGCCGAGCGTGCGGCGCGGGCTCTCTCCGGCTGCTCCGCCGCGGAGCTCGACGGCCTCCTGGAGCAGGGGGCGCCTGCGCGGTTGCGGGAGCGAATGCGCGCCCTGTCCGAGTGCCGGCGCTACGAGGAGGCGGCGCGCCTGCGCGACCGGATCGCCTCATTGGAACGCGTAGCCGAGCAGCTGGCCCGCTTGGACCGGCTTCGGCGACTGGAGCTGTGCCTCGTGGCTCCGGCGCTCGAAGAGGATCGGCTCGAGGCGTTCTTCGTCGGTGGGGGC
This sequence comes from Gaiellales bacterium, assembly GCA_038253945.1. Classification (GTDB taxonomy): domain Bacteria; phylum Actinomycetota; class Thermoleophilia; order Gaiellales; family Gaiellaceae; genus JBBRYW01. Next base: position 104,953 of record JBBSGR010000008.1, read on the forward strand.
CGAATCGCGGCCCGATCGGTACTGGCGCCGCGCTCGGTCGATGGGAGGGAGCTGGAGGCCGGAGTGACGGCGGCGACGGCCGCGACTCGCGACGGGCGCTGCTGCGAGCCGGACTATGCGGACGAGCTGCTCGTGGTCGGCCGCTTCCTCATGCGACCCCCGCCCGAGCTGCGAGTGCTCCCGCTCGACAGCGCGGCAATCTCGGACTCCCTCGCGGCACGGGCGGCGCCGGTGAGGACGGGGGCGAAGCCGAACACGCGGTCGGTTGGCCGATGAGCCAGCAGGGAGGCCCGTCGAGTGCGGCTTCTCTGCCCGTCCCCGATCAGCTCGATCAGGGACGATCGTGCCGCTGGCGGGCGAGCCTCTCGCGCGGTGCGCCGGCCTCAGAAGCGGCGACCACGTCCACATGGTCGGCGGCGCGCGAGACGGGATCCCTCGTGCCCTCGTGCGCGAGCTCCTCGGCGACGAGCCGCGCCATTCGCGTACAGGCGCGCCTGGCGAACCTGACCTGCTCGTGCCGGCCGAAGAGATGGAAGCCGAGGCGGACAAGCGGATTCGGGATCGAGGCCGCACGTGAAAAGCGGCTGATGCGGAACTCCACCTCGCCCGTGTCGAGCCACTTCAGGACGTCGTAGTCCATCTGACCCATCTCGAGGTGCCCTTGCAGCGTTCGGTAGCTCCACCCCCAGATCCTGACGGCGCAGCCGTCCAAATCGCGGGTGTCGTCGTGCACGCCCCCGACGCGCACCCCGAAATAGAACCGAAGTCCGTAGAACCGCGCCTCGAGCAGCAGGTCGCGCTGCTCGAGCGGCTCGTCCGGGTGGTAGATGGCGCGAATGATGGACGGATCCGCGAATTCGTACTCGTTCACAAGGCGGCGGGCGACCGCGAAGCTCCCGCCAGGTAGCGCTGGGCCGGGAGGCTCGGGCGGGAGTGGCTGCCGGTAGTGATCCATCTTCCAGCCGTCTCCCGGCGTAAGCTCCCCCCGCCTGCCCACGTCGAAGTTGAGACCCTTGCCGTGCAGCTGGTCGAGAGCACGTCGCGCATCCGGATCCCGCAGGAGGCGGCTACGCGCCATCGCGAAGATCGGCAACTCGATGTGTCTCGATGTCGATGCCGCCGTCCATCCGGCCGCCCGACAGGCGTACTACGCGTTCGAGGAACGACGTCCACATGTGCAGCTGAACTTCCTTCGCCATACGCAGGTGTTGATAGAGAAGGTTCGAGATGCGGTCTCCGCTGCGAGCCCACGACTCGATCGAGAAGTGAAGCTTTTCGTCGCGCGCGGCGCGAAACTCGATCTGGCCGGCCTCCAGGTGACCTCGAAGCGTGGCGAGCCGGAAGGAGGTCGGCGTCACGTCGACCACGCGCACCGGACCGTTCCAGGGACCCGGCATGTGCACGATGTACTCGTCGTGGAGCTGCAGCCCGTCGCCGCCGCGCAGCTTGTGGAAGCGGGCGAACTCGGTCGGGGCGAGCCGGTTCAGATCCTGGCAGATCTGCTTGACGAGCCGATCCGGCGGCAGCGAGGTGTCTCGGATTCTCGTCCTGTAGCGGCGATGAAACAGCGGACCGACCCCATCCTCAGGACCCTGAAGGTCGCGGCGGCTCACCTGGTCGGAGATCGGCGGCGGTTCGTCGGCAGGAAACGCGCCGAGCTTCTCGCGGCGGTGCATCGGCGTTGTCCGCCACATGTAGTTCCAGGAAGTCAGCGAGATACCGAACGGCCACAGCGCGACGGCAGAGAGACGTGGGCCGAGCGGTGGGTTTCGAGGCACGAGACGCTCCTTCGAGGATTGTGCGGCGGATCCCTGTGCATAACGTCCGCCCTTGCCGGGTAGGTGTACCTCATGGTGGGGCAGCTGTTGCAGGAGAACGGGCTTCGCAGCTGGCACGTCCACGTGGCCTCGCTCGGGTCGGTCGGTCTTTGCATCGGCCTGTGGATCCGGGCAAAGACGGTCGATCAGGACGAACGTGGCAACGCGGAGCGCCGCGCCCTCTTCGTCGGCCTCTGGGCGCCGACGCTCTGGCTGATCGGCGACTCGATCGAGCGGCAGGAGTAACGGCCTGGCATCGTCCATACTCGGCGGGCGTCCATGCCTGAGCTGCCCTCCGGGACCGTCACTCTCCTCTTCACCGACATCGAGGGCTCGACGCGGCTACTGCACGAGCAGGGTGGCGGCTACGCCGAGGTGCTAGCCGAGCACCGGCGCGCGCTTCGCCAGGCCTTTGCCCGCCACGGCGGCGTCGAGGTCGACACCCAGGGCGACGCCTTCTTCGTCGCTTTCGCGAGCGCACGCGCCGCCCTGCGGGCGACCGACGAAGGCCAGAGGGCGCTCGCCGGCGGCCCCGTCCGGGTCCGGATGGGACTGCACACGGGCGAGCCGATGGTGACCGACGAGGGCTACGTGGGGCTCGACGTGCACCGCGGCGCGCGGATCGCCGCGGCCGGCCACGGCGGACAGGTCGTCATGTCACAGACGACGCGCGAGCTCGCCGGCTCGGATCTGACGCTGCGCGACCTCGGCGAGCATCGGCTGAAGGACCTCTCTGCCCCGCAGCGGCTCTGGCAGCTCGGCGACAGCGAGTTCCCGCCGCTCAAGACGCTGCACCGGACGAACCTACCGGTGCAGCCGAGTCCGCTCGTCGGCAGGGAGCGCGAGCTTGCCGAGGGGGGCACGCTCTTGCGCGAGCACCGGCTCGTCACGCTCACCGGCCCGGGCGGCTCGGGCAAGACCCGGCTCGCGCTCCAGCTTGTGGCCGAAGCGATCGAGGACTTCTCGGACGGCGTCTGGTGGGTGCCGCTGCAGGCGCTCACGGATCCGGAGCTCGTCCTGACGAACGTGGCCCAGACTCTGGCTGCCGGCGGCGAGCTGACCGCCTACCTGAAGGACAAGCACCTGCTGCTCCTGCTCGACAACCTCGAGCAGGTGATCGAGTGCTCGCTGCGTCTGGCGGAGCTGCTTCGCTCGACCACCGGCGTCAAGCTCGTCGTCACGAGCCGGGAGCCGCTCCGGATCGAGGGCGAGCACGAGTACGCCGTCGAGCCGCTTGCCGAGGACCAGGCCGTCGAGCTCTTCCGCCTGCGGGCGGCCGACGGGGAGCCGATCGAGACGGTGCGCGAGATCTGCGTGCGGCTCGACTGCCTTCCGCTCGCGGTCGAGCTCGCCGCCGCCCGCACCAGACTCTTGCCGCCCGACAAGCTGCTCGAGCGTCTCGCCCGGCGCCTGCCCATCCTGACCGGCGGCCGCCGCGACGCGCCCGAGCGCCAGCGCACGCTGCGGGCGACGATCGAGTGGAGCTATGACCTGCTCACCCCCGAGGAGCAGCAGCTCTTCGCCCGGCTCTCCGTCTTCGCGGGCGGCCTCGACGTCGAGGCTGCAGAAGCGGTCGTGGACGCGGAGCTCGAGACGCTGCAGTCGCTCCTCGACAAGAGCCTCGTCCGCCAGTGGGGAACGGGACGGCTCGGCATGCTGGAGACGATCCGCGAGCTCGCGAGCGAGCGGCTCGAGGCCTCGGGCGCGGCCGGTGAGCTCCGCCGGCGCCACGCAGAGCACTTCCTCGCGCTCGCGCAGTCGGCCAGCCTCACGAACGAGGCGGAGGGAGAGCAGCGCCACGACCTCGTGATCCGCGATCGCGAGAACGTGCGAGGCGCGCTCGAGTGGGGGCTCGAATCAGGTGAGATCGAGCATGCTCTGCAGCTCGCGGCCTCGCTCGAGAACTACTGGGTGACCAACAGCCCGCTCGAAGGGAGACGCTGGCTTGGCGAGCTGCTCGAGCGAGCCGGCGAGCTGCCGGGCGAACTGCGGGCACTCGCCCTGCGCGCCTACGGCGCCACGCACGCCATCTTCGGCGTCTCCGAGGAAGGGACGCGTCTCTACGAGGCGGCTCTCGCCGAGTACCGCCGGCTCGGAGACGAGCGCGGGATCGGGATCATGCTCCTTAGGCTGGGGGTGGAGAGGTTGTGGCAGGGCGACGCCGAGGGTGCCCGCGCTCTCGCCGAGGAAAGCCTCCGTCTCCACCGGAAAGCCGCGTTTAAGCGGGGCGAGGCTCAGGCGCTGAGCCTCCTTGCCGGTCTCGAGCTGAAGGCCGGCGAGGAGGATCGGGCCTTCGAGCTGTACGAGCGAAGCGCGGCCCTCTGCAAGGAGAGCGGCTTTACGTGGGCGCGCGTCAACGTGCTGCTCACGCTCTCGGAGCTGCTGCTGGAGCGGGGCCGGCTCGCCGAGTCGGAGGCGCGGGTCCGCGAGTTGCTTCCGCTCGTCATGCAGATGGGGGATCGGCAGAACACGATCTACGGGCTCGCTCTCATCGCCCGTCTGGCGGCCGAGGCCGGAATGCCCGAGCGCGCGGGGCGTCTCTGGGGCGCGATCGAGGCGGAGGAGACGCGTGCGCCGGTCGGCCACTGGGACGGAGAGCGGGACGCCTACGCGGAGCCTGTGCTCGCCAATGCCGGCCCCGAGTTCGAGCAAGGTCGCTCCGAGGGGCGGCGACTCTCGCTCGCAGATGCCGTCGAGCTCGCCCTCGGGACCCCACCGAAGGAGCGAGTGCCGAACCGCGCCAGGTGACGCCAACACCGTCAACGCGGTGAGCCCGCGGCGTCGAGCGTCTCGCACCAGCGGAGGATCCCGAGGAAGCGGCGTTCCCCGAGGACGCCGAAGAGGGGCTCGCGAGTCAGCCTCGCCCGGCTTGTCGCCGGGCTGGTGATGCCGCAGAGAAAGCGCGCGCGCTGCCTCGGTGCGCCCAACGCGTCCGGGTGGGCGGCTGTCAGCCGCTCGAGCGAGCCGGCGTCGATCAGTGTTTCGATCTCGGGCTGTGACGTTGCTTCGGGCAACTGCTGCGCCCGCCCGGTGAGGCAGTATGTGCAGTGGCCGCAGGGCTCGGTGCGAGCCTCCCCGAAGTACCCCGTGAGCGCCCGAACCTGGCAGCCGTCATGGGTGACGAGCGAGACGACCTGCGCGACCCGCGACGTCTCGGCCTGCTCCCGCCGCACGAAGCGCTCGGCGAGCCGGTCGACGAGCGCTTCGCCCTGAGCGGGACGGGCGAGCAACGTGTAGCGCTGGCGGGTCTCGGCGCCCTGCAACTCGACGAGGCCCTGCTCCTCGAGGTAGTCGAGCGCGGCGACGATCCGGCTTCGCTCCTCGCCCAGCGCAGCCGCGGACGCCTCCGGATCGATGGTCGTCCAGCTGCGACCGGTCTTGCCGCTACTGACGATGCGGCGAAGGAAGTCGGCGCGGGGGTGGTCGAAACGGGCGATGATTTCTTCGAGCGAGTCCGTGACCGGGCGGAAGCGGTAGCCGGCATAGAACGGCGTCCCCTGCCTGAGCACGCCGTCTAGCTCGAGGTAGGTCAGGACCGTCTTCACCACGAGCGGCCGCATGTCGTGGCGGACGGACAGGTCGTATTCGGAGACGGCGAACTGCGCGCCCTGCTCGTATGCGAAGACGTCGGCGAGCAGGCCGGCGAGCCGGTCGCGGGTGGGCGTGTCGCCGTAGGCGAAGTTCTCGAGCACCGGGACGTCGTCCGGGCAGGCGAGCAACTCGCACGTGCTCGGCTCGCCGTCACGGCCTGCTCGCCCGACCTCCTGGGAGTACGACTCGAGGCTCTTCGGAAGGTTGAAGTGGTAGACGTAGCGGACGTCGGCCTTGTCGATGCCCATCCCGAAGGCGATCGTGGCGACGACGACATTCCGGTGGGAGCCCGACCACCAGTCCTGCACGGCCACGCGGTCCTCCGCGCCCATGCCGGCGTGGTAAGCGCGGGCGGGGAGTCCGGCGGCGGCGAGCCATGAGGCGACGCGAAGTGCCGTGCGCTGCAGCGTCACGTAGACGATCGCCGAGCCGGGCGGGCGCTCGCGCAGCCTGGCGACGAGCAGCGCGTCTCGGCCGTCGGCAGTACTGGGTGTGGTCAACAGGGTCAGGTTCGGTCGGTAGAAGCCGGTCACGACCGAGTCGGCCGGGTCGATGCCGAAACCGGCTCGGATGTCGGCGGCCACGGCCGGCGTGGCCGTTGCGGTCAGCGCGAGCACGCGCTCTGCCCCGAGCTCGCGTGCCCGCGTGGCGAGCTTGAGGTAGTCGGGCCGGAAGTTGTGGCCCCACTCCGAGATGCAGTGCGCCTCGTCGACGGCGAAGACGGCGATCCTGGTCCGCGCGAGCTGTGCGAGGAACCGCTCGTTGTTGAACCGCTCAGGGGCCACGTAGAGCAGTTTCAGGGCCCCCGCCCGCAGCCGCTCCGAGACGCCTCGAAGCTCATCGGCACCGAGGCTCGAGTCCAGACGGGCGGCATCGACGCCCTGCCTCGCAAGGAAGTCGATCTGGTCCTTCATCAGCGCGATCAGCGGCGAGACCACGACCGTGACGCCGTCAAGCAGGAGCGCCGGGAGCTGGTAGCAGAGGCTCTTGCCGGCGCCCGTCGGGAAGACCGCGAGCGCCGAGCGGCCGGCGAGCAGCGCCTCGACGACCTGCTGCTGGCCGGGGCGGAAGCGGGAGAAGCCGAATCGGGAGCTCAGGACGTCGAGCGCGTCCTGAGCGAAGCTTTCGTCTCGCATCTCAGCTCGCTGCCAAGGAGGGCAGCCGCGTCCGGACTGCGCGGAGGCCGGCGCTGAGGCGCGGAGCGAGCAGAAGTGCCATCACGTCGAACCAGACGTAGCCACTCGCGACGCCGCTCGGCGGATTCCCGTCGGGGATCCCGAGCCCGGGGAGCTCAGGAGCCCAACGCCAGGTTCCGATTGCCGTTCCGTAGAGCTCGAGCGCGGCAACCATCACGAACACTCCCGCGTAGGCTGCGCGTGCCGGCGAGCGCCATCCGAACACGAGCAGCAGCGGGACCCCGAAGGCGCCGGCGACATCGAGGCGCGGGAGCAGCGTAAGACCGGCGAGCCCCCATGCCGCCGCGGTTGTGGCAGCGAACGCGACCAGAGCCCGCGCATGACGGCGGAGGATCTGGCTCAGCGCCAGCCCACCGAGGTAGACGAGCCCGTGCGCGGGAGGTACGAAGAGCGGCAGGTTGTGCAGCCGGTAGCGGTAGACGCCCCAGAGGATCGATCCAACGACCTCCGCGGTCGTGGCGGCTGCCACGACCACCGCCGCCTGCGCGCGCCGTTCGGTGCTGACGACCGCGCAAACTGCCAGCAGACCGAGCCAGGTCGCCGCGCCGAGAACGAGTTGACCCGCGAGCCCGACCTGGGTGTCGATGGCCAGGCACACCGCCAGGTACGCAGGAACGGCGGCCGCGACCCAACTCGGGATCAAGGTCTGAGCCGAGGCCCGGGCCACGACAGGAGCCCGTGCGCTCACGGCTCGTGAGGATAGCTTGGAGTGGCCGCGGGCCGGCTTCGTCGCGGCTCGGCTCTCGGATCGCTCAGTCGCGTGGCCTCTCGAGGAGCGCTCGCGCTCATCAACGGGAACGATCTCATCGTCACCGTGGCACCGCGAATCGCGGTCGCGCTTCATGCCGCGGCGCGCGACGACTCCTGAATAGCAACGGTCTGATGATGGGCCGTGCTGGAATCGAACCAGCGACCTTGGGATTAAAAGTCCCCTGCTCTACCAACTGAGCTAACGGCCCCCTTCGCCGAGTATAGGAGCGGCTGCCCGAGCGGCTCCGAGCCCACCCCCGCGGCTATTCTCCGAAGGCCGCCCCCATCGACTAGCGGTCCAGGTCACGGCCCTTTCAAGGCCGCAGCGCGGGTTCGAATCCCGCTGGGGGCACCACGGGCGGTTAGCTCAGTCGGGAGAGCGCCTGCCTTACAAGCAGGAGGTCGCGTGTTCGAGCCACGCACCGCCCACTGAAGAAAATCCTGCACAGCGGCCGTTTCTCCACAAGCGAAGCGGTTCAGGACCGGGCGATTTGGGCGCTTTGATGTCGATGGCACGCCTGACCTTCCCGGGATTCGCACGCCCCCTGCCGAGCATTTCGAGCGGAATGTTACTTGCTCTTTAGATTCAGCGCCACAGCTTCACGAATGAGATTCTTTAGTGCAGCTTCGTTAATCTCGTCATTTTCTTCCGATCGCTCGAGGAGGTCGAGATCACCTTGCCCGACGGCGTCAGGCTGCCGTGCGTTTCGATGGATAAACCGATTTGAACAAGCGATCAGAAGCGGTCGTTAGGCTCACACGAGCTTCTGCCACAAGGCTTGACAACATGCGCTTGCGGGGCTCTGATAGCCGAGTGGTGGATGTGGCGAAGGCGCGCCCCTGACGCCTCTTGACGCCTTCAGCGCGGTTTGGTGTTGGCTCGACAGGGGCAGATCATGGTCGCTTGGCGGCCAAGCGCCCGAAGACGTAACTGAAAGGAGCGAGATGCAGTTCGACAAGCAGTTCGTCCTGGACGAGCTTCGCAAGCAGGGGCAGAACCAGCACGTGCAGAAGGCGATCGCGGAACTGCCGGACAAGATCGACCACGAGCAGCACTCCGCTCTGCTCGAGAAGTTCGGCCTTGATCCTGGCCAGCTCGCCGCCAAGGTGGCGGAGCGCGGGCTTACCAGCCTGTAGCCGGATCGGCCGCACTGAGACGTCCGATGCGAAGGTGAAGGTCGCACTCCTCGCGGTCGTTGAGGCAGGCGGTCCGCCCGTGATCGTCGTCTCCGGAGGAGTCGACGAGGGAGGCGGAGGCGGTGTCGCGGGTGACGCAGTGCGCTCTGTTAGGCGCGTTCGACCGCCAGGCGCGCCGCGAAAGCGGCCAGCACGACTCCCGTCGTCGCATCAAGTGTTTGACGCACGCGGCGGCGCATCAGCAAGCGGCGCGCGCGGTCAACGGTCGCGACGACGGCGAGCAGCCAGACGAGTCCGAGTACGGCGTGCGTCAACACCAGCGCCAGCACTTGCACGGTCGTGGTCGATCGCGTCATGAACTGTGGCAATACGGCGACGTAGAAGGCGAGCACCTTCGGGTTGGTGATATTCGAGAGGAACCCTTGTTGCCAGCCACGCCAGGGGCTACGGGTCGTCTCGTCGGGATTGAGGTCGAGGCCGAGCTGGCGCACTCGCACTGCGCTGCGCACCGCTTGTGCGGCGAGGTAGAGCAGGTAGGCGACGCCGCACCAGCGAATCGTCTCGAACAGCGGTTGTGACTGGACGATTAGCGCGCCGAGGCCGGCTGCGGACGCCGTTCCCTGGCAGACGTTGCTCGCCGATATCCCAAAGGCGGTCGCGCATCCGCGCCGACGACCACCGACCAAGGCGTTCTTGGCCGTGACCGCGAAGTCGGGGCCGGGAATCAAAATCAGGATCACGGCGAAAACGACGAACTCGCCGTAGAGACGCCAGTCCATGCCCGGACTTTGCCTAATCGCAGCGAGCCGCGGGGCTGCGCTGCGCGCTCGGCCGGAACCCGCAGCCTGACGCCTGCAGTTGATTGCGCGCGCGACTCGGCGCGGAGTGAACCGTCAAGGCGAAGGACGGCTTTGCGACGATCCCTTCGTGGACGACGCCCACGAGCAGCGCTCCATTCCCCACCGGCACGACCCACGGCGGCGGGCGGGCGCGGAGCCTGCTCAGGCTTGGTTGCGTATCCTCGCGCTCGAGCCACACCTCGCGCCCCGGAACTAGCCTAGGCGGTTTACCCTGGGCCTTTCACGCTCGCCCGTGCATCGTTGCGCGACTCGGCTGCGGCACCGGCCGCCCGACACGCGATCACGAGGACGATCACGGCGGCGATGCCCACAACAACGCCACCTACGACGTCCAGCGGGTGGTGCATTCCGCGATACATGCGCGCCGTGGCAACGAACATCACCAGCGCCAGAACGATCGTCCAGGCGAACGCGCGAAAAGCACCGCTCGTGAAGCTGGACGTGAGCAGGAGAACGAGGCCGCCGTAGACCGCGATCGATGCCGCTGTATGACCGGACGGATAGCTGGCGTTGACCGCGAGGTGCTCGAGACGATGGACGCGAGGCCGATGCGAGTGCACGACGAGTGTCGTGGCGCGGTACGTCCCCGACTCGACGGCGAGCGCGAACACGACGAACGCTGCGATTCGCCACTCCCGCAGCACCGCACAGACGAACCCGATCGATCCGACGATGATCGGCAGCACTCGGCCCCCGGCGAGGATCGACCCGAGCAACGAGGCTGCCGTACGAGACGATGTCCGGTGCGTGGCGAACCACACGTTGACACGCTCGTCAGCCGCACCAATCCCCCAGGCGTGCTCCACCACCCGGGTGACGAAAAACCCCAAACCGATCGAAAGCATGGCGATCGTCGCCAGACCGGCGAGCATCGCGGCGACGAAGGCGACCACCGGGTGAAGCCCTCCAACCGAGTCGGCCAATCGTCTTGCCGGTCCCCCTTGGCGCGCACGGAGAACGGGGACGTCCCACGAGTCATCCGACCGCTCACTATGACCCATGCGTGTAGGAGGGCCCGATATTTCCCGATGCGTTTTCACCTTGATCAATGGGGGACAAATGCCCAGTCCCGGAGTCTTCAACCGTTTCCTGTTTGGCAAAAACGTCGCACCACTATCAGTACCCGGGTCGTCGAACGCGCGGCTCGATCCAACGGTTTGATGAGGGAACGAAGCGTCTGGGTCACGCCGTTCATCGTCGCCGTTATGGGCGGTGAGGAGATTCTGACCGCGACGCTCACCGATCGGCTGCGCCCATCTTCAATCCCGCCGCGGGAGTGCGGCGAGCCCTGCGTCTGGCGGCCAACGCCGCAGCTCTTTCTGCGGCTCTGGCGCTTGGCCGCGCCGGGCCGGTTCGTATTGAGGGTTGCGGCATCTCTCTTGGGGGTATGGAGGCCGCATGTCCTTGTTGCGCTTGTCGTCGCTACGCCGTTTGGGCCTGCCCGCGGCGTAGCGAAGGAGGGTCGACGTGCAGAAGACGGCTGAGGCGAAGCGGGGCGCCGACGAGGTGGTGCGTAGCCGCCCGTTCGAGTGGTTCGCCCGGTCCGGGTTCGTCGCGCGCGCCCTCATCTACGGGATCATCGGCGTGCTCGCCGTCAAGCTCGCTTTGGGTGACGGCGGTAAGACGACCAATCAGCAGGGCGCGCTGAAGACGATCGCGCACCAACCCTTCGGGCAGCTTCTGCTGATCCTCGTCGCGATCGGCCTGGCTGGGTACGCGCTCTGGCGTGTGACCCGGGCGGCGCTCGGGCATGGGCCGGAGGCGAGCGACAGCGGCTTTGACCGCGCCGCGGCGGCCGCGAGCGGCATCGTCTACGCGGGCCTCTGCCTGGTCGCCGTGGAGATCATCGCCGGCTCGGGCAGCAGCTCCGGCGGTGCGAAGAAGGCGACCGGCGGGGTGCTCGGCTGGCCCGGTGGCCAGTGGCTCGTCGGGGCCGCCGGAGCCGTCCTGATCGGCGTCGGCCTCTACCAGGGCTACCAGGGGATCACGAGGAAGTTCCTCGAGGACTCGAAGGTCGAGGAGATGAGCCGCCAGGTGATGCGCTGGATCACAGTCGTCGGTGTGGTCGGTCACCTCGCCCGGATGGTCGTGTTCGGACTGGTAGGGGTTTTCCTGATCAAGGCCGCGGCGGACTACAACCCGAGCAAGGCGGTCGGGTTGGACGGGGCGCTCGCCAAGCTCGCGCACCACAGCTACGGGTCGTTCCTGCTCGGGGTCGTCGCGACTGGTCTGATCGCGTTCGCGGTCTACTCGCTCAGCGACTCGCGCTTCCGCCGGATTTGAACTTGCCGAGCGACATCTCTCACCCGCTCGCGAAGCTTTTCTTTCCCCTCGAGTGCTGGTTCGGTGAACAGGTCACCCAGCAGATCTGCAAGCACCATCAGCGGCGCCTAGCGAGGATCGGCTGGCGGCACGCGCTCGAGCCACCTGTTGGGGGATGGATCGCGGGTGAGCCGCCCATGCGTGCTGGCAACGCGATCGAGATCCTGATTGACGGCGCCCAGGCCCTGCCGGCCATCGCGGAGGAGCTTCGCCGGGCGCGATCGCACGCCCATCTCACCGGTTGGTACTTCTCACCGGACTTCGCGCTCGAACGCGAGGGCGAACCGGTGATCCTTCGCAACCTGCTCGCCGAGCTGGCCGAGCGTATCGAGGTGCGCGTGCTGGTTTGGGCGGGCGCGCCGCTGCCGCTCTTCCGGCCCTCCCGCGGCGAGGTGCGGAAGATGCGCGAGCGCCTGGTCGAGCACACGAAGATCCAGTGCGCGCTCGACGCGAAGGAACGGCCGATGCATTGCCACCACGAGAAGACGATCATCATCGACGACCGCGTCGCGTTCGTGGGCGGGATCGACCTCACCTCGGAATCGGGTGATCGCTACGATTTGAACCAGCACCCGCCGCGAGCAGCGGTCGGCTGGCACGATGCCTGCGCCCGAATCGAGGGGCCCGCTGTCGGCGACGTCGCCGAACACTTCCGGATGCGCTGGCACGAGGTGACCGACGAGCCACTAGCGCCGGTTCGTCCGCAGGAACGCGCCGGCGACCGCGAGATCCAGATCGTGCGCACCGTGCCCGAACGGATCTACTCCGCGACGCCGAAGGGCGACTTCGGGATTCTCGAGTCCTACCTGCGCGCCCTGCAGTCGGCCGAACGGTTCATCTACATCGAGAACCAGTTCCTCTGGTCGCCAGAAATCGAAGCCGTACTGCATCAAAAGATCTCGAACCCACCAAGGCCCGACTTCCGGCTCTTGCTGCTGCTGCCGTCGAAACCGAACTCCGGCGCCGACGACACCCGCGGTGTTCTCGGCGACCTGATCGATGCCGACGACGGCGCGGGCCGGCTACTCGCCTGCACCCTCTACGCGCGCTCAGGCAACCTCGCCGACCCGGTCTACATCCACGCGAAGATCGCGATCGTCGACGACGAATGGCTCACACTCGGCTCCGCCAACCTCAACGAGCACTCGCTGTTCAACGACACCGAGATGAACATCGTCAGCCACGACCACGATCTCGCAGCGCGGACCCGGCAGCGCCTGTGGGCGGAACACCTCGAGCTCCCGATCAAGCAGATCCCCGCCGATCCGATCCAAGCGATCGACGACCAGTGGAAGCCGATCAGTAAAGAACAACTCCGCCGCCGCGACAACGGCCTGCCACTCACCCACCGCCTCGTCCGACTCCCGAACGTGTCGAGGCGCTCGGGCCGCGCGCTCGGCCCGCTCTCGGGCTTGCTGGTCGACGGATAGCGTGCAAGGCACTGGTCGGAGCCGGCGCGGGCGGCTACACGTCGTTCGGAGGCTGCATGAGCCGGATCAGGCACGCTTGCCGGAGCGTAAAGCCCTGCCCGGGCGGGTGCGGTCGGGTTCGACCGCACCCGCCTTTAGTTTCAGTAGATCGTGCAGTAGGAGGCCGATGCGCTGTTCGGGGCGTTGTAGACGCTGGCCCACACGCCGGTCTCGAGCCCGGTCGAGGCCCAGTTGTAGTAGTCCACGACCTTGTAGTAGCCGGGAGCAACGTTGAACTGCC
>JBBSGR010000009.1:0-98149 GCA_038253945.1 Gaiellales bacterium
GCGCACGTCATCGCCAGCAAGGGTGCGGGCGCCAACTCGTACGCCTTCTCCTACCGGACGCCGAAGGGTCAGCAGACTCCCTCGCGCCTCTGGCTGCAGGCGATCAACCTCGACGGCTCGCGCCAGTGGCGCGCCGCCCGGATCGTGCACTAGGGCTTAGAGCCCGCTCGATCCGACCGTAGGACCCGCTCCCCGGCCCGCCGACCACCGCGGGCCGGGGAGCTCTTTTTTGTACCAAAGGAGGGACGCTTTCTTCGCATTGAATCGAATAGGCTCTACACTTGGAACCATGAAAAAACTCACTCTCATCATGACAATCCTGGCTCTCGGCTCCGTGTACGGCGCCGACGCATTCGCCGCGGATACTCCGAGCCCCCAGGAACAGCAGTTCGCGCTGGCGGCGCAGCCCGCGGTGAAGATCGTCGTCCGGAACAAGGGTTGGTACACGGTCAGCCGGAAAGCGCTCGTCGGGGCCGGGCTAAGCCCGGCCGCGGACGCGCGCCTGCTCCAGCTGTACGACGACGGTCGGCAGGTGCCCATCCTCGTCCGGAGCGTCAAGCGCGGCCGGCTCGCGAGCAATGGCTCGATCGAGTTCTACGGCCGCGGCCGAAGCACCCGCACCACCGATCGCCGGACATACTGGCTCGTCGTCGGCTCGAAGCCCGGCCAGCGCGTCGCCGTGGTACCGACACCGAGCGGGCACGGACGCTCTCGCGCGACGAGCTTTGCCTTCACGTCGACCCACCGAGACCACCTCCTCTTCACCAAGTGGCCGACGCAGGACGGAAGCTACTTCTACGGCAAGCGGGTCAATCCGAGCACGGGGCCGGTCGATCAGGCGATCTCGGTCAAGGACCTCGATCCCCTGTCCGGCACGGTGCACCTGCGGGTGGCCATGCACGGCGTGACGACGAAGGCACACAAGCTCAAGCTGACCCTCAACGGCAAGCCGGTCTCCGTGCTGTCGTTCGAAGGACAGGTGCACGTCGTCGCCAACTTCCTGGTGTCCCGGGAGCTCCTGAAGGAGGGCTCCAACGTGCTGACGCTGGAGGCGACCGCCGGCGAGCTCGACTTCAACGTGATCGACGAGGTGAGCCTCACCTACGCGCGGCTGCTGCGCACGGACGAGAGCTACCTCAACTTCGCCGTCCCGGAGAGTGAGCGGGCGACAGTCACGGGCTTCACGGACCCGCAGATCCGCCTGGTCGACATCGCGAACGCGTACCAGCCCCGCCTCCTCATGCCGGTCGTCAAGCGGAGCGGCGGCGGCTTCGCCGTCACGATCGGCTCCGACGGCCGCTGGCATCGCTACCTCGCGATGACGACCTCGCAGATGAAGCACCCGGCAGCGGTGATCGCTGAGCGTCCGTCCGCGTGGCACCGCGACGACCATGGAGCGGACCTGCTGATCATCAGTCACCGCAACTTCATCAGTGCTCTGCAGCCGCTCGTAGCGCTTCGAGAGCGGCAGGGCCTCAAGGTAGCGACAGTTGACGTACAGGACGTCTTCGACGAGTTCAGCCACGGCGCCCACGGCCCCGACGCGGTGAAGAGGTTCGTGATGTGGACGCGGGTGCACTGGCACCCCGCGCCGCGCTTCCTCCTGCTCGTCGGTGATGCCACGTACGACCCACGGAACTTCCTCGGCGCGGGCCAGTTCGATCTCGTCCCGACGAAGCTGGTCTCCACGCGATTGATGGAGCCGCCATCGGACGGCTGGTTCGGCGACGCCGACCAGGACGGCATCCCCGAGATCGCGATCGGGCGTCTCCCGGTCAGGACGAAGGCTCAGGCCCAGACGGTCGTCTCGAAGATCGTCGGCTACGACTCCGCGGAGCGCTCGTCGACCAAGCGGGCCTTTCTCATAGCGGACGCTGACGGCTCCATCGACTTCAACGGGGCGATCGCCAGGCTGGGCGGCTTCTTCCCGACCTCTTTCACGATCGATACCGCACGTCGGAGCGACGGGCCCTCTGACGCTCAGGTTCGCGCGAGAATCCTGGCCGGGCTCAACCAGGGGCCGACGGTCGTCGACTACTTCGGCCACGGCGCGGAGGACCTCTGGAGCGCCGCCGGGCTCTTTGCGTCCAAGGATGCAGAGAACCTCCACAACGGGTCGAATCTCTCGCTCTACCTAATGATGAGCTGCCTCAACGGCTTCTTCGTCGAGCCGGCCGGCAGATCGCTGGCCGAGGCGCTGCTCGAGGCGAAGGGCGGCGGCGCCGCCGCCGTCATCTCGTCCGCAGGCGTCACGGATGCCGGCCCTCAGCCCATCCTGAACCAGGAGTTTCTCAGGCTGACCTTCAGCGACGGCCCGTCCCTCTCGATCGGCGAGGCGCTGAACCAGGCGAAGCTCGTCGTCAACGACGGCGAGCTTCGGCAGACGGAGCTCCTCTTCGGAGATCCGTCGATGCACCTTCGCTACTAACGAGTCAGGCATCCAGATCGCGTTGGACTGAAGCGGCTTCGACCGCTTCAGTCCAACGCGAGGTAAAGCAGTGCGACGCCGACCGTCCCGGCGAAGAGGACGAGCGAGATCGCGAAGAGCGTCCAGCCGAGGCGCAGATTCTTCCGCGCCAGTGCTCGGTCGGGCTCGACGGGCGGCGCGAATCCCCGACTGGGCGGAGGCTGTCGGACAGGTTCCGTCATCGGATCGTCAGGAGGGGGTCGGCGCCCATCGCCACGAACAGGAGGGCGAGGTAGGCGAGCGAGTAGTGAAACAGCGACCGGGCGCGGGCGGGCGTCGGCTCGCGCTCGACCCGCCACGCGAGCGCGACGAACACGCCGCTCAGCACGAGCGCCGCCACGAGGTAAAGGAGACCGAGCGTGTGCCACAGGAACGGCAGCAGCGTGACCGGCACGAGCGCCACCGAGTACAAGAGGATCTGGCGCCCTGTCTCGCGGTCGCCGCGGACGACCGGCAGCATCGGGATCCCTGCCGCCACGTAGTCGCGCTTGATCAGGAGCGCGAGCGCCCAGAAGTGCGGAGGCGTCCAGAAGAAGACGATCAGGAATAGGAAGAGCGCCGGCACCGTCAGGTTCCCCGTCGCGGCCGCCCAGCCGACGAGCGGGGGCACCGCCCCGGCGGCTCCCCCGATCACGATGTTCTGCGGCGTCGAGCGCTTGAGCCAGCGTGTGTAGACCAGGACGTAGAAGAGGTTTCCGACGAGCGCGAGCCCGGCCGTCAACACGTTCACGAGCGCCGCTAGCAGCACGAACGACAGCGCCGAGAGCGCGAGGCCGAACTCGAGCGCACGCGCGGCGGGTACTCGTTCACTCGCGACTGGCCTCCGGTCGGTCCGGCGCATGAAGCGGTCGATGTCGCGGTCGAGCACGTGGTTCAGTGCGCTTGCCCCACCGCAGGCGAGCGCGAGGCCGGCCATCGTCGCGAGGAGCAGCCAGGCCGAGGGCGCCCCCCGCGCGCCGACGAACATCCCGCCGGCGCCGGTGAGCAGGAGCAGGGTCATGATGCGCGGCTTCGTGAGGGTCACGTAGTCGCGGAGCGGTCCCGCCGCGACCGGCGCCCCCCGGAAGGTCGTGGCGACGGCGACGAGAGCGGCCGCCAGCGCGAGGGCGGCCAAGACGACGTGCGCTCCGTGCGCCCAGCCGGCATCGCTCGTGGCCCAGACGAGACCGCCGGCGGCGATCTCGGCAATCATCAGCCCGAGCGCTACCCCGGCCGCGACCAGAAGCTGCCGGTAGGCGAACCAGGCCGCGAGGAAGAGGGCCGTGAGGGGCGCGAGCGCGATCAGCGCCAGCGTGTTGTGGGCGGTGCCGAGACCCGCGGCGCCGCTCGTCACCACGAGAGCGGTGGCGCCGGCCGCTCCGAGCGCCGTCAAGCGCAGCGAGGGACCGGGGCGGTCCTCGGTCGTCACCGGGCCTCCTGGAGCCTGCGCCGCAGGTCGCGGAGCGGTCGCGCGCTCGTCACGTACGGGACCTGCTCGAAGTTGTGCGGCGGCGGCGGCGAGGTCGTGTACCACTCGAGCGTGTCGGCGAGCCACGGATCGCTGACCGCGCGCGCGCCTCGCCGGCGCGTCCAGACGATGTTCACGACGAGGACGAGAATGCCCAGCCCCATGACGTACGAGCCGATCGTCGAGATCAAGTTGTACGCGGTCCACAGGTTGTCGTGCCTGTATGTCGCCACGCGACGCGGCATGCCGAGTAGGCCCAGCATGTGCTGCGGGAAGAACGTGAGGTTGAACCCGACCAGCGTGAGCCAGAACTGCAACTTGCCGAGCCGCTCGCTCAGCATCCGCCCGAACATCTTCGGCCACCAGTAGTAGAGCGCCGCGAAGAGGGCGAAGATCGACCCGCCGAAGAGGACGTAATGCAGGTGGGCGACGATGAAGTACGTGTCGTGGACCTGCCAGTCGAACGGGAAGGCCGCGACGAAGATGCCCGACAGCCCGCCGATCGTGAAGACGACGATGAACGCGAGCGCGAAGAGCATGGCGGTGTCGAACTGGATGTTCCCGCGCCAGCAGGTCGCGATCCAGTTGAAGATCTTGATCCCCGTCGGGACCGCGATGATCATCGAGGAGATCATGAAGAAGCCGTTCAAGTAGTTCGGCAGCCCGACGGTGAACATGTGGTGCGCCCAGACGAGCAGGGAGTAGAAGCCGATCACCGCGGTCGAGATCGCGATCGCCTTGTAGCCGAAGATCGGCTTGCGCGCGAAGACCGGGATCACCTCCGAGATGACCCCGAAACCGGGCAGGATCATGATGTAGACCTCGGGGTGTCCGAAGAACCAGAACACGTGCTGGTAGAGCAGCTCGCTACCTCCCTTGCTCGGGAGGAAGAAGTGCGTGCCGGCCTGGCGGTCGAGCAGGAGCATCGTCAGGCCCGCCGAGAGCGCCGGCAGCACGATCACGAGGAGCAGCGCGTAGACCTCGATCGACCAGACGAAGAGCGGGATGCGCATCCACGACATGCCGCGGGTGCGCATGTTGTGAATCGTCACGAGGAAGTTGATCGCTCCCGCGAGCGAGGAGATGGAGAGGATGTGCAGCGAGAGGATCCAGAGGTCCTGTCCGTGACCGGCGCTCAAGATCGACAACGGCGGGTAGCTGGTCCAGCCCGACCGCGGCGCGCCCTGGCTCGCGAACCAGCTCGAGTAGAGCACGATGCCGCCCAGTAGGAAGAGCCAGTACGACAGGGCGTTCAGGCGGGGGAATGCCATGTCCCGTGCGCCGATCATCAGCGGCACGAGGAAGTTCGCAAACCCGGCCCAGACCGGGACGACGACGAGGAAGATCATCGTCGTCCCGTGCATCGTGAAGAGCTGGTCGTACGTGTCGTGGGAGACGAGCTTCTCGCCCGGAGTCGCAAGCTGCGTGCGCATCACGAGCGAGAGGAGGCCGCCGGCCAGGAAGAAGCCGAGGCTCGTGACGATGTAGAGGATTCCGATCCGCTTGTGGTCGGTTGTCGTCAGCCAGCTCGCGGCACGGCCGCGCGTCCACGGGACGACGGTCAGCGGGGGTTGCTCGGCTCTAACCGCCACCGGACGCGCCTCCCTGCTGGCCGAAATGCTGCTTCATGTACGTCTGGAGCGCGTCGATCTGCTTGGCGTCCCAGTCCGGTCCCACGCGCGGCATCATGCCTCTGCCGTAGCGGATCACGGTCTCGAGACCCTGCCGGTCCTGCACGATCGGATTTCCCTGCAGCTTCGGTCCGATGTAGCCCTGCGCCTGCGGCCCGTGGCACTTGGAGCAGGCTCCGTGCCACGTGATCGCGCCCAGGTCCGACGCCTTTCCCCGCTGCGCCGTTCCCTCCTTTTTGACCCAGCCGTCGAACTCGGAAGTCGGCAGCGCCTCCACCTTCGCCAGCATCGCGGCATGCTGGATGCCACAGAACTCGGCGCACTGCCCGACGTACGTGCCCTCCTTCTTCACGAGGAGCTTCATGTGGTTGACGCGGCCGGGGATCGCGTCGATCTTGCCGCCGAGCGACGGAATCCACCAGCTGTGCTGCACCTCGGTGGGCGCCGTCGTGACCGCCAGATCGACGACGCGGCCGACCGGAAGACGCAGGTCGTCGATCCCGATGGCCCCGTTCGGGTACTCGAATTGCCAGTAGAAGCGGTACCCCTTCACCGTCACGCGGAGCTCGCTGCCCGCCGCGCTCGCCGAGGAGGGGTTGTCGATGCTGGGGAGCTTGATGAAGACAAACGTCGCGATGGCGGCGAGAATCAGCACCGGCAGGCCGGTCCAGGCGAGCTCGAGTCGGGTGTTCCCTCGAACCTGAGGGCCCTCGGTCGAGCGCGGCCGGCCCCGGCTGCGAAAGCGGACGATGAAGAGGAGGAGCGAGGACGTGACCAGGAGGAAGATGGCCGCGGTGAGCGCGAGGATGAGATAGAAGGTGTCGATGATGGCCTCTGCTCCGGGCGACTCCGGAGTCTTGGGCGTGAAACCGCCGTTGTCTCCCGCGGCGAGCGTGGGAAATGTGAGCGCGATCCCCAGCAGGCAGGTCAGGACGGCAAGGGTTCTCGCGCGCACGGGCAGTGGCATTCTATGAACGTGCCCTCCTCCATGGCTACTTCGAGACGCGTGTCGCATGGATGACGAGTCGACCGTCCAGCTTCCCGAGGGGATCCAGCCTCCGTTTCAGGTGTTCCTGAACGGCGTTCCGCAGAGCGCGGGCAAGGACTTCCGTGTGAGAGGCTCGACGCTCGTCTTTCCCCGCCGCCGCCTCGCCCGCGAGGGCAGATTGGGGTTCTGGCGGTGGTTCTCGCTCTTCCTCGGCGTCGCCGGCACGTATCGCCAGAACGACACCGTCGACGTCGTCTACGAGCGGGGGGGCCGGCGGCTCGTGGCGAGCGGGCTCCCGTTTGCCTCGGGCTCGGCTCGAGGCGCTACATGATCGCTCTAAAAATTCCTCTGAGGCCCAGGAACGGCTCCCGTGCTCTCGTCCTTGCTGTCGCCCTCGCCGCGGCGCTCGGGCTCGCTGCAGCGGCGCCCGAGCTGATCGAGGGCGGACCGAGCCGCGCGGCCGCGAAGCCGCGACCCAACATCATCGTGCTCGAGACCGACGACCAGACCGTCGAGTCGCTGCGCGTGATGCCGAACGTTCGTGATCTGCTCGCGAGGCAGGGAACGACGTTCGTGAACAGCTTCGTCTCCGACTCGCTCAGCTCCCCGTCCCGCTCCACGCTTCTGACAGGCCAGTACGCGCACAACCACGGGGTCTGGACGAACAGCCCGCCGAACGGAGGCTACGGAAAGCTCGACCACACCAACACGCTGGCCGTCTGGCTCGAGCGCGCGGGCTACCACACGGCCCTCCTCGGGAAGTACTTGAACGGGTACGGGGCGGGCGGTGCGCCGGCCACTGAGATCCCGCCCGGCTGGAGCGAGTGGCACGCGTCCGTCGATCCTTCGACGTACAACTACTGGGACTACACGCTGAACGAGGACGGGGCGCTCGTCCACTTCGGCGACGCCACCGCGGACTACCAGACGGACGTCTACGCGCAGAAGGCCTCGGACATCATCGGCCGGCTCGCCCCGTCGGAGGAGCCCTTCTTCCTCTGGGTCGCATTTCTCGCGCCGCACAGCGGAGGGCCGAAGCGCGCCGACGACCCCCCCAACATGGCGACTCCCCCACCGGCGCCGCGTCACCGTGGCCGTTTCGCCTCAGAGCCGCTGCCGACGCCACCCTCGTTCGACGAGGCAGACGTGTCGGACAAGCCGCGGGGCATCCGCAACCGGCCGTTGCTCTCCCCCGACCGTGTGTCCGCGATCCGCGAGAACTACCGGCAGCGGCTCGAGTCGCTGCTCGCGGTCGACGAGGCTGTGGCGACGATCGTCAACCGGCTGAAGGCGACCGGCGAGCTCGACAACACCCTGATCATCTTCACCTCGGACAACGGCTTCTTGCAGGGAGAGCATCGGATCCCGTCGGAAAAGGTCCTTCCCTACGAGCCGTCGATCCGCGTTCCGCTGATCCTGCGCGGGCCGGGCGTCCCGCACAACCGGACCGTCGACGATCTCGTGGCGAACGTCGACCTGGCGCCGACGATGCTCGCCGCGGCCGGCGTGAAGCCCGGGCGCGTCCTCGACGGCACCTCGCTGCTGCCGCTAGCACGCGATCCGCTCGTCGAGCTCGGCCGGGACGTCCTGCTCGAGACGCCGAGCTACGCCGGCCTGAGGACGCCGCGCTACAAGTACGTCGAGTATGTGAACGGCGACCGTGAGCTCTACGATCTGGCGGTCGATCCGTATGAGCTGACGAACCGCGCGGCCGACAAGCAGTACGCCGTCGTGCGTCGGGAGCTGGCTCGCCGGCTGGCTGCGCTGCGACACTGTGCCGGTCCGAGCTGCCGCCGGGGCCCGCGCCTGAGGCTCGAGGTCACCGCGTCGAACGGCCGGACGCGCGTCACCTGCGTGCGCTCGAGCGCCCGCGCCTTTGTCGACGGCCTCGATCTCCCGGTGGCGGGTGAGGTCAGGTTCTATCTCGGCTCGACGCAGCTCTTCCTCGACGAGAAGCCTCCCTTCCGCCTGACGGTCCCGCGCTCGGCGGTCGAGGGCGGCGCGAAGCTGCGGGCTCGGGTCTCGCTCAGCGACGGCCGGCGAGTCACGCTCGGCCGGAGCCTCCGCGCCTGCGCTTAGCGAAAGCGTCTCTAGAGACCCTCGGCTGCCTGCGGCACCGCCACCGGCGTCTCGAGCTCTTTCTGCCGGATGAGGACGAGTGCGGCAAGCAGTGAGGCAACGCAGAACGCGGCTCCCACTCCGAGCGCCCAGGCATATCCGCTCGTGATAGCGGCGGCCTGAGCGTGGCCCGCGGCGAGAAGCGTCTTCGCGTGGCTCGTCGCCACCGTCGAGATCACGGCGACGCCGAGCGCGCCGCCCACCTGCTGTGACGTGTTGATGAGGCCCGAGGCGAGTCCCGCGTCGCGGGCATCGACGCCGGCTAGCGCGGCGATGTTGAGGGGAATGAACGAGAACGGAAGGCCGATGCCGGTCGCGAGGAAGCCCGGCAGCAGGTCGACCGGATACGAGCCGTCGACCGGGATCCGGGTGTACCAGACGAGCCCGAGCGCGAGCAGGAGCAAGCCGGCGCTGAGCACGGGCTTCGGGCCGAGCCGCGTCACGAGCGCCTGGGCTGGCCCCGAGAAGACCACCGCCGTACCGGCGACGGCGAGGAACCCCACCCCGGTCTGGAGCGGCGAGTAGCCCAAGATGCCCTGCATGTACAGCGTCAAGATGAAAAACTGGCTGAAGATGGAGCCTGATTGGAGGAACGCGACGATGTTCGCCACCGAAAGCAGCCGGATGCGGAAGATCCGGAGCGGCATCAGCGGTTCACGCACGCGGGTCTCCCAGACGAGGAAGAAGGCGAGCAGCACAGCGGCGAGAACGAGCAGCCCGATCGTGCGGAAGGTCGACCAGCCGACGTCGGGAGCGTTCGAGATCGCGTAGACGAGCGTGACGAGACCGGTGGTGACGGCGACGGCTCCGACGGCGTCGAAACGGCGCTCGTCGGATTCCCGGCGGCTCTCGCGGACGATCAGCGGCGCGAGACCGATCACGAGGACGCCGACAGGGACGTTGACGAAGAAGATCCACTGCCAGCCGAGGTACTTCGTCAGGACGCCGCCGAGCAGGACGCCCGCGGCGGCTCCCCCGCCGCCCACCGCGCCCCAGGCTCCGAGCGCCTTGTTGCGCTCGCTGCCCTCGGTGAAGGTGGTAGTGATGATCGAGAGAGCGGCCGGCGAGATGACCGCGGCGCCGATGCCCTGGATGCCGCGCGCGAGAATCAGCACCGATTCGGAGCTCGACAGGCCGCAGGCCAGCGAGGCCAGCGTGAACAGTGCAATGCCTGCCATGAAGACCTTGCGCCGGCCGAGCAGGTCCGCGGCCCGCCCTCCCAGAAGAAGGAGTCCGCCGAAGGTGAGCGCGTATGCGGTGACGACCCACTGCAGGTTCTGGCGCGAGAATTCGAGGTCGCGCCCGATCGAGGGCAGCGCGACGTTGACGATCGCGATGTCGAGGACGACCATGAAGAAGGCCGAGCACAGAAGGATGAGCGCCTTCCAGCGGTTGGGGTCGGGTCGGTCGATGCTCATGGCTGCCCTCCTGGGACTCGAAGTTCAAGCATGCAACGTGGTGAGGCCGAAGGCTATTCCCGGCGCCGGGCTACGTGAGACCGAGTTGGTCGCGAACGGCGGCCTCCGAGAGCGACTCCGCGACGAGATCGGCGTCGAGCGTGAGCTCGGGCAGCGTCGGGATGCCGATCACGAAGAGGCCGGCCGCCCGGACTGCGGCAGCACCGATGGGCGAGTCCTCGAGCCCGATCGACTCGCTCGGTGCAGCTCCGAGCAGCTCGCACGCGCGGAGGTAGATGTCGGGCGCGGGCTTCGGCTCGTGGACCTCGTCGCCGCCCAGCTTGACGTCGAACGCGTCCGCGAGCCCCGCTCCCTCGAGTGCGGCCGCGAGCAGGGCGCGCGGCGAGTTCGAGGCGACGCCGAGCGGCCGTTGTCCGCGGAGGTCGTGAAGAAGCTCGACCGCGCCCGGCAGCGGCGAGGCACCCCGTCCCACCTCGGCGAAGACGAGCTCGTAGAGCGCCTCGCCGAGCTCGCGGGCACGGCCGGGTTGGTCGAGGAGCCGCTCGAGGACGCGCCCTCCCGCCTCGAGGGACGTGCCGATCAGCGCGCGCTTGTCCTCGCGACCGAAGACCCGGCCGAACCGACAAAAGAGCTCGGTCTCGGCACGCGTCCAGCAGCGCTCGGTGTCGAGCAGGAGGCCGTCGCAGTCGAAGACGACGGCGCCGCCTCGCTTCTTCACCGCCTGTAGTCGCGGACGTACGGTGGAACGTCGATCTCGTCGGGCAGGATCGGATCCGCGATGGGTGAGCCGGGCATGATGGCGAGCGGCAGGACGCCCGCCCACACAGGAAGCCGGTGGTCGTCCTCGAAGTCCTTCGGTGGGCCGGTGCGGAGCTTGGCCGAGGATTCGTCGAGCCCGATCGCGAGCACCTTCGTTCCGGCCAGCTCGGCCTCGCTTGGAGCCCGGGCCTCGCTCGACCTCCCCGGGGCGATGTGCTCGACCACAGCCGCGAGGGCGCTGCTCTTCTCCGCGGGGTCGTCGACCGTGCGAGAGCGCCCGAGCACGACGACCGAGCGGTAGTTGAGCGAATGGTGGTAGACGGACCGCGCGAGCACGAGCCCGTCGACGATCGTCGCCGTGACGCAGATCTCGGGCCCGAGGTCGAGCTCGCGCAGCATCCTGCTCGCCGGCGAGCCGTGCAGGTAGAGCGTGTCGCCCACGCGCGCGTGAATGGTCGGAATGACGTACGGCCGGTCGGCGTCGACGAAGCCGACGTGGCAGATCAGGGCCTCGTCGAGAATCGCGTCGATCGTCTGCCGGTCATAGGCGCCCCGCTCGGGATGCCGGCGCACTCTTGTTTGCAGGATCTTCTGGGTCATTCGTTATAGTACAAAGAACCGAATGTGATGACGCAATATACCATCCTCGGCGATACCTCTGTCCGGATCGCCGGAAGCGCGGAACGCGGGATCCGTGAGGGTCGCCTGCGGCCGGGCGACCGGCTGCCGCCGATTCGCGACCTCGCCGGCGATCTCGGCGTCAGCTCCGGGACGGTCGCTTCGGCGTATCGGCGCCTCCGCGAGCGAGGTCTCGCCGTCGGGGCGGGGCGAGCGGGAACTCGCGTCGCCGAGAGGCCCTCGCTTCCGCTGCGGCTCACGACGGTACTGCCGAAAGGAACCCGCGACCTCTCCGATGGGAACCCCGACCCGGGTCTGCTGCCCCGCCTCCCGGCAATCCGACTGGATGTCGTTCTCTACGGCACCGAGCCGAAGGTTCCCGAGCTGGTGCAGGTGGTGCGGGCCCAGTTCGAAGCCGATCGGATACCGGCGGGCGCCCTTGCAGTCGTCGGCGGAGCGCTCGACGGGATCGAGCGGGTGCTGGGCGCTCACCTGCGTTCGGGCGACCGCGTGGGTGTCGAGGATCCCTGCTTTACCCGGGTCCTGGACCTGCTGGCGGCCTTCGGCCTCGAGCGGGAGCCGATCGCGATCGACGAGCGGGGACCGAAGCCCCCCGCGCTCGCGGCCGCTCTCGAGCGGGGCATCGATGCCCTGATCGTCACGCCGCGCGCGCAGAATCCAACCGGAGCCGCGCTCGACTCCGTCCGCGCGAGGGAGCTCCGGCACGTGCTCGGCGGCCGGCCCGAGCTGCTCGTGGTCGAGGACGACCACGCCGGTCCGATCGCCGGAGCGCCGGTCGCGTCGCTCTGCCACCGCCGCCGCCGCTGGGCCGTCATCCGCTCGTACGCGAAGGCGCTCGGCCCGGACCTCCGCCTCGCCGTGCTCACGGGCGACGAGGAGACAGTCGCCCGGGTCGAAGGCCGGCAGCTGCTCGGAACCGGTTGGGTCAGCCACCTCCTGCAGCGCATCGTGGCCGGTGCGCTCGCCGACCCGGCGGTTGGACGGCTGCTGGCCGGCGCCGAGCGTGCGTACGCGGAGCGCCGAGCGGCGCTGCTCGCGGCGCTCGGCGATCGCGGCATTCCGGCCACAGGAGCCTCGGGTCTGAACGTGTGGGTCCGGGTGGCCGAAGAATCGGCGACCGTGCAAGCGCTGCTCGCCGAAGGTTGGGCGGTCGCGCCGGGCGAGCGCTTTCGTCTGAAAGCGCCTCCGGCCGTCCGGGTCACGATCTCACGGCTCGGGCGCGACGAGGCGGCTGCGCTTGCCGACGCGGTCGCGCGCGGCGCCGGGCAGAAGGCGCGCAGATACACCGCTTGAGCTCTGATCGAGACCTGGCGACATCGGGAATGGGTGGGCGCGCCTCTTCCGTTGCCCCGCCCCTGGCCCGGCGACGTCCGGGCGGTTGGGGACGCTTTGCAGCGGAACGGCGATTCGCTGCGCCCTCGACTCGAAGGAGCGGCTGGTGCACTGCCACCACGAGAAGACGATCGTCGTCGACGATCGCGTGGCTTTCGTGGGGGGCATCGACTTGACGCTGCAGGACGGCGATCGCTGAACGAGCACTCGCTCTTCAACCATACGGAGATGAACGTCGTCACCCAGGCTCGAGAGCGAAGGCCAGCGCCGGGAGCGCGCCCGGACCGGATGCACGTGATCGCACGGCCGATGACGCCGGTCGTCTTCGCTGACGCCTGGTACGCTGGGCTTGAAGAGCGAGTTGGGCTGGTCTTGGACTTCCTTACCCGTTCCTGACCGGTAAGGGAGGTAGTTTGGATGGCAAGCAGACCTTGACGCCGTCGAGATCGCATCGCAGGTACGCCGGTCGTGCGCGCGCCGAAGAGCCTCGGCAACCAAACGCGCCTCATCCCGATCCCAACGAAGGGAGCTGACGTGCACCAGTTCGGCAAACTCGAGTTGTCGCAGGAAGAAGCAGAGCGCCTGAGCGACGCAGGCATCGTGGAACGGCTCGTCTCCACCGGCGTCTCGCGCCTGTCCGCCGAGAGGATCGTCGCTGTCGAGCGGGAGAAGGCGGAGCCCGGCCGCGCCCGGCCGCACTCTCAGGCTCGCCGCTGATGCGGGACGAGGTCGTCCCGGGCGACCTCGAGATCTACGTCGGCAACTTCCGCGGCTCGTCGTACGGACTGTGGTGGGACGGGACCGGCCTCGTGTACGAGAGCTTCCTCGACGGCTACAAGGCGAGGGAGCAGACCGTGCTCATGCCGTCGATCGCTTCGTGGAAGCGCTTCTGGCGAACGCTCGAGGCGATCAACGTGTGGGAATGGGAAGGCCGGTACGAGGCGGCCACCCGGTACGAGCCGCGCAGCGAGATCCGCGACGGCACGCACT
The DNA here is from genome assembly GCA_038253945.1 of Gaiellales bacterium. Lineage (GTDB taxonomy): Bacteria > Actinomycetota > Thermoleophilia > Gaiellales > Gaiellaceae > JBBRYW01. The sequence goes on from JBBSGR010000009.1 coordinate 13,790, forward strand.
GGTCCCTGACGGTGGCGCACGGGGGCAGGCGCGTCGAGTCCTCCGGGGACAGTGCCGGCCCGGACGCACGTGACATCGACGAGAGCCGATCGTTCCTCGCACTCGCAGAGGCGGTGTCGCGCCTCGTCGGCGACCGACCGTTTGCCTGAGCTCTCGTGGGTCAGGCCGGCCGGATGCTCTGGGCGAAGCGGAAGAGATTCTGCGGGTCGTAGGCTCGCTTGACCCGCCGCAGCCGCGCGTAGTTCGAGCCGTAGTAGGCGTGCGGCCAGCGCTCGAGGTCCGGATCGACGTAGTTCGCGTAGGCGAAGCCAGAGACGAACGGCCGCATCTCGGCGTGGAACCGACGGAGCCACCGCAGATTCGCCGCCGCGACGCCGGTCGAGTCGCCCGGCTTCCAGACCGCCTGGTACTGGAAGGAGAACAGCGCGTCTCGGTGGACGAACGCCGTCGCGGCCTTCGGCACGCGGTTGATCGCCCCGCCGTAGGAGTCGAGGATCACCGAGCCACGAGCGAGCTGAGCGTCGGCCTGTCTCACCTCGATCCAGTGAATCAGCGTCTCGACTGCGTTCGCGCCCAGCGGCTTCAGCGCGTAGTCCGATTTCGCGGCGAACGTGCGCCGGTCGCGACAGGCACTGGCCGGGCCGGAGCAGCCACCGGCCCAGAGATGCTGCGCCTCGATGTAGCTTCGCGTAACGAGGCTCGCCTTCGCGGGCGGGACTGCCGTGAGCAGCGGCTGCAGGAGGCTCTGGAGCGCCGCCTTCGAGCCGAAGAACTGGCCGGAGACGTTGACCTGAGGCGTGGCGCCCTGGTCGTCGGAGGCTCGGAGACCGCAGACCGAGAAGAGCGCGTCGGGTGCGTGCGGCGCCCAACCCTGCCAGGCCGAGACGACGCGGGCTGCCTGCGCCCAGGGCCAGTCGACCGAGAACGTCGTGACCGTGCTCACAGGGTGGACGCGGAGGCGGAACGAGGTGACGACGCCGAAGTTTCCACCCCCGCCGCCCCGTAGGGCCCAGAAGAGATCCGGGTGCTCCCGCTTCGAGCATTCGAGCACCGCGCCGCGCGGCGTCACGATCGTCGCCGAGAGCAAGTTGTCGCAGGTGAGGCCGAGCTTGCGGGAGGCGAAGCCGACCCCGCCGCCGAGCGCGAGCCCCGCGATGCCGACGGTCGGACAGGATCCGGCCGGAATCGCGACCCGCCGCTTCCAGAGCGCCTCGTAGACGTCGATCAGCCGAGCGCCGGCCCCGACCACGGCTGTCTTTCCTGCGGCGTCGACCCTCACCGCGCCGATCCGGCTTACGTCCACGACGACACCGGGCGTCGTCGAGTAGCCGGCGTAGCTGTGACCGCCTGCGCGAGCCGCGACCCGTACTCCGTGCCTCCGTGCCCAGAGGACGGCCTGCCGCACGTCGCTCCCGCTCTGGCAGTAGGCGATCGCCTGGGGCGAGATCGCGTCGAAGCGGGTGTTGAAGAGCTCCTTCGCGGCCGCGTAGCCGGATTGCCCGCGCGCCACGACCGGACCGTGGAGAAGTCGCTCGAGCTCGCGGATTCGAGGGTCGCCGTCCGAATCGAGTACTCCGCTCCAGCCGAGTGGACGAACCAGTGCGCCAGCGAGGGCGATGCGCCCGGCACGGTCGAGAAGCGTCCGTCTGTCCAGGTGTCTCTCTTACGCGGCGAGAGCCGACGGGCGCCAGCGAAGCCGAACGCACCAGGCAGCCGCGACGAGGAGAGTGGCGCAGGCGCAGCCGATCCCGAGGGCCGAGACCGTGACAGCGGCGACGATCGCCTGGGCCCCGCCGACGCCCGAGGCGGCGAGGATCGCCGCACCGGCGCCGGCGTGGACGACTGCCCCCGCCGGCCCCACCGGGAGGGCCGAGGACGCGGCGCCTGCACAAAGGAAGAGCAGCGCGAGTGGCAGCGAGAAGCCCACCCCAATCCCGCCGAGCACGAGGAAGAGCGCAACGCCCCGCACGAGCCAGCACACCGAAACGAGCGCCCAGGCCTGCCACGCGCCGCGGAACGGCGTCGCCCGCTCCTGGAGCCAGCGGCCGAGCCGGAAGCGAAGGACGCGCCTACTCGTCGAGAGCCTTGGCCAGGCCACGATCAGGGCCGCAGCTCCGACGCCCGCTCCCGCCACGAGTGCGAGGAGGGCTCGCATCCCCGTGCTGGAGCCCGGCATCACCGCAGCGGTTCCGGCCAGCGGCGCAAGCGCCGCACTGTCGATCAGGCCCAGCATGAACAGTGAGAAACAGAGTGTCCCCACCCCGGCGCGACAACCCGGCGAGCGGCGGACGATCGCGACTCGAACCACGTCGTCGAAGCGGCCGGGGAGGGCGAGCCCCATGACTGCGGCGCCTCCGTTCGCGGCCGCCAGCGCGAGCGGGCCAGGAGCGTCGTGAACGGCGAAGAGGCGCCGCCAGCCGTACGCCTTGAAGACCGACGAGAGCAGGAACAGGGCTGCCGCAGCCAGGAGCAGGCCCGGGTCGGCATGCGGCAGCGGCCACAGAGAGGAGGCGAACTGCCGGGCGGCGGCGATCGCGAGTCCGGCTGCGAGTAGCACCGACCCGAGTGCCACCCCTCGCTTACCCGCCGGGGAGCGACTCCAACGCAAGAGCCGGGCGACGGTGCCACCTGTCAAATCCAGACCACTCCTCATCCTTCGAACGGATAAGGAGGGCGAGCACCCTCGGTATTCGTCCTGGCTTCCAGCCAGTGTACTCGGGATCCCGCGGTGTGTGTTGCGGGCGGCGAGAGCCGTCTCAGCGCATGATTCCTGTATGACCGAGCGAGTAACGCCCGGGCTGGGGCCATACGGCGAGGCCATGGGGCCCGTCTCCGACCGGGATCCGCGCAAGTAGGCGACCGTCCTTCGTACTGATCGCATAGACGACGGCGCTGTAGCGCCCGGAGAGCCACAGCACTCTGCCGTCGGCCGAGACGCCGCCCATGTCGGGGCTGCCGCCGCCGGGGATCCGCCATTTCTTGACGACCTTCTGCGTCGCGAAGCTGATCACCGAGATCGAGCCTTCGTCGCGGTTCGTCGCGTACAGGAAGCGCGCGTCGCGACTGGGGTAGAGGCCGTGGACGCCCATACCGGTCGGCACGAAGCCGATCACCCTGAGCCGGCTGCCGTCGACCTTCCAGAGGCCGTTGGCATTCATGTCGGCCACATAGAAAACCTTGCCGTCCGGAGAGAGCTTGACGTCCTGGGGCTTGCCGTTGCCGCGGTCAACTTTCAGCGTGCCGACGAGGCGTCTCCTGCGCAGGTCGACCTTGATCAAGGTGCTCGAGAACTCGCAGCTCGCGATCAGGTAGCTGCCGTCGGCGGAGAAGTCCATGTGATCCACGCCCGAGCAGGGCACGTTCAGCGCGTGTTGCAGGTGCATCGTCCGCGGGTCCCGGAAATCGAGCCGGTGCAGGCGCTCCGCCACGACGATCGCGGAGCGTCCGTCAGGGGTGAAATACATGTTGTAGGGGTCGGCGACCGGGATCGGCGAGCGCGGGCGGCCGGTCGTCGGATCGATCGGCGTAACGCTGTTTCCCTCGTCGTTCAGGACGTACAGGGTCCTGAGGTCGTACGAGGGCGTCACGTGCTGCGGGAGCGCCCCCACCGCGAAGTGGTCGACGATCTTGAACGTCCCCGGGTCGATCACGTCCACCGTGTTGCTCACGCTGTTCGGCACGTAGATGCGGGAGAGAGCCTGGCGTGCGACCGGGCTCAGCATCCCTGCCATGTCGGCCGCGTACACATTCCGCCCCTGAGCGCCGTGTCGTGTACCCCGAGTTGCTCGGGAGGCGCCGCCGCGCCGTGGCGCGCTCGCGTGGGCGCGAGCCGGGACGAGCTCGCTTCGCCGCGCCTGCGTTCCCCGGGCGCTGCGGCCGCCCGCGACGAGGACCCGGCCCTTGGCCGGGACAGCGGCGAGGTCGGAGAGTGCACGGCGCAAATGCCCGGCCCGGAAGATCCGGCGCGCATCGACGTCGATTCCCGTGACTGCGCTCGTCGGAGTTCCGAGCGCGGCGCCGCGGCCGCCGATGACATATGCCAGGCCGTTGATCGTCGCCGCGGCCGCGTGCGTCGTCGGCGCCGGTAGACGCCCGAGGCGCTGCAGTCTCCGGCGCAGCGGATCGAACGCGAGGACGAGGCGACTCGCGGAGCCGGTCGGAGTCGAGCCGCCGGCGATGACGACTCGGCCGGCAACGGCGGTTGCCGCTGCATATCGGAGCGGTACCGGCAGATGGCCGACGACGTGGGCACGGGTGCCCGGCCGCCAGGCCACGACCGTGTCGAGCCATTGCCGACCGGTGAAGCCGCCGACGATGTAGGCCGTGCCTGCGACAGCCGCGGCGGTGACGTCCGAGCCGGCGGTGGGGAGCCGACCGGCGATCGAGGTCTTCCCGGTGGCCGGATCCACGCGGACGATGGCGTCGCTCTGGCCCAGGTTGCCGCCGCCGAAGAGGTAGACGGCCTTGCCGAGTCGCACGGCCGCGGCGTCGTGAACGGCTGCCGGCAGGAGACCGAGCCGACGGTCGCGGCTCTTGGTGAGCAGTCGGATCTCGCTGGAGGACGTATCGGCCGCTGTCAGGCCGCCGAGCAGCATTTGCTGCCCGCCTGGGGTGGCGACAGCCGCCGCGTCTTGCACGGCGGCCGCGAGGGGCGGGAGCGGGCGGTCGGCCAGATGCACGAGCGCCGGGGGCGTGGTGGCGGGCCTCGACTTCGACCGCGCTCCTGCGAGAGCTGGAGGCTTCCCGTGTGCTGCCGGCGCTTGCTTTCCGCCCCAGCCTGCGACGGACCACCAGATCAGGGCCATGGCCGTCGCTGCGACCACGACGGCGGCGACGGCGGCGCGGCGGCGGCGGACGGCCCTGCCGTGCCTGGTCGGTGGCTGGAAACGGGTCAAGGCATCAGATCGTCGTCGTTCAGGCCGCCGTCATACCAGGTTCGCCTCCCCGCCCGGGGGCGAAGGAAGCGCGCGCAGTCTCGTCCGGGCGACCTGAAACCGGCCTGAACGCCTTCTGAACCCTCTCAAGCGGTTGGGAGGCGGACGACGAAGTGCGCTCCGGGTGCCGCTGCGTCGAGGGTCACATCGCCGCCGCCGGCGCGGGCGAGACGCCGGGCGAGAGCGAGGCCGAGTCCTACGCCGCTGCCAGCGCCGCCATCGGTTGCGGCGGTGCCGCGTGAGCCCGGGTCGAAGATGCGATCTCGCTCCTCCGCGGTCACCCCGGGCCCCTCGTCGCCAACGGTGAAGACAACGCCGGATCCGTCACGCTCGAGCACGACGCGAATGCGCCCGCGGCCGTAGCGGCACGCGTTCTCGAGCAGGGGCTGGAGGATCCGCTCGACGAGATCGCTCTCGACGCCGACGCGCAAGGGCGCGGCGGGAGCGTCGAGCTCGATCGCCATCTCCCGCTCCAACGCGAGTGGTGAGCACGCCTCGATCGCGGCGGCCGCGGCGATGCGCGCGTCGGCGGTCGACCGCGCGAGGCCGGCTTCCTGACGGGAGGCGGCGACGAGGGTGTCGACCGTCCGCGTCATCTGCTCGACATGCCGCCGTACGATCTCGAGGGCGGAGCGGTATTCGCCTCCCTCACGGATGCGGCGGAGAGCCAGCTCGGACTCCGCGGCGATCTTCGCGAGCGGCGTGCGCAGCTCGTGTGAGAGCTCGGCGGTCAGGCGCTGCTCGTGCCGAAGGCTCGCCGCCAGCCGGTCGAGCAGCCGGTCGAGTGTCGCCGCAAGCCGCGTGAGCTCGTCGTGGGGCTCGCCGAGCCCGAAACGGCGGTCGAGATCCCGCTCGCTCCAGGCGTCCGCGTCCGCGGTCATTCGCGCGACCGGTCGCAGCGCGGCCGCGAGCATCCAGCGCGCGGCGATGCCGACGGCGACGAGGAGCCCTACGCCCAGAGCGATCGATCCCAGCAGGGAGACGTTGCGCGTGTCCTCGTAGGGCGCGAGCGAGACGCCGGCGACCACGCGTCCAATCGCGCGTCCTCTCGACATGATCGGAACCGCAGCGAGTCTGGTCTCAACGCCGTCGACGTCCGTCGTCCGACGATCAGAACGGGCAAGCGCGTGGGCCGCAGCATCGACCTGCCTGCGCGGGGACTTCGGCTGCTCGATCGCGCGCGCGCCTTCGAAGATCCACACCTGACTGTCGACGGCTTCGTTGTCGGGCGCCTCGCCGACGACGACGTGCCCGTGGAGGACGCGGAGTGTCGAGAGCTGTGCCGTCGCTCTCTCGCGCGCGATCGCCGTGGCATTGGCCGACAGTCGCTGGGCGAGAAGCAGATTGAAGCCCACGATCATGACGGCGAGCGCCCCGGCGACGGCGACCACGACTGCGAGCAGCAAGCGGGCACGGACGCTCAGCTTCGGTGGAAGAAGCTTCACCGCAGCGAGTAGCCCACGCCATGCACAGTTGCGATCGCCGGTGCGCCCGCCAGTCCGCGCAGCTTGCGGCGCAGCCGGGCGATGTAGACGTCGAGCGTGTTGTCGTGGACGATCGCGCCGTGCGGCCAGGCCGTCTGAACGAGCTCGCGCCGGCGCACGGCCTCGCCGGCGTGGGCTGCGAGACGTGCGAGGATCCGGAACTCGGTCGGCGTCAACTCGACGCTGGCTTCGCCGGCCGAGATCGCGTGGGCAGCCGGGTCGAGGCGGAGGTTGCCGACCTGCTCGACGAGAACGGCCCCGCCGCGGCGCACCAGCGCCCGCAGGCGCGCGACGAGCTCCGCGAAGGCAAACGGCTTCGTCAGGTAGTCGTCCCCGCCGGAGGCGAAGCCTGCCAGGCGGTCGGGGAGCGCATCTCTCGCGGTGAGGAAGAGGACGGGGACGGCGATCCCGCGGGCGCGCAGGGCCTGGCACGCGTCGCGCCCGTCGGCATCGGGCAGTCCGATGTCGACGACGAGTGCGTCCGGCTCGGCGATCGGCGCACGCTCGAGCAGGCCCGCCGCGGTACCGACCGCCTCGACCGTGAATCCCTCCTCGCGCAAGCCGCGCACGAGCACGGAGCGCAGCTCGAGATCGTCTTCGACGACGAGCAGCTTGGGCTCGATCACTGCTCGCGCAGTATCGCACCCAGGCTCATGCGGCCGATCCCGCGCACGGCGAGCGCGCTTGCGAGAAGTGCGGCGGCGATCGCCGCTGCAACGAGCTCGCCGAGGAAGAGCCACGGCACCGCGAGGTGGTCTGGCGGCGGGTCGAAGACGTGCTGGAGCATCGCGACGAGCATCTCGGCGAGCAGGAAGCCGAGCCCGGCGGCGAGCGCCAGACCCGCGCCGAGAACCAGCGCCGCCTCGCTCCAGAGGAAGCCGCCGATCTCGCGCAGCGAGGCGCCGAGGGCGGCCATGGTCGCGAGCTCGTGCCGGCGCTCGCCCAGCCCGAGGGCGACGAAGAGGCCCATCGCTGCCGCGGCGAGAATGACCGCGAACGCCTCCTCGATCCGGCTGATCCCGGTCAAGTCCACCGTCGTGATCGAGCTCACGGTTTGCTGCGTCTGATCCCGGATGTTCTTGACCAGCGTTCCGTCCCCACTGGTAGCCGCCGCGACTCGCAAGCCGGTGGCAACGGGATCGCCGCTCGTCTTGGCGAAGACGAGGTTCGGCCCCGGATCGTGTGCGACCGCTTGCAGGTAGCGCAGATTGGTGACCATGAACGAGTCCTTCGGCGCCGAGGGGAACTCCTGGACGGAGCCCACGACGTGGAACGGGACGACTCGGAAGCGTCCGGTCGCGCGATCGAGGACGCGCAGCTTGAGCAGGTCGCCGACCTTCAGGGAGTAGTCGGTGATCGTCTCCTTCGAGACGAGGATCCCGTCGGCGGTGGAGCGGAGCCGGTCGAGCATCGTCGTGGCGCCGCCGCCGATGAAGTAGGAGTCGCGCAGAGTTGTGGTCCGCGCGAGACTCGTTGCGTCGATGCCGTAGGTGTCCTGCAGGTCGGGCCCGACGTAGGCGTAGGAGTGGTCGATCGCACTTGTCGCCGACACGCCCGGCACCTTCGCAATCTGACCCGCCAGGTCGTGCTTGGCGGCGACGCCGGGCGGCGCGCTGACGACGACGTCCGCTCCGAGCGTCAATTGAGCATCGACACGTGCCTGCTGGTCGTAGGTGGCGGTGAAGAGGCCGAGGTTGACTCCGAACGCGAGCAAGAGGCCCACGACGACCAGGCCGCGGTTGATCGCCGCCCCGCGCCGGCCGGCGCTCGCCAGGAGGAAGCCGCGCAGCGTTGTCGGACGGCTTCCGGCTCCCCGCTTCGCGAGCCATGCGAGTGCCCCGCCCCGCAGCCGGACGAGTAGGAGCGTCGCTCCGAGCCAGAGCAGGGCCGGCGCGAAGAACATGTAGACGGAGAGCGAGAGCGTTGGGTTGGAATCGGGGTTGACGACCGCGGAGAAGCCCGTGCGCGCGGTCAGCCAGTAGATCAGGCCGCTGATCGCAAGCGCGAGTAGATCGAGGTAGAGGCGCTGCCAGAGTGGCCGGCGCGCGCGCCTGACGCTACGGCGGCCTTCGCTGACGCTCGTGCGGAAGGCCGTGAGTCCGGCGCCCACGCGTGCCGCCATCGCCCCCATGGCGGCGACGCCGATACAGACGCCGACGGTAGCCAGGCCGCGGCCGGCGGTGAGGCCGACGCCGCCCTTGACGAGCGCCGAGACGGCGAGGAAGGCGCCTCCAGCGCCGAGCAGACCGGCGACGAGCCCGACGAGAGAGCTCTCGATGCCGGCCAGCGCCAGCAACTCCCGGCGCGAGGCTCCGCGCGCCCGCAGGAGCGCGAGCTCGCGCCGATCCTGCTCGATTGTCCCGAGCGCAGCCAGGTAGGCGAGGCCGAGGGCGATCAGCGCGCCGGGGACGGCGAGCATGATGTAGAGGGTCTGGGCGTACAGTGCATCGCCCGCCGCGGTGTTCAGGCTGTCGGAGAGGTTGTCGACGAACTGCACCTGGCCGGGGAGCGTCCGCTCGACGCGGTTGCGGATCTGTCCGGCGAGCTTGAATGCCTGACCGGGGCTCGAGCCGAGGCTCGCCGGTGCGACCTCGGCCTGCACCTGCCACTGGACGCCGTTCTGCGCGCCCGGGACGGCCGAGCTTCCGATCGAGGCCGGCGTGAGCGTCGTCAGTGCCGGGGCGAGCGTCCGGGCGAACGTCCCGAGGGGCAGGATCGCGATCTGCGCTGGCGGCTGCGCGGGTGCAGGCCCGAGCACCGGGTTCAGCGGCTGAAAGAGCACGTCAGGCGCGGTCACGAGCGCGACGCCGCCGACGCGGAACGACTTCGGCTTCCCACCGGCTCGCGCGGTGAGCGTGATGCGGTCGCCGAGCTGGGCCTGCAGAGTCGCGGCGAGCTGCTGGTCGAGCACGATCTCCCCGGCCCTCAACGACCCGTGGAGCAAGCGGAACGTCTTGATGTGTCGCAGGTATCCCGGCGGGACGGCGAGAATCGAGCCGCTGCCTGTACGGATGTCGCCGGCGGCCGCGTGGTGCTCGGCGCTCGCGAATGGCGCTGTCGCGGTCGCCGACGCCTGCAGGATCCCGGGCTGGCGCGCAACGGCCGACGCGACGCGCAGGGCCTGTGCCCGGGAGCCGACCGGCCCCTGCCAGTCGAGCGGAACGCTGCGCGTCGCGCTGGCCGTCTGCGTTCGCAGCGAGTTGCCGATGAACAGGATCATCGCGCCGAGCAGGCCGACTGCGGCTGCCAGCACCAGAACGCGCACGAGCGCCTTGCCCGGCGCGTACAAGAGGCCGGAGAGGGCGAGCCGCGCGGAACTGTTCAGGAGTTACCCTCTGGCACGATTCGGCCGTCGAGCAGCTCGACGTGGTGCCGCAGGCGTGAGGCGACGTCGGCGTCGTGGGTTGCGATCACGAGCGTGAAGCCGAGCTCGGCCTGGAGCGCATCGATCAGGTCCAGCACACGCTCGGCTGTATCGGAGTCGAGATGTCCGGTGGGCTCGTCACAGAGGAGCAGCCGTGGGTCCTGAGCGAGGGCCCGTGCAATCGCCACCCGCTGCGCCTCGCCGCCCGAGAGCTCGCCGGGGAGGCTGTCGAGCTTGGTGCTCAGCCCGACGAGCTCCAGCAGCGCAGGCGGAGCGCGACCGGACCGGCGATCAGCGCCGGCGACTCGGGCGGCGAAGGCGACGTTCTCGTAGGCGGTGAAGTGGGGCAGCAGGTTCGCCCCTTGGAAGACGTAGGCGATTCCCGACGCACGCGAACGGCTGCGCGCCGCCGCATCCAGCGAGGAGAGCGGCTCCCCCTGCCATTCGACCGAGCCGGCTGTCGGCGCGACGAGCCCTCCGAGAACGTGGAGCAAGGTGGTCTTGCCGGATCCCGAGCGGCCCCAGAGGGCGACCGTCTCGCCGGGTGAGAGCTCGAGATCCACGTCGGTCAGCGCATCGACGCGAGCCTCGCCAGCGCCGTAGGACACCGTGACACCCCGGCAAGCCGCGAGCGGCGATCCGTCTGTCCGGGCGTCCAAGCGTCCCTCAATTTGCGTGGACTCACGGCGGTGGAGGGCTCGCATGAGTGCGATCATCGTCTCGAGCCCCTGAAAGCCTCCTGAACGTACGCTGCGTTTACGACGCGCGCTCGAGCGCCACGGTGGGCACTCGTTGCCCCCTGCCCGACCGGCCCCAGTGCAGGGAGCCGGTCAGATGCAGCAACGCCACGGCACCGAGCACCACGTCGGCGAGGGCCGTCGCCGCCTGCATCCCGATCCCGAACCCGAGCACCGTGCTCGCGGCGCTTGCCGAAAGCGCGACGACCAGCATCACCTGCTGTGGGCCGGCACCCCCAGGCGTGAGTGGAACCGCGGAGGCGACGAGCTGCACGACGACCACCAGCAACGCCGTGAGCAGTGTCGCGGGGAGGTGGAACGCGACGAGGAACCAGTACACCGAGCCAACGCGTAGACCCCATGCAAGTGCCTGCCAGCAAACAACGCGGCGAGCGTACTCGGCGGGGTTCGAGAGCACCGCGAGACCCCTTCCCGCCTCGGCGAGCGTCGAGCGCAGTCGCGCGCGGAAGCGGACGGCGAGGAATGTGAGGCCGATGCCTACTGCCCCGGCGACGAGTGCTGCGACGAGACCGTGGCTTCCGATGAATCCGGGGAGCAAAACCCCGCCGGGCAGGCCGAAGCCGAAGCCGATTGCCGCGCCGACGAGAACAACCGTGAGCAGGACGTTGAAGACGGACTCGGCCAGCAGCGTCGAGGCGAGCCCCGCCAGCGTCGAGCTCGGCAGGCGCTGCCTGAGGAGTCCCAGCCGGAGGAACGTGCCCGGCCGGGCTGGGACGAAGGCGTCTACGCCGAGCCCGGCGAGAAAGGCCGCCAGGGCTTCCCGGAAAAGCAGGGGATCATCCGGGTAGGCGGCACGAACGATGTTCTGCCAGGCGCGGGCGCGCGCGGCGAGCTTGAGCAAGTGACATGCGAGCGCGACCCCCAACGCCGCCAGCGAGACGCCGGCGAGTCGGCCGAGCAGCGTCTCGCCGCCGCCGTAGAGGGGCTGCAGCTCCGCGAGGAGCGAGCCGAGGCTATGCCGAGACAACCCTTCCGTCCCGCACCTCGATCACGCGATCAGCTGCGGCGGCGAGCCGCCTGGAATGAGTGACTACGACCACCGTGCAGCCGTACTCGTCGCGGAGGCTGCCGAGGGAGTCGAGCACGATTCGCTCGTTCTCGGCATCGAGCTCGCCGGTCGGCTCGTCGGCCAGGACGAGGGGGGCCCGTCGTGCCGCCGCGGCAGCGATCGCGACTCGCTGCTGCTCACCCCCAGAAAGGGCAGCGGCTCGGTGGCCCGTGCGGCGCTCGAGCCCGAAGGCCGCCAGCGACTCGGCGGCCCGCTGCGACGCGCTGTCGATACCCGCAAGCCGAAGCGAGACCGCCACGTTCTCCTGCGCGGACAATGACGCCCACAGGTTGTCGCCCTGGAAGATGACCGCCACCTCACGGGCGCGGTAGGCAGCGAGCTCGCGCTCGTGGAGACGGCCGAGGGAGCGGCCGAACGCCCGTAGCTCGCCGGCAGAGGGCTGATCCATTCCCGCCGCGAGGTGCATGAAGGTGCTCTTGCCGGAGCCCGAGGGCCCGAGCATGGCGACCACCTCGCCCCGCTCGATCCGAAGCTCCAGGCCGCGGAGGGCAACGGTCTCGACTGGCCCCGCGCCATAGAGCTTGAACACGTCGTGAGCCTCGAGCGCCGGCCATTCGATCTGCCGCGCTTCCCGTTCCGGCTCGCGGTAGAGGCTCTTTACTTCCATCGGAAGCTCTGGATGATCTGCCTGTAGGCGTCGACGTTGTCGACACCTCGAGGTGCGCCGAGATCGACGACCGCCCGCTTCCCGCCGCGCGCGAGGTAGTAGCGGTCGACAGCGAGGGTGACGCGCTTACCAGTCACGGGGCTGGGCTTGCTCTCGGTGGTGTAGACGACCTTCACCGCGGGCTTGCTCGAGATCGTGACGGCGCTCGGCGCCTGAGCGCGAAACGATGGAGTTGCCGCCTTCAGCCGCGCGAGGTCGCGGCGGACGCCTGCGACGCCAAGCGGCGAGCCGCTCGAGACCACGACGTGGACGACGTTGTTCTTGTCCCGGAACGCCACATCCGAGCCGGAGCCCCGCTGAGCCCAACCCTCCGGGTACTGCATCGAGTAGCCGGCAGCGCTGTCCCGGAAGGTGAGGAACACCTGGTTGTCCGGGATGTCACCCGCGGCGGCCGACTGCGCTTCCGCGGTGAGCGGCCCCGGCGTCGAGCCCTGAGTCGAGGCGGGTGGCGGAGGAGGTGCCGCCGTGGGCGGCGGCGCGCTCTGGGGCGCGGCCTGAGTCGGGGACTTCGACGAGCCGCCGCCGCAGCCGGCGAGCATGAAGCTAGCCGAGACGAGCGTCAGCGAGATCAAGACGGACCTTGGGACAGCCATAGGGCGGATTGTGCTCCGGCGACGTGAACTTCTCCTGAACGGCAACTGGGGGAGCGGCGCTTCAATCCAGCGTTTTCCCGTCGCAGAGGCGATTGGGTCCTGTGCAACCGGCCCCGTCCTACACTGGCCTCGATGAATCTCGAAGCGCTCGCTGTACTCGAATATCCGGCGATCGCCGAGCGGCTCGCAGGCGCGACGGCGACACCGCAGGGCGCGTCTCTCGCGCGAACGCTCTTGCCGTCGCCCGACCCCGCTCGGGTGAGCCGCCGTCAGGCTCGGACGGCGGAGGCGATCGCGCTCCTCGACGGCGCCGTCGAGCCGACCTTGCACGGCGTCGATGACGTGGGCGAGGCGGCCGTGCACGCCGCTCGCGGCGGCCTCCTGCTGCCCGAGACGTTGAGCCGCATCGCCGTCACGATCACCGTTTCACTTCGCGCGCGGGCGGTGCTCGAGGAGCAGGGGGACGCCGCTCCGCTCCTGACGGCTCTCGCCGCTTCCATCGATCCCACGCTTGCACCGCTCCCGGATGCGATCGAGCGCTGCGTCGAGGAGGACGGCTCCGATCTGCGAGACGGCGCGTCGCGGCGGCTCCGCCGGCTTCGCGCCGAGCTGCGCGGCGGCCGCCAGCGCGTCAGCGAGGAGTTGCGCCGGCTCGCCCGCACGAGCGAGCTGCGCGACAATCTCCAGGAGGAGTTCGTCACGCAACGCGGCGGGCGCCCCGTGCTCGCGGTCAAGGCAAGCGCCCGAGGCAGAGTTCCCGGGATCGTCCACGACGCGTCGAGCTCGGGTCAGACGCTCTTCGTCGAGCCGTTCGCGATCGTCGAGCTGAGCAACCGGCTGTCCGAGGCAGCGGGTGCCGAGCGCGAGGAGGTCGAGCGGATCCTGCGCGAGCTCTCCACCCTCGTCGGCGCACGCGCGGAGGCCCTCGCCGCGTTGGTCGACGCCACGGCCTCGCTGGACCTCGCGCTCGCCTGCGGCTCGCTTTCGCGGGGCTGGCGTGGCGCCCCGGTCGAGATCTCGGATCAGGTGCGCCTGCTCGGTGCGAGGCATCCCCTGCTCGATCGTTCGTCTGCGGTGCCGATCGACCTCGATCTGGGAAGCCTTCGAGCGCTCGTCCTCAGCGGGCCGAACACGGGCGGCAAGACCGTAGCCCTGAAGACGCTCGGGCTCGCAGCGTTGTTGCACCAGGCCGGACTCCGGCCGCCGGCACTCACGGCGGCGCTCCCTGTGTTCGACGAGGTGCTCGCGGATATCGGCGACCGGCAGTCGATCGAGATGAGCCTCTCGACGTTCTCGGGACACGTGAGCAACCTCGTCGAGATCCTCGGCGCTGCGACGGATCGATCGCTCGTGCTGATCGACGAGCTCGCTTCCGGCACCGACCCGGTCGAGGGCTCGGCGCTCGCTCAGGCGCTGCTGGCCCGGCTTTCCGAGCGGGCCAGGTTGACGGCAGTGACGACGCACTATCCCGAGCTGAAGGAGTGGGCGAGCGCGACGCCCGGCGTGGCCAACGCCTCGACCGGCTTCGACCCGGAGACGCACGCACCGCTCTACCGGGTCGCGCTTGGTCGGCCGGGCACCTCGCATGCACTGTCGATCGCCGAGCGCCTCGGGCTCGACCGGACGCTCGTCGCCGACGCACGGGCCGCCGTAGCGCCCGAGCGCCTCCAGATCAGCGAGCTGCTCGCCGAGGCGGAGCGTGCCGAGCGGAAAGCGGTCGAGGCGCGCGCTGCGGCCGAGTGGGAGCTCGAGGAGGCCGCCCGCCTCGCCGAGCGCGCTCGGGAGCGTGAGGCGGTGCTCGAGTCCGAGATCGAGCAGGTCCGGGCGTCGGCCGCGCGAGCGCGTGAGCTCGCCGTGACCCGGGCAGAGCGCGACCTTGCCGGTGCGCGGGCGGAGCTGGAAGGTCTTCGCCAGGAGATTCGGCTCGCCCGACGCGGCGAGCGAGAGCGCCGGCGGGCAGGTCCCGGTGCAGCGGGGCTGCCGGCGGAGGGAGAACGTGACCGCCGCCTGGGCGCCGCCTCCGATCGTGCGGCGCGCGCCGAGCGGGCGCTACGGACTCTCGAGGATCCTCTGCCACTGCAGGCCGCGCTGGCGGCCGGCGATCCGGTCGAGGCGCCCGACCTGGGCGTGCGCGGGACGATCGCCGCGATCGAGGGGGACGAGGTGGAGGTCGTTGGAACGGGCGGGCTGCGAGTTCGCATCCCGCTCGCGCGCCTGCGTCCCGACCCGCGCGGCCGTGAACGCGAGGCGTTCGAGCCGGGGGTGCGTGTCGTCGCGAGCGCGCGGGGCGACGTGTCTGACGAGCTCGACGTCCGAGGGCGGCGCGCGCAGGAGGCGCGCGAGGCCGTCCGCTCCTTTGTCGACGAGGCGGCCCTTGCCGGCGTCCCGGTGCTCCGAGTCGTGCACGGTCGCGGCACGGGAGCGGTTCGCGCCGCCGTGCGCGAGGAGCTGACGAGGCACCCGCTCGTCGAGCGGCAGGAGTCTGAGTCGGCGGACGGCGCGACAGTCGTCCACCTGGGCGGGGCGTAGCCTCGCCGCGTGGCACCCTTCAGCGCGTGGGCACGCGTCGCGCGATCGAGCTCAGCGAACGGCTGATCTACTGGACCGAGCCCCATCCAAGCTGGCAGCCGAACGCCGAGTGGCCCGAGGAAGTCGGCTCCGTCCTCTACAAGGACTCGGGCGCGCTTGCCTTGATCGACCCGCTCATCCGGGATGACCTCGATCCCCGCGCCTGGACGTGGTTGGACGAGGCCGTGGCCGCTGCCGGGTCGCCTGTGATCGTGCTTCTGACCGCACCGTGGCACGAACGGAGCACGCGTGACGTCCTCGATCGGTACAACGCGCGTCTGGGCCGCCCCATCGGCTCGCGGGCGGATCCAGGATCTCCCACAACTCGACGCGATCCCGTCGGCCATCCGGGTTCTTGTTCCGCGAGGAGTCGACGAAGGGCAGGTGGCCTTCTTGCTCGAAGCCGAGCAGACGCTCGTGGTTGCCGAGTTCTTCCTTGGTACCGCCGGCGGACTTCAAGTTCTTCCGTCTCCTGCCACACGCGACCTGCGCGAGTTCGTCGAGTCGCTTCAGGAACTGGAGCGACTCCGGATCGAACGGGTTCTCGTCGCCCACGGGCCGCCCGTCCTAAATGGAGGGAGTGGCGCGATCGCCGCTGCCCTTCGCACCTTCGGGACCAACTGACGGGCACCCGTACTGGGCGAAGTTCGTCTACCGCCAAAAGCGACGGCATTCCACGCAGGTCGACGATTCGGCCGAACCCGACCGCAATGGTGACGGAAGCTCGAGCGGGCGTCATAGAGGCCACAAGCGGGGATCTTTCATCCCGCTACGAAACCGCGCACCGCTGCCGCTACTCGCCGGCGACGTCCCGCCGCAGGAAGACGAGGTACGCGGCCACGAGCGGAATGGCGGTGTAGAGCACACAGACCCAGACGGCACGGGCGACAGGGGCCCAGTCCGCCGGGGTGCGCAGGAAGCCGTGCCAGGCGTCGAACTGCGTCCCGAGCAGGTACGGGCGGAAGCCTTCGGTGCCCGGAAGCACGCCGACGAGCTGCATCAAGAGCGCCCACATCAGCGTGCCCACGACGGCGGCCGCGCTGTTTCGCGTCACGGTCGAGAGGAAGAGGCCGAAGGCGGCGATGCCGGAGAGAGGCAGCACGTAGACCGCCAGGCTCAACATCAGCAGGCCGAAGCCGTGCCCGGTCGAGACTCGCGTCCCGGAGAGCGACGTCAGCGGATGAAGGCCCCAGGCGAGGCTGCCGGCGACGACGGCGACGAGCCCCATCGCGAAGACGATCACTAGCGTGTAGGTCAGGGTGGCGAGCACCTTGCCGGTGAAGACCTCGCCGCGCTCGCGCGACCGAGTCAGGATCGTCTTCAGGGTGCCGTTGTGGCTCTCGGAGGCCACGATGTCGCCGGCGACGAGCGCCGTGATCAGGGGGAAACCCCAGATCGACATGAAGAAGAGAACCACGAAGGGAACGGCAAGGCCGGTCTCGCGGATGTAGCGGCCGAGCGGCACGTCGTTCGGTCCGCCGGTCTGGAGCAGGAGCACGACGACGAAGATGACCGGGACGAGCATCGCCGAGGCGAGGCCGAGGTACGTCCGCTTCTGGGCGGCGAGCTTGGCCAGTTCCCAGCGGTAGACGCGCGCGACGGGGGCGATCACGCGACCGCCTCCTCTGCTCGGGGCGCCTTGCCTTCGGTGAGGTTCAGGAAGAGCTCCTCGAGGCTCGGCGTCTCGGGCACGAGCGCTGTGATCGGGACACGGGCCTGGCCGAGCGCGATCGAGAGAGCGGCCACCGCATCCTCGTCAGCCTGGAAGCGCACATGACCGTCCGTGACCGCGATCTTGTCGACGCCCCGCTGCGCGAGGCACACCGCGCGGGCGCGGTCGGGCTCGAGCGAGCGCAGGCGGTAGCCGCCTTGAGCGGTTGCGAGGAGCTCCCGAAGCGACCCCTCGTAGACGATCGAGCCCTTGCGAATGATCGCCACCCGGTTGCACAGCTCCTCGACCTCGCTGAGCAGGTGACTGGAGAGCAGGACGGTGATCCCCTCGCTCGCGAGCTTTCGCACCAGGTCGCGCATGTCCCGCATTCCGGCGGGATCCAGGCCCGTGGTGGGCTCATCGAGCAGCAGCAGGCGCGGGCTGCGCAGGAGCGCGCTCGCGATCCCGAGCCGCTGCCGCATCCCGTGCGAGTAGCCGCCGACCCGGTCGCCGGCACGACCCTGCAGCTCGACCACGTCGAGCACCTCGTCGATCCGCGAGCGCGAATCCCCGTCGTCGTAGTCCGCCAAGAGCTGCAGGTTCTTGCGTCCGGAGAGGTACGGGTAGAAGCGCGGCCCCTCGACGAAGCCGGCGACGCCGTCCAAGGCGCGGGCACCCTCAGCCAGTGGGTCCCGGCCGAAGAGCCGCATCGAGCCCTCCGTAGGCCGGATCAGTCCGAGCAGCATCCGGAGCGACGTTGTCTTGCCGGCGCCGTTCGGCCCGAGGTAGCCGAAGACGTCGCCGCGCGCGACGGTCAAGTCGACATGGTCGACCGCGACGATGTTCCCGTATCGCTTGACGAGCCCGCGAGCCGCAACCGGAGGCGCGTCGCTCACGACAGCGCGCGCGCCGCCGCCTCGGCGGCTGCCGGTGGCAGCGATCCGGCCAGCACATAGTCCACGCCGGCCTTTCTCCACTCGATCGCGGTCCCGAGCGCGGTCGCCAGCTCGTGCCCCGTCGCGCCGGCGATCGCCACCGCGGGGAGGCTCGAGAGCGGGCCGCCGGCGCTCTGCTGCGCCGCGTCGTGAGCACGCTCGACGACGACGATTGCACCGAGACCGTGCCCGTACACCGCGAGGGCGGCGGGCGAGTCCGACCCACCGACCAGGCGGACGTCCTGACGTGGCAGGCCGACCAGCGTGGCGGGCGCGTTGACGGGAAAGCCCGCCTTCGCGGTGACCGCGGCGAGCCCTGTGACGGCCCTACCGTCGTTGCCGGCCTTGCCTGGCCCGGGCGAGCCGACGTCGACCGTCTTGGCTCCAGCCGGCGGCGAGACGTCGACGTTCGCCGAGTCGATCGGCCCGTAGGAGATATCGGTCGCTTTCAGCTCGAGCACCGGGTTGGTGCTGCCCTGCGCGTAGATCGCGATCCGCAGCGGAATCCCGCGGGCGGCGTCCCAGGCCAGCTCGGCAGAGCCGAGCAAGCCGGCGTCGTGCTTCGGCGAGACGCTGACCGTGTACGCGGGCTGACCGGCGACGTCGCTCGGCTGTGCTCCCGAGATGCTCGCGTGGGCTCCGAGCTGCGAGAGGAGGCTGCTGATTCGAGCGACCGACGGAAGCTGATCTGCGTGGTCGGGCGCGTTCCCGACGGCGCCTCGCGGCAGCTTCGCGCGGTAGACGGTGTTGGCCGAGGCGTCGTAGACGGTCACGAGCGTCGGGCTCCAGACGACCTGGACGTCGCCGACGCTCGACTGCAGCTCGAGCCGGCCGCGGCCGTCCTTCGTGAGCCACAAGCGGCCGGATGCGCCGGACATCAGAGCAGACCCGGCGCTGCCGAGCAGCGAGCCGGAGGGAAAGAGCCGGTTGGTGAACGAGATGTGCGCCGTCACACCCTCGGGCTTCATTGCGGCGAGGCCGTCGTGGAGTGCATTGGCGAGAGGCTTGGGCGGCGGAGTCGGCCCGCCCCCGCCCCTGGCGGTCACGGCGAGCGCTCCAGCGGCCATCGCGAGGATGGCGAGTGCAGCGACGAGAAAGACGAGCGAGCGAGTTGAGGCGGTGCGCAGACGGCTCACGGCATTCCTTTCCTGGATCTCTGTGCCTCAGGTTGTAGCGCGCGACTCTGAGAGATCTCTGAGAGCGGGCAACTCGATCGTGAACCGCGAGCCCTCGGCGTAGGCTCGCCCGCCGTGGCGCTCGGCGGTCGCGCGAACGATCGCGAGCCCGAGGCCGGAGCCGGGCTTCGAGTGCTCGCCACGCCAGAACCGCTCGAAGGCGCGCGCGGCCTGAGCGCGCCGCAAGCCAGGCCCGTCGTCGCTGACGCTGAGGCGAGCGAGGCCGCCGGCGCGCTCCGCGTGCACCTTGACGCGGCCTCCTGGCGGCCCGTGCTTGTGCGCGTTCTCCACGAGGTTGGCGAGCGCACGCTCGAGCGCCGGGCGGTCCCCGAGAACCGCCACCGGCTCGGGCGCGACGACGTCGAGCGAAGGGTCGTCGCTGCCGCTTGCGCGCGCGAGCTCGTCGAGGTGCACCTCCTCGCCCGGCGCGGCGGCCGCCTCCTCCCGCGAGAGCGCCAGTAGGTCGTTCGAGAGGCGCCCGAGCCGGTCTGCGTCGTGCTCGAGATCCGCGACGAGCTCGGGCGTCGGCCCGTGGCGGGCGAGGTACGCGATGTTGCCGCGGAGCGCCGTCAGAGGCGTTCGCAGCTCGTGTGACGCGTCGGCCAGGAAGCGCCGCTCGCTCTCCCGCGCTCGCTGGAGGCTCGCGAGCATCCCGTTCAGCGTCGATGCCAGGCGGCCGACCTCGTCGTCGACGGGAGGCTGCGGGAGACGGTCGCGCGCGTCTCCAGTGCGCTCGATCTCGGAGGCCGCGGCGGCCAGGCGGCCGAGAGGGAGCAGGGCGCGCCGCATCAGGAACGCGACCGCCGTCGCGGCCAGCAGCGCGGCGACGAGGCCGGCGAGCGCGGTGAAGTGCCGGAGATTGGAGAGCGTGTCGCCGAGCTCGCGCGTGGAGGCCGCGACGGCGACCGCACCGCCGGCCGCAGGCCCGCCCACCTCGGCCAGCGGTGCGACGTAGATCCGGAGCCGCTCGCTGCCGAGGCGCGCGTCGGCGTACGCAGCGTCTCCCGAGTCGATCGCGGCGGCGAGGAGCCGGTTCGCCGGCAGGACTCGACCGCCAAGCCCGAGCGAGCGAGCCAGGATGCGGCGGCGGCGGTCGACGACCTCCACCGACAACTGTGTTCCCCCGAGTGGTGAATCGAGGGCTCCTGGAGTCGTGAGCAGCGCGGGCGCGGAGGCGCTCAGCTGGGCGATCTCCACGGCACGCTCGCGCAGCGCGGCGTCGAGCGACCGGTGGAGGTGCCGCCCGACGAGGAGATCGACGCTCGTGCCGACGGCGACGAGAGCGAGCAGGATGGCGAGCCCTGCCGCGATCACCGTTCGGACCTGGAGCGTCCGTCCTCTCATCGGGCAACCTCTCGAGGCTGATGCGGAGCTAGCGACTGACGACCGTAGGCGTCACTCCGGCGATCCCGGACGCGTAGCGTGGTCATGGGGCAAGCTCCTGAGGCTGATGCGGAGCGAGTGACTGACGACCGTAGGCGTCACTCCGGCGATCCCGGACGCGTAGCGTGGTCATGGGGCAAGCTCCTGAGGCTGATGCGGAGCGAGTGACTGACGACCGTAGGCGTCACTCCGGCGATCCCGGACGCGTAGCGTGGTCACCGGTCGAGCACGAAGCCCGTGCCGCGCACGGTGGCTATCAGCGGAGGCTCGCCCAGCTTCCGGCGCAGGTACGAGACGTAGCGGTCGACGACGTTGGGGTTGGCGGCCGCGACGCCTCCCCACACGCGGTCCAGCGCCAGCTCGCGACTGACGACGCCGCGCGGGTTTCGGAGCAGGAGCTCGAGCAGGTCCGCCTCGCGCGCGCTGAGGTCGAGATCGCGGCTGCCGCGGCGGGCCGAGCGCGCGTGCACGTCGAGGACCACGTCCCTGAAGGTCAGGAGCGCCTCGGGCTCACGTCCCCGGCGCAGGAGGGCTCGAACGCGAGCGACGAGCTCGTCGGCCGCGAACGGCTTGACGAGATAGTCGTCCGCCCCCGCGTCGAGGCCCGCGACCCGGTCCGGGACGGCGTCCCGCGCCGTCAGGAGCAGGATCGGCAGAGCCAGGCCCTTGCCGCGGAGGCGCCGGCAGACGTCCAAGCCTCCGATCCCGGGCATCCCGAGGTCGAGGACGAGCGCGTCGGGCGCTGACCGCTCGACCGCCGCCAGCGCCGCACCTCCGTCACCCACCGCGCTGACGTCGTAGCCCTCCGCGACCAGAGTTCGCTCGAGCATCCGCCTGATCGGCGCGTCGTCGTCGACGACGAGGATCGCTGCGGACGACACGAAGCTAGCGTAGCCCCGCCCCGCCGAGAGAAGCCCTATGGTCTATTGCCATGCCGCTTGGACTGATCGAGTTCCCCGCCGACGACCTGGGCCGCGCGCGCCGCTTCTGGGAAGGCCTGCTCGACGTCTCGCTCGAGGAGCGGACCGAGGCGGAAGGCGAGGGTTTGGAAACGCAGGGCGAACGCCCGTCGCTCGGGCTGCACGAGCGCGGCCGTGGCCCGGGTGATCGCTTCTCGCTGCCGTACTTCTACGTCCCGGATCTTCCGCAGGCGCTCGCGCGCGTCGTCGAGCTCGGGGGGAGCATCGTCCATCCGGGCGAGCGCTGGGCGATCTGCCGCGACTCAGAGGGCAGCCCGTTCGGCTTGGCGGCCGAGCGAGGCGGCTCGTTCTGACAGAGCGCGTGTTCGACCACGTAACCATTCGTGTCTCGGACCGAAAGGCGTCCCAGCGGTTCTACGAGACGGTGCTGCGCTCGCTCGGCATCGAAAGAACGCACTCGGACGAGCACTACGCCGAATGGGACGACTTCTCGCTCTCGAGCGCGACCGACGAGAAGCCGCTCACGCGGCGTTTGCACATCGGGTTCGTTGCGCCCTCGCGCGGCCACGTGGACGAGCTCTGGCGTGTCGGGACGGATGTCGGCTACCCGGACGACGGCGCACCCGGTCCGCGGCCGCAGTACAGCGCGGATTACTACGGCTCGTTCCTGCTCGATCCGGACGGCAACAGCGCCGAGGCCGTGTACCACGGCTCGCCGCGCACTGGCGGGATCGACCATCTCTGGCTCCGCGTCGCGGATGTCGCGGCATCGAGACGGTTCTACGACACTGTCGCGCCGCACACCGGCTTTCGCCTCCGGAGTGAGACTCCCGAGCTTGCCCACTTCGCGGGCGACGGCGCCTCCTTCTCCGTCGTGCTCGGAACGCCGACCGAGCACGTCCACATGGCGTTCCTGGCGAGCGAGAACGCGAGGGTGGACGCCTTCCATCAAGCGGCGACGGCGGCCGGCTTTCGCGACAACGGCGCTCCCGGGGAGCGACCGATCTACCACGGCGGCTACTACGGCGCGTTCGTCCTCGACCCTGACGGGAACAACGTCGAACTGGTGAACCACAACCGCTTTTCCCCCCTCACGTGCGCGCTGAGGTGATCGCGATGGCCTGCAAGTTGCCCGCAGCCAGCGGCGTGCCGCTGTTGCGGTGGTCGGCGGCAGAGCTCGCGCGAGAGGCGGCCACGCCAGCGGGATCGTCGAGCGGATCAGCGACGTGACGGTCTGGCGCTGGCTGTCGCAGGACGCGATCAAGCCCTGACAGCACCGCTCCTGGATCTTCCCGCACGACCCGCGCTTCGCCGAGCGCGCCGGCCGATCCTCGACCTCGACGCCGGCCGCTGGCAGGGCGAGCGCCTGCATCCCGGCGACTACGTGATCTGCGCCGACGAGAAACCGTCGATACAGGCGCGCAAGCGGATCCACGCCACGCTGCCCGGCGTGCCGGGTGAGGGCCAGAAGGTCGAGCACGAGTACGAGCGCAAAGGGGCGCTGTGCTACCTGGCCGCCTGGGACGCCCGCCGCGCGCGCATCTTCGACCGCTGGACGGCATCGAACCGTTCGATCAACTCGTCGAGCAGTTCATGCCCCCAGCACCCCTACAGCCGCGCCCAGCGCGTCTTCCTGGTCATCGACAACGGCTCCGCGCACCGCGGCGAACGCTCGATCGACCGCCTCCAGGGCGCCTGGCCCAACCTGATCGTCGTGCACACGCCCATCCACGCCTCCTGGCTCAACCAGGCCGAGATCTACTTCTCCGTCGTCAAGCCATGCTCGCCACTGGTGCGACTGCCGAGCAATCGGCGTAGCGTTTAGCCGATGAACACGGATCCCACGTACGTCGTCGAGACCGAAGGCCTCGTCAAGCGCTTCGGGAATCGCACCGCCGTCGACGGAGTCGACCTTCGCATTCCAGCCGGCTCGGCTTTCGGCTACCTCGGGCCGAACGGTGCGGGCAAGACCACGCTCATCCGGATGCTCCTCGGCCTCACGTCGATCACTTCGGGCGAGGCGCGGCTGCTGGGCCACGCCATTCCCGCCGGCCGGGCGGAGGCCCTGGCCCGTGTCGGGGCGATCGTCGAGGAGCCGCGCTTCCACCACTTCCTGACCGGCAGGGAAAACCTCTCGATCGCGGCGGCCGCTCGCGAGCCCGAGGCGCACACGCGCATCAAGGGAACCCTGGCCCGGGTCGGGCTGGGTAACCGCGCCGACGAGCGCGTGAAGGCGTACTCGCTCGGCATGCGCCAGCGCCTCGGCATCGCCCGCTGCCTGCTCGGAGACCCCGAGCTCTTGATCCTGGACGAGCCGATGAACGGCCTCGATCCGGCCGGGATGGAGGAATTTCGCCACCTGATCCGCGGCTTCGTCGACGAGGGTCGGACCGTCGTTATCTCGTCGCACCTGCTCGACGAGGTCGAGAAGACCTGCGATGCGATCGCGATCGTCGACCGCGGCCGCATCGTCGTTCAGGGCTCGGTCGAGGAGTTGACGGGCGAGGCAGCGAGCGTGATCGTCGCGACCGACGACGACGTCAGAGCCGAGGCCGTGCTCGGCGACCATGCCGTCGAGCTGATCGAAGGCGGGCTCCGCGTTCAAGTCGAGGGAGAAACGACCGTGGCGGCTGCGGCGATCAACCGGCGCCTCGTGGAGGCCGGTCTCGACGTCCACCGCCTCGAGCCCGAGCGGATCTCGCTCGAGCGCCGCTTCCTCGAGATCACATCCCGTCTGGAGGCCGCGGCATGAGCACGCTACGCGTCCGGGATCGCCGGAGCGACGCCCGCGGTCGACGGTCGCCCGCTCCGCATGAGCCTCAAGAGGTTGGCCTCTGAGACCGTACGCGCCGTCGTCCCCGTTCCCGGGCCCGAGGCTCGTGGGAGCAGAGGTCCTGAAGCTCCGCAAGCGGCGGGGTCTCGTCGTCACCGTCGGCCTGCTCACCGTCGGCGCGAGCGTCCTCGTCTGGGGCATCCTGATCCTGCTCCACGCCCTCAACGCCGCCAAACACGGCCCTGCCGGCGGGGTCACGAACCTGGGACACAGCCTCTGGGTGCTCGGGACGCTGGGCTCCGTTGCCGCGATTCTCGTCGGGGGCACGGCCGGCGCCGGCGATCTCGGCGCCAACGTCTTCAGGGAGCTCGCCGTCACCGGGCGCTCTCGCATCGCGCTCTACACGGCGCGGATCCCCGGAGGGCTCGCGTTCCTGCTCACCTTCGTCGCTGTCGCCTACGGGATTGCGGCGATCGCGAGCGTCACGTTTGCGGGGTTCCTCGCCCCGCCGTCCGCCGGCTTGCTGGTGCGCGGCGGGCTTTGGGCGCTGCTCGCGACGAGCTTCTGGTTCCTGGTCGCGCTCGGCTTCTCGTCCCTCGTCGGGTCGCGCACGACGCCGGTCGCGATCCTGCTTCCCTTTCACCTCGCCGTCAGCCAGATCCTCGTCTCGCTCGCCTTCCTCGGGGCCGCCCGCGAGGCGGTGCCGATCGCCGGGCTCGACCGGCTGCTTCCCCATGCAATGGCCGGTTCGGCTGGATCGACGAACGGCTCGTTGGAGATCTCGATCGCAGCTGCGGCACTCGTGCTCGTGGCGTGGGCCTTCGCATCGGCGGTTCTGGGTGCCTGGCGAGTCACGACCCGCGACGCCTAGCCGCGAAACCGCGTTCGCCGAAAGCCCGTGTAGCGCACACATCGTTTCCCCAGGCTGCGTCCAGGAAGCTCCCATCAACGTGGGCGACGCTGCAGTCACGTCCGAAATCCGTCGGGCGGAACCTGACCGAAGGAGTAGAGATGATTGGCATCACGAAGCAGCGGTCGCTGACGAAGGCGCTCACCATCGGCGCCCTCGTCCTCGGCGTCGCGGGCGGCAGCTACGGTGTCGCCAGCGCGGCAAGCGGCTCCGGCGGGAGCGCCGGAGCGAGTAGTGCTCAGGCTGCGGCATCCCACTGGGTTCAGAGCGCGCCGAACGCGCAGAGGCCCTGGGGTGCCCAGCGCAGCGACGAGACGCTCCTGACCGGTAGCGCTCTCAGCAAGGTCACCCAACTGGCCCAGAGCAAGGTCAGCGGCGGCACCGCCGTCCGCGTCGAGACGGACGCCGACGGGAATGCGGCCTACGAAGCCCATCTGACCAAGGCGGACGGCACGCCCGTCACCGTCTATGTCGACAAGGGCTTCAATGTCGTCAGTGTTCAGACCCGCTGACGCTCCACCGATGTAACCGGGCCCCGCGGCCGTGGACGGCCGCGGGCCGTGCGCCGTGGCGCGCCGGTTCGAGTTGATTCGTTTGGCACCCGCGCCACGATCGACCGGTCCTTCGACAGCGTCTCGATCCGAGATACAGGGCGTGCCGACGAGCACGACGGCCTGTCGCCTGCGACAGACGTCTGCGCTTCCGGTGTCCGGTCGCCCGTCGAGTTGCCCCACCGGATCGGCTGATACGTCGTACAGGTCAACTTCCGACGAGCCGAGTGACCGGACGTGCCCGCAGCAGGCTCGGACGCCGGCTCGCGGTGCTCGCGCTAGCCCTCGCCGTCCCAGTAGTCGAGGATCGGGCCGGGTCGACTGAGCAATACGCGCTCGCCCCTCGCGTTCCGGGCGCCGAACTTGCCGCTGTCGGGGTAGTGGACGAGGTCCGGCGCGATCAGGGTCGACAGCATGAGGACCCGGATCGGCGTGTCGGTCCGGTTGCTCACCTGGTGCCGGCCCTCGTCTCCGCGCGGGAACGCGACGACGTCACCCTCCTGGAGGTCGTGCTCTCCGTCGGGCGTCCGCAGCGTGGGCTGCCCGCGAACGACGAGCAGCCACTCCTCGTTCGCGTGGTGCGTGTGGGCCACAGCCGGTCGCCCGGCTCGAGCTCGTACAAGCTCCCACCGATCAGCTCGGCGCCGATGTGTGCGCCCACCCAGGCGTCCTTGCTCCTCCAGCCGGGCCGGTTCTCCGTGCGGTTCCACTCGTCGCCGTGCAGGTTGAAGACCTTGGGCACTCGCCGAGACTACGCCTTTGGCCTCTCACGCGCTTCGCAGTGACAGGCCTGCTCGCGACGGATGGCGAGCTCGCTCTCGAGCGCCTCGGTCATCGCACTATATGCCAGTGTGCTTTCGACCCGATGGTCGGGTCGGATCGCTCACTGCCCGAGCTGCGTTGCCGTCTTGGTGTCGTCGCACGCGGTCGCATCATCCGGGTTGCAATGCGCGACCTGCGGTCCGGCGCTCTTCACCGATGTGGAGGGCGACGAAGGCGCTGGATGGGCGAGCTGGGCGCCGAGGGTTACGCGCAGGGGAGGTCGTCCGTGAGAATGAACGAATGCCTGCACCGATTCCGCCCGCCGATGACTTGCTCGCACTCCTGCGCCAGATAGCACCGCGGCAGCGGACGCTGCTCGTCGGCATAGACGGGCGCGGCGGCTCCGGCAAGAGCACCCTTGCGCGGCAGCTTGAACGGTCGGCTTCCGATGTGACCGTCGTCGAATTCGATGACTTCTACCTCCGCCACTGGGAGCGCAGAGCACGAGTTGCACGCGGCGATACAGAAATAGGTGGGAACTTTGACTGGCGGCGCCTACGGGAGCAGGTGCTCGCGCCCCTTTCACGGGGCAACGCCGCTGTGTATCAACGCTATGACTGGTCGAGTGATGAGTTGGCGGAGTGGCACTCGGTGCCGGTTGGCGGGATCGTGATCATCGAAGGCAACTACTCCACCCGCCAAGAGCTGTTCGACTTCTACGACTTCACGTTCTGGATCGACGCACCACACGAGCTGCGCCTAGAACGAGGTCTCAGCCGCGGCGGCGAAGATACGCGAGAACGCTGGCTCACCGAATGGATGCCCGAAGAAGAGCGCTACCTCGTGGCCGAGGATCCCGTTAGGCGCGTGCATCTAGTGCTGAACGGTGCGGGCTGAGCCGCCCGTAAGCCGCCCTCTCAAAGATGCCTTTCTCCCTGGTACGCCGCCTACGTGCGTTCTTCTCGCGGTAGACGTCGAAGCGCCGCGACTCCGTCTCGGAGGCCACGCCCCAGCCTCATGGCTCCGTTCGGCGACGAGGTGTGTCGTAGCTCGCCGCTACGATCGAGAGACGGGCCACCGGCCCGCAATTCTGCATGGGAAAACACTTCGCAGTCCAGCTTCCGTTCGCCGCTCCCGGCGAGCCCGACACGCGCTCGCCGGCGCGCCTGCTCATCTGGGTCGGGCGGCACCAGCGCGCGACGCTCCTCGCGGGCATCTTCTTCGGCATCACCTGGATGGTCGCGCAGGCGCTGATGCCGTTCGCGATCGGCCGCTCGATCCAGAGCGGGATCGTCGATCACGACAACCGTGCGCTCGCGTTCTGGACGCTGACCCTGCTCGGACTCGGGCTGATCCAGGCCTTCTGTGGCGTGATGCGCCATCGCTACGCCGTCTTCAACTGGCTCCAGGCGTCGTTCCGGCTCGCCCAGGTCGTGGCACACCACGCGGCTCGCTCCGGTCCTGCGGTGCGCGCGCGTCTCTCGACGGGCGAAGTCGTTGCCACGATCTCGACCGACGCAATGCGGGCGGGTGGCGCCTTCGACATCACGGCGCGCCTCGCGGGCGCCCTCGTTGCGTACGTCGTCGTCGCATTCATCCTGCTCTCGTCGTCGGTTCTGCTCGGCCTCCTCGTGCTGCTTGGCGTGCCCGTCCTCGTCCTTCTGCTCGGCCTGATCATCAAGCCGCTGCAGACGCGCCAGCGCGACCAGCGCGAGCAGGTCGGACAGCTGACCGCTCTCGGCGCAGACACCGCAGCCGGTCTCCGGGTACTACGCGGGATTGGCGGCGAGCAGGAGTTCTTCGACCGCTACCGGCGGCGATCGCAGGAGGTTCGTCAGGCGGGCGTACGAGTCGCACTCCCACAGGCGACGCTCGATGCCGCACAGGTCTTCATCCCCGGCCTGTTCGTCGTGCTCGTCACGTGGCTCGGCGCGCGCTTCGCGCTCTCGGGGAAGATCGGCACGGGCGACCTCGTCGCGTTCTACGGCTACGCCGCGTTCCTCGTGATCCCGCTGCGCACGTCGACGGAGGCCGTCGACAAGATCACGCGCTCGCTGGTTGGTGCCCGCCGGATGCTCACTGTGCTCGCGATCGAGCGCCCGATCACAGAGCCCGAGACGCCGGCCGCCGAGCCGCCGCCCGGCGTCCCGCTGACGGACCACGCCTCGGGTCTCGTCGTCGCGCCCGGCGAGCTGACCTGCCTCGTGTCGGCGCTGCCGGCCGACTCGGCGGCGATCGCAGATCGTCTCGGCCGCTTCGGCGACGAGGATGGTGTCGTCCTCGGGAACGTCCGGCTCTCCGACCTTCCGGTTGACGTCGTGCGCCGGCGTATCGTCGTCAGCGAGGCCGACCCGGTGCTGTTTGCAGGCACACTGCGCACCGAGCTCGACCCGTGGGGCCGCAGCGACGGAGACGAGGAGATCCTTGCCGCCGTCTCGGTCGCGAACGCCGAGGACATCCTCGACGCGCTCCCAACCGGTCTCGACGCGCCCGTCGAAGAGCGCGGCCGTTCGTTCTCCGGGGGTCAGCGTCAGCGGCTCGTGCTCGCGCGCTCGCTGCTCTCGGACGCGGAGGTGCTCGTGCTCGTCGAGCCGACGAGCGCCGTCGATGCACATACCGAGGCTCGAATCGCCGATCGTCTCCGCGAGAACCGAGCCGGGCGGACGACGGTGATCGTGACCACGAGCCCGCTCGTGCTCGACCGCGCCGACCGCGTCGTGCTGATCGACGACACCCGAGTGGTCGCCGAGGGCAGGCATCGCGAGCTGCTGCGCGCGCGGCCCGACTACCGTGAGATCGTCACCCGTGGGGAAGACGAATGAGCACGCTACGCGTCCGGGATCGCCGTACCGGGGGAGGCGATACTCCGTCGCCCGCCCCGCCTCAGCCACAAGAGGTTGACCCATGAGTGAGCTGTTGCCGATCGCCTCGGGGCCCGAGCTCCGCGGTCAAGCACGCACCCTGGCACGACGGCACCGGAGGGGCCTCCTCGGGGTCGTCGGGCTGCACGCGGCTGCCGCCGCCTCCGGCCTCGCAGGGCCGCCCATTCTCGGGCGCCTCGTCGAGTCGGTTCGACAGGGAACGACGGACGCGCACGTCGACAAGCTCGTGCTCGTACTCGCCTGCTTCCTGCTCGCGCAGACGGTCGTGACGTGGCTCGCGCGGCGCGCGTCGTTCGTGCTCTCGGAGAAAATGTTCGCGGAGTTGCGCGAGGACTTCATGCGCCGCGTGCTCGCGCTGCCGCTCTCAACGGTGGAGCGCGCGGGCACGGGCGACCTCATCTCGCGCACGACGGCCGACGTCGACGCGATGGCGCGCACGATCCGCTTCGCCGTGCCCGAGACGCTGATCGCGGCGGTGACGTCCATCCTCACGGTCGGCGCGGCCGTTTGGATCAGCCCGGCGGCTGCTCTCCCGTGCATCGTCGGCGTACCGGCACTCGTGATCGGGACGCGCTGGTACTTGAAGCGCGCCCCCGCCGGTTACCTGTGGGAGCGCGCCGCCTACGCGACCCTCGCCGGTACCGTCGGCGAAACGGTCGAGGGCGGACGCACCGTCGAAGCGCTGGGGCTGAACGAGGAGCGCGTGCGGCGGGTCGACGCCGACCTGACCGAGGCGTACCGGGCCGAGCGCCGCACGCTCTTCCTGCGCACGGTCTGGTTCCCGACGGCCGAGTTTGCTTACGTGCTGCCCGTCGCGGCGGCGCTCGGCTGGGGCGGCTGGCTCGTCTCCAGTGGTCATGCCACCCTCGGGGAGGTGACGGCAGTGGCGCTCTATGTCGTCCAGCTCGCCGACCCGGTAGACCGGCTGATCTCGTGGCTCGACGAGATCCAGGTCGGCACGACGTCGTTCGCGCGTCTTGTCGGCGTCGCACGTGTGCCCGCCGATCGCGCGGCGACCGGCGACTCACCGGAGGACGACCACCTCGTCGCAGAGGCGGTGCGGTACGCCTACGTCGACGACCGGGACGTCCTGCACGGCATCGACCTCGACCTCGAGCCGGGAGAGCGCGTAGCGGTGGTCGGCCCTTCGGGTGCGGGCAAGTCCACGCTCGGGCGGCTGCTCGCCGGCATCCATCCGCCCCGCCGTGGTCGCGTCGTGGTCGGTGGCGTGCGGCTCGTCGACCTGCCGCTGGACACGCTGCGGAAGGAGGTCGCGCTCGTCACACAGGAGCAGCACGTCTTCGTCGGAACCCTCGACGAGAATCTGAGCCTGGCGCGACCAGGCGCCACCGAAGAGCAGCTCGTGGGCGCACTCGCAGCGGTGGAGGCGCTCGAGTGGGTGCGGACGCTGCCGCAAGGGCGAGGCACGGTCGTGGGCGCCGGCGGGTATCCGCTGACTCCCGCGCAGGCCCAGCAGCTCGCGCTCGCGCGACTCGTGCTCGCTGACCCGCACACGCTCGTGCTCGACGAAGCGACGTCGCTGCTCGACCCGCGCGCGGCGCGCCACTTGGAGCGCTCGCTCGCCTCGGTGCTCGAAGGGCGCACGGTCGTCGCGATCGCGCACCGACTGCACACCGCCCACGACGCCGATCGCGTCGCGGTCGTCGAGGACGGCCTGCTGGAGGAGATCGGGACGCATGACGAGCTGGTCGCGCGCCGCGGCTCGTACGCGGCCCTCTGGGACTCGTGGCACAGCGAGAACGAGTAGACGCGCCCGGACACGTAGGCGGCGGCGGCGCCCGGCCAGGCCGGCTGCGAGATCACGGTTTCACCGCGGGCCGGCTTCGCGTGAGGCGAGGTGCAATCCGAGCGCGACGATTCAGCGTAGAGCTGGCAGCGCGTGATGTCCGCCCACCGATGGAAGGAAGCACCGATGAAACTGCTTAGGAGCCAACAATGACGGAATCGAGTCTGTACGAACGGCTCGGTGGCGCATTCGCCATCGCAGCAGTGGTTGACCACTTCAGCAAAGCGGTCGTGCAGAACCCAATCGTCGGCCAGAGATCGGAGAACCCGGTCCTCCGGGAATGGCACACCAACAATCTGGGCAGACTTCCGGGCCTCAAATTCATGCGCACGCTCTGGGTCTGCAGCGTTGCCGGTGGACCGTTTCAATACGCAGCCACGAGACCCGGCAGTACTCCTCTCGGCTTGGAAGTAGCCCATCGCGAACTGAAGATCTCTCCCGCCGAGTTCGATGAGGTCGCGGCTGAGCTCGGGCGAACGCTTGACTTCTTCAAGGTACCCGCGCGGGAGAAGGAGGAGGTACTGGCCGCATTTGCCGCACACAAGGGCGAGGTGACTGAGGGATACTCCTCCTAGCCTGGTGGAAATCGGCGACTCGGGGCAGCTACCCGTGGGGTGCAAGAACTCGGTTGGCGCCGCGTGCGAGTGGAGCAGCAGGTCGCGACCCGAGGTCGAGGCCACGAGCTCCAGCGCACTCGCCCACGTTCCTCAAGGAAGTACTACTCGCTCGACGAATGGGCCCCAGCCTCCACCCTGAGCTCGACTGCCGACGCCGAATGGCAGCTTCACTGTGGGCGGCAGTTCGAGGGACCGCGGCCGTGCAGACGCATCGGCCAGACCGCGCCCATGCCCACGACCGTTCGCGCGGGCTTGGCTACTTCGACGCCAATGTCGTCTTGCTCTGCGCTCCGTGCCACGAGACTCGCCAGGCCGCTCGGCGAAAGGTACGGTGCTGCTGCGGTGATTCACGCAGCGTTCGTTCGCGGGTCGCCATGCCGAGCGTCGTCGTTCCGTTGCGCATTCGCTGCTTGCGCGACTGTTCGGCGGTTGCCCATGCGAGGGCGCTGCGTTCCGGCCGCCTCCCAGGATGTAGCATCGACTTGCTCACAGTGTGAGGCGAGGGCGACGGGGTTGCTGCTGAGCTTCATTGCGACTCGAGGCCTGTGAAAGACTCACTCTTAACAGAGACTGCCAATCTGAAGGTTGCGTGGCGGAGTAAGACGCGGGAACGGCTGCGCGCGTATCTCGTCGAGGGGATCCAAGACCCGAGAACTAATATTCAGAGCATATTAACGCGCCATTTCCTCCTCGGGAAAATCTTCAGCGATCGGTTCAATGATATTAAAGCGAGCGAGCTCCAGCACGCTGTACGTCTTAACACGGAGCGAGTTGCAGGAAGAGCAAGCGGCGAGACGGAAAAAGACGAATTTCAGAAACGGTGGAGAAGCGCATTAGTATCATCCAGTGGGGATTTGATATCCGTATTGGAATGTGGATGTGGCTCCGCGAATGACTACCGCTCTTGGGACGCATACGGAATCGCACGATTTCTGAATTACAAAGGGTTTGACCTCTCCGAAGACAACGTCGCCAACGCGCGAGAGATGTTTCCCGATGTGAACTTCGAGTGCGGGAACATCTTTAATATCCGAGAGAAGGACGAGTCGTTCGACTACGTTGTCGTATTCGATTTATTCGAACATCTGTCGCTCGAGGGAGTTGAGATAGCCCTCCGCGAAGCGTGCCGTGTCGCTCGCCGGGGACTGGTGCTGAACCTGTTCAATGTTTCGGATATTGCGCAGCACGTCTCGAACCCTGTGCCCGAGCGGCACTACCACTGGAACACGCTGAGCCTGAGGCAAATCAGTGATTCCTTCGCGACACACGCGCGCAAGGTCGAGGCTGTGAACATCCACAGACTGCTCTGCGGCAAATATGGCTCGAAGGGACTGTACGACAGTTTCCTCATGGACGTGAACCAGAACCTCGTGACGTTCTATCTCGAGAAGTAGCTGGCTGCTAGCTGGCTGCCGCTGTCGCCGATCGCTGCGGTCACGGCCGCGGTGCTGGCGACGTTCTTCGGTGACGATCAGTAGCCCCGCGCCTCTTTTCCGGCGGCACGTACGTCGGGCGAGCGCTCGCAGGAATAGCCAGGCTGCAACCGATGTACGCATTCGTAGCGCCGATCCGGTTCGGTCGGGCGTCGTTTTCTGGCGAGGCGAACCCGAGCTGGTTGCGAAGCCCAATTGAGGCGCCTACGCGCTCGGGTAAGCCGAGATCAAGCGGGCGATCTCATGTCGCTCCATGGCGGCCTCCGAGGCCAGTGAGCGTCATGTCGCTTCGTTGGGTCTCGTGCCGGAGGAGTATCGAGCGCACCGTTGACGGCCACCATCGCGCGCCGCCGTGTGCGGTTGGAGCGTGGTCCGCCGTAGCTCACGCGCAATGGCCGCGAGACTTCGGCCGCCGCGATGCCTGACCCGGATTCTCTCGACGATGTCCGCGGGAACGACGGCCGGGCGGCCGACCGGTGCCCCTTGGTAGCGATCGGCCGCCCAGATCTAGGAAAGCGAACCCGGCTACGCGACGCGATCGGAGCGCTCGAGCGCAGCGGCCAGGTCGTCGATGTCCTTCCTGAGGCGCACAACAACATCGTGTGCCTGGTCGCTGGACTCGGCGGAGTCTCCGGTGGGAGCGCTCGTTGGGACGCGCGCGGCCGCCTCGACGGCGCGCCGGATCCACGCGCTGACCGTCTGTCTCCGCGAGCTTGCGGACGACTTCGATCGTCGCCGAGGGGAACCGAACGGGCACGTGCTCTGTGAGCGCGCGATCGGGGCGCCGTCGCGGCCGGCCGGCGCCGGGCTCCCGATGAGCGGGATCCTCGTAGTGCTGGGAAGCCTCGGTGTCCGGGTCGCTCATCGATCCGAGTCCTCCTCGTAACGCTCGATCAAGGACCGGCTCGGTTCGCGGGACGGTTCTCCGTCCGGCGCGGCTCTTCGGCTCGACCTCGACTTGTTCCTTGTCGTCGTAGGCGCGCTCCACGTGAATCACGCCGACGGCGAGGTCGACCTGCTCCCAGCAGAGAGCCATGAGCTCGCCGCGACGCAGGCCGGCATAGAGCGCCGTCGCCCAGACTGCGCGATCGGGCTCGCCGAGCGGGCCAGGAGTTGCTCGGCCCCCTTGTGCCTGACTTCGATGCCCGTTCGCTGCGCCATTCAGAAAACGCTACGCACGCCGTCCGACGTTCCGCACGACAGTCTCACGACCCAAGTAGCGATCTCGCGTGTCGACGAGCCCGATCGGCGACAGGTCAGAAGCAAGAAAGAATTCCTGCAAACTGGCGGGTTCTTGCAGGGCAATCGGGTAGTGCCCCCGACAAGAATCGAACTTGTGCACGCGGTTTAGGAAACCGCTGCTCTATCCACTGAGCTACGGGGGCTGAATGAGGTCTCTTTGCACCACGTCCTAGCGCTATGGCGGCATTGTGACTCTCTCCGACTGTACCCGCCCACCCTCTGTTCGTGAGATCGGGAAACGTGCCCCCAGCCCCACTGAGACAAGCGTAATCGTCACCCGCCGGGTGCCGTCCCCGGGCGAGCGGGGAGCCCCGGCCGGGCTGACGCACGCAGTGGTGGGATGACAGCGTGAAGACGCTGGGAGCGTCTCAGGACTTTCTCATTTTCGTCTGCTTCACTGACAATCTGATGGAGGCTCAAGGAGTCAGCGCACGCGAGCGCGCGCCGCTCGCGACACCGGGTCGCATCGACGCAGCCTGGCGGCGTGCGCGTCTCGCCAAGATCGGGCTTGCGGGATTGGCGGCGCTCGGCTTTGGCGCCTGGATGGGACTCGCGCGCGCCACGTATGCAGGTCATGCAAAGCATGACGTGCGCCCGCTTTCGATACCGCAGCCCCTTTACCGGGTGGTACGGCGGAACTTGCTCCAGGCAGGGATTCTCGCCCCGGCAACTGCCCCTCCGGACGCGAGTACGAGCAGCTCGTGAGCGTGCGGCGCTTCGCCGCGATGGGCTGCGAGATCGTGGTCAGCGGAGTGGACGACGCCGCATATCGGGCGACCGGGCGGCTGTTCGCCGAGCGCGAGAGGATCTTCAGCCGCTTCCGGGCCGACAGTGAGCTCAACCGCGTCAATCGCCGCGGCGGACGTTCGGTCTTCGTCTCCACCCAGTTCTCGTCCATGCTCGCAATCGCGCTCGACGCAGCACGGGAGACAGATGGGCTGGTCGACCCAACCCTGGCCCGCGCCCTCGAAGGAGCCGGCTACGACGCCGATTTCACCCAGCTCCGCGACGACGGACGGCCGCCGGCGCCGGGCGGGACAGGCCGGTGGCGTGACATTCGGCTAGTCGGCCGGCATGCTCTTCTGCCTGCCGGTGTCCAGCTCGACCTGAACGGCGTGGTGAAAGGGAAGACCGTCGACGACTCGCTTGCGCTGCTCGCGGGTGACGCGTTCGTCTGCGCCGGCGGCGACCTCGCCGTCCGCGGCGGCGCGGTCGTCGGCCTTCCTGGAGGGGGAACGGTTCGCCTGGTCCGCGGGGGGCTCGCCACAAGTGGCAGCGACCGTCGTCGCTGGATGCGTGGCGGGCTCGCGCAACACCACCTGATCGATCCGCGAACCGGTTCGCCCTCACGCTCGTGCTGGCGGCAGGTGACCGCGTGCGGTGCGACCTGTCTCGCCGCCGACATCGCCGCGAAGGCGGCGTTCTTACTCGGCGAGGACGGCCCGGACTGGCTCGACGCCAACCGCATACCGGGGCGGTTCGTGGCAGCCGAGGGAAACGTGCACGCGAACGCCTCCTGGCGACGGAGTCTCGAGCAGGAGCTCCTATGCACCTGACCTCGAACCCGATCGACTGGTACGTGGCGCGCGCCGCCGGCGTCGCCGCCTACGTCATGCTGAGCTGTGTCGTCCTCCTGGGCCTGACGATGGCCGGCAAGAAGAAGCTCGTGCGCTGGCCGAGGTTCGCGGTCGAGGATGTGCACCGCTTCGCCGGTCTGCTCGTCGGCGCCTTCGTGATCGTCCACGTCGCCACGATCGCGATCGACGCGTGGCTGCCGTTCTCGGTCACTTCCATCATCGTTCCGCTCGCGTCACGCTACCGCCCGCTGTGGATCGCGCTCGGCGTGGTCGCGGCCGAGTT
This sequence comes from Gaiellales bacterium, assembly GCA_038253945.1. Lineage (GTDB taxonomy): Bacteria > Actinomycetota > Thermoleophilia > Gaiellales > Gaiellaceae > JBBRYW01. Next base: position 50,128 of record JBBSGR010000009.1, read on the forward strand.
GCTGCTGGCTCTCGCCGTCACCAACCACTACCGGGAGCGACTGCCGTACCGGTTCTGGCGGCTCGCGCACTACCTCAACTTCGTCGTCTGGGCCGCGGCGACGCTGCACGGTGTCGGCAGCGGTACCGACCGCAGCTCGCCCTGGCTCCTGGCCCTCTACGCGCTGGCCACTGCCTCGGTCGGTGGGGCGATCGCGTGGCGCTTTACTCGCCGCCGCTTGCCGGATCGGCGCTCGATCCCCCTTGTCGGCGTAGTGAGCGCGGCGTTCGCCACGCTCGTCGTCGGACTTGGTGCAGGCCCGCTCCAGTTCGCGCCGCAGCCCTGGAACGCGGCTAGTTTCACCGAGCCGCTCACGGGCCACATCGCCCAGCTCTCCGGCGACAGCCGCGGGATCGTGTCGATGGCCGGGGAGGGAAGCGGAACGCAACGCGTGCTCGTGCGTGCAGACCTCCTGCTGAAGCCCGGTCGAATCGAGCGGACGGCGTTCCAGATGGAGTACCTGCCGAGCGGCCTGCGCTGCAGCGGCACCGTAACGAAAGTGCACTCATTCAGCTTCACGGCCGTGTGTCACCTGCCGAGCGGAGCGTCTCGCTTCGTCAGCGCGGAGTGGCAGTCGACCGGGACGCCGGAGATCGGTGCGGGCACCATCTCCGCGCATCCACTCAGCTAATCGAGCCGCGAGGAGCCGGACGCGATCCCAGACGTCTGAGGAATCGCCGCGATCAGCTCTTTTCCCGCCACGGCCGGCCGTGGCGGTCGACGATCGCGCCGAGCTCACGGAGCCGGGGCGCCGCCTGCTCACGTAGCGGGGAGGCCGGGTCGGCAGCACGCACCGCTCCGCTCCAGATCGCACGCCCCGCAAGCATGCCGGAAGCACCGGCACGGGAAGCTGCCTCCACCGCAGCCGGGAAGTCGCCGGGATCCACGCCCGAGGAGAGCACGACCCACGGGCAGTCGAGGACCGAGTCGAGCTCGGCGCAGTGGCGCTCGAGCTCCGCGCGCGCGCCACGCCCGTGCAGCGGCACCTCGGCCTTGTAGAGGTCCGGGCCGACGGACGCCAGCTCGCGTGCGGCCGAGAGGATCGCCGACTCCCGGTCGAAGCCCGCCTCCCTCCCCGGCAGCGGGCGGACGACGCCTTCGAGCACCGAGACCAATCCGTGGGCGCGGGCCGTCTCGACGAAGCGGTAGGAGAGGTCCAGGCGGCGCTCCGCCTGTCCGTCGGGCCGCCAGATCACGAGCAGCTTGAGCGCAACGGCACCGGCAGCGGCCGCGGCTTCGGCATCGATCTCGGGGTCGAGGTAGGTATGCTCGACCGGAGCGCCAACTTCCTGGACGAGCGCGTCGGCGGCGAGAACGAGCCCGCAGCTCTGAGGCAGTAGGCGCTCCTCGACGATCTGATCGAAGCCGAGGCGCCGGTCGATCAGGAACCCGGATGCGAGTGGGCCGAGCTCGCGCGCCGCAGCCAGCTTGAAGCGGACGAGCTGAGCATCCTCGATCGGCGGCGGGTGGTGCTCGGCGAGCATCGTCCGTAGCGATTCCCGCTGGTCCATTGCGACCATGAGGAAGGTGCCCGTGTCGCGCGCCAGGGCGTCGAGAGTCATGTCGCGCTCTCCGGCGGCACGAGTGCATTCGCCCGCGCGATCCTCCCGTAGTACAGCCCGCTGTCCTTCAACGTGCGTGCCTGAGTGGCGTAATCGACGTGGACGAGCCCGAAGCGCTGGGCGTAACCGAGCGCCCATTCGAAGTTGTCCAGCAGCGACCAGTGGAAGTACCCGCCCACCCGCACGCCCTGGTCGATGGCGCGGTGCACCGCGGCCAGATGGTCGTGCAGGTAGCGGATCCGCCGCACGTCGTGCACGCGCCCGTCGTCGCCCGGGCGATCGCCGAAGACGGCGCCGTTCTCCGTGATCAGGATGGGAAGGTCGCCGTAGTCGTGGCGCAGGCGCACCAGCAGGTCGATCAGCGCGTCCGGCGTGATCTCGGTCTCGGCGTCAGTCGTGGCGGCCGCGTTCACCGGCGGTACCACCTCCCACGGGAACGGGTCGCGGCCGGGCGCGGCCCGCATCACCCTGCGGGCGTAGTAGTTGACGCCGACGAAGTCGCCGCCGGTGCCGATCACCTCGAGATCTCCCTCCCGAATGAAGTCGAGCCGCCCGAGCCGCTCCTCGTAGCGCTGACGCATGTCGTCCGGGTACGACCCCTTCAGCACCGGATCGAGAAACCAGCGGTTGACGAAGCCGTCGGACGCGACGGACGCCTCGTGGTCGGCCTCGGCCCCGCTAGCCGGGTAGTGCGGGGCGAGGGCGAAGGCCACGCCGGCGCGCCCCCCGCTGCCACCGCCGCGCAGTTCCTGGACCGCGCGGCCGTGGGCGAGCAGGACATGGTGGAACACGCGGGCAGTTGCGCCGAGATCCCTCTCACCGGGCGCATGAATGCCGAGCAGGTGACCGAGCAGGCCGACGATCCACGGCTCGTTCTGGGTCACCCACCAGTGCACCCGGTCGCCGTAGGCGGCGAAGCAGGTCGCGGCGTACTCCGCGAAGCGCTCGACGGTCTCGCGCGACCGCCAGCCGCCCCGATCCTCGAGGGCCTGGGGCAGATCCCAGTGGTACAGGGTGACGAGAGGCGTGATGCCTCGCTCGAGCAGCCCGTCGATCAACCGGTCGTAGTGTTCGAGGCCGCGGCGCTCGAGTGGGGCACGGCCGGTCGGAAACAGGCGCGGCCAAGCGATCGAGAACCGGTAGGCGTTGACGCCGAGCTCGACCAGGAAATCCAAATCGTCTCGCCAGCGGTGGTAGTGGTCACAGGCGACGTCGCCGGTGCCGCCCCCCTCGGTGCGGCCGGCCTCGTGCGAGAACCGGTCCCAGATCGACTCTCCCCGCCCGTCGGCATCGACGGCTCCCTCGATCTGATAGGCCGAGGTGGCTACGCCCCAGAGGAAGTTGTCGGGAAAGCGCGTCATGCCTCCGCCAGCTCTGGCAGGCCGGCGGCCGCCTCGCACGCGTAGAGCAGCACGCCCACGCTCCAGGCGTGCGACAGCGTCAGCAGCATGCCTTTGGCCTGGAAGCAGGCGGTCTGGTAGTACCGCTCGCTCGCCATCCCGCGATAGGCGTCGAAGTCGCCGTCCTCACGCGCGATGAACTGGCGGAAGCACGCGAAGTTCTCGCGCGCGCTCTCGAGGTAGTACGGATCCCCCGTGGATCGTGCGAGCCGAACCAGCTCGGGCAGGCAGATCAGGCCGAAGGCGTGCAGGTGCTGGTTGGCGGGAGAGGCCTGGTCGGCGCCGCGCGTACGAAAGCCGTACTTGCCGAGCAGGGTGTGAGGCGAGAAAGAGACGTCGTAGGTGTAGCGGAAGGTGAGCATCCAGTCGGCTGCGCGACGCGCCGTGGCCAGCCACTTCGCGGCTCCGTCGCGCTCGTGCAGCGCGACGTAGGCGACGACTGCGACGTAGCCGTCCTCGGAGGTGGGAGCGAGGTCGACGTCCTCCGGCGCCCCGTACAGGAACTCCGCCTCCACGAAGCGCCCGAAGTAGCTGCCGGCCCGCCGCGCCGCGTCCAGGTAGCGAGGCTCTGCCAGCGCGACAGCAGCCTCGGCGAGCGGAGCGACCCAGGCCAGGCCGGCGGTTCCCTCCCACGAGAGCACCTCGCCCGTCTGCGCGTGGTGGGCCGCGCCCAGGGCGCCGTCCCGCCGCCGAGTCCTGCAGGCGACGTCGAGATTGGAACGGACGGCCGCCTCCCAGGCCGGCCGCTCCTGGCCCGCGGCTGCCTCGTCGACGGCGGCTCGCAGCAGGAACAGCGTCGCGTCGCCGAGCGTCCGGGCGTGCAGGCGACTCCGATCGGGATGCCACCCGTTCCGCCAGCCCTCGGAAGCCGTCCACTGACCCCAGAAGGTGCCGCCGGGAGCGAGGTTCTCGGCGATGTGATCGAGCACCGAAGCAGCCGCAGCGACGTATCGCTCAGCGCCGCGACGTCGCCCGTGGCGCAGGAGCGCATAGGCGTATGGCGCGCCGCTGACCCACGACACGTGCATCGCCTTCCGGTCGCCTCGCTCTCCGAGTGCCTCGCGGTCGAACGCCGCCGTCTCGAGCAGCACCGGCGGGTCGGAGCGGTAGTGCCAGCGATGAAGGCCCCAGGCCGCCAGGTCGGCGGCATGCTCCCCGGAGACCCAGGGGACCTCGCCCGCAGCCGGCACCTCGCGCGAGTGGACGTCGCGGAGCACGTCGGTGTACGAGTGCCGGTCCGGGCCGAGCAGATATAGGCCGATCTCGGTCGACACCGTCTCGCCCGGCCACCAGCGGTGCGTCCGCACGTCGGGTGGCGCGGGCTCCTCGGAGCCGTCGTATTGGAGCGGCTCCTCTCGATAGGGGAAGTGCAGACGAAGCGCGGGCCGTCCCGCCTCGTGTGCGAGGCCGATCCCGGAGTCGCCGAAGAGGGCCTGCTCGCACGTCACCAGCGCTGCGCCACCTTGGCCGTCCCAGCCGAACACCGCCGGCGTGGCCGCCCGGTCGGACCGGAACGCCCACTCGTCAGACTCCATTGCCGCGAGGTCCGAGCGGCCGGTCACGAACCTCGGGTAGCGGCGCGCGCATCCCTCCGGTCGGTTCTCGCCGTAGAAGCACCCGGGGACGAGCCAGCTCGGCTCGTCGGTCGGTCCGAGCCGTAGCTCGAAGCGCAGCCCGGCATCCACCGGTGATCGGGCGGTACACGTCACGCTCAACCGGACCTGCCGGCGCCCGGCCGGTCCCGCCGGGGCGGCGGCGTCCACGCGGGCTCGAAAGGACGGGGACGCCCCCTCCGCCCACCAGCTCTCGTCATTGTTGATTGCGCTCCGCTCGACCGGGACCGCCTCTGCCGGGCCCAACGCGGGTAGCGCAAGTACAAGGAAGGGCAGGTGCGTGTCGCCGTCGAGGTTCAGAGCGCAAGCACCTGACCCGTCTCCAGCAGCGTCCGCTGCAGGACGTCGAGGTCGACGTGCTGGACGCCCACATCCCGCCGCGCGGACTGAGCCGCCGCAAGGCCTGCCGCACGCGCTAGCAGCATCATGGTCGGCTCCATCCTCACCGAGCCGAAGGCGACGTGCGAGGCGGACAAGCAGACCGGCACGAGCAGGTTGACGCAGTCGGAGCGCCGCGGAGTCAGCGATCGATATGGAATTGGGTAAGGCGGCACCGCGACCGACAGGTAGCCCTCGTTGAAGACGGCGGCCATTCGGACGTACTCGGGAAGGAACCGCCAGGTCCGCTCGACCTCCCGGATATCGATGTTGTACGAGCCCAGTGCAATGACGTCCGGCTGTGGGTGCGCCTCGAGTAGGTCGGTCTCGCGCAGTACGTACTCGCCGACCAGGCGCCGCCCGTCCCGTACGTAGAGCTGATGCGGCCAACCGCCGTTGTCCACGAACTCGTCGGCGCACGGCCCCCACCGCCCCGCCTCCTTGCGAATGTGGAGCGGCACCCCGTCGTCGTTGGCGCGGTAGTAGAGCAGCCCCTGCGTGCACTGGAGGTGGTGATCGCGGATGCGGTCGCGGGTCTCGCGTCCGCCGTCGGGGTATCCCCGGTTGCTGCCGTCCAGCAGGTTCGACGAGAACGGGCCGATCGAGTTGACGTCGCACTTGCCCGACGGCAGGAGATCGGGCACCAGGCCCAGCAGGTCACCCGCGTGCAAATCCTCGCCCGCGACCTCGAGGAAGCGGCGCAGCAGCTCGAACCGACCGGGATCGTACCCAGGTGGGGCGGTCACCGGCAAGCTGTTCTCGGCTCGGTCGGTCAGACAGAGGCGAAAGCCGTACGCCTGCAACCCACCGTCGCCGAATCCCAGTCGCTCCACCGGCCAGCCGCGCTCGTCGAGCTCCGGCGGGCGGATGCAGGGCAGCAGCGACCCGTCGTCTTCGAACGGCGACAGGAGCACCGGAAAGTTGTGCCGCCCCGGCCGCGTTGCCGGCTGCCGGCCCGCCCAGGTCTCCCCGTACCGGCACCGGGACTCGCGGCCGATCGAGTAGGGCACGGCCGCCGCGGCCATGAGGTCGCCTTCGTAGCCGGCGTCGACGAACGTGGTTGCCTCGTATGACGCCTGGCCGGTGTAGAGCGCCGTGATGCGGCGATCGGCGACCGAGACGGTGGTCAAGTACTCGCCGAGGCAAACGTCGACGCCCGCGCGCTCGAGCATCTCGACGAGGAGGCGCTCGGCGACATGCGGCTCGGGCCCTCTGACCGACCACAGGGGCGCGCCGTGATGGGCGGCGACCTCTTCGTAGAACCGCCGCGCCATTCCGCCGACTGTCCGCCTGTCACCTACGGCGGTCCAGCTCAGCTCGCCCGCGACCATGCCGCCGACGTGCCGGTCGGGCCCGATGAGCAGCCCGGACGCTCCTGCCTCTCTTGCCGCCACCGCCGAAATGACGCCGGCGTCCGTCGCCCCGAAGACGACCACGTCGGCGGAGCTCAGGACGCCGTCACCGCTCGGCGGGCGGGTCGGCCGTCCCGAGAGCCGGGCCCTCGTGGGGCGCGACCTCCGCTTCCGGGCTTTCGGCAAGAGGCCGGCCCCGAGGTTCGTCGCCGGACGCCTCCACCCGCTCGACGCCCGGCTGCGCCGACGGCTGCCCCGGCCACTCGAGCAAGGACGTCTCGGCGACCGGCGCCGCCGGGTCGCGCGGCACCTTCCAGGTCTTGATCTCGGCGGCTCCGAAATCCGCCTCGATCGTGCGGCCGACCAGCGGCAGGTCGATCGAGACGTGAACCGGCCGGCCGGCGCTTTCGTAGGCGCGAAGCACGAGATCGCCGTCGCCCTCCTCCGCGGCCTTCAGCACCGTCAGGACAACAGCGTCGTCGCTGACCGAGGCGAACGAGGCGGACGCCGGCAGCTCCCCCCGGTGGTACGACTCGAGCAGCGGGAAGGGCGGCTGGTTGAGCTCGGCCGCCCGGTGCACCGTCCTCGCGCCGCGCCAGTCTCCGTCGTGCGGGACGAGCCGGTACGTGAAGTCCTGGCGTCCCTGGTCGAGGTACTCGTACACGCCGCCCTCCTCGAGCAGCTTGGGTACGTGCCACGCGTAGACAGGGCTGCGTGCGGCGGTGATCCCGATGTCACCGCCTCGCACGTCATGGCCGTACTTGCAGTCGTTCAGCACCGAGAGCCCCGCCGGCCGGCCGGCCGCCACCGTCCCCGAGACGTCGACCCAGGCCTGCGCGGGCTCCTCGTCACCACTCGCAGGCCGCTCAAGGTGGCCGTAGGGTATCTCGAAAGTAGCGCTGTCCGTGACGACTGCAGTCGGAACCCGAAGCTTCAGCAGCCGCTGCTTCTCTCGCCAGTCGAGCACGGAGCGCACCTCGACGTGCCGTGAACGAGAGCCGAGCACGATCTCCTCCACGAGCGACGACTCGCCGTAGCGGCTCTCGACGCGCAGGATTCCCCGCACCGGCCCGTGCTCCACGAGCCGAACGAACGTGCACTCGAACTTGCCGACGACCTCGTCATACGCTCGGACCCAGTGCCCCCAGGTATCGGATCCGTCCTCGATCACCACGGCATGGCCGCCGGAGGCGCCCGCGATCAGATCCACACCCGTGGACTTGTCCTCGAGCCGCGAGAGCCAGCCTGTGGCGGGATCGACCTCGAGCGCGAGGTGCTCGTTCTCGAGTGTCTCGTCGGTCGCCTGCAGCGCGGTTGCCGGCTCACCCTGCCCGGGGTAGATGCGATAGACGCGGTAGCCGAGCGGAGGCAGGTCGGCGGGAAAGACGAGACGGACGCGCGAGCCGGTCGTCGCGTATGAGCGGGTGCGCTGGACGGGCACGGGCCGGCCCTCGTCGTCCGTCATCCGTGCCTCTCCGGCAGAGGAGCCGGCGAGCTCGAGCTCGACGTCGGCACGTACGCGCCAGGCGTGCGGATTGAAGACGACGACCGGCGTCATCTCCGGCTCCGCCGGAATATCGATCTGCCGGCCGATCACCTGGACCGCCCGGTTGAACGTGAATGCGGCCAGCGAGCACGCGTGACCGAGCTGGTCCCGGCTGTCCTCGTAGGCTGGAGCGATGGCCGTCCCGGCCAGGGTGTCGTGGAACTGGTTGAAGAGCGTGAGCTTCCACGCGTCCGTCAGCTCCGCGAGCGGGTAGGCAAGCGCGGCCCGCACATCGGCGACCAAGGCCCACTTCTCCGCGCGCTGCAGCAGGTTCTCGGCCCGGCGGTTCCAGCGCTTCACTGCGGAGTGTGCCGAGTAGCACCCGACGCAGTGGTGCTGCAGCTCGCCGGCGTGCACGGGGATCTCGCCGGTGCCGACGACCCGGTCGAAAAACGCGCGCGGCGAGCTGCACTCGAGCCGCGGCAGCCCGTCCATCGCGTTCAGGCGGCGGATGCTGTCGAGGTTGGCGCGCGTCGGCCCGCCGCCGTGGTTTCCGACCCCGTAGAAGACCATCAGCTCGGGCAGGTCGCTCGGCAGCTGCGCCAGGGACTTGTCGACCTGATAGCCGAGATCGCCCGCCGAGCTGGAGTACTCGTGCGGAATGCGATAGGCGAGCACCCGCGAGCCGTCGGGCGACTCCCACCAGAAGTAGGGGCCGGGCAGTGTCAGCTCGTGCGGCCCGGGGCGGAGGAAGACGTACGAGTCCAGACCGCTTCCTCGCAGGAGCTGGGGCAGTGACGCGTTGTGGCCGAACGGGTCGACGTTGGAGCCGGTCGTGGCGACGACGCCGAAGCGATCCCGCAGGTAGCGCTGGCCGTACAACGCCTGGCGCACGTACGACTCGCCCGCCGGGATGTTGCAGTCGGGCTCGACCCACCAGCCGCCGAGCACGTGCCAGCGCCCTTCGGCGACGCGTCGCCGGATCGACTCGAAGAGCTCCGGATCTGTCTCCTCCACCCACGCGAGGTAGCACACCGAGTCGGAGGTGAAGATGAACTCCGGGTACTCGTCCATCCGGTCGAGAGCCGACTGGAACGTGGCTCGCACCTCCTGATAGCCCTCGGGCCACTGCCACAGCCACACGGGGTCGATGTGCGCGTTGCCGATCATGTGCAGCAGACGTTGCTTTCCAGCCGGCTGGCCCACCGCGTCCCTCATGCGCCCCGGTCGTACGCGAGCGTTGCCGCGCCGACGACTCCGACCTGGTCGCCGAGGGCGGAGAGGACGATCTCCGCCGCCTGCCCCGCGGGCCCCATCGCGGCGGCACGGACCAGCTGACGGACCGGGGCGACGAGCTGCTCGCCGGCCTTTGTCACCCCGCCCCCGAGAACGACCCGCTCAGGCTCGAAGAGGTTCACGATCGAGGTCAATCCGCAGGCGAGGGCCTCGATCGTCTCGTCCCAGACGGAACGGGCGAGGGGATCGCCAGCCTTCGCCGCCGCCGCGACGTCGGCCGCCGCCGGGTCCGCGGGAAGCGAGCTCGACGCGTCGCCGTCCGCCGCCGCCTCCCGGGCGCGCTCTGCGATCGACGTCCCCGACACGTATGCCTCGAGGCAGCCGCGGCGACCGCAGCCGCGACAGCCGCGCCCTCGCCAGTCGACCGTGACGTGGCCCAGCTCGCCGCCGTTTCCGGCGGCTCCGCGGTACAGGCGGCCGTCGATCACCACGCCTCCGCCGACCCCCGTCGAGAGCGTCAGATAGACCATGTTCCGGGTGCCTGCTCCTGCACCGAAGCGATGCTCGCCCGCGGCGGCTGCGGTGGCGTCGTTGTCGAGTGCGGCGGGACGGTCGTACACCTGCTGGGCCAGCTCGGCGACCGGCAGATTACGCCACCGGGGCAGGTGCGGCGGGCAGAGGACGACCCCACGCTCCGGATCGAGCGGACCGCCGCAGCCGATGCCGACGGCCCGGATCTCCGACCAACCGAGCCCCGAGTCCGCGACCGCCCGGCGACCGAGCTCCCACAGGCGCTCGAGATCTGCCTCGGGGCTCTGTCCGGCGCGGGTAGGCGTGACGAGGAACGAGCGCAGAACGCCCACTCGGTCGACCACGCCCGCGGCGAGCTTCGTCCCGCCAATGTCGAACGCTAGTACGGCGCCGTCTCCGCTTGCGGCCTTCATTGCGGCGAGGCTAGACGAATCTCCGCCGAAAGTGCGTCGCGTCAGCGCGTCGCACTTTCGGCGGCTCAGCCCTTGCGGCCCTGGGTGGCGATGCCTTCGATGAAGTACCGCTGGCCGAGGAAGAAGATGACGATCATCGGGAGCGTCGAGATCACCATCGCGGCGACGACGAGCTGGTAGTCGCCGCTGCCGCCGGCTGACGGCGCGTACTGACCGAGCAACGCGTACAGGCCACGAGGGATCGTGAAGGCGTGATCGTCTCGCAGGTAGATGAGCGGCCGGATCAGGTCGTTCCAGCTCGCCTGCAGCTCGAAGATGAACGTGACGATCAGGGCAGGCTTCGCCAGCGGGAGCGCGATCCGCCAGAACATCGTGAAGTAGTTGTCGCCGTCCATGCGGGCCGCCTCGAAGAGCTCCCGCGGGATGCCGAGGAAGAACTGGCGCTGGAGGAAGATGTAGAAGGCGCTACCGAAGAGGTTGCCCATCCAGAGCGGGTACTGCGTATTGGCGAGCCCGATGTGCCTCCAGATCAGGTACACCGGCACCATCGTCACCGCGCCCGGGAGCATCATCGTCCCGAGCACGCAGCCGAACATCAGATTCCTCAAGGGGAAGCGGAAGTAGGCGAAGGCGAAGGCCACGATGGCGCTCGAGAAGGTCACCGCCAGCGCCGCGAGCACACCGATGTAGACGCTGTTCAGGAACCAGGTGAACATCGGCGCGGCATGCCAGACGTCGGAGTAGTTGGAGAAGTGCCAGTGCGTCGGGATCAGCTTGTTGTCGAAGACGTTCGCGCGCGGCTTGAGCGAGGCGCTCACGACCCAAAGGAAGGGATAGAGGAAGATGACGCTGAGGCCGACGAGCGTCGCCAGGTAGGCAAGACGCTTGACCGGCCCGGCAGTCGGGACCCACCTCTGACCGCCGGGAACGAGCGGCGGCGCCGGGACGAGGGGCGTGGTCGTGAGCGGACTCGGAGCCTCGCTCATTCCTTCACCATCTCTGTCCGAGCCGCTCTGCAAGGTGCGGCGGTGCTCTTGGCGCCCGCTCGGGGACGGCCAGCGTTGCTAGCTCTCCGAGAGCCACCATGAGTCCCGCCGCTCCGAGCGGGCCGAGGGCGCTCGACCGGCCGGCCACACCGGACACGTAGCGTGGTCATCGGTTCGCCTCGTAGTAGACGAAGCGGCGGCTGACGGTGATCTGTACGGCGGTGATGACGGCGATGATGGCGAACAGGCCCCACGCTAGCGCGGAGGCGTAGCCGAGATGGAAGAAGACGAACGCCTCCTGGAACAGGTAGATGACCGTGAAGCGGGCGGCGTCGGGACCGCCGGACGAGCCTCCCGCGACGCCTTCGTTGAAGAACGCCGTGTAGACCTCGTCGAAGGTCTGCAGGCTGTTGATCGTCAGGACGATGAAGGTGAAGAACAGCGCCGGGCTGATCATCGGCAGCGTGACGTCGCGGAAGCGACGCCAGTTCGAGGCGCCATCCATCGACGCCGCCTCGTAGAGCTGCCGCGGCACCCCTTTGATCGCCGCCAGGTAGATGATCACGTTCGTCCCCACGGCCCAGAGGCTCATGATCACCAGCCCGGGCTTCACCCAGTGCGGGTCGGTCGTCCAGAACGGGCCGGGCACGTGGATCACCGCGAGCGCTCGGTTGATCAGCCCCACGGAGCCGTTGAAGAGGAGCAGGAAGAGGACTCCGACCGCGACCTTCGGCGTCATCACCGGCAGGTAGAAGATCGTGCGGAAGATGCCGCCGGAGCGCTCGCCCACGCGAGCCAGCAGCATCGCGAGCCCGAGCGAGACGAGCATGACGCCCGGGACGTGCCAGACGGTGTAGATGAGGGTGTTCCGAAGGGCGCCAGTGACCTTCGGGTCGTGAACCATGTCGTGGTAGTTCTGGAGGCCGACGCCGTGCGTGGGGCTGATGATGCTGTAGTCCGTGAACGAGAGGATCAGGCTCGCGACCATCGGCCCCGCCGTGAGGACGACGAAGCCGAAGATCCACGGGCTCAGGAACGTGTAGGCGGTCCAGGTCTCAGGCTTTCTGAAGCCCGATGCCCAGCGCCGGACCCTCCCGCGAGGGCCCGGCGCGTAGCTGGTGGCGGCGGCGGCCACGTCGGTGCTACCGAGCGGACGTCGCTACTTCGCCTTGTTGATCGCAGTCTGGGCTTCCTTCTGCCCCTGATTCAGCGCGGCTTTCACCGACTGCGACCCCGCGAGCACCCGGCCGACGGCGTCCGTCCAGGCCGTTTTGAACTCGGCGCTCGCCGGCGAGGCGGGAATGTAGAACGAGTACTTCTCGACCCCCTGAACGGTCTTCACGCCCTCATCGAAGTACTTGTTGATCGGGGTGTAGGTGGTCTTGTAGATCTGCGCGTCCGCCACGGCGTTCGCGGTCGAGAGGGGTGTGTACACGTCATGGGCGGCCTTGCGGGCCGCGGCACGGTTCTTCGCGGCGACCAGCCAGGTGGACGGCTTGGTCATCGTCTTCATCCAGAGGCACGCGTCCTTGGCATTCTTCGAGCCCTTGGGGATGGCCCAGGCGCTTCCCGTCTCATAGTTGATCGGCTTGCCCTTCCTCGTCCGGAACGGCAGCGCAGAGATGTGGACTTGCGGCGAGGTCCTCGCCAGGACGGCGTAGTAGAAGTCCTCGATCGGGAAGGCGCCTAGCTGATCCTTCGCGTACTGGTTGCCGGCGCCGAAGAAGTCGAACGTGTCGCGGAAGGACTTGAACTTGCCCCAGCCGCCCTGGAGATTGATCAGGCTGACCGCGTACTGAAGCGCTTGGATCGCTTTCGGGCTGTTCAACTGGGCGTGCAGCCCGTCCTTGCTGATGATGTCCACGCCGTTCGCCTTCGCCCAGAGTGGGAAGAACTCCGGCAGCTTCGGGTCGAACCCGATGCGCGTCACCTTTCCGCCCTCGATCTTCACCAGTTTCTTCGTCGCCTGCTTCAACGTCTTCCAGTCCTTCGTGTTCAGGTCGGCGAGCTTGACCTTGCTCTCCTTCAGCACGTCGTTGTTCGCGATGATCGTGCGGACGGAGTAGAACTCGGGGATTCCGTAGAGCTTGCCCTTGTAGGTCACTTCTTTCAGGGCGGCTTGTCGGTACTGCTTCGTGTTGATCTTCTCGCTCTTCACGCACGACGTGAGCGGGACGAACGCACCCTTCGCTGCGTAGGTACCGACCTTTTGCCGATCGATGTAGACGAGGTCGGGCGGATCTCCGCCCGCGAGTGCCGCCAGGAACTGCTGGTCGTTGAATCCGCCGTTCGGGTTCTTGACATTCGTCGAGCCGAGCGCCTTGACGGCGATCGCGGTACGGGACTTGGCGACGTCGTCGCCCGTGCCGAATCCCATGATGGTGAGGGTGTCAGCCTTCGACGAGCTGCTTCTCGCACTCGCGTGCTGGCTGACGCTTCCGGCCACGATCGCCGCGACCGCGGCAATCATGCCGATCAAAAAGACGCGCTTCCACGAGCTTGACATCTAGGCCCTCCTCCGGGGTCGAGGTACGCGCCCGCATGGCTGCCCAGGACCCATGGCTAGTGGGCCGGAATTTACCCGGCCCGAGAAGATCGCATGACTGCCACATCTTCCTCGCCATCTGGGCCGTCGAGTAAACGTGCGCAACTGAGGCGGGCCCGGCGGCTATGCCCGGGCGCGGGCCTCCCACCTCTCCCAGCTTCGGCGCAGGGCCTCGTAGTCGCCGGGCTCCATGCTCTCGCCTGTGAGGTCGAAGTGCGTCGCGTAGTAGAGAGAAGGCACCCCGAGCTCCGGCTTCAGCTCGAGGTACTCGCGCCAGGCGGCGCGGTCCGGGACGCACCAGTCGTCGGTGTCGACGAGGAGCTCCGGGCACGCCGCGCGGACGATCTCGGCGCGGTAGCGCATCTGCGGCCCGATAGGCGTCAGCGGACCCGGATCGTCCAAGCGGAGCATGTCGTTCAGCCGAACCATGTCGGTGACGTCGACGAAGGCAGGATGCGGGGTATGAGTGATCACGAGAGCGTCGGGCTTCACCTGCTTCGCCGCGGCGTACACGACCTCGAGGAGCTCGTGCAGCAGGGCGATCCCCCAGCCGGGTCCGTGGCTCGAAAGAGCCCGCCCGCTCGGGGAAGCACCGGTGAAATCGATCTTGAGGCCGTCGGCATCCTGCCCGTCGGCACCGAGCATCCCGGCAAGCACTTGCCGCAGCGCGTCGCGCGCTGACGGGTTGGTCGGGTCGAGGGCGATTGGCGCCCCGTCGGGGTTGCAGATGCAGAGGTCGGCCGGCAGGCCCTCCGGGTCCCAGGCCTTCCACCACAGGAGCACGTGCTGGCCGCGGGTCCGGCGCTCCGCGACCCAGCCCTTCAGATCGGGCCACTTGTCGGGGTCCGGGAAGCACGTGCCGTACTCCTGCTGCCACTTGTCGTCGACGATCACCGTGCCGGGGACGATCCCCTGCCGCTCGAGGTGGTCGAGAAAGCCGTCGTAGCTCGCCTGGGTGCTGAGCTCAGGGGCCCGGCGGCCGGTGGTTCGCGCGAGGTGGCACTGCGCGCCCCACCCGCAGAAGATGGGCGCGCTCCACCACCTGGGCGTGACGCGCCGGCGGGGCGCAGGAGCGGCACCGCGCGCGGAGAGGTCGCTTCGGTGACGGCGAAGCCCCGCGTAGGGATGCGGCAAGCCCGGAGTCAGGACGATCGCCGGCGCGTGGAACTCGCCGTCGACGGGCGTGTGCCCCTCGTAGTCGAGCCGAAGGCTGAATGCCTGGTCGGCCGGCTCGTACGCGAGCTGCACGAAGGTGAGAGCGGAGGCCGAAGCGGCGAGCGTCAGGCCGATCCAGCCTTCGTCGACTGGGTCTACTGGATCCACCAGCCCCTCCGCGGTGTTGAGCGCCAGGTACAGCGGGGCCGGCGTGAAGAACCAGTGTCCGCGTCCGGGCGCCGAATCGCCCGCGACGCCGATCACGGCCGGCTCGCTCGCCGAGCGGAGCAGCCGGCGCGGATCGCCGGGATTCGGCGAGAAGAGCGTACGGAAGCTCGATCCGCTCGGCAGGAAGCCGGTGCCGCTGCCGCGGAGCAGCGACCTACCCCCGAGCAGGTGAACATCCGTCAGCCGGCCGCCGCCGCTGACGCTCGCCCGGATCTCGATCGTCTCCTCGGCGCAGACGAGGGTGAGCAGGCCACGCTGCCAGCGGGTCGAGCGTCGCTCGATCTCGATCGAGGGGCTCGTTCCCTCGAGGGCGCGCGGCGCGCCGACCCACAGCGTCTCATCCGGCCCTTCGACCGAGTCGAAAGCCGTCAGGAGTCGCAGCGAGGCCCAGTGACGCCCTTCGGGCGAGGAGAGGGTCGCCAGCATGCCGTCGTGCGCGACGCGCAACCGGTACCTGCTGGAGTCGACGGCGAGGCCCCCGCCACCGTGGGCTCTGAGGGCGGTCACTCCACGTTCACCAGCGCCTCGGCCTGCTGTCCGAACCGGACCTCGCCGACGGTCAGGTCTGCTGCGATACGCGCCCGCGGGACCGGCATGCCGTCGGGCCGGACCCGGAAGGGAATCGTGGCCTCGCCGTGCGAGTCCAGCTGCACGTCCCGCTGGATCGGCTCGGCTGACCATCCTGGCGGCACGACGAACCGGACCGACGCGACGTCCGGACGGTCGAACGGGTTGCGAATGGTGATCTCGAGCTCGAGCCCTTGGCCGGAGCGCACCGTCGACCGGTAGGGCTCGATCCGGGCGCCGAAGCCCTCCGCGCCGAAGTCGACGTCCTCGACGGGGAGGAGCTCGCGGTGCAGCTCGGCCAGCCGCTTGCCGTCGGTGAGGAGCTTCTGTAGGTACTTCTCGGTGACCTGACGCGCCGGGAAGTGCCCGCTGATCAGCATATCCGGCCTGAGCGAGAGGTACAGCTCGGCGCTCCGCGTGAAGTCGTCGTAGCGGAATCGGTTGCGGTACTGGTAGTTGAGAACGGATGGTGCGTCCGCGCTCGCCCCGTCGCTCTGCTGGTCTCCCGTGGCGAGTATCCGGCGTCCGTCTGCCTCGAACAGGATCGCGGCGGCGTAGAGGCTGTGACCGGGGAGCGGGAAGGCCGTGAGCTCGTACTCTCGCCAGCCGACCGGCGTCGCCGCAGCGAGCGACCGGTCCACGCGTATCGGGTCGTACCAGAGGCAGGGGAGGTCGTAGCGCCACGGCTCCTGGAGCACCGGCGTGACGTTCTCGGGCGACCACACCTCAGTGCCTTCGACCTCCCGCAGCAGATTGAAGCCGGCGACATGGTCATCGTGGTAGTGGGTGGGGACGACGACCTCGATGCGATCGACGCCGTAGTCACGGCGGAGCGACGCGAGGGAGGCTAGAAGCGGCCGTCGCGCGGAACGGTCGCTGCCGGGCGGAAGTCCCGTCGTCATGTCGTAGCCGTAGTCGATCAGCAGGGCCGATCCCGAGTCGGAGAGCAGCGCCCACGTCGTGGCCAGGCTCGTGCGGTTCATCAGGACGTGTGACGTGAGCGGCTCCCAGGGTCGCCGCGACCAGTCGTCGAGGTCCCAGGCCAGACCCTGCCTCATATCGAGCAGCTGCTGCAGGCGCCGGCGCACGAGCGGGATCGCGGTGCGAGGATCGTCGATCGGGTCGCCGTGCGAGGGGAGCAGCACATCGGGACCGTAGTCACGCAGCACGTCGCACGAGATGATCGTGGCGGCCTGTCCCTCCACGCCCGTGTACGTCCACTGCGTTGCGGCGAGCGACCAGACTTTGCCGGGGCCGTACAGCAGGTCACCGGTGAACGCCAGCCGGCGCCCGGCGCTGTCGAGGATGTAGGTGACGGAGCCGACGGTGTGGCCTGGTGTCGGCAGCGCCAGGAGCTCGAAGTCGCCGTAACGCCGAAAGCGGTACTCCGAGACCGTGCCGGAAATCGGGACAGACTGCAAGAGCGAGAACCGGTCTTGGCGCAGGTCGTAGTCGTTGTCGAGCGGGCGCCGCAGCCAGTGCCGGTCGACGCCTGCCACCAGATCCTGCTCGACGGGCGGTACCCAGACGCGAGCCCCAGCGGCCGCGGCCCGGTGCAGCCCCTGCACCTGGTCGCGGTGGTGGTGCGTGACCAGCACGTCCGTGACGCGGTCGATCCCGAGGTCGGCGAGGCAGTCCAGAACGGCACCGCTGCCGAAGTCGATCAGGGTCGCCTCCCAGCCGGATCTGAGGATGTAGACGTTGCAGGTGTCTCTGACGCAGAAGACGTCAGGGAGCAGGGGCTGAGGCGTGCCGGAGTTCGTCGAGACTGGGTCTTGCAAGGTCGTTCCGCTTGGTGTCCTGATGATCCTGATCTGCTCGCCGGACGGAGCCCGCGGGAGGACACCCGCAACGTAGCTGCTGCTCCCGCCGCAGCGCAGGCTCGAATTGGCTGCTCACGCGCGGTTCGCGTGGGGCGTAAGCTCTCGCCGAGGTATGGGTCAGATCGTCCTGGAGAACGTCAGGAAGATGTTCGGAGACGATGTCGTCGCCGTGGACGACGTCAGCCTGACGGTCGGCGACGGCGAGTTCATGGTTCTCGTCGGCCCCTCCGGCTGCGGCAAGACCACGCTCCTGCGCGCGATCGGCGGGCTGGAGAGCTTGACTTCCGGCCGCATCCTGATCGGCGAGCGCGACGTCACCACCACGGGGCCGGCGGGGCGTGATCTTGCGATGGTCTTCCAGAACTACGCGCTGTATCCGCACATGACAGTGCGCAAGAATCTGGGTTACGGGCTCCGCGTCCGCAGGCTCCCGAAGCGCGAGATCGAGAGCCGGGTGCAGGAGGTGGCGCGGATGCTCGGGATCGACCAGCTCCTCGACCGGCGCCCGGGAGCCCTCTCCGGCGGCCAGCAGCAGCGGGTGGCGATGGGGCGGGCGATCATCCGTCAGCCGGCCGCCTTCCTGATGGACGAGCCGCTCTCGAATCTCGACGCCAAGCTCCGCGTCGGTATGCGGACGTCGCTGCAGCAGCTCCACTCCCAGATCGGCACGACGACCATCTACGTGACGCACGATCAGGTCGAGGCGATGACCCTCGGACAGCGTGTGGCCGTCATGCGCGACGGCGTCGTGCAGCAGGTGGACGTTCCGCAGCGCCTCTACAAGGAGCCGGCGAATCTCTTCGTCGCGGCGTTCATCGGCTCCCCCTCGATGAACCTCCTCGAGGGAGCGCTGGCAGGCGACGCGGTCACCCTGGGCAGTTTCAGCATTCCCCTCGATCGCGAGCGCCGTCCGCCCGCTTTGACCGACGGGCGCGTCGTGGTCGGCATCCGCCCCGAGGCGTTCGAGGATGCTGCCTTCGCCGAGCCGGGCTTGCCGCAGATCGAGGTTCGGGTCGAGGTGCTCGAGGAGCTCGGCTCGGACGCCTTCATCTTCTTCGAGGCCGACGCCAACGCGGTGGTCGTCGAGGAGGCGCGGTCGGACGAGGGGGAGGATGCGAATCTGCTCGCGACTCGCGATCGCCCGCTCTTCGGCGCACGCGTCGACCCGAGGACCGCAGCCCGCGTGGGCGAGCGGATCTTGCTCGCCGTCGATCCGGCGCGCTTCCACTTCTTCGCGGCCGAGACGGGCGAGAGCTTGCTCGGCAGCCCAGCTGCAGCGTAGCCGGGTAGTTTCTGCCTCGAGGCGAGGCGACAATCGCGTCGCGCGCCTGGCCTTCCGGGCGGGCCCTTAACAACCAGCTCCGGGCCGAAACGGCGCCAATGCCGGATAGAGAGCTCGAAAGCGCGGGTAGGCCTCCTCGTAGATCGCCGCCCACGACGGGTCCGGCTCCACGACCTCGCTGATCGAGACGCAGCGGGCGCCGGCCTCCTGGACGGAGGAGAACACGCCGGCAGCGACGCCTCCGAGCAGCGCGGCGCCGTACGCGGATCCCTCTTCGACCGCGGTCCGCTTGACCGGAATCCCGAGCACGGCGGCCACGATCCGCAGCCAGAGCATCCCGCGGGCGCCGCCACCCGAGACCCGCGCCTCTTCCACTTCCAGGCCGAGCGCGCGGATCAGCTCGAGCGAGTCCCGCAGGGCGAACGCGACGCCTTCGAGGACGGCCCGGGTGAGCGCGCCGCGGTCGTGACGGAGCTCGAGCCCGACGAACGCGCCGCGGGCGCGAGCGTCGGTATGGGGGGTTCGCTCCCCCGCGAGATACGGCGCGAAGATCAGTCCCCCGGTGGCCGGAGGCCACGCTGCGGCTTCGGCGAGCAGCGTCTCGTACGGCGCACGCCCCGTCGCTTCGCGCAGCCAGCTCAGCGAGCCGGCCGCGGCGAGCATCACGCCCATGGCGTGCCAGGTGCCGGGCACGGCATGACAGAACACGTGCAGTCGCGCTTCGGGCTCGCTGCCGTACGCGGGAAGGACACCGAACACGACGCCCGATGTGCCGAGCACGATCGAGAGCGGGCCCGGGCGGACGATGCCGACGCCTACCGCCGCCGCCGCCTGGTCGCCCGCGCCGGCGGCGACCGCGGCGCCGGACGAAGTCGCCCCGACCTGCGCCGGCGACTCGTACGCTGGAGGAAGCCATTCGGAAGGCAGCTCGAGTGCTTCTGCAAGCTCCTGACTCCAGCGGCGTTTCCGTACATCGAAGAGGAGCGTTCCGGACGCATCCGATACGTCTGTGGCGTACTCGCCCGTCAACCTGAGCCGGACGTAGTCCTTCGGCAGCAGCAGCGCGGCGATGCGGCGAAACACTTCGGGCTCCGCTCGCCGTAGCCAGAGCACCTTTGGCGCGGTGAAGCCCGGCAGCGCGCGGTTTCCGGTCAGCTCGATCAGCCGCTCGAGGCCGACGCGCTCCTCGATGGCGGCGCACTCCGCCTCGGTTCGCTGGTCGTTCCAGAGCAAGGCCGGGCGCAGGACGCGATCGCTCGAGTCGAGGACGACCAGGCCGTGCATCTGCCCAGTCAAGCCCAGTCCGAGAGCGTGGTCGACGTCGAGCTCGTGCAGCACCCGCTCGGCCCCGTGCCACCAATCCTCGGGGTTCTGCTCGGCCCACCCGGGTCGCGGCGTGGAGAGCGGATACTCCGCCTCCGCGCGCGAGAGCACGGCGCCGTCGGGCGACAGGGCGAGGGCCTTGACGCCGGAGGTGCCGACATCGAGCCCGATCAGCGCCTCCACGGGACCGCTTTAGGCGCCGAGCGCCGCGTACACGAGCTCGTACGCCCGCACCGCGTCCTGATCGCGCTGTGCCTCGCGCAGCGCGTCGCCGTCGAGGCGCTCCGCGACAGAGTCGATGAACTGCCACTGCAGCACGCTCCGCCGGACGGCCGCGACCGGGTCCTCCGTGTACGGATAGAGGTCGAAGCCAAGCCGCTCGCCGCTAGCTCCGTAGCGCGCGCGGCGCAACTCCACCGCCAGCTCGACCGTCTCCATGAAGGCTGTCGCGCCGACCATGTTGTCGTCGTCGAAGGTGCCCCAGCCGGAGTTTGCGTGCTGGTGTCCGAGCAGCCCCTCCGCCGCGAGCAGCGCCGCGTACTCGGCGAGGTTCTCACCGTTCATCAGCAGGTGCTGCCAGTCCATGTTGACCTGGACGTTGTCGATCCCCTGCGCACGCAGCTTGTGAATGACGTGCAGCGTCATGCCCACGTCTCGCATCAGGATCTTCATGGCCGGCTCCGAGTTCTTGTGCTCCAGGAAGACCTTGATCCCGTGCTCCTTCGCGCGAGCCGCTGCTTCGCCGACACCAGCCACGAAACGCGCCCAGACTTCGCGGTAAGGCGTCTGGAAGGGGTAGTTGTAGCCCTCGATCCCGGGCCAGAGGACGAAATGCGCTCCGAGGGTGCCGGCGAAGTCGACGGCGTCGAGTGTTTGTCCCAGCGCCTCGGCGCGGGTCGCATCGTCGGGTGAGCTCAGCCCCCCCTTGCCGAAGCGCTCGTCCAGATGCAGCCCCGTGCAGATCGCGTAGAGGTCGTGGTCGCCCAGGGCCGCGCGAACCGCGTCGAGGTTGTCAGCGGACAGCTCCTGCGGGTAGTGGAATTCGTAGCCGTCGATGAGGTCGCCCAGACCTTCGACGGCACGCTGCACTCGAGCGGCCGTCGCTTCCTTCGCGTGCTCGGGCCGGTAGCCGCCCGGGACGAAGCGCGTCACCATCGGTCCGAAGGCCCAGATGCCGAGACTGGTCTTCATCGCCTGCGGTCTAGGTTCCTAGCCGGCCGCCAGCTTCGCCCTCTGCTTCTCGGGTGCGATTCTTACCACCTGCCAGGCGAGCCCGCACTTCTCGAGCGCCCAGATCAGGCAACCGCCGGGGTCGAGCTCGAAGCGACGCAACCCGTGGAAGGCAGAGGTCGGAAACGCGTGGTGGTTGTTGTGCCACGACTCCCCGAACGACAGCCACGACAGCCACCATACGTTCCGCGACTCGTCAGCCGATGCGAACCGGCGCCGGCCCCAGAAGTGACAGATCGAGTTGATCGAGAACGTCACGTGGTGGAGGAGGAGGATGCGCACGCCGCCGCCCCAGACGAGCCCGGCGAAGAAGCCGTACCAGCCGCCGAGCAACGCCCAGCCGGCGAGCGCGGGCACGAGCAGAGACAGCAGCACCATCGGCAGAAACAGCTTCGCGATCAATCGCAGGCCGCGGTCCTGCAGGATGTCCCGCGCGTAGCGGTGCTGGTCTGCTCGGCCGGCGAGCGAGAACAACCACCCAGTATGAGCGTGCCAGAGCCCTCGGAGGGCCTCAATCACGCCGCTGCCGTAGCCGACGTGCGGACTGTGCGGGTCACCCACCTGATCCGAGAACTGATGGTGCTTCCGGTGGTCGGCGACCCAGGCGACCAGGTCACCCTCGACGGCCATCTGCCCGAGGACGGCAAACGCATAGCGGACGCCACGGTGCGTCTTGAACGAGCGGTGCGTGAACAGGCGGTGGTAGCCGACGGTGATTCCCGCGCCGGTCAGGACGTAGCCGACCAGGAGGATCGTCAGCTCCGTCACGCCGACCATCCGATTCCAGAGCAGGCTGATCGCGAGAACCAGGCCGATGAACGGCAACACGATCCCCAGCAGGTTGATCACCTTGTGCGTGGTGCTGAGCGAGCATTCGCCCTCCTGCCGCGTCCCG
The DNA here is from genome assembly GCA_038253945.1 of Gaiellales bacterium. GTDB lineage: Bacteria > Actinomycetota > Thermoleophilia > Gaiellales > Gaiellaceae > JBBRYW01. Next base: position 72,172 of record JBBSGR010000009.1, read on the forward strand.
CGACCTGTCGTGGCGGGCGGTGCGCCGGCGTAGATCTCCATCTCTTCCAAACCCCCGTGTCGAACAATCTCTGCCGGCCGAGGTACTCCCGGTCGACCCAAAAACTTCTTCCGACCCGGTTCACTGAGGGTGGACGCTGCCACTGGCTTCAGGCCGGCGACAGCATGATCGCGGAGTGTAGCCGCGGTCTCCCGCCGGTGCGCGAGGTGCGCGTACTCCCGCTACCGACCGCGACGAAACCCGGAGACCTCGGCGGCGTACAGCTCGTAGGCGAAGCGCTCGAGTACCGCCTGCCGTGGATCGGGCACGTCGAAGAAGCGGGGCAGGGCCTTCTGCTCGAGCGCGCTCAGCTCGCGTGAGGCGGCGAGGGTGTGGCGGACGGCGAAGCGGTCGCCGCCGAGGGCGACGGCGTCGAGCCGGCCGAGGTGCGGACCAAGCACCGAAGCGGCAGTCTCGGCCGCATCCTCGACGAGGACTCTCGCCTGCTTCTCGCGGCGTCGGCGAAAGCGGTTTGCCGACGAGCCGCCTGCGCGATGGCGGCCGTGGACGTTCCGGCGGCCCACCTTCGAGGCGACCAGCCGCTCGCCGTCGAAGACGCCTACCGCGTACCCGCCGAGCCGAACGAGGAGGACGCCGACACGGTGATCCTTGGCCAACGCCGCCAGCAGGGGAGCTGTATGGACGAGCTCGTACTCGCCCTCGTGCGGAAGGCCGAATGCCGGCCGCACGGTCAGCTGCTCGCCCGGCAGCTCGAAGGAAGCTAGACCTTCTCCGTACCGCGAGTGTCCCTCAGCGCCCTCGAGCTCTTCGAGTCGCTTGCGCACGTTCGCCCGTCCGATGTAGCGGCTCAATCGCGCTCCCTTCCTGCATCTACTCTGGCCATGATGCCCGGCCCTGACCACCCCGCCCGCCGCGATGACCTACGCAACGTCGCCATCGTTGCGCACGTCGACCACGGCAAGACGACGCTCGTCGACGCGCTGCTCTGGCAGGCCGGCTCGTTCCGCGAGAACCAGAACGTCGCCGAGCGCGTGCTGGATTCCCACGACCTCGAGCGCGAGAAGGGCATCACGATCCTCGCCAAGAACACGGCCGTCCAGAGCGGCGATACGAAGATCAACATCATCGATACGCCCGGCCACGCGGACTTCGGCGGCGAGGTCGAGCGAGGGCTGACGATGGTCGACGGCGTGCTGCTCCTCGTGGACGCCAGCGAGGGGCCCCTGCCGCAGACGCGCTTCGTGCTCCGAAAGGCGCTCGAGGCCTGGTTGCCGGTCGTCCTCGTGGTCAACAAGGTCGACCGGCCCGACGCGCGCCCCGAGCAGGTCGTGAACGAGGTCTACGAGCTCTTCCTGGATCTCGACGCCGACGAGGCGCAGATCGAGTTCCCGATCGTCTACTGCAACGCGCGCGCCGGGCATGCCGGGCTCTCCCCGGACGAGCTCGAGCCCGATCTCGGCCCACTCGTCCGCACGCTGCTCGACACCGTGCCGCCGCCGTCGTACGACCCGGAGCACCCCCTGCAGGCGCTCGTCACGAACCTCGACGCCTCCCCCTATCTGGGGCGGCTCGCGCTCTGCCGCATCCGCCACGGCACCCTGCGGCGCGGGCAGCGGATTGCCTGGTGCCGCTCGGACGGCACGATCGAGTACGCGCAGGCGACGGACCTCTTCGTCACCGAGGCGCTCGACCGAGTGCCCGCCCAGCAGGCAGGGGCCGGCGAGATCGTCGCGCTCGCGGGCCTGCCTGACGTGACGATCGGCGAGACGATCGCCGACGCGGACGACCCCAGGCCGCTACCGGTCGTGGCGGTGGACGAGCCCTCGCTCTCGATCACGCTCGGGATCAACACCTCCCCGCTCGCGGGCACCGAGGGCGACAAGGTGACCGCAACGCTCGTCAGGGCCCGGCTCGAGCAGGAGCTCGTCGGCAACGTCTCGCTCCGCGTCGGGCCGACGGTGCGACCGGACGCCTGGGACGTGCAGGGGCGCGGCGAGTTGCAGCTCGCGGTCCTCGTCGAGATCATGCGCCGTGAAGGCTTCGAGCTCACGGTGGGCAAGCCGGAGGTGCTCACGCGGGAGATCGGCGGTCGCCGGCACGAGCCGGTCGAGCGCGTAGCGATCGACGTGCCCGCGGAGTACATCGGCGTCGTCACCCAGCTCCTCGCTCTGCGCAAGGGCCGCATGCAGCAGATGGTCAACCACGGCACGGGCTGGGCCCGGATGGAGTATCTCGTCCCGGCTCGCGGCCTGATCGGCTTTCGCACCGAGTTCTTGACGGAGACGCGCGGCGCCGGCGTCATGCACCACGTGTTCGAGTGCTGGGAGCCGTGGCAGGGGGAGCTGCGGACGCGCCCGACCGGCAGCCTCGTCTCCGACCGCCGCGGCCAGGCGACGTCGTTCGCTCTGCTGAACCTGCAGGAGCGCGGCTCCCTCTTCGTCTCGCCCGGGACCGAGCTCTACGAGGGGATGATCGTCGGCGAGAACGCCCGGGGAGAGGACCTCGATGTGAACGCGGCGAAGGAGAAGAAGCTGACGAACATGCGCTCGTCGACCGCCGACGAGCTCGTTCGGCTGATCCCACCGAGGCCGCTGTCGCTCGAGCAGGCGCTCGAGTTCATCCGCGAGGGCGAGTGCGTCGAGGTGACGCCGCAGCGCATCCGTCTGCGCAAGGTCGAGCTGTCGGCGACGAAGCGGCAGTCGCAGACCTCGCGGCGCAAGCGGGAGGCCGAGGCCGCCGGCACCCCCGCTTAGCCTGAGGCCCCTTAGCTCCTCTCGTCGCTCCGCTCGCCGACGTGGCCGAGGTCGACTTCGGCGGAGCGAACCGTCCGCCACGAGTCCCGGGTGATCCGCAGGATGATCAGCGTGATCACGAGGCCGATGATCGGGTCGGCGATCGGAACGCCGAGCCCGACGACGATCGCGCTGGCGACCACGCCGAGCGAGACGAATCCGTCGATCCGGGCGTGGTTCCCATCCGCCGTCATCGCTGCGCTCGCGAGGCGCCTCCCTGCCTGAAGCCGCACCTGGGCCGCGATCTCGTTGCCGACGAAGCCGATCGCGCCTGCTCCGGCCAGCGCCCAGAGATGATCGAGCTGCTGAGGGTGCACGAAGCGCAGAATCGTCTCGTAGAGCGCCACGCAGGCCGAGGCGAAGATCGCGAGAACGACCGCCAGCCCCGCGAGCCTCTCTCCTCTGGCGCTACGAAGGAAAAAGGCAATGCCGAGCGGAATGGCCGTCGAGGCGTCGCCGAAATTGTGGATCAGATCTGCGAGGAGCGCGACGGAGCCCGTCGTCGCGAAGATCGCGACCTGCGCCCCCGCGGCGACGCCGAGCACCGCAAGGCTGATCGAGACCGCCTTGACCCCCTCCCGCGAGCGGACGAGGGAGCGATCGACGAGGCCGTGCGAGTGGCCGTGGCCGCCGCCGGCTTCCGATGACGCTATCGGCACCTCTGCATGCTAGGGCGGTGCGTCGCGTTCGGCCTCGACGAGTCGTTTCAGGCGCCGGGCCTCGTCGCCGAGGTACCAGGCGAGGACCGGTCCAAGCAGCCGCGGCGCCGCGGCCTCGAGCGCGAATGTCAGCCGGGCACCTGCGCCCGCCGGCTCTACCAGGCAGTGGAGCTCGAGCGAGACGGGCCCGTCGAGGCTGCGGACGGCGAAGGCGCGATCCGGTTGGAGCTCGATCACCTCGTACGTCGTCCGGTAGCGCCGACCGAGGAAGCGAACCGTTTCCGTCAGCCGCGACCCGGGCCGGATCGGCCCCGCCTCGAGCAGGCGGAACTCCACAGCGGAAGGCCGCCAGCGGGGGTGAGTGGCAGGGTCGGCCACGACCGCGAAGACGTCGGCCGGCGACGCGCCGATCTCGACGCTGCGCTCAGCTTTCACGCGGCCTGAAGAGGAGGTGCGACACGAGCCACTCGCGCCCGCCGCGGTAGCCCCACAGCTCGGCACAGGCGAGGAAGAAGACGCGCCAGTTCGCGAGCCAGGCGCGGGCGCGGTCCTCGCCGTAGGTCTCGGCGAGCACCGGCAGCAGCAACGCCTCGTTCGAGTCGAGGCGCTTGATCCACGCCTCCGCGGTTCGTGCGTAGTGGCGGCCGCCAACCGCCCACCGGCGCTCGACCTCGAGATCACGCTGGAAATGCAGCAGCAGATCGTGCGACGGCATCAGCCCCGCCGTGAAGAACTTCCGGGCCATCCAGGTTCCCTCGTACGGATACGCGAACTGCCTGTGGCTGAAGACATGGACGAAGAGCTTTCCGTCGGGCTTCAGCCAGGAGGCGATCCTGCCGAGCAGCGCCTCGTAGTTTCGCATGTGCTCGAGCATCTCGACGGAGAGAATGCGGTCGAACCGGCGATCGGTGTCGAAGACGTTCGCGTCGGCCGTCACCACCTCCACGTTCGGGACGCCGCGCGACTCGATCAGCTCCCGTTGCGTCCGCGAGTTCGACACGGCCAGGATGCGGGCCTGTGGGTAGCGCTCCGCGAGCCAGAAGCTGAGCGACCCCCAGCCGCAGCCGAGGTCGAGCAGCTCCATTCCGTCCTCGACGCCGGCCCGCTCGCAGGTGAGGCGCAGCATCGCCTCCTCGGCTTCGGCGAGGGTCCCCACGCCCTTCGACCACAGGCAGGAGCTGTACTTGAGGCGCGGCCCGAGCACGCCTTCGAAGAAACGCGCGGGAAGCTCGTAGTGCTGCTCGTTCGGCTTGCTCACCTGATCCGCGATCGGCGAGCGGCGGAGCTCACGGACGAACGCCGTCAGTCGCTCCTGCTGCGCGGCGGGCCCGCCCCGGCGCTCGCTGCGCAGCCGAAGCGCGCAGCTCGCCCGGATGCCGAGCCGGAGCAGCGGGTCCGGAAGGAGATCGCGCTCGACGAGGGCTTCGATCACGCCGTCGCCTGCTTCTTCGGGAACCACGGAACGAAGGCGCTCGTCTCTTGCTGGTAGCGGCGATAGTCCTCGCCGCGGCTCCGGAGCGCCTGCTCCTCGGTCGCCGGAATCCCGGTCACGCGGAAGAGCAGGAAGAGCAGGAGGGCGGGCGCGACGAGTCCCAGCCACCCCCACGGCGCTGCGAGCGCGGCGAGCGCGAAGGCGACCCAGACGAGCCACTCGAAGAAGTAGTTGGGATGCCGCGAGAGCCGCCAGAGCCCTGCCCGGCACGTCTTTCCCTTGCTCGCGGGCTCCTTCCGCCAGCGCGCAAGTTGCAGGTCGGCCGTTGCCTCGCCTACCACGGCGACGAGCCAGATCGCCGCCGCCGCCCACTCGAGGCGCTCCAGCCCGTCGTGCGGGTTGAGCGCGATCGCGAGGAACGGCACGGCGAAGATCACGTCGAGGAGCGCCTGCGCCTGAAAGAAGGCGAAGAAGCGCACGTGCGCGGAGGCTCCCCAGCGGCTTCGTAGCTCCTGGTAGCGGCCGTCCTCCTCCTTGCTCCGGAGGACGCGGTTCACGAGCAGGTAGGTGCCTAGCCGCAGGCTCCAGACGGCCGCCAGCACGGCGATCAGAACGCGGTGGGCCGGATCGCCGTCGGCCAGCACGGCGTAGAGAACGGCAAGCCCACCGAGCCCGTAGGTCCAGCCGACGTCGACGTGGCTCGCGTCTTTGCTTCGCACCTGAACGATCCAGAGAACGGCCATCATCACGCCCGCGCCCGCCGCGCCGATGCCGAGCAGGATCCATGCAGACGAGATCAATCGAGCCAGACGTGGGCGGGCGGCCCGTACGGACGCCGAAGCTCGGCGATCGCGTCCTCGAGCTGCTTCGTCAGGTTCTTCGCCGCCGGAATGGTCGGGCGGGCGGCCGTGACCTCGATCGGCGGCGCGACGATGATCTTCACTTTCGGCAGGCCGAGCTTGACCTTGTGGGGTCGCAGGACCTTCTCGGTCCCGACCATGCACACGGGGATGAGGGGCGAGCCGGTGACGAGCGCGAGGCGCGCGGCACCCCGGTGGTAGGGGCGTCGCCGGAACGGCTTCGACGTCCCTTGCGGGAAGACGCCGAGCACAGCTCCCTGCTCGAGCAGCTTCGCGCCGCGGCCCATCGCGACGGTGTCGCCTGTGCCGCGGTCGATCGGGAACGTCTCGAACGCGTCCATGACCGCGCCGACGAGTCGGTTTTCCCAGAGCTCGGCTTTCGCCATGTAGTGGATCGGGCGCGTGGTCGCGACACCGAGGACGAAGGGATCGATGAGCGACTCGTGGTTCGCCGCGAGCACGCAGCCTCCGCTCGGCGGAATGTGCTCTCCTCCGCTGACCTCGATCCGGTAGACGGTGCGCAGAAGCTCGCGGAAGCCGATGGTGTGCAGGACGCCGTAGAGGGTCATCGAGCCGTGGGGCGGGCGAGGACGAGCTGGACGTCGCGGAGCGAGCGCGTGCGGAAGGCGGCCTCGCAGTAGGAAAGGTAGAAGTCCCACGTTCGCTCGAAGCGCTCGTCGAATCCGAGCGCGCGCACCCGCTCGACGTTCCGCCGGAACCGCTCCCGCCAGCGGCGCAGGGTCTCGGCGTAGTGGGCGCCGATCTCCTCCGAGTCGCGCACGACGAGCTCCGACGAACGCGTGATCGCTCGCTGGAGCGCGCCGGGCGCGGGGATGAGGCAGCCGGGGAAGACGTACCGCTCGATCCAGTCGGGGGTCGAGCGGTAGCCCTGCCAGCGCTCATCGGGTACGAGGATCGTCTGGACGCAGGCGAGCCCGCCGGGAGCGAGCAGCCGGTCGCAGGTGCCGAAGAACGTGCCGAACTGGCGCTCGCCGATCGCCTCCAGCATCTCGATCGAGGCGATCTTCGTGAACTGGCCCTCCAGCTTTCGGTAATCCTGCTCGATGACGCGGATCCGGTCGGAGAGGCCCGCGGCGGCCGCCCGGTCGCGTGCGAGCAGCGCCTGCTCCCGCGAGATGGTCGTCGCTGTCACCCGCGCTCCGTACTCGCCCGCCGCCGTCAGCGCGAACGAGCCCCAGCCGCAGCCGATCTCCAGCACATGGTCCTTCGAAGAGAGCGCGAGCTGGTCGCAGATCCGCCGCAGCTTGCGCTGCTGCGCCTCCGCGAGCGTGTCGTCGTCCCGCTCGAAGATTGCGCAGGAGTAGGTCATCGTCTCGTCCAGGAACAGCTCGAAAAAGTCATTGCCGAGGTCGTAGTGGTACTCGATGTTGCGGCGGGCGGCGAGGAAGCCGGTGCGCCGGTTCAGGCGCGGGCGGGCCGTCACGACCTGGCGTAACCAGCCATGGCGCTTCGCGGCGGCCTCCCTGTTTCTGAGCAGGAGCTCGAAGAACGCGACCAGATCGTTCGCGCGCCACTCGCCCGCCGTGTAGGACTCTCCGAGGCCGAGCTTGCCCCGCGTGGCCAGCCGGCGGAAGAAGTTCGGGCTCTCGATCGTCACTTGCACCTCCGGGCCGGCACCGAAGCGGCGCGCGGAGCCGTCGGGGAGATTGACGACGAGCGCGCCGCCCTCCACGTGCGGGAGGACGTGCTCGAGGATCGCGACCGCCGCGCGGCCGAATGCGGCCCCGGGAACCCGCGGCTCCCTCCTGAGCGTTCGCTCGACGGCGCTCATTGGCATTCCTCACGCAGCTTGGGCGGCCGCGGAGCCGGATCGACCGCGGCGCTGCTGCGGCGATCCCGGGCGCGTAGCGCACTCATGTCCGCACCGATCCCTTCCCGGGCACGAAGGGCGGCTTGGGGTGGAAGGGCGTGCGCTTCGCCCAGAGCCTGAGCGCCTGCCAATGGATCAAGCCGATCACCTGCAGGGGCATGAGCGGATAGCGGACGAGAGCGCGCGCGAGCGTGCGGTTCGTCAGCGGCTCCCGCCGCCCCGCGAGCACGGCCTGCAGCGGCCGGCTCCCGTCGTCCGAGAGCACGTCGATCCGCGCGTAGACGCGCTCGCCAGGCTCGGAGAAGACGTAGCGGTAGCTCTTGTCGAGATCCATGAACGGCGATACGTGCAGCTCCTTGCGGTGCTCGTAGCTCGGCCCGTCGCCGCGCAGGAGCTGGGGCAGGCGCTCGCCGAAGGTGTTGTTCAGCTCGGCGACCATGCACGCGAGCTCGCCGCTCGGGCGGTAGCACCAGTAGAAGGAGACGGGATTGAAGACGTAGCCGAGCACGCGCAGCTGAGCGAGCATCACGATCCGCCCCCCGTCCAGCTCGATTCCGCGGTCGCGAACGAACGAGAGGACTTTCTCCTTGACCGGGAGCCCGTCGTCGGCGAAGTGGTCACGGTCATAGAGCGAGACCACGTTCGGCCGGTTGACCGAGAAGCAGAGCAGGCGCCGCTCCAGCTCCGGCAACTCGTCGAGGTCGAGCACGTAGAACAAGATCGGGTAGCGGAATGCGTTCTCGACCGGCGTGCGCCGGGCGTGCACGAGCGAGCCGGTGTAGAGGCCCGACATCACCACTCGACCCCGAGTGCGGCGGCCGCTCGAACGCCGGCCGCCAGCCCGTCCTCGTGGAAGCCGTTTCCGTGGTAGGCGCCTGCGTACGCGGTGTGCCGAGGGCCCGTCAGGCGCGGCAGCTCGGCCTGCGCAGCGAGGCTCTCGAGCGTGTAGAGCGGGTGGTGGTACTCGATCCGGCGGATGATCCGCTCGGCGGCGATCTCGGCCGTGCGGTTCAGGGTGACGCAGTAGTCGACGTCGGTCTCGAGTCGCTGCAGCCGGTTCAGGTAGTAGGTGAGGGTGGGCCGCGTGAGACCCGTGGACTGGTAGTTCCACGAGGCGCGCGTGCCGCGGCGGCGAGGGAGGAAGCGCGCGTCGGTGTGGAGAACCGTCTCGTTCGCCGTATAGCCGAAGGCGCCCAGTACCCGGCGCTCCGCGTCGCTCGGGTCCGCGAGCAGCTCGAGCGCCTGGTCGGCGTGCGTCGCGATCACCACCTTGTCGAGCCGGCGCGTCTCGCCGTCGTCCGTCCGCAGCTCGACCCCGTCGGCGTCTCTGCGGATCGACCGGACTCCGAGCCCAACCCGAAGCCTGTCGCGGAGACGCCCCTCGAGCGCCTTCACGTAGGACTGGCTCCCGCTGCGCACCGTCTTCCAGCGGAGGCGGCCGAAGCCCAGCATCCCGTGCTGCTCGAAGAAGCGGATCGCGTACCCGGCCGGGAAATCCAGCGCGTGCTCGGGCGCCGTGGACCAGAGCGCAGAGGTGAGCGGGACGAGAAAGTGGTGTGCGAACCGGCGGGAGTAGCCGCGCTCGGCCGTGTAGCGGGCGAGCGTGTGGCGCTCGTAGTCGGTCTCCTCGAGCGACGGAAGCGCTGTCCGGAGCCAGCGCGCGATCTCCCACAGCAGTGCGTGAAACCGCGGGCTGAGAGCGTTGCGCGGAGCCGCGAAGGGCCGGCGGCCGCAGTACTCGAGCCCGCAGCTCTCGCAGCTGACCGAGAACGACATCTCCGAGTCCTGAGCCTGGACCCCGAGCTCGCGGAAGAGCCGCACGAGCATGGGGTAGTTCCGCTCGTTGTAGACGAGAAAGCCCGTGTCGAGAGCGAGGCCGGCATGCTCGACCGTGTTCGTGTGGCCGCCCGCGTAGCCGGCTCGCTCGTAGAGCTCCACGTCATGGGCGCGCGAGAGCACGTAGGCAGCCCCGAGGCCCGAGATTCCTGCACCGACGACGCCGATCTTCATCGAACCGGTATTCGAACCGATTCGAATCCTGGTTCCATCGCTATCGTCACCTGTTCATGGAAACCGCAGCCCCGATCGCCACCATTCGCTCGCGTACGAGCCTCGCCAGCCAGGTTGTCACCCTGGTCGCCGTGGCTCTGCCGCCGCTCGGCCTGCTGTCGGCGATGGGACTTCTCTGGGGCGTCGCATTTCACCCGGTCGACCTCGTCCTGCTCGCCACGATGTACGTCGTCTGCGCCTTCGGCACGACCATCGGCTTCCACCGCTACTTCACCCACCGCGGCTTCGACGCCAGGACGCCCGTCAAGGCGACCCTCGCCATTCTGGGCTGCATGACGATGCAAGGCCCCCTGACGCAGTGGGTCACCGATCATCGCAAGCACCACGCTCTCTCCGACAAGGAGGGGGATCCGCACTCGCCGCACGCGGGTCACGGCGACGGGCCCTGGGAGGCCGTGAAGGGCTTTGTCCACGCCCACGTCGGCTGGCTCTTCACGCTGAAGGGGATGGAGCGCGGCCGCGAGTACGGGCGCGACCTGTACGAGGACCGGCTCGTCCGAACGATCGACCGGCTGTACCTAGTCTGGGTCGTGGTGACGCTTGGGGTTCCATTCCTCGTCGGGTACATGGTGGGAGGCAGCTGGCAGCGCGGCGTCGAAGCGCTCGTCTGGGGCGGCCTGCTGCGGATCTTCCTCTACCAGCATGCGACCTTCAGCGTGAACTCGATCTGCCACATGTTCGGCAGACGCGACTACCGCTCGCGGGACGAGTCGCGGAACAACTGGGTCGTCGCGCTGCTTGTCTTCGGCGAGGGTTGGCACAACAACCACCACGCGTTCCCGAGCTCCGCACGGCACGGCCTGCACGCCTGGCAATTCGACGTCTCGTGGTGGGTGATCCGCGCCCTCGAGCAGCTGGGCCTCGTCTGGAACGTCAAGCATCCGGCTGCCGAGCAGCTGGCGCGGCGGCGACTTCAGCTGGAGCTCTGAACCCGCTCGAGCTCGGCCGCGACCAGATCGACCCAGCGGCGGGCGCGCGGAAGTGGGGCGATGCCCCAGGGAGCGCGGACGGCGAGGCCGTGCAGGCCACCGGGCAGCAACGCGTAGGCCGTGTCGCGGACGCCGAGCTCTCGCGCGCGCTCGTACCCGCGCCTCGAGTTCTCGGGGCTGACGCCCGGAATGCCGGGCAGGTAGCGGTCGAGGGCACCGTGGACGACCGCGAAGCGCTTTCCGCGCAGGCCGGCGAGGTCGAGCCGGTCCGGAATCCACGGCGCGAGGCCGATCACCGTCTGGACGCTCGGGTGGGACGCCGCCTTGATCGCGACCGCGCCGCCCATCGAGAAGCCGACCAACGCGGAGGCCTCGGCGCCGCTACCCGTCGCCGCGTCGAGCGCCGCGAGCGCATCATCGGCACACAGGTCGAGGCGGTTCCACGACTTGATCCTGTACTTCACCTCGTAGAAGCCGAGCTGCGGCAAGCGCGGCGCGAGGCGCCGGACGAGCCATTCCAGGGTGGCGCTCCACGTGCCGGGGACGTCCCGCGCTTGGCCGCCGTTCACGAGCACGACCGCCCGCACCGTCTCCGGGTTCGTTACCCGGACCTCGGCCCCCGTCGACAGCCGGTTCAGCGCTGCTGTGGCGACCGTCACTCGCGGGCGAGCGCGACGGCCCCGAGCGCCGCGAACGCCAGCGCGGCTACGCCGGCCGACCGCTTCCGGCGGCCGAACATGAGCGCGTCGCTGACGTCGTAGAGCATCCGCTGCGCGATGCCTGCGCGCGGATCGGTGCTCGCAAGGATCACGAGCGCGTTGCCGAGGTCGCGAAAGCCGACCTCCCGGGCGGTCTCCTCGGTCGAGTCGAGCATCCTCGCGAGCGAGGCGGGACGAACCACACCGAGGGCACCGAAGACCAGCGCGCCCCCGCCGAGCACGCGCGAAAGGCTGCGTCGAGAGGGAAAGCTCACGGCTGGAACCTACCTGGACGGGGGGTGTCTCCCAGCGGAGCGGCGCCGGGGGCGTCATCCGGCGCCGCTCGAAATCCCGTGCAATCATCTAGCTTTACAGAACTCTTAGCCGCCTCTTAGCCTCGCCTGTGACTCTTGATCACGCCGTGTTCACCGGACGGAACGAGACCCCTACCGCTTCCCGCCGCGACACGGCTGGGCATCGCACGGCCCCGAGCCCGTGAGTAGCACCCTGACACCGCGGGTGAGGAGGGCCATCCATGTGCCTCGCCCGCTACCCCTCCTCGCAGCGCTGGCGGCGGTTGCGGCGTTTCTCGCCGCACCGCCCGCCAACGCGGCGCAGCACCGGCTCGAGAGCCCGAAGGCCGCGGAGATCGCCCGCTCGGGAGAAGGCGTCCGCTACGCCCGCGTCGAGTCGGTCGACGCCCACCTCGCCGCCGGCAGCGAGTATTGGGGCGGCGACTACATCGCGTCGACCGGCGAGCACGTCAAGATCTATGCGGCGAAGGACTATCCCGAGGATCCCGCTCTCGGCCAGCGCTGGGCGAACTTCCTCGCCGGCCTCATCCATGGCAGCGAGCTGCCCGCCCTCACCACCTACCTCGTCACTCCGCTCGAGGTGCGCTCGGTTTGCGGCGCCGACGCGCTCGCCTGCTATAGCGACCAGCAGTCCACCTTGATCGTGCCCGGCGAGGACAACCCGAGCGTCTCGGTGGAGGCTCTGATCACGCACGAGTACGGCCACCACGTCGCCGCCCATCGCCTGAACATCCCCTGGCCCGCCGTCGACTGGGGCACGAAGCGCTGGGCGAGCTACCTGCAGGTCTGCCGCAGCACCCGCGACAAGACGATGTTTCCCGGTGCGGAGACTCGCAGTGAGTACGACCGAAACCCGGGCGAGGGATTTGCCGAGACCTACCGCGTCCTGAACGAGCGCCGCGCGGGAATCGCCGAGGCGCCCTGGGACATCGTCAGCCAGGTCTTCTATCCCGACGAGACGGCGCTCTCGCTGCTCTCGCAGGACGTGACCGAGCCCTGGCTCGCGAACACGCCCTCCATCCTTTCCGGCGCCTTCTCCGCCGCTGTGAAGAGCCGCAGCTTCCCCTTGACGACCCCACTCGACGGTGCGTTTCGGCTCAGCGTTCGGGCGCCGCGGACAGGCCGGCTTCGACTCGACCTCTACTCTGCGTCGGGCACGCGCGTCGCCCGCTCCACGACGCCGCGCGCATCTGCGAACGCCTCCATCTCGACGACCGTTTGCGGCACGCGCGCGTATCGCGCGACAGTCACCCGGGTGGCCGGCTCCGGCAGCTACCGGGTCGGCGTCTCGCAACCCTAGCCTGCGGCTACGCGCAACCTCGTGCGCCTCCTCGTGGTCGATGACGAGCCGGCGGTGCGGGACTCGCTGCGCCGGGCGCTGCTCCTGGAGCGCTACGAGGTCGACCTGGCCGCGAGTGGCGACGAGGCCCTCGCCCGTCTGGAGGGAGACGGCCAGCCGGACGCGATTCTGCTCGATGTCCTGATGCCGGGAACGGACGGGCTCGAGGTTTGCCGCCGGCTTCGCCGCTCTGGCAACCTGACGCCGGTTCTCATGCTGACCGCACGTGATGAAGTGGCCGACCGTGTCGCGGGACTCGACGCCGGCGCCGACGACTACCTCGTCAAGCCGTTCGCGCTCGAGGAGCTGCTCGCGCGGCTCCGGGCGCTGCTGAGGCGGACGGTGGACGAGTCGGGCGAGGTGCTTCGCTTCGCAGATCTCGAGCTCGACCTCTCGACCTACGAGGTGAGGCGCGGCGGCGAGCCGCTCGAGCTGACCAGAACCGAGTTCGCGCTCCTCGAGCTCTTCCTGCGCAACCCGCGCCAAGTCCTCACTCGCTCCGTCATCTTCGACCGCGTGTGGGGCTACGACTTCGGTTTCGGCTCCAACTCGCTCGACGTCTACATCGGTTACTTGCGCCGCAAGACGGAGGTGGGCGGCAGGCCGCGCCTGATCCACACGGTCCGCGGCGTCGGCTACGCGCTCCGCGAGCGATGAGCTTTCGGGCCCGCCTCACGCTCGTCGCCGCGCTCGCCGTTGCGGTCGCGGTCGTCGTCGCATCGGCGGTCACGTACGCCGTCGTGCAGCGCGAGCTTCGCGGCCAGATCGATGATTTTCTCCAGGCCCGTGCCGAGCAGATCTCTCAGATCCCTCACTTGTCAGAGCGAGTCTCGTTCACCGGGCAGCCCGGCAAGTTCTTCTTGCTGATTCCCGATCCCGTCCTCGGCGGCGCGCCGGGGTACGTTCAGCTCGTGGGCGATCACGGGCAGGTCGCGTTGCCGCCGTCCGAGAAGGTCCCGCTTCCGGTCACGCCTCGTGTCCGAGAGGTAGCCGCAGGTCGAGAGGCGCCGTTCTTGACGGATGCTCGTGTTGCAGGCGTTCGCCTGAGGCTGCTCACCGTGCCATTGCGGCCGGGCGTCGCCCTTCAGGTGGCGCGCCCCCTAGCGGAGGTCGACCGCGCGATGCACCGGATCAGCCTTCTCCTCATCCTCGTAGCGCTGAGCGGGATCGGGGTGGCGGCGGCGCTCGGACTGCTCGTTGCCCGCGCGGCACTCGCGCCCGTCCGGCGGCTGACCGATGCCACAGAGCACGTGGCCGAGACGCGCGACCTGCGGAGCCGCATCGATGAGCGAGGTCACGACGAGCTCAGCCGCCTCGCCGGAAGCTTCAACACGATGCTCGAGGCGCTCGAGGACGCCGCGCGGGCCCGGCGCCAGCTCGTCGCGGACGCATCTCACGAGCTGAGGACGCCGCTCACGAGCCTGCGGACGAACATCGAGGTGCTCGCGCGCGACAGCTCGATGGCGCCGGCCGATCGCGAGGCTCTGATGAAGGATCTGGTCGATCAGCTGGGGGAGATGACGGCGCTCGTCGCCGAGCTTGTCGAGCTCGCGCGCGGCGACCAGCAGCCGCTCGCTGCCGAGGAGGTGCGGCTCGACCTCTTGGTGAAGGGAGCGGTCGAGCGGGCGCGGCGCAACTCGCCGGGCGTTCGCTTCCGGACCGAGCTCGACGAGTCGGTGGTGCACGGCGTCCCCGCGACGCTCGACCGCGCGGTCTCGAACCTGCTCGACAACGCGGCGAAGTGGAGCCCCGCCGGCCAGGACGTCGACGTCGCCGTTCGTGACGGGCAGGTCGTGGTGCGCGATTACGGCCCGGGCATCGACGACGCGGACCTGCCGCACGTCTTCGATCGCTTCTACCGGGCGCCGGGTGCACGCCGGCTTCCGGGCTCGGGGCTCGGGCTCGCCATCGTGCGTCAGGTGGCCGAGTCGCACGGTGGCGAGGTCGTCGCCGAGCAGGCCGAGGGCGGGGGAACGCGGATGCGCCTGCGACTCGGTTCCAACGGAAGCTAGACCGAGCGCTCGACCAGCTCGATCCGGTAGCCGTCCGGGTCGCGCACGAAGCACAGTCGCGAGCCCCCCTCACGCACCTGGTACGGCGGCCGCTCCGGCTCGATGCCCTGCTCCTTCAGCCGGTCGAGCGTCCCGTCGAGATCCTCCACGGTAAGGGCGATGTGCCCGTACCCCGTGCCGATCTCGTACGAGTCGACGCCGAAGTTGTGCGTCAGCTCCAGACGGTCGGCGTCGCCCGGGACGCCCATGAAGATGTTGATCGCCTCGTCGCGGATCGGGAAGCGGCCGCGCTCCTCGAAGCCGAGCGCCGTGTAGAAGGCGGTCGATCGGTCGGGATCGGTGATGCGGTAACAGGTGTGGACTAACTCCATGACGCGACCTCCTCGCGGGTGCAAAGGTTTTCAAGCGGTGCGGACATGCCTGTGAACAAGCCTTAGATGTTCGGCGCGTGCCGGTCGGCGACGCACTCCCTGGCCCAGCGCTCCGCCTTCTCCACGATTCGCCGTTTGACGGACTCGACCTCGTCCATGTCGCGACCGAGCTGGTCGTGCTCCACCTCGATTCGAACCAGTTGCAGCACCGCCTCGACCGTGTCGCCGATCTCATGGCGCTCCTCCGAGACGATCGAGACGGGTCCGACTTCCGGCAGGAGGCGCCGGGCGAGGTCGTCGATCTCCGCCGGCGTCGCCGTGCGGCCGGCGAAGACTCCGAAATTGACGCGCACCTCGAACGGCACCGCTCCCGCCGCCTCGGCGGCGAAGGCGATCGAGGGCTCGTCGGGCATGCAGCATCTTCTGCCCGGCGGGGCGAGAACCTAACGCGCCGCCAAGGCACCGCTTGCGGTGCCGACCTCAGGAGATGCGGGCTCCGCCCGCGTCTCCGTCTGCATGACCGGTCGCGCGGCCTGGATCCTGACCCACGCTCCAAGGCACCGCTTGCGGTGCCGACCTCAGGAGATGCGGGCTCCGCCCGCGTCTCCGTCTGCAATGACCGGTCGCGCGGCCTGGATCCTGACCCACGCTTCTACGTCTCTCGCGGCTCCCAGCGGAAACGGCGAAGAGCGATGATCGCCCCCACCAGGCCCCAGGCCGCCACGGCCGCAAGGCTGCCCGGCTGCGACCAGATGTGCTCGTGACGCAGCATGACGTCCCGGATGAGACGGATGAAGAAGGTGAGAGGCAGCACGTCGGCGATCACCCGAAGAAACTGCGGGAAGTTGTGCGGCGAGAAGAAGGAGCCGGAGATGAACGACATCGGCAAGTAGATCGCGTTCACGACGGCCGAGGAGCCCTCCGCGCTCCTCACCACCGCGGTCAGCGCGACGCCGAGCGCGGCGAACGCGAGCGCGCCCACCAGGAGGGCGAGGGCAAGCGAGAAGGGGCGGTCGGGGACCGACGAGCCGAAGAGCACCCTCCCGAGCGCGATCAGCGCCGCTGCCTCGATCGCGTAGACGAAGAGCGTCGAGGTGAGCAGCGCGGCGATCATGATCGGAGCCGGGAGCGGCGTGGCCCGCAGCCGCTTCAGGATTCCCGATTCCCGGCGGATCACGAGCAGGATCGCCAGGCCCGCGAACGTCGTCGCAACGACCCCGTAGCCGAGCATCCCGGCCAGCAGGTAGTCCGAGCCCTTGAAGCCCTCGATCTTGTCGTTCGTGCCGTAGACCGAGCCGAGGAGCACGAACAGGATGATCGGCAGGAAGAAGGTGAAGAAGGCGAGCTCGCGGCTCCGCCAGAAGAGTCGCTGCTGGGCCCGCAGCTCGTGGAGGAAGAGGTTCATTCGGCCTCCGCGGTCAGCGTGAGGTAGATCTCCTCGAGCGTCGGCCGGCGAACCTCGAGCGCCTCGAGCTCGACGCCGTCGGCGACTGCCTTCCCGGTCAGGGCATGCAGCTCGCGGGTCGGATGCTCCGTGTGGAGGACGACCTCCTCGCCGTTCCGGCGGTAGCGGATCTCCGTTGCCGGGGCACGCCCCGTCAGCTCGTCCGGCGTCCCCGAGGCGACGATGCGGCCCTCGCGCAGGACGGTGACGCGATCGGCGAGCTGCTGCGCCTCCTCGATGTAGTGGGTCGTCAGGAGTACGGTCTTGCCCAGCGATCGGAGGGAGCGAATCATCTCCCAGGCCGCTCTACGAGCGGCCGGATCGAACCCGGTCGTCGGCTCGTCGAGGAAGATCAGGTCCGGGTCGCCGGCGAGAGCGACCGCAAGGTCGAGCCTGCGCTTCTGCCCGCCGGACAGCGTCTTCACGCGTGAGGCCGCCTTCTCCTCGAGGCCGACGAGGCGAACGACCTCGTCGACGGGGCGCGAGCGCTGGAAGTAGCCGGCGAAGAGTGCGATCGTCTCGGCGACGGTGAAGTTCGGGTACAGCTCGGACGCCTGCAGCACCACGCCGATCCGCTCCCGCCAGCCGCCGCCCGCACGCTGCGGGTCCTCGCCGAGCACCGAGACGCTGCCGGCGTCGCGCTCCCGGTAGCCCTCCATGATCTCCACGGTGGTCGTCTTGCCCGCGCCGTTCGGGCCGAGGAGAGCGAAGACCTCACCCGCGGCGACGTCGAAATCGACGCCGTGCAGCACCTCGCCGCTTCCGTACGACTTCCGTAGCCCATGTACCTCGATCGCGTTCATCTATCTGCCAGATACGTTACTATGTATCTTCCAGGCATGCAACAGCTGAGTCCAACGGCAAAGGTCATTCTCGGATTCTTACGGCTCGGCGCCCGGACCGGCTACGAGATCAAGAGCGGCGTCGAGGTCTCGACACGCTTTTTCTGGGGCGCGAGCTTCGGCCAGATCTATCCGGAGCTCCGCCGGCTCGAGGGTGCCGGCCTCGTGACGTCGCGCGACGAGTCTCACGGGGCGCGTCACCGGCGGGGGTATGAGCTTACGGAAGCAGGCGAGCGAGCGTTGCAGGAGTGGCTGACCAGCTCGGCGGCGCGGCAGTTCGATTACCGCGACGAAGGGCTGCTCAAGCTCTTCTTCGGCGACCTGCTCGAGCCCGATCAGCTGCTCGAGAGCATGAGGATGACGCAGGCGCAGTTCGAGTCTGCGCTCGCCTTCTTCCGCACCGAGCTGGAGCCGAAGGCGCGGGCCGGTGAAGACGCGGGCGAGCGGTTTCCGTCGCTCGCCCTCGAGTTCGGAACCGCGCTGCTCGAGTTCATCGTCGACTGGTGGGCCGCCGCGGAGGATCGGCTGAGCCGGCAGCAGCGGCCGACTGCGCGAGGCGGGCACGATAGTCGGCGGTCGCCGCGGGTCGAGACGGGCATGAGAAGACCATGAAGCAATGGGTGGTAGCCGCCGTCGCGCTGGCGGCCGTGCTCACGCTCGCGGTCGCGCGCGCCGACGCACGCGGGGCGCACGTCACTCTCACCGTGGCCAAGGCAGGAAGCGGGAGCGGGCGCGTCACGAGCACCCCGGCGTACGTCGACTGCGGCCAGGTCTGCAGCGCCCTCGTACCGACGCTCTCGGAGGCCGGCGGCGCGCCGCTGACTCTCACCGCGTCTCCAGACCCCGGCTCGGTGTTCACGGGCTGGGCGGGTGGTTGCTCGGGCAATGCCCGCTCATGCACGGTCGAGCCGGAGGACGCGACGACCGTGACCGCGATCTTCGACCTCCCGGGAACGCAGACGTCGTTCCCGCTGGCGATCGGCAAGACCGGGAACGGGACGGTCACGAGCAGTCTCGGCGGCATCGACTGTGGGCCGACCTGCGCCGCCTCGTTTCCTCCCGGCGCCACCGTTACGTTGACGGCGAGTCCCGCAGACGGCTGGACCTTCGCCGGCTGGAGCGGTGGTTGCTCGGGCACCGACGCGTGCACGGTCACGCTCGACGGGCCGAAGGCGGTGTCGGCGCGCTTCGAGCAGCAGGTCAGGCAGACCTTTCCGCTCGT
Organism: Gaiellales bacterium; assembly: GCA_038253945.1. Classification (GTDB taxonomy): domain Bacteria; phylum Actinomycetota; class Thermoleophilia; order Gaiellales; family Gaiellaceae; genus JBBRYW01. Next base: position 90,987 of record JBBSGR010000009.1, read on the forward strand.
CGTGGGAGGGAGTGGCGACGGCACGATCGCAAGCCGTCCTCCGGGCATCGACTGCGGCACGACGTGCGCGCTGTCTCTCGGCAGCGGCACGACGGTGACGCTGACGGCGACGCCGGGTTCCGGGGCGACGTTCTCGGGCTGGGGCGGTGCCTGCTCCGGCACGTCGCCCTGCACTGTCACGATGGACGGGCCGAAGGCCGTGACGGCGAACTTCGGCGCGGGCGCTCCCGAGCTCGTGGCGCTCGGGGTCGGCAAGACAGGCAACGGCGGCATTACGAGCAGCCCGGCCGGCATCGATTGCGGTGGGGCGTGCAATGCGAGCTTCGCGAACGGTACTCGCGTGGCCCTGACCGCGACCCCGGCGGCCGGCTGGACCTTCGCCGGCTGGAGCGGCGCCTGCTCGGGCACCGGCTCGTGCACGCTCGTCGTCGAGAGCCCGAAGGCCGTAGCCGCCACATTCACGGAGGCCCCGACCTTCCCCCTCGCGGTCAGCAAGAGCGGGAGCGGGACGGTCGGTAGCAATCCCGCCGGCATCGACTGCGGCCCGACGTGCTCCGCCTCGTTCCGCGGCGGCACGACGGTGACGCTGATTGCCGTGCCCGAGCCGGGGGCCGTCTTCAGCGGTTGGACCGGGATCTGCGCGGGCAACGGGCCGATCTGCCCGATCGTGCTCAACGAGGCGGAGTCGACGACGGCGCTCTTTCGCAACCACGCGGATACCGTTGCGCCGGTCGTCAAGGCTCTGGCCAGTACGGGCAGGCGGGGTGCGGCCGCGAGGCTTCGCTACCGCGTCAGCGACCTGAGTGGCGTGACGAGACAGACCGTGACCGTGCGGCGCGGGACGCGCGCGATCGCGACGCTCCGGACGGCGTTGCTCGTCGTGACGCAGAGCCCAGCCGTGAAGTGGCGCGTGCCGCGTCGGCTCGAGCGCGGAACGCTTCGCTTCTGCATCCGTGCGACGGACAAGGTCGGCAACACGAGCGACGCCAGCTGCGCGCCGCTTCGGATTCGCTAGGCCGTGTGCCAGACGCTCAGGATGTTCGCGTAGACGCCGACCTCGGCGTCGGGCGTCGCATAGAACTGGAACTCCGCCGCGGCTCCTCGCTCGGCTCCTCGTCCTCCTCGAACTGGCTCACGGTCTGATCCCTCGCGGGGGTTCGGCCGAACCATACGGCGAGCTCTCCGACGTCGGTACAGTCGGGGCCAGTGCCGACGCTCCGCTACGTCGTCGCGGACGTCTTCACCGACACGCCGCTCACCGGCAACCAGCTTGCCGTCTTCACCGACGCACGCGAGCTTCGCGAGGACGTGCTCCAGCCACTCGCCCGCGAGCTGAACCTGGCCGAGACCGTGTTCGTCTACCCGCGCGAAGGCGTCGGCCACGCCCGCATCCGCATCTTCACGCCTGCCCGCGAGCTTCCGTTTGCCGGGCACCCCACCCTCGGAACCGCGTTCGTGCTGGCGGGGCCGCTCCAGCTGCCGGAGATTCACCTCGAGACTCAGAAAGGCGTCGTGCCGGTGCGTCTCGAACGTGAAGGGCCGCGCATCGTCTTCGGCTGGATGGAGCAGCCGCTGCCGAGCGTCGAGCCATTCGCCGGCGAGCCGGAGCTGCTCGCCGCTCTCGGGGTCGAGCGCGCGGAGCTTCCGGTCGAGGTGTACGACAACGGCGTCAGGCACGTCTTCGTCGCGCTGGCCTCGAAGGAGGCGGTCGCCGCGCTCCGGCCGGACCTGGGCCGGCTCGCGCAGCTGCCCGTGGTCGGCGTCAACTGCTTCGCCGGCTCCGGCCGCGAGTGGAAGACGCGGATGTTCGGGCCGGGGGCGGGAGTACCCGAGGACGCCGCTACGGGCTCCGCGGCCGGGCCGCTCGCCGTCCACCTCGGGCGACACGGCCGGATCGCCTTCGGCGACGAGATCGTGATCTCGCAGGGAGCCGAGATCTCGCGCCCCTCGACTCTCCACGCGAGGGCCGAGGGCTCGGCCGATCGCGTCGAGCGGGTCGAGGTCGGTGGCTCCGGCGTCATCGTCGCCCGCGGCGAGTTCAGGCTGCCCTAACGAGGCGAGGGCTTACTCGTCCCATTCGACCTGGTCGAAGTAACGAAGCGCCCGGCGAGTAGGACGGACGCGTGCTGAGAGCGCGGCGAGCTCCTCCTCCGTCACCTCCCCGAGCGCTCGCTTGATCCCGAGGTAGGGAAGGTTCAAATCCTCCTGGTAGACGATCGTCGAGATCCGGGGGTTGATCTCGATCACGTGGTCGCCGACGAGCTGAATGTTGAAGAAGTGGTCGAGCCCGAGCTCGGCCACGATCCTGCGCGCGACGTCCATCAGCCCCGGCTCGTCGAGCGTCTCGAAGTACATGGCGAGGCCGGCTCGCATCGCCTCGCGCGTCTTCGCATGCCCGAGGACGACGCGCCCCTCGGCGGCGATGCCGTCGATCGTGCGCTCCTTGCCGCGAGCGAGCTCCATCACGAGCAGGTCCGGGCCGCCATCCGGCGGAAGCAGCTGCTCCACCTCCTCGAGCTGCATCGCGGACGCCACGCCCGGCCGGCTGGCGAGCAGCTGTTCTCTCCGGTCGGCCGAGGCCGAGAGCACGCGGAATCCGCGCGAGCCCGACGAGAACACGGGCTTGAAGCAGACATCCTCCCGGGGATACCCCAGCTCCTCGGCGGCTGTCCGGAGACCTGCCGAGCCGTTGACGCGGCGCCACGCCGGTCCCTTGACCCCGATCCGGTCGAGCAGCGCGTACGTCTCGGCCTTGTCGTTCGACCGTCGAATCGCCTCGGGCGACGAGACGAGCACGCGGGCGATCCCTTCGAAACGCTCCTTCGCACCGGCGAGCGCGAGCAGGTCGAACGACGACTGGGGCAGCAGCGCGTCGACGCTCTCGCGACGGCACACTTCGAGCATCGCATCGGGGAAGCCGCGGTCCGATCCCGACGGGACGAGGTGGAACGCGTCGCACAGATGCCGGCCGATCGCCCGGCTGGACATGTCGGTGCCGACGAGGCGGACTCGGCGCTCCCCGTTCTGCCGCAACGCATTTAGGAGCGCGGCGGTACCGGGCGCACCGGAGGCCGAGACGAGGATGGTCAGCTCACGCAACGCGTGCGGCATCCTATCCTTGACGTAGATGTGAGTGAGTGCTAACTTCCGTCGCCATGGCGGTCAGGACAGGCAATCGCATGACTGCGGCGGAGCGTCGCGACGACGTGCTCGACGCCGCGACGAAGGAGTTCGCTGCGAAGGGCCTCCACGGCGCTTCCACGGATGACATCGCGCGGGCGGCCGGCATCTCGCAGCCCTATCTCTTCCGCCTCTTCCGCACGAAGAAGGCGCTGTACCTGGCGACGTCCGACCGCGCCATCGGCGAGCTGTACGACATCTTCGTCGAGGCCGCACGTGGCAAGAGCGGCCCCGGCGCCCTCGAGGCGATGGGGGACGCCTATACCGAGCTGATGAGCGATCGGGACCGGCTGCTGCTGATGCTCAAGTGCTGGTCGTCGTGCGACGATCCCGAGATCTGCGAGGTGGTGCGGGCGGCCTGGAAGGATCTGTACGAGCTCGCCGAACGCGTCTCGGGCGAGCCGCCCGAGGTCGTGAGTGAGTTCTTCGCCAACGGGACGCTGCTGACGATTCTCATGTCGATGCAGGCCTTCGAGCGCCCCGAGCCCTGGGCCGAGCGGCTGATCTCCGGCTGCAAAAGGGGGATCGGACAGTGAGCGAAGCGTCTCTCTCTTTTTCTCGCCTCGATGAGTAAGCACTTACTACTAATAAAGGAAGGAGTTTCCCCGGTATGAACCGAGCACGCACTATCTGGACGTTCGCGATCACCTCGGTCGCGCTCTTCATGGTCGTCCTCGACAACCTCGTCGTCTCGACCGCACTGCCGGTGATCCGCGTCGACCTCGGCGCCGGGATCGAGCAGCTCGAATGGACGGTCAACGCCTACACGCTGACGTTCGCCGTCCTGCTCCTGACGGGCGCGGCCCTCGGCGACCGGTTCGGTCGCAGGCGGCTCTTCGTGATCGGCCTCGCGCTGTTCACGGCCGCCTCGGCCGCGGCCGCGCTCGCGCCGAGCATCGACTGGCTGATCGCGGCCCGGGCCGTGCAGGGTCTCGGCGGCGCGATCGTGACGCCCCTGACGCTCACGATTCTAAGCGACGCCTTCCCGAAGGAGCGACGCGGCGTCGCGCTCGGCGCCTGGTCGGGGATCGCCGGTCTCGCCGTCGCCATGGGTCCGCTCGTGGGGGGAGCCGTCGTGCAGGGGATCTCGTGGCAGTGGATCTTCTGGCTCAACGTCCCGGTGGGCCTCGTCGTCGCTCCGCTCGCGCTCCGGCAGCTCCGCGAGACGCGTGGCTCCGACCGGGCGCTCGACCTGCCGGGCCTGGCGCTCGTGAGCGGCAGCCTCTTCGGGCTCGTCTGGGGTCTCGTCAATGGCAACTCGCACGGGTGGTCGAGCGCGGGTATCGTCGCTGCGCTGACGCTGGGCGCCGTGCTCCTTGCCGGATTCGTCGCCTGGGAGCTGCGCGCCGCCGAGCCGATGCTGCCGCTTCGCTTCTTCAAGGGGCGAGCGTTCGCAGCGGCGAACGGCGCTTCGCTCTTCATGTACTTCGGCATGTTCGGCTCCGTCTTCCTGCTGACGCAGTTCTTCCAGACCGCTCAGGGGTACTCGCCCCTCCAGGCAGGACTGCGTGTCCTTCCCTGGACGGCGATGCCCATGTTCGTCGCGCCGATCGCCGGTGCGCTCTCCGACCGGATCGGCGGGCGGCCGCTGATGGCGCTCGGCCTTGCGCTCCAGGCCACGGGGCTGGCTTGGATCGCCGCGGTGTCGTCGGCAACGGTCGGCTACGGCGAGCTCGTAGGGCCGTTCATCCTCTCGGGCACCGGAATGGCGATGTTCTTCGCGCCCGTCGCGAACGTGGTGCTGAGCGCTGTGAGGCCGGAGGAGGAGGGGAAGGCCTCGGGAGCGAACAACGCGATCCGCGAGGTGGGCGGCGTCTTCGGCGTCGCCGTGCTCGCCTCGGTCTTCTCGCACTCCGGTGGCTACGCCACGCCGCAGACGTTCGCCGACGGCCTCGTTCCCGCCTTGTGGTTCGGGGCGGCGATCGTGGCCATCGGCGCGGCCGTGGCGCTCGCGATTCCGTCGCTTCGGCGCATGCGGGCGGCCGAGGTTGCGCTCGCGATGGGGCCGGCGGCCTGAGCCGGCACGCGTTCGTGGTCGTGAGGGGCGGCGGACGGCGGGCGTCCCTCACGCCACGCCGCGGCGCGCCGTGCCAGGTAGTACCCTACGTAGGGTGAAGAAGAGCAGCATCTATCTCGAGCCGGAGTTAGACCGTGCGCTCGCCCGGGCTGCGTCGGCCGCCGGCGTCAGCAAGGCAGAGCTGATCAGGCGGACGCTCGCTCGCGCCGTTTCCGAGGTATACCGCCCGCGTGTCTCGGCCATCGGGGTGGGCGCCGGCCCGGGCGGGGTAGCAGACGCGGTCGATTCCCACCTCGCCGAGTCTGGCTTCGGTGAGGGATGATCGTCGTCGACACGTCGTTTATCTACGCTCTGCTGGATCGCCGAGACGAGCGCCACGCGGAAGCCGTCGACTGGTACGGGCGTGCCACCGAGGAGCTCGCGACGACACCGCTCGTTCTCGCGGAGACCGACCACCTCGCGGGCACACGGGCAGGCCAAGCCGCCCAGGCGGCCTTCCGCCGTGATGTGTCGGCGGGCGCGTACGCGATCGAGTGGTGGCCCTCTGCGCCGTCGGAGAGCGTCGAGATCGCCGATCGCTATTCCGGGCTGGGCGTGAGCCTGACGGACGCGTCGCTCGTCGCGCTTGCCGCGCGGGTCGACACCGCCGCGATCGCAACCTTCGACGAGCGTCACTTCCGCGCCGTGCGGCCGGTCGGCCCGGCCGTTGCATTCACCGTGCTGCCGGCCGATTCCCAGGCCCTGGGCTCGGCCGGGAGATAGGCTCTGCCACGCGTGAACGAGACGCAGATTATCGGTATCGAAGCGGCGGAGGAGCAGGCGAAGGCACCCGAGCTTTCCGTCGTCGTGACCCTCTTCGACGAGGGCGTCTACGTCGACGAGCTCTACCGGCGGACCGTTGCGACGCTCGAAGGGATGGGCCGCCCGTTCGAGCTGCTCCTCGTGGACGACGGGTCTACCGACGACACGTTCGCGCGGCTCGAGCTGATCCACGGCCGCGACCACCGCGTTCGCGTCGTGCGCTTCAAGCGCAACTTCGGCCAGCACCTTGCGATGCATGCCGGTCTGGCGCGCGCTCGAGGCGGCGTGATCGTGACGATGGACGGAGACCTGCAGAACGCGCCGGAGGAGATTCCGAGCCTCGTCGCAGCCGTCGAGGCGGGAAGCGACGTCGCGAGCGGGCGCCGCATCGCGCGCCAGGACGGGCGCGGGCGCACGCTGCCCTCGCGCGTCATCAACGGGATGCTTCGCCGTTTCACCGGTGTGGAGGTTTCCGACTTCGGGTGTGCGTTCAACGCCTACCGGGACACGGCAATCCAGCCGCTGCTCGGCGCGATCGGCAAGCAGAAGTTCACGAAGGCGCTCGTCGTGTCGGCGGGGTCGAGCGTCGTCGAGGTCGATGTCTCGCATTCGCCGCGCAAAGACCGCTCCCGCTACTCGCCGCTCGCTCTCGTCCGCCTCTCGTTGCACGTACTGGCGGGATTCTGGCCCCAGCCCATCCAGTGGATCGGGATCGCGCTCGGCCTCGTCTGCACGCTGCTCGCGACCGGGCTCGGCGGCTATGCCGTCTACTTCTGGATCGACAGGTCGAACTTCCCAGGCCCGCTGTTCGGCGGCGTCGCCGTTTTGTTCGTGCTCGGGATCCAGGGCTTCATCCTCGCTCTGATCGGCGAGTATCTGGGCAGGATCCAGCGCGACGTGGAAGGACGCCCCGTGTACCTGATCGAGACCGAGCTATGACCACGCTACGCGTCCGGTATCGCCGAAGGTGCACGTCCATCGGCCTTGCGCCGATCCCGCTGCAGCAGCACCAGGCTGTCGTATGACCACGCTACGCGTCCGGTATCGCCGAAGGTGCACGTCCATCGGCCTTGCGCCGATCCCGCTGCAGCAGCACCAGGCTGTCGCATGACAACGCTACGCGTCCGGGATCCCCGAATAGGCACGCCCATCGCTCGTGCGCCGA
>JBBSGR010000010.1:0-95527 GCA_038253945.1 Gaiellales bacterium
GCGACGCCGGCGGCGACTACTTCACCCGGCTCGACCCCGAAAAACAGACGCGGCGGCTCGTCGCCCAACTCGAACGGCTCGGACACATCGTCACGCTGCAGGTGGCCGCTGCTTGACCCGAGCGTGATTTCCCATCAGCTATGCCGGCGAGGCGACCGGGCCAGAAGCCCGGTTGAACTCGATCACGTTCGCAAGGATCCCGTCGAGATCCATGCTGGGCTCCCAGCCGATCGCGGCGCGGATCTTCTCGATCGACGGCGCCCGGTGGAACATCTCGATCTCATCGACCGGATACCCGAATGCGGTCTCGTACGGGAGGAAGACGAGCTCCGAGTGAGAGCCGGTCGCCTGGCGGACGCGCTCGGCCAGGTCGGCGATCCGGATTCTGTCGGTCGAGCCGACGTTGTAGATCTGGCCCGAGGTCGAGCCCTCGTCGATCAGTCCATTCAGGGCCCGCACGACGTCTCGGACGTGGCAGAAGCAGCGTGTCTGCGTCCCGTCGCCGTGGATCTCGATCGACCGTCCCGCGAGCGCCCACTGCACGAAGCGGGGGACGACGTTGCCGTACTGCCCCGACTGGCGCGGGCCGACGGTGTTGAAGAGCCGGGCGATCACGCAGTCGAGTCCCTCCTCCTCGTGCCGGGCGAGCGCCAGGAACTCGTCCATCGCCTTCGAGTCCGCGTAGGCCCAGCGCTTAGCGGTCGTGGGGCCGTAGATGCGCCGTGCGTTCTCCGCCAGGAACACCTCCTCGCGGTGGTCGCCGTAGACCTCGGAGCTCGACGCCACGAGCACGCGCTTGCCGAAACGGCTGCAGTACTCGAGCACGGTCTCGGTGCCCTGGACGTTCGTCAGCAGCGTGTGCCCCGGCTGCTCGACGATCAGTCGGACGCCCACGGCGGCAGCGAGGTGGTAGACGACGTCGCACTTGTGCACGAGCTCGCTCACGACGCTCGAGGAGAGGACCGACTCGACGACGAGGTGGAAGTCCGGGCGTTTCCTGAGCTGGGAGACGTTCTCGAGCGAGCCTGTCGAGAGATCGTCCAGGGCGTATACCTCCCAGCCGTCGCCGAGCAGCAGCTCCGCGAGGTGCGAGCCGATGAAGCCGGCCCCGCCGGTGATCAGTGCCTTCCGGTTGTCGTCCGAGGCGCTCACGGCGAGGAAGCGTATCGCTGCGGCTCCAGCCGCAACGGCAGGGCCAGCTGCCGGTAGGGCTCGAAGCTGGAGACGCCGACGCCGATCAGGCGGAGCGCTCCGGGCCGGTCCGCGAGCGCCCGGTCGAGCAGCGCACAGGCGAGCTCGGCGATCCGCTCGCCGTCGTCCGTCCCGACCGGGAGGCTCGTCGAGCGGCTCCTGATCGAGAAGTCCGCATAGCGAACCTTGGTGGTCACAGTTCGCGCCGCCCGGCCGGTCGCGACCAGCCGGTCCGCGACCTGCGCTGCCATGCGTCGCACCTCGTCGTGCAGCCGGGCGCGGTCCGAGAGGTCCCGGTCGAAGGTCTCCTCGCTGCTGATCGAGACCGCGTCGCCGACCGGCTCGACCGGCCTCGGATCGATTCCCAGCGCGCGGTCCCGCAGGAGCCGCCCGTTCTTGCCCGGCAGGATCACCGCAAGATCGCCGTCCGTCAATCCGGCGAGCGCGCCGAGTGTCGTGATGCCGAGGATGCGCAGGCGCGCCTCGGTCCGGGGGCCGATTCCCGGCAGCAGGCGGAGATCGAACGGCGCGAGAAAGGCCGCCTCGCCCCCGGGGCGGACGACCGTGATGCCGCCCGGCTTGCGGCGATCGCTCGCGACCTTGGCGACGACCTTCGAGCTGCCGACGCCGACCGAGCACGACAAACGCGTCGTCGCGCGGATCGCCGTCTGGATCGCCCCGGCGACGGCGCGCGCGCGCGCGAAGTCGTCGCTCGCGACGTCCGACAGGTCGACGTACCCTTCGTCGAGGCCCGTCCGCTCGAGACTCGGCGCGATCTCGGCGACCGTCTGCCAGACGGCGTCGGAGTAGCTCGCGTAGAGCGCCTTGCGAGGGCGGACGAAGACGGCGTGAGGGCAGCGACGGAGCGCCTCCGCGCAGCTCATCGCGCTTCCGATTCCATGCTTGCGCGCCTCGTAGTTCGCGGTCGCCACCACACCGCGACCGTGCGGGTCTCCGCCGACGACGAGCGGCCGCAAGCGGAGCTCCGGCTGCTCGAGCTCCTCCACGGCGGCGAAGAAGGCGTCCAGATCGAGGTGCGCGACGATCATCCCGGAAAGCCTAGGGCCGCCTCCGGCGAGGCTCTTGCTGCAGGGAGAGAAAAAGAGGTGTGAACGCTCTGTAAGCCCTTCTGTAGCTCCTGACCGCTGCGGTACCATGGCCCTACCTCGAACGTGGGCGACCCAGACGTCGCCCGCAGAAGTTCTTGACGAAAGGAGGCTCGAGGGGATTGTTCGAACGTTTCACAGAACGGGCTCGGCAAGTCGTCGTTCTCGCCCAGGACGAGGCGCGGGCGCTCAAGCACAACTACATCGGCACGGAGCACATCCTGCTCGGCCTGCTGCGCGAGGAGGAGGGCCTCGCCGCGCGCGTGCTCGAGTCGCTCGACATCACGGTCGAGGAGGTGCGTGCCCAGGTCGCACGCATCGTCGGCCAGGGCGACGAGGTGACGACGGGCCAGATCCCATTCACCCCGCGAGCGAAGAAGGTGCTAGAGCTGGCGCTGCGCGAGGCGCTGTCGCTCGGGCACAACTACATCGGCACCGAGCACATCCTGCTCGGCCTCGTGCGCGAGAACGAGGGCGTCGCCGCCCGGATCCTGCTCGACTTCGACGCCGACGCGGAGAAGATCCGAAACGAGATCATCCGTATGCTCTCCGGCCCCGGCCGGCGCCAGCAGGGCGGGGGCGCGCCCGCGGGAGAGAAGTCCAAGAGCTCCAAGCTCCTCGACCAGTTCGGCCGCAACCTGACGAAGGCCGCGGCCGAGGGAAAGCTCGACCCCGTCGTCGGACGACAGACGGAGATCGAGCGCGTGATGCAGATCCTCTCGCGACGCACGAAGAACAACCCGGTGCTGATCGGCGAGCCCGGCGTCGGCAAGACCGCCGTCGTCGAGGGCCTCGCCGGCCGCATCTCCGCGAACCAGGTGCCAGAGCTCTTGAAGAACAAGCAGATCTACACGCTAGACCTGGCCGCGCTCGTTGCCGGCTCGAAGTACCGGGGCGAGTTCGAGGAGCGGCTGAAGAAGGTCATGAAGGAGATCACCCAGCGCGGCGACATCGTCCTGTTCATCGACGAGCTCCATAACCTCGTCGGCGCGGGCGCCGCCGAGGGTGCGATCGACGCGGCCTCGATCCTCAAGCCGGCGCTTGCCCGCGGCGAGTTGCAGACGATCGGCGCGACGACGCTCGACGAGTACCGCAAGTACCTCGAGCGTGACGCTGCCCTCGAGCGCCGCTTCCAGCAGATTCGCGTGGACGAGCCGTCGGTCGACGACACCGTGCAGATCCTGCGCGGCCTGCGCGACCGCTACGAGGCGCACCACCGCTGCAAGATCACCGACGACGCGCTGCAGGCCGCCGCCGTTCTCTCCTCCCGGTACATCCAGGATCGCCACCTGCCCGACAAGGCGATCGACCTGATCGACGAGGCCGCCTCGCGCATGCGCATCAAGACGATGAGCGCACCGCCCCGCTACCGCGAGCTCGAGGAGCAGATCGAGACCGTCCGGCGGGACAAGGAGGCCGCGATCGAGGCGCAGGAATTCGAGAAGGCCGCGTCGCTGCGCGACAAGGAGCGCAAGCTGACGCAGAAGAAGCGCGAGCTCGAGGAGGGCTGGCACGAGAACCAGGGCGACGAGCAGCCCGAGATCGGCGAGGACGAGATCGCCGACATCGTCTCGATGTGGACCGGCATCCCGGTCTTCAAGCTCACCGAGGCCGAGTCGCAGAAGCTGATCCGCATGGAGGAAGAGCTGCACAAGCGCGTCATCGGCCAGGAGCAGGCGATCGTGGCGGTATCGAAGTCGATCCGGCGCGCGCGCGCCGGGATCAAGGATCCCAAGCGCCCGACCGGCTCCTTCATCTTCCTCGGGCCGTCGGGCGTCGGCAAGACCGAGCTCGCACGAACGCTCGCCGAGTTCATGTTCGGCGACGAGGAGGCCATGATCCAGATCGACATGTCGGAGTACATGGAGAAGCACGCGATCTCGCGCCTCGTGGGCTCGCCGCCCGGCTACATCGGGTACGACGAGGGCGGCCAGCTCACCGAGGCCGTCCGTCGCAAGCCCTACTCGGTCATCCTCTTCGACGAGATCGAGAAGGCGCACCCCGACGTCTTCAACATCCTGCTCCAGATCCTCGAGGACGGAAAGCTCACCGACGCGCAGGGACGAAAGGTCGACTTCCGCAACACCGTCGTGATCATGACGTCGAACATCGGCTCGGCGTCGATCTCGAAGAACGTCTCGCTCGGTTTCGGGATCGGCGACGACACGGGCCTGTCCTACGAGGACATGAAGTCGCGGGTGATGGGCGACTTGAAGAAGGTCTTCCGGCCCGAGCTCCTGAACCGGATCGACGAGATCATCGTCTTCCCCAAGCTCACGCGGGAGGAGATCCTCGAGATCGTCGACCTCATGCTCAACCGGCTGCGCGAGCAGATGGCGACGCACGAGGCGACGATCGAGCTCACGGACGAGGCGAAGGAGCTGCTCGTCGACAAGGGGTACGACCCGACGATGGGCGCTCGCCCGCTTCGCCGCGCGATCCAACGCTACATCGAGGATCCGCTCGCCGACTTCGTGCTCGGGCGCGAGCTCGAGCCCGGAGCGACGATCCTCGTCGCGCGCAAGAACGACGAGGAGGTCGACATCTCGATCATCCCCGGCGTGCCTCCGATCGAGGACAAGGTGACGGTTCCGCCCGAGGAACCGGCAGAGCAGGAAGAGGAGTAATCGAGACGGCCGCCGCGAGGCGGCCGTTCTCGCCTAGACCAGAACCCACTCCTCCTCGCGGAGGATCGGGACGGCCTGGCCGTCTGCCGTCAGCCCGTCGACCTGCACCTCCGGGCCTCCGATCATGAAGTCGGTGTGCACCGACGAGTTGTTCACGTTCCGGGCGGCACGCTCGTCCGGCGAGAGGCCGCCCACTCCCGGCACGTTCCCGCCGACGCCGTCGCCATAGGCGATGTGGCATGTCGCGTTCTCGTCGAAGAGCGTTTCCCAGAAGACGATCCCGGTCTTGCCGACCCGGGACGACCCGTCGACGAGCGCAAGCTCCCCGAGGAACGCGGCTCCCTCGTCGGTCGCGATCTGCGCCCGGATCACCTCCGCGCCGGTCGAGGCGTTGACCTCCACCGCCCGTCCGCCCTCGAAGCGGATCTCGAGCTCGCGCACGACCGTGCCCGGCACCGCGAGCGGCCGGGTCGAGCGGACGACGCCCTCGGTGCGCCGCCGGTCGGGCGTGGTATAGACCTCCTCGGTCGGCAAGTTGGGCATGTGCGTCTGCCCCCACGAGGTGGTGAAGCGGGCGGCGGTCCAGCCGACACCGGGCAGAAGCCCGACCGTCAGGTCGGTGCCTGGACCCCGGAAGCGGATCGCGTCCACCCGGCGGTCGTTGAGCCGCGAGGCGCGGGATCCGAGCACGTCCATTCGTTCCCTCCAGGCGGCGCTCGGATCGGCTTCATCGATGCGAGTCGCGAACTCGACGGCGTTCCAGAGGCGGTCGACGTCGGGCTCGCCGAACACGGTTGTCGCCCAACCGGCATTGGGGTTCGGGACGATCGTCCAGCTGACCGCGTTGTCACCGACGGCGCGCACCCATTCCTGCGCGAGGACGAGGCGTCGCGCCTTTCCGACGCGCTCGCCGTCCAGGTCGGCGAGCAGCTCGGGCTCCGGATCGCCCGTGATGGCGATGAGGGCGCCTCGTGCCTCCACCAGCTCCCGCAGGCGCTGCAGCATCCAGGGCGGCGTCCAGGTCAGCGTCTCGTCGGCCGCATGCTGAATCATGGCGCGCTGGAGGTGCTGGTCGCCGTAGTGCGCCTCGACATGTCTGGCCCCGGCCCGGTACGCGGCGACGGCGATCGCGCGCACGAGGGGTGCATGCTCGACGGCGCTCTGAATCGCTACCAGCTGATCCTGCTCGATATTCGCGCCGACGCGTACGGCGAGGTCGGCGAGGCGCTCGAGCCTTGTCTCGGGCTGTGTCACGCCGGCACGATACTAGGCTCGATCTCGGCACGGAGGCGGCACGGATCACGTCAGGCGCCACCCATACGATGGCCTCGGTGGCAACCTCACACACGCCCCTAACGCCGCGGCTGCGCGCCGTCCCACCGGGATGAGCTCGAAGCCGGCCGCCCAGTACGCGTGCTCGGAGTGCGGCTATACGGCGGGCCGTTGGTTCGGCCGCTGCCCGGGCTGTGGCAACTTCGGAACGCTCGTCGAAGAGCGGACTACCGCCACTGCCCGGCCGAGCGCGTCGCGCCGGCCGCTGAGGCTGGCAGACGTCCGGATCGAAGAGGCGGCTCGCATCCCGACCGGAGTCGCGGAGCTGGACCGCGTGCTCGGCGGCGGCCTGGTGCCCGGATCGCTCGTTCTGGTCGGCGGCGAGCCGGGAGTCGGCAAGTCGACGCTGCTCCTGTCGGCGCTGGGCCACGTCGCGACCGATCGGCGTGCTCTGCTCGTTACCGGCGAGGAGTCGACCGCGCAGGTAAAGCTCCGTGCCGAACGCCTGGGTGGAGCGGAGGACGTCGAGATTCTCGCCGAGACGGAGCTCGAGTCCGTCGTCGCGACGCTCGAGGCCGAGCGCCCCGATGTCTGCGTGATCGACTCGATCCAGACGCTGTATTCGACCGAGATCGGATCGGCGCCCGGCTCGGTCGCCCAGGTGCGAGAGGCCACCGCGCGCCTGCTTCGCGTCGCGAAGGAGTGCGGAATCGCGCTGTTCCTCGTCGGCCACGTGACCAAAGACGGATCTGTCGCCGGGCCGCGTGTCCTCGAGCACCTGGTCGACTGCGTACTGCAGTTCGAGGGCGACCGTTACCACGCTCACCGGGTGCTACGGGCGGCAAAGAATCGCTTCGGCTCGACCAACGAGCTGGGAGTTTTCGAGATGACGGGCCGCGGCCTCGAAGGCGTGCCAGACCCGTCGGAGCTGTTCGGGCGGAGCAGGCCGGGGGAGGTCGGGGCAGCCGTCGCCTGCGCGCTCGAAGGAACCCGGCCGTTGCTGCTCGAGATTCAAGCGCTCGTGGCGCCGACCGACCTCGCCATGCCGCGACGAGTCGGCACCGGCGTCGACCCGAAGCGCCTCGCCATGATCGTGGCCGTGCTGTCGCGGCACGCCGGCGTGCCGCTCGGCCAGGCCGACGTGTTCGTCAACGTGGCGGGTGGACTGCGAATCGACGAGCCGGGCGCGGATCTCGCGGTCGCGCTCGCGATCACGTCGGCAGCGCGCGGCGTGCCCGTGCAGAGCGGGCTCGCGGCTTTCGGCGAGATCGGCCTCACCGGCCGGCTCCGCGTTTCGGCGCAGGCAGAGCGGCGGCTCGAGGAATGTGCCAAGCTCGGCTTCCGTGCCGCGCTCGTGCCGGCGGAGACTCCCGTGCGTGGCACAATGCGCCTCGTTGCAAGCGACACGCTTCGACAGGCGTTGAGAGTGGGCCTGGATGCAGACCGAGAAGGAGCCGCGGCGGGCTGACCGCCGAGAATCGACGATCGGCTTCACCCGGACGCCGTCCGAGGACGATCCCCGCCGGGACCGCAAGCTCCTCTCCGCACTCGCCCGCATCGCGCCCGGAACCGAGCTACGGCAGGGCATCGACGACATCATTCGCTCTCACGAGGGCGCCCTGATCGTGATCGGCGAGCCGGGGAAGCTCGAGTTCCTCTTCTCGGGCGGGATCCGGCTCGACCAGCCGCTGACGCCGCAGCTCCTCTACGAGCTCGCGAAGATGGACGGCGCGATCATCGTCAACGCCAACCTGTCCAAGCTCGTGCAGGCAAACGTCCAGCTGATGCCCGATCCAGCGATCTCGTCGGCCGAGACCGGGACCCGTCACCGCACCGCGGAGCGGGTGGCCAAGCAGACGACGGCGCTCGTGATCTCCATCTCGCAGCAGCGGGAGACCGTGACCGTCTTCATCGGAGACAAGCGCTACCAGCTCGACTCGATCGCTGATGTGCTCGCAAAGACGAATCAGGCGCTGCACACCCTCGAGACGTATCGCCAGAGGCTCGAGCAAGTGCTGACGCGGCTGACGGCGCTCGAGTTCCAGGGCGCTGTCGTGCTGGACGACGTCCTCGTCGTCCTGCAGCGCGCCGAGATCACGACCCGGATGGCCTCCGACATCGAGCGGGACTGTGTCGAGCTCGGAACCGAGGGGCGGCTGATCGGCATGCAGCTGCAGGAGCTCGTGGGCGACATCCCCCCAGAGCAAGCGGCTGTCGTCTACGACTACGCGCTCGACGGGACCTCGTCCGTGCGGGCGGCGCTCGACCGTCTCGGCGAGCTCTCGTACCATGAGCTGCTCGAGTTCGAGGCGATCGCAGAGCAGCTCGGCTTCTCGCGTACGGTCAACCCGCTCGACCACTCGGTGTCGCCCCGCGGCTACAGGGTGCTGCGTCGCATTCCCCGCCTGCCGGATGCCGTGATCAAGCGGGTCGTGTCCGGCCTGGACGGCCTCGAGGCGATCGTCCGAGCGTCGCACCGCGATCTCGAGTTGGTGGACGGGGTAGGTGCGATTCGAGCGCAGGAGATTCGCGAAGGCCTGCGACGTCTGCAGGAGCACAACCTCGTCGACCGCTACCTGCAGCTGTAACGACCAGCGTTTTCATTTCAGGCGACGAACCCGGGCTTGAGCAGGGGTTTTTCTGCGCCGATTGGGTCAGCAGTGGTTTGTTAGGGGGAAAATGCCTGGAAACGGTCGCATTTTTGTTAGGGATTCGTTATACTGAGCGGAGTTCGCCGGCGGCACTTTCTGCGCCGGCTGTTTCATGAAACCAGCTCGAAAGGGGAGGGCGACTTGTACGACGTTGGCGACAAGGTCGTGTATCCACACCACGGTGCAGGAACCGTCGTGAAGAAGGAAGTGCGCGAGGTCCTCGGGGATCAGCGCGAGTATCTGACCATCCAGATCCTGCACAACGACATGACCGTCAACGTGCCATGCGAGAACGTCGAGAAGGTCGGTCTCCGCAAGGTGATCGACGAGGAGGCGGTTGTTCTCGTCGTCGAGGCACTGACCGGCGACGGCACGATGATGCCGAAGAACTGGAACCGGCGCTTCAAGCACAACCGGGACAAGATGAAGACAGGCAACATCTTCGAGCTCGCGGAGGTCGTGCGAAACCTGTCGCTGCGCGACCACGAGAAGGGGCTCTCCACCGGCGAGAAGCAGATGTTCGTGAAGGCGAAGAAGATCCTCGCGAGCGAGCTGATGTACGCCAAGGAGATGGACGAGGACGAGGCCGCTGTCTGGCTCGACGACGTGTTGTCGGACTTCGATCCTTCGGAGACGATGAAGGTGGCGGCAACCGCGTAGCGGAATCAGCTTCGATGGGGCCCTAAATTCCCACGCCCCGCGTCCGGTGTGGCCCGGAACCACGCCTCAGCTGACTCAGCGGCCCGCGCCCGACTGGCCGGAGGGAGTTGCTCGTGAGCACCTGGGTCGTGCTCGCCGCCGGCGGGCTCGGTAAACGGCTGGGTGGCGACCACCCGAAGGCCTTCGTCGGTCTGGGCGGCAGGCCGCTGCTCGCCGAGAGCCTCGAGCGGCTGGAGGCCTCGGAATGGATCGACGCGATCGTGGTCGCCGTTCCCGCCGGCTGGGAAGAGCCGGCGATTCTCCTCGCGGAGGAGCTCGGCTGCGGCAAGGTCAGCGCGTCCGTGGCCGGCGGGGAGCGGCGAGCCGACTCGGTCGCCGCGGCGTTGCGGGAGGTTCCGGAGGATGTCGGCGCCCTACTCGTGCACGATGCCGCTCGCCCGCTCGTCTCCGAGGCGATCATCGAGCGAGTCCTCACTCCGCTCGGCGATGGGTGGGACGGCGTCGTGCCGGTGCTCCCGCTCCCCGACACCGTGAAGCGAGTTCGAGGCGACGTCGTCATCGAGACGCTCGCGAGAGAGGAGCTGGTTGCCGTGCAGACCCCGCAAGCCTTCGTCGCGCCGGTCCTGAAGGAAGCTCTCGCCGCTGGCTCCGCGGCCGGCGCCGGTGACTGCGCGTCGGCGGTGGAGGCACGCGGAGGGCGGGTCAGAGTCGTCCGCGGTGACCCCCGCTTGCTGAAGGTGACGACGCGGGAAGACCTGGAGCTCGTGGCGTCGTGGCTGTGACGGCCGTCGTCTTCGACGTCGGCGAGACGCTCGTCGACGAGACGCGCGCCTGGGGCGTCTACGCCGATCGCGCCGAAGTCACGCGTCTAACCTTCTTCGCAGCTCTCGGAGCGCTGATCGAGCGTCGGGACGATCATCGAAACGTCTTCGAGCTGCTCGGTGTGACGCGCTGCATCGAGCACGTTCCTTACGAGCCGGACGATCTGTACCCGGATGCGGCTGCGTGCCTCGCAACGCTTCGCGAGGGGGGCTATACGATCGCGCTCGTGGGCAACCAGCCGGCGCAAACGGAGGCGTTTCTGCGTCAATGCGGGCTCGAGGTCGCCCTCGTTGCATCGTCGGCGTCCTGGGGCGTGGCGAAGCCGGACCCTTTGTTCTTCGAGCGCGTCGCCGATTGGCTGGAGCGCCCGGCCCCGGAGATCGCCTACGTCGGCGACCGGGTCGACAACGATGTCGTTCCGGCAGCCGAGGCCCGGATGGTCGCGGGCTTCATCCGGCGCGGCCCCTGGGGCTTTTTGCAGGCCGATTGGCCGGAGGCGAGTCGCGCGCACGTCCGCATCGACTCGCTCGCAGAGCTCCCGGAGGCGCTTCGTGGGCTTTGAGCTCCGAGTCGGCATGCGCTGGCCGTCTACCTGGTCTAGCTGACGTGATCGTCGACTACCACATGCACCTGAGGGATCGGCGAGAGGACGAGCCGACAGGGCGATACCCGATCGAGCGTCTCGAGCGCTACGTGGAGCGTGCAATCGAGGCGGGCGTCGACGAGATCGGGCTGTCCGACCATCTCTACCACTTTGACCAGAGCCGTCCTCTCTGGCAGATCGAGTGGATGCTCGATCGATCGGGCGACGACCTGGACGAGTTCGTCGCCACGGTCGAGGAGGGCAAGCGCCGGGGTCTCCCGGTCAAGCTTGCGATCGAGGCTGACTACCTGCCCGAAGCGGAGGAAGGGCTCGCTGCGCTGCTCGATCGCTACCCCTGGGACTACGTGCTCGGGTCGGTTCACTTCGTCGACGGCATCCCCGTTGACATGCGGCCCGCGCTCACGCACGTCCTTCCCGCCGAGGACGCGTGGCACCGGTACTTCAAGCTGCTGCGGGCTGCCGCCGCAAGCGGTCTCTTCGACGTGCTCTCGCACCCTGACCTGGTCAAGATCTTCGGCATTCGGCCGCCGGAGGGCGTCGTCGTGGATCTACACGAGATGACGGCGGCAGCCGTCGCCGCCACAGGTGTCGCGGTCGAAGTCTCGACCGCGGGCCTGCGAAAGCCTGTGCGCGAGCTCTATCCGGACGCGTCCCTTCTCGATGAGGCTGCTCGCCGTGGCATTCCGATCACGCTTGCCTCGGACGCCCACGATCCGGATGACATCGGGCGCGACTTCCAAGCCGCCGTCGAGCTTGCCCGCTCCGCCGGGTACGAGACAGTGTCCGTTTTCGAGCGAAGGCGCAGGCGCCAGGAACCGCTCGGATGAGCCCCCTACGGGTCTGGGATCGCCGGAGTGACGCCTACAGTCGTCAGTCGCCCGCTCCGCCTGAGCCTCAAGAGGTTTTCCCATGAGCCCCCTACGGGTCTGGGATCGCCGGAGTGACGCCTACAGTCGTCAGTCGCCCGCTCCGCCTGAGCCTCGAGACGTTGCCCTATGAGCGAGGTCCGAGTCGGGATCGGCGTGGACGCCCACGTCTCGAGCGCCGACGTGCCGCTTGTGCTGGCGGGTGTCGACTTCCCCGGCGAGCCCGGTCTCGTCGGTCATTCGGACGGCGACGTGATCTCTCATGCGCTGATCGACGCCCTGCTCGGCGCCGCCGGCAGGGGCGACATCGGCGCGCTGTTTCCCTCCGCGGATCCCCGCTGGCTCGACGCGTCGTCGATCCGGCTGTTACAGCGGACGTGGGAGGTCGTCAGAGCGTCGGGCTTCGAGCTTGTGAACGCCGACTGCGTCCTGATCGGCGAGCGACCGCGAATCGCCGAGGTTCGAGTGGCGATGGGCGCCCGCCTTGCGGGTGCGATGGGCGTCGACCTCGACCGAGTCTCGGTTCGGGCGACGACGACCGATGGCCTGGGGTTCACCGGGCGCGGCGAGGGGCTCGCCGCCCAGGCGGTCGCGTTGCTTCGCCGAAGCTGACGGGACCCGACTCAGCCCGGAGCCCCCGCCGGCAACGTGAATGACACCCGCGCGCCGCCGCCGGGGCGATTCTCGGCCCAGATCCTGCCGCCTTGCGCTTCCACCAGGCCCTGTGCGATCGCGAGGCCCAGCCCTGCACCCGCCTTCCCGGACGACCGAGCCCGGTCACCCCGCCAGAAGCGATCGAAGACGCGGAGCAGTGACTCGGGCTCCAGGCCCTCGCCCGTGTCCTCGATCGTGACGAGCACCTCGTCGGAGGCCGGCTCAACCCGGACCGCCACGGAGCCGTCCGAAGGCGTGTGCCTGAGGGCGTTCGTCAGCAGGTTGAAGAGCACGCGCTCGACCTGCTCCGGCGCGCAGAGCGCCGTCGCCCCGTCGCCCACCGTCGCCTCGAGCCTGACGTGCCTGGCGTGTGCCTCTGCCTCCAGCCCGCGCAGGCACGCCTCGACGACGGCCGAGAGCGACGTCTCCTCCAGCTCGAGCGTCAGCGCGCCGGCATCGATCCGCGCGAGCTCGAACAGGTCGTCGACCAGCACCCCCAGTCTTCGAGCCTGGTCGCGCAGCGCGGGCAGGTAGTGCTCCGGCTCGGCCAGCCCGTCCTCGAGCGCCTCGATCATCGCCTGCATCGAGGCGATCGGAGTCCGGAGATCGTGACTCGCCCAGGCGACGAGCTGACGCCGTGCATCGAACAGCCGCTCGACGTTCGTCGCCATCTCGTTGAAGGATGCGCCGAGCTGGGCGAGCTCGCTCGGGCCCGTCTCCGGAGCCCGCGCTGTCAGGTCCCCCCGTGCGAGGAGGGACGATGCAGCGCCCAGTCGCTCGATCCGGCGGGCGATCGACGCCGCGAGGAAAAGCGCGGCTCCGACGGCGGCCGACGCGGCGATGGCGGTCACCGCGAGAATCGCGACGTCGGCCCCCATGTGGAACATGACGAGTCCGGACAGGAAGACGGATGCGAGAGGGACGATCACGGCCAGCAGTGCCAGCCCTGCGAGCTGCAGCCGAACGGTTGGGAGCCGCCTGAGCCCTAGCGCTGCCGAGAAGCCGGCGATGAGGGTTCCCAGCGCGACGACGAGCCCGAGCTCGATCACGCCACGAACCTGTAGCCGACTCCCCAGACGGTCTCCAGGAAGCGTGGCCGCGAGGGCTCGTCTTCGATCTTCTCCCGCAACCGCCGGATGTGCACCGTGACCGTGCCCGTGTCCAGCGCCGCTTCGTAGCCCCAAACGCGATCCATCAGCTGATCCCGAGAGAAAACCCGACGCGGGTGGCTTGCGAGAAACCAGAGCAGGTCGAACTCCTTTGCAGTCAGGGTGAGCGGAGCGCCCTGGCGTGTCACATCACGGGTCGTCGCGTCGATCTCGAGGCCTTCGAACGAGAGCCGTTCCTCGCGGCGCTGCGCGGGCACGGCGCGGCGGAGCACGGTGCGAACGCGGGCGACGAGCTCGCGGGGGGAGAAGGGCTTCGTGACGTAGTCGTCGGCGCCGAGCTCGAGGCCGACGATCCGGTCGGCCTCCTCTCCTCGCGCCGTCAGCATGATCACCGGCAGGTCGGACCGCGAGCGAATCCACCGGCAGAGGGCGAGGCCGTCCGTGCCCGGCAGCATCAGATCCAGCACGACGAGCTGCGGCGCCTCGCTCTCGAGCAGCTCTCGCGCACGCGTTCCGTCCCCCGCCTCCAGCGTCCGGTAGCCCTCCCGGGCGAGATAGCGGACGAGGACATCCCGGACGATCGGCTCATCGTCAACGACGAGTACGGTGGTCACGGGCTTATCTTGCTCCGCCATCCCTTGCGCACAGGTTAAATCGCATTACGCGGGCAAGGCGACGACGCCGGCCCTGATCGTCACCAGGCCGTCGTCCGCAAGCGCTCGAGCGCTCGCCGCATCGAGCTCGCTCAGCGGTCGCGGCTTGGCGGCCACGAGCCGGAGCGTTCGCGACCGGCGCTGGCGGAACGAGCCCTCGAACGGGCTCTGCCTCCGGAGCGGCTCGTATCGGCTGCCGCGAGATGGGCAATTCCGGGCGAGTGGGCATACGCCGCAACGCGGCACGCGAGCGAGGCAGACCGTTGCTCCGAGATCCATCAGCGCGTGGGCGGAGGCGGGGCCGAAGCGGCCCCGCGAGCGCTCCTGGACGCGACGCACGTTCGTGTCGACGGGCAGGACTGACGCTCCGAGGGCGAAGCGGGCGACCGCTGCGGCGGTGTAGGGCCCAACGCCCGGCAGCTCGCCGAGGTCGTCGGGCCAGCCGCGCTCCGCGATCGCGCGCGCCGCCCGCTGGAGGTTCACGGCCCGGCGGTTGTAGCCGAGGCCTTGCCACTCGCGGATGACGTCTGCTGAGGGTGCTGTTGCGAGTGCTTCCACCGTCGGCCAGCGTTCCAGCCAGGCGAGGTAGCGCGGGACGACGCGTTGCACCTGCGTCTGCTGGAGCATGACCTCGCTGACGAGGACCGCGTAGGGATCGCGTGTGTGGCGCCAGGGCAGGTCGCGACCGTTGCTGGCGAACCACGTCAGGAGCGCCGACTCCATCGCCTGCGACTCTAGTCTCCACGCGTGATGATGCCGCCATGACCACCCTACGGGTCCGGGATCGCCGGAGTGACGCCTACGGTCGTCGGTCGCTCGCTCCGCATGAGCCCCATGAGGCTTGCCTATGAGTACCACCCTGATCGTCCGCCCTGGGTCGACGAGCGATCTCGATGCGCTAGTTGGGATTCAAGAAGCCGCCTCGATCCGGGCGTTCGCGCACATCTTCCCGCCCGAGCGGTATCCGTTTCCGACCGACGCGGCGCGAGAGCGCTGGCAGGGCGCGCTCGCCGACCCCGATGTCGAGGTCTTCGTCGCCGACCAGGGCGGTGAGATCGTGGGCCTGGCAGCCGTGCGGCCCGGGTGGCTGGACGGGCTCTACGTTCTGCCCGACCGATGGGGCAGCGGCACCGCGCAGAGCCTCCACGGCAAAGCCGTCGAGCGTCTGTGCGACCTCGGTTGCAGGTCGGCTCGGCTCTGGGTGCTCGAGCGAAACGACCGGGCGCGCCGCTTCTACGAGCGCCGCGGGTGGCGAGCGGATGGCCGGACGCGCGTCGTTACCTTCCCGCCAAGGCCACTCGACGTGGGCTACACGCTCGAGCTCGGGTAGAGCGGGGTATCGTCGGGAGATGGTTCGGGTCCGCTTCGCTCCGAGCCCCACAGGCTCGCTCCAACTCGGCAACGCGTTGACCGCCGTCGCCAACCGGAGCTTCGCCGACGAGCGCGGGGGCGTCATGCTGCTGCGGATCGACGACACGGACGTCGCTCGGTCGAGCAGGGAGAGTGAGACCGGGATCCTGCGAGACCTCGGGTGGCTCGGTCTCGGCTTCGACGAGGGGCCGGTCCGTCAGAGCGAGCGAGCCGAGGCTCACCGCGAGGCGGCGCAACGGCTGGCCGCCACGGGAGACGCGTCGGAGGAGGCGGGGGCGATCCGCTTCGGGCGCGAGCGCAAACCGACGCTCCTGCGGCCGGACGGCTCGGCGACGTACCACCTCGCCTCCGTCGTCGACGACATCGAGCTCGGCGTCAGCCATGTCATTCGGGGCAAAGACCATCTTTCGAACATGCCGCTCCACGTGGAGCTCGCGCGCGCTCTCGGCGCGGAGCCTCCGGTTTACGTGCACCACGGGCTGATCCTCGGCCCGGACGGGCACAAGCTCTCGAAGCGGCACGGTGTATCGTCCCTCTCCGATCTCCGCGGCGCGGGGTTGCCCCCCGAGGCCGTGCGCGCGTATCTCGAGGAGCTGGGCCTGCCCCGCGGAGACGTGCACCTCGATCCGACGCGGCTGCGGCGGCTTGCGGTCGAGGCCATCGCGGCGCTGAGCGACGAGGAGCTGGCCTCACGCGTCGGCGCGCCGCTGGAGATGGCGCCGGCCCTGCGCGGCGCGCACGACCTGGAGGAGGCGCGCAGTATCGCGGCCGCTCTGCTCGAGCCTCCGACTGTTCGCGTCGCCGAAGACGAGCGGTCGTCGCTCGAGCGCTTGCGGGAGCTCCTGTCCGCCGCAAACGGCCCATATGACGCCGAATGGGCGCAAGCTCTCGTCCACGACCTCAGGGCGGCCGGCGGCAGCCTGCGCGCCGTTCGGGTCGCGCTCACGGGCAGCCTCAAGGGCCCCGAGCTGTGGGCGGTGATCGCCGCCCTTCCAAGGGACGAGACACTGCGGCGGATCGATGCGGCTCTATAGCTCGCTCTCGCGGCAGCTGGAGGAGCTGCCAAAGCCGCCCGGCCCGCTTGGCATGTACTTCTGCGGCCCGACGGTCTACCAGCGGATCCACGTCGGAAACGCGTTGACCGTCTCGGTCCTGCCTTTGTGGCTGAAACGGTGGCTCGACCTCTCGGGCTACGAGACGAAGCTCGTCGTCAACATCACGGACATCAACGACAAGATCTACGACGCTGCTCCGGGCGCGAGCGCCGAGCTCGCCCGGAGCGCGACTGCGTGGTACATCGAAGACACGAATCGGCTCGGGCTCGGCCGGCCCGATGTCGAGCCTACGGCGGTCGAGACCGTGTCCGAGCAGATCCGGATGATCGAGGAGCTGCTAGCGCGCGGGCTCGCCTACGAGATCGAGGGCGACGTGTACTTCCGCGTCGGCCGCTTTGCCGACTACGGGCGCCTGTCCCGTCAGCGCTCCGACAAGGTGGCCGAGCAGGAGCCGAACGCGCGGAAGGAGGATCCCCGTGACTTCGCGCTCTGGAAGGCGAACAAGCCGGGCGAGGACACGTTGTGGGAATCGCCGTGGGGGAGGGGGCGCCCCGGCTGGCACGTCGAGTGCTCGGCGATGTCCGAGAAGTACCTCGGCGAGAGCTTCGAGATCCACGGCGGCGGCCTCGACCTGATCTTCCCGCATCACGAGAACGAGATCGCGCAATCGCGCAGCCTCGGTCACGGCTTCGCCCGTATCTGGATGCACACCGGCATGCTCCGTTTCGCCGGCGAGGAGATGCACAAGGCGCTCGGCAACGACGTCTCGCTGAAGGACGCGCTCGATCGGTGGGGTCGCGAGACGCTGCTCGTCTTCTTTCTCACGGGCCACTGGCGCAAGCCGCTCGACTTCTCGGAGGAGACATTGGCCGCTGCCGAGGCCCGCGCCGGACGGTTCCGCGAGCTCTTGCGGGGTCCGGCCGAGCCCGCTCCTCCGGCTGCCTGGGAGCGCTTCGCGGCAGCCCTCGACGACGACTTCAATACGCCCGAGGCGCTCGCGGTCATGCACGAGTGGCGAGATCACGACCTCCTGCGCCGCGCGCTCGACGTCTTCGGGCTCTCGTCGCTGGCCGACTTGCCGGCTGCACCTTCGAGCATCGAGCGGCTCGCAGACCGCCGCCAGGCTGCTCGCGCCGCGCGCGACTTCGCAAAGGCCGATCGCCTGCGCGCGGAGATCGAGGCGGCGGGTTGGGAGATACGAGACGTGGCGGACGGATTCCAGCTCGTTCCCCGGCGGTGACGCGCGAGCTCGTCTACGGGCGCCAGGCGGTTCGCGAGGCGCTGCGCGGCCGCCGCGAGGTGCTCGAGCTGTGGTCGACCCAGAGGGCGATCGCGTCGGAGCCCTGGCTTCGCGAGCCGAACGGGCCCCGCGTGCACGTGAAGCTGGAGCGCGAGCTGACCGAGAGTGCGGGGACACGAGACCACCAGGGCGTGATCGCCTGGTGCGAGCCATACCGCTATGCGGACGCCTGGGAGCTCGCCGCCGGAGACTCGCCGCTCATCGTCTGCCTCGACCAGGTGAGCGACCCGCGCAACCTTGGCGCCGTCTGCCGCAGCGCCGAGGGGGCGGGGGCAACCGGTGTCGTCGTCCCTGCTCATGGATCGGCGCGGGTGACGCCGGCGGTCTGCCGCGTCTCGGCAGGCTCGGTCGAGCATCTTCCCGTGGCCGTCGTCACGAACCTCGCGCGCTACCTCGCGGAGATCAAGCGCGGCGACCTTTGG
Source organism: Gaiellales bacterium (assembly GCA_038253945.1). Taxonomy (GTDB): domain Bacteria; phylum Actinomycetota; class Thermoleophilia; order Gaiellales; family Gaiellaceae; genus JBBRYW01. The sequence continues at coordinate 18,364 of JBBSGR010000010.1, forward strand.
GTCTACGCCGCGACGGGCGACGGCGAGACGACCATGTGGGATGCCGACCTTGCCGGCGGCGCGGCACTCGTCTTCGGCGCCGAGGGGCGCGGCCTGCGACCGCTCGTTCGGAAGACGTGCGACGCCGAGGTCGCGATCCCTCTGCTCGGCCGGATCGAGTCGCTCAACGTCAGCGTGGCGGCAGCTCTCCTCCTGTACGAGGCGCGACGCCAGCGAGGCCTGGGGCGAGCGGCGGATGCGGGGGTCTCGCGGGCGCTCGATGCCTGAGCCCACCCTCTATCTCTTCGACGGCTACAACGTCTTTCACGCGGGCCCGTTCCGGACTGTCCGGGAGCTCACTGATCAACTCGCCAGCTTCGTCGCCCTTCGGGCCGCCCGCGGCGTCGTCGTCTTCGACGGCGTGGGAAACGAGCACCAACTCGGCTCGCTGGATATTCGCTATGCGAAAGACGCCGATGTACTTCTCGAACGCTTAGCGGTTCAAAATCGCAGTCGCGAGCGTGTCTGCCTCGTGTCGTCGGACGCCGCGGTTTTAGGGACGGCCGGTCAGGAGGTGGCGAAGACCAGCTCTCGCATCTTCGTCGACGAGCTTACGGCGGCCGAGCACTACGAGCACGGGCGCTCGCAACTTGGCGATCGGCTGGATGAGGAGACGCGGCAGGCTCTGGAGCGTTGGCGTCGTTCATAGTCTCGTAATTCCCCTTGTGCCATTTTGACGCTGGTGCTATGGTCTTGCTCAAGTTCAGCTTGAGGAAGAGCAGTTTCACTGTCCACAACAGTCCCGCGGCTCCCTCTAAACCGTATGAAATCTCTCGCCACTCGCCTGCCCGCCCCGAGCCCTGCATCAAAGGCTCAACGAGAGCTTGAAGATCTTCAGCTCGCGCTGAAGGCGCGAAACGGAGACGGGGCGGCAATGGATCTGCTCATTCGCCGCTACACCGGCTTCGTCCGACTGAAGGCAAGTTCGTACTTTCTCGCAGGTGGTGATTCCGAGGATCTTCTGCAGGAAGGCTTGATCGGGCTGTACAAGGCGGTTCGTGATTTCCGAGCCGAGAAGGAGACCTCCTTCCGTAGCTTCGCCGAGCTCTGCGTCACGCGGCAGGTCATCACGGCGATCAAGACCGCGACCCGCTTCAAGCATGCGCCCCTGAACACCTACATCTCGTTCGGCCACACGCCGGCTGGACAGGAAGCGGACAGCGATTGCACCCTCGGGGATGCCCTGCCGGGACCCGGGGTCGACGATCCGTCCGTGTGCGTGATCTCGACCGAGGAGTTGCAGAGCCTTGTCTTCACTCTCGGCACGGGCCTGTCGAAGCTCGAGTCCGATGCGCTCAAGCTCTATCTCGAAGGCTCCTCGTACGAGGACATGGCCGAAGAGCTCGGCTGCGATACGAAGACGATCGACAACGCGCTCCAGCGTGTGAAGCGCAAGATCCTCGCGCATCAGAAGTCGCGCCAGGTCCTTCAGTAGCCCGCTGCCAGATCGCTACCACCTCGACATGACCCCACGTTGCCTCGATCACGTAGCATCGCGGGCTTGACTCGGCTCGCCCACTTCGTCGTTCGCCATCGCCGCCTCGTGGTCGTCGCGTGGATCCTGCTGACGGTGTTCGGCGCGTTCTCGGCGCAGAGGGTGTCGAGCCGCTGGCTCGAGGAGTTCTCGATCCCCGGGTACTCGGCCTACGAGGCGAACCAGCGAGCACTTCGGACATTCGGGACTGGGGAGGCGCCGCCGCACGTCGCCGTGTTCCACTCGGACGGCGACGTGACGAAGGTGGCAGGCGTTGCGCGGGCGATCCGGGGGGTCGAGCGGCAATTTCCGGGCTTCCGAGTCAGCTCGTACTTCACGACGCATCGCGATGCATACGTCTCGGGCGACCGGCATACGACCTTTGCCGAGTTCTATGCGCCCGGGCAGCAGGGGTTCGGCGCCAACACCCGGGCGAAGGACATCCGCAAGGCCTTCAAGGCAGCTGTGCCTCAGGGCGTCCAGGTGTACCTGACGGGCCGCGATGCGCTCCAGGAGTCGCAAGGTGAGTCGAACAGCGGGCCGAGTGTGCTCACCGAGGCGATGATCGGCGGCGCGGGAGCGCTCGTGATCCTTCTGTTCGTGTTCGGGACGCTGCCCGCAGTGGCCATGCCGCTCATCGTTGCCATCTCGTCGATCCTCAACACGTTCAGCCTGATCTGGCTTCTGACCTACGTTACGTCGGTCTCGATCATCGTGCAGTTCCTCGTCGCGCTCGTTGGGCTCGGCGTCGCGATCGACTACTCGCTGCTCATGATCTTTCGCTTCCGCGAGGAGCTCGGCCGGAGTGAGGACGTCGAGACGGCTGTCGTCGAGACGATGAAGCACGCCGGTCGGTCGGTGATCGTCTCGGGCTCAACCGTGGCGATCGGTCTCCTCTCGCTGGTGATCCTGCCGATTCCGGTCATCCGCTCGATCGGGATCGGGGGACTGCTGATCCCCGCCGTCTCGGTCGTCGCCGCGACCACGCTCCTGCCGGCGATGCTCTCGCTGCTCGGGCACCGGATCAATCGATTTCGCGTGATGCCGCGGCGGGTCGTCGAGGCAACCGACGCAGAAGCCGGCGCCTGGGGCCGCTGGGCGCGTCTCGTCATGCGAAGGCCGATCGTCGTCGGGGGCATCGGCGTCGCAATCGTTGCGCTCCTCCTGATCCCCGGCGTGCAGCTGAATCCGAGCGAGGCGCAGGCGAAAGATCAGGCCGGCAAGGGAGATGCGGTCACTGGCCTGGAGGCGCTCGATCGGGCCGGCATCTCGGCCGGCGTTCTGAAGCCGTTCGTCGTCCTCGGCGAGCACTGTTGCACGCCGCAGGCCGCCGCGACGATCGTCGGGACGCTCGATCATACACCGGGCATCGCGGGGGCGGCCGCTCCGCCGGGCTGGCGCAAGGGCGACACGCAGCTGATCGAGGCGTTCCCGGCCGAGGACGGTGCGGCAAAGCCAGTCCGAAAGACGATCTCGCGCCTCCAGCACGACGTTCTGCCTTTGCTCCAGACGAGAATCCAGGACACGCGGCTCGGCTCGGGGCCCAAGCTGACGCTCGGTGGCGTGGCGGCCGAAGACCGCGATTTCGTCCACGCTGTCTACGGCAATTTTCCCTACATGCTCGCGTTCGTGATCCTGCTGACCTTCTTCCTGCTGATGCGCGCCTTCCGCTCGGTCTTCCTTCCGCTGAAGGCCGTGATCTTGAACCTCGTGTCGCTCGGCGCTGCGTACGGCATCATCGTCTTCATCTTTCAGCAGGGTCACGGCGCAGAGGCGATTTGGAACGTCCACGCGACGGCCTCGATCATCTCCTGGATCCCGCTGATGATCTTCGCGTTCCTGTACGGCCTCTCCATGGACTACGAGGTGTTCATGCTCACGCGCATGCGCGAGACCTACGACGAGACGGGCGACACTCGCACTTCGGTCTCGCTCGGGCTGGCGCGGACGGGCAAGCTCGTCACGAGCGCGGCGCTCGTCCTGATGCTCGCGTTCTTCGTGCTCTCGACCGGGCCGGGGGTCGACATCAAGCAGTTCGGAATCGGGCTCTCGGCGGGCATCATCTTCGACGCGACCGTGATCCGGGCGCTGCTCGTCCCGGCGATCATGCGCGTGATGGGCCGCTGGAACTGGTGGCTGCCGAAGCGGATGGAGCGGCTGCTCTTCATCCGGGGTTCCGTCGCGCCGGAGGCCGGCTAGCTTCGAGCAGCGCCGGCTCGGGCGCCGTCGCTACCCAGGGGAGGGGCGGGCCGCCTGCCTGCAGCCGATCGGTCGGATGCGGGCGATCTCGTAGTCGCTCGGCGACGCGTCAGGAGGGCGGCCACGCTTGTGCTCCATCGCCTACCATGATTCCCTCGCCGGAGTAGCTCAGCTGGTAGAGCAGCGCATTTGTAATGCGCGGGCCGTCGGTTCGAGTCCGACCTCCGGCTTCGAGACTTCCCGGTCAATCAGCCATAGTCTGCGGGAGGCACGCATCGCACCAGCCGTGCCCTTCTCCATATGCCTAGCGGAAGGCGACAGAGCCGCTTGCGCACCCGGCATACTTGGCCTGACGTGTCCCGACGCACACTCACGCTGTGTGCCAGCGTGCTCGGCGCGGCGGTTGTCGTTGCTAACGGTGTCTCGGATACGGGGGGCCGCCGCAGCGTGCTCTATCGGGCCTGCCACGGCGATAGCCGAGCGGAGATCGTCAACGGCGTCATCCGCTACTGCGGCCCGGCGGCCGTCCGGCTGAGCGTGTTCCCCGGCGTGGTGTTCGCGAACGGGACGTGCAGGTGGTTGTCGGAGAGCAACGCGCCCTTCATGACGCTCGACGTGGGATCTGAGAGCCTGAATCGAAAGACGAACAGCGGCTTGCGGTTCCTGCATCTTTCGCTATCGACGAGGCCCCGCCTGAACGGCGCGCAGATAGTCGCGTACTCGAAGGGCAAGCGGTGGCGGGGGGCGGTCATCAGCAAGTACAAAGGCACTCTTCGGGCCGGAACCTTCGTGGCGCGCGGTGACCGCGGAAGCCGAGGGCGCGCGACCGGCAGCGTCAGTTGCCCAACCTACAACCAGAGTCGTGAGAACCTCACCGCGCCTGGAAGCCGCCTGCAGAACCAAGACCCGCTCGAAAGCGGGGGGTTGTAGTTCGTCCGCAGCGGGCTCGCGTCCGACCTCCCGCTTCCGGGCTCGCGTGGTTGAGTGAGGAGCCGAGGAGTCAGGGTTCTCGATCTGCCCTGCCGAGCGCCTGCTCGAGATCGGCCCACAGCTCGTCCACGTCCTCGAGACCCACGCTTAGACGGATCAGACCTACCGGGACGCGGTCACCCTCCCACCGGCGGCGCGTCTCGAGCACCGACTCGACTCCGCCGAGGCTCGTCGCGTTCGCGATCAGCCGCGTCGAGCGCTCGACGCGTTGCGCTGAGTCGCCGCCGCCTCGGACGTCGAACGAGAGAAGGCCGCCGAAGCCGACGTACCGCACCAGCTCGACTGCCGGATGGGCCGCGAGCCGCCGGGCGAGCTCTCGGGCGGACCCCGTCTGGCGCTCGACCCGCACGCGCAGCGTCTTGAGGCTTCGCAGCAGAAGCCACGCCGCGTCGGGGGAAGCGGTCGCGCCGGTGCGGTCGCGCACCCGCTTCAGCTGGCCGTAGACCTCGTCGTCCGCGCAGACGACCGCGCCGAGCAACAGGTCCGAATGGCCGCCGAGGTACTTCGTGGCGCTGTGGACGACGAGATCGGCGCCATGCTCGAGCGGCCGCAGGTGGATCGGCGTGGCGGCCGTCGCATCGACGACGAGCAGCGCCGGATGAGAGGCGGCCACCTCCAGGTCCGGCATCGTCAGGAACGGGTTCGACGGCGCCTCGACCCAGACCAGGTCGGCGCCGCCCGGCGGCGGGCCGGTCTGGTCGAACTCGACGCAGCGGACCCCCCAGCGCTCGAACTCCCGGAGCAGCACACCGGTTCCGTAGTAAGCGCCCTCCGCGAGGGCGACCGTCCGGCCCGGCTCGAGCAGGGCGAGCACGACGGCCGTGATCGCCGCGCTGCCCGACGAGAACAGGAGCGCGCGACCACCGTCGAGCTGTCCGAGTTGCGCCTCCGCGGCCACGCCCGTGGGATGCCCGAAGCGCTGGTACACGAATTGGTCGGCGCCACCCTCCCGATGCGGCCAGATCGTCGAGCGATCGAGCGGCTCCATGCTGCAATGGTATTAGGCTCCTGGTCGATGGCGACGACAGACGACCGCACAGAGTCCACGCAGGGCAAGCTCGACCAACTCCGACAGCTCCGGGAGGAGGCGCTTCACGCCGGTAGCGAGCGCGCCGTGGAGCGCCAGCGCGAGCGAGGCAAGCTGCTCGCCCGCGAGCGGCTCGAGAAGCTGCTGGATCCCGGCTCGTTCGTCGAGCTGGACCGCTACGTGCGCCACCGGACGGCCGAGTTCGGGATGCTCGAGCGGCGCCCGTACGGGGACGCCGTCGTCACTGGCTACGGCGCGATCTTCGGCCGCAAGGTCTTCGTCTTCTCGCAGGACTTCACGGTTTTTGGCGGCAGCCTGTCCGAGGTGTTCGCCGAGAAGATCTGCAAGGTCATGGACCTGGCCGCGAAGTACGGCTGCCCGGTGATCGGGATCAACGACTCGGGCGGCGCGCGGATCCAGGAGGGAGTGGTCTCGCTGGCCGGGTACGCCGAGATCTTCTGGCGGAACGTCCAGGCCTCCGGGGTGATCCCTCAGCTCAGCCTCGTCATGGGCCCCTGCGCGGGCGGGGCGGTCTACTCGCCGGCGATGACCGACTTCGTGCTGATGGTGGAGGGCGAGTCATACATGTTCATCACGGGGCCCGACGTGGTGAAGACGGTGACCGGAGAGGAGGTCACGTTCGAGGAGCTCGGCGGCGCGGCCACGCATGCCGCCAAGTCCGGCGTCGCGCACCTCGTCTCGCCCGACGAGGAGTCGTGCCTCGAGGACGCGCGCCTGCTCCTTTCCTACTTGCCCCAGAACAACGTCGACCCGCCGCCGTTCGCCGAGCCCACGGATCCGCCCGGCCGCGAGGACGCGGAGCTCGACACGCTCGTCCCGGACAACCCGAACAAGCCGTACGACATGAAGCGCGTGATCTGCCGCGTGGTCGACGACGGCGACTTCCTGGAGGTGCAGGAGCGCTTCGCGGAGAACATCGTGTGCGGTTTCGCACGTCTCGGCGGGCACCCCGTGGGCGTCGTGGGCAACCAGCCGCGCTCACTCGCGGGAGTCCTCGATATCGACTCGTCGGTCAAGGCTGCGCGCTTCGTCCGCACCTGCGATTGCTTCAACATCCCGCTCGTGACCTTCGTCGACGTGCCGGGCTTCCTGCCGGGGACGACGCAGGAGTGGGGCGGGATCATCCGCCACGGCGCGAAGCTGCTCTACGCCTATTCGGAGGCGACGGTCCCGAAGCTGACCGTGATCACGCGAAAGGCATACGGGGGCGCCTACGACGTCATGAGCTCCAAGCACATCCGCGCCGACTTCAACTTCGCCTGGCCGACGGCCGAGGTGGCCGTGATGGGTCCCGAGGGCGCCGTCAACATCATCTTCCGCAAGGAGCTCGACGAGGCCGTCGACCCCGATGCCAAGAGAGCCGAGTTGATCGACGACTACAAGCAGCGCTTCGCGAACCCCTACAGCGCGGCGGAGCGAGGCTACGTCGACGAGGTGATCGAGCCACGCCGAACGCGCCCCGTGCTGATCGACGCCCTTGCGACGGCGCGGACCAAGCGCGAGCGCCGGCCTCCCCGCAAGCACGGCAACATCCCGCTGTAGGCCGCGTGCGCTACGAGATCACCCCGGAGCCGACGCCCGAGGAGCGCGACACGCTCGTCGCCGCAATCGAGCGCCTCGGCGACGAGGATCCTTGCCGGGAGAGCGCCTGGTGGCGGGCCGGCATCCGCGAGAGCGCCGAGACGGACGCCTGAGTTGGCGCTGTTCTCGAAGGTCCTCGTCGCTAACCGCGGCGAGATCGCGATCAGGATCTTCCGCACCCTCCGCGAGCTCGGCATCGGCACGATTGCGGTCTACTCGGACGCCGACCGCGCTGCTCCGCACGTCGGCTTCGCCGACGAGGCGTACCTGATCGGCGGCGGCCTCCCGGCCGAGAGCTACCTCGACGGAGGGCGGATCGTCGAGACAGCCCGGCGGGCCGGCGCCGAGGCGATCCACCCCGGGTACGGCTTTCTGGCCGAGAACGCGTCCTTCGCGCGCGCGTGCGCGGCGCACGGGGTCGTCTGGATCGGGCCGCCGCCCGAGGCGATCGAGCTGATGGGATCGAAGGTGCTCGCCCGCGAGCGGATGCGCGAGGCGGGCGTGCCGATCATTCCCGGCACGACGGCGCCGGTCGAGTCGGCCGAGCGGATCGTCGAGCTCGGCGAGGAGCTCGGCTGGCCGCTCGCGATCAAGGCTTCCGCGGGCGGGGGCGGCAAGGGGCTGAAGGTGATCGGCTCGCCCGACGAGGCCGGCCGCGCATTCGAGTCGGCCCGCCGAGAGGGCGCTTCCTACTTCGGCGACGAGACCGTGTACGTCGAGCGCTACCTCGAGGATCCCAGGCACGTCGAGGTACAGGTGCTCGCCGACGGCCGCGGCAACGTGATTCATCTGGGCGAGCGCGACTGCACGATCCAGCGCCGCCATCAAAAACTCGTCGAGGAGACCCCCTCGCCCGCCGTCGGGCCGGAGCTGCGCGACCGGATCGGCACGATCGCCGTCGATGCCGCCCGAGCGGTCGAGTACCGCAGCGCAGGCACCATCGAGGGGCTGCTCTCGCGCGAGGGCGAGTACTTCTTCCTGGAGATGAACACGCGTATCCAGGTCGAGCACACCGTGACCGAGCTCGTCACCGGGCTCGACCTGATCCGCGAGCAGGTGCGGGTCGCGGCCGGCGAGCCCCTCTCCGTCGCCCAGCGGGACGTCGTCTTCTGCGGTCACGCGATCGAATGCCGGATCAACGCGGAGAACCCTTCGAACGGCTTCCTGCCGGGGCCGGGAACGATCACGGCCTACCGCGAGCCGGGCGGCCCCGGCGTCCGCGTGGACTCCGGCGCGCGCGCAGGGGCCGAGGTCTCCGGCCTCTACGACCCACTCGTCGCGAAGCTCTGCGTCCACGGCGTCGACCGCGAGCACGCCCGGCGCCGGATGCTGCGTGCGCTCGACGAGTACGTGATCGAAGGGGTGCCGACGCTACTCGGCTTCCACCGCGCGCTTCTCTCTCACCCCTGCTTCATCCAGGGTGAGACCTGCCACGGTCTCGTCGAGTCCGAGTTGCTGGCCCGTCGAGCGGCCGAGCTTGCCGGAAGCAGCGTGATGCCGACCGAGGCCGGCAGCCCGCATCTGCAAGCGCGCGTCTCGGCGATCGAGCTCGACGGCCGGCGCTTCCAGCTCGCCATTCTGCGGCCCGAGCCGCCGTTCCGCGAGCTGGCGCGCCGCCGCCGAGAGCGGGCCTCGGCCGGGGGCCGGTCCGGCGCGGCCCGCGACGCGGTCATCAGCCCCATGCAGGGAACCGTGCTGGCAGTCGAGGTCGCAGACGGCGACGGCGTGGCGGCCGGTCAGGTTCTCTGCATCATCGAGGCGATGAAGATGGAGAACGAGGTGCAGGCTCCCCGCGACGGCGTCGTGAGCGAGCTGTCGGTGTCGGCCGGTCAGGCCGTGACCACCGGGCAGACCATCTGCCTCGTATCGTCCGAGGAGTGAGCTCCAGGCCCTTCTGTGCGGAGGTGTCCGCGCGAGCCGAGGAGCCGCTCGCGGCGACTGCGAGCTTCCTCCAGCACTGGATCCTCGTCGAGTACCGGGGACTCTGGGATCGCCGGCCGCTGCAGGGAAGCCTGCTCTCCGAGCTGGTCAAGCTGCATCTGGAAGCGCAGCTCGCGGCGCTCCCGCGCTCCCGTCTCCTCTTCATCCGCCGCCCAGAGCGGCGGCGGCATCCGACGCTCGCCTGCTTCTACGGCGTCTCCAGCGAGCGCGAGCCGCGCTTCTTCGAGCTCGAGCTCGAGACGTACGACGATCTCCCCGGCTTCGATCTCGCGGCCGCGCTCCAGGGTGGCCGCCAGGTCGGAAGAATGCTCGACGAGCCGATCTTCCTCGTCTGCACCCACGGTAAGCGAGACCGCTGCTGCGCGCGGTACGGCCGGCCCCTCTACGACGAGCTGCGGGGCCGTTGCGGCGACCTCGTCTGGCAGTCGACGCATGTCGGCGGCGATCGGTTCGCTGGCAACCTCGTCGTCTTTCCCGAGGGTCTCTACTTCGGGCGCGTGGGACGAGCCGACGTCGAGCCGATCGTGGGCGACTACCGTGGCGGACGCGTGTTCCTCGACCGCTTTCGCGGCCGCTCGTCCTACCCCTTCCCCGTGCAAGCCGCCGAGCGGGTCGTTCGCCTCGAGACCGGGCTCCTCGGACTGGACGACCTCCGCCTCGTCTCCCGAGAGCGCGACGGCGACCGGTGGCGAGTCCGCTTCTCGGCGGGGGGCGGCGCCGAGCTGCACGAGGTCGACGTGGTCGCCGAGCACGGTAGCCCGGCCCACCTGACCTGTGACGCGGTCAGTCCTGAGCTACCGCGCCGTTTCCGCGCGGCGGGTCACCGGATCGTCCCGCGCTGACGACGAGGAGCAGTCCCTCCCGCACCAGGCGGCGCGACAGAGCGAGCCGCCCAGGCTCGTCGAGCGTGCCCGGCAGGTCTGCCGGCGTGAACTCGCCGCCCACGAAGAGGACGAACGCGAGATCGTCTTGCACGTGGGGCGGGAACGTGATCGTCTTGGCGCCAAAGGAAAGCGCGAGGGCGCCGTCGGCCGCCGACAGGTCGGCGACGATGCCCCTTCGGCGCGCGAGCGAGGTGGCGACGGTGAGGCTCGCGGCTGCGCGCAGCTGAGCCAGCTGGCCGTCGAGAAGCGGTCTCCGCGTCCGCACGAAGCGCTCTCGCATTCTCCGGGCGACATGCTCGGGCGCGAGCTCGTCGCGCACCCGCTCGAGCAGGTCTGCCCGCGGCTCGCCGTCCAGGGGAACGGAGCGCCGGAGCTCGACGTCGTCGCCACAGCTCTCGATTGCCGCGCGGAGCGCGTCGAGCCACGTATAGACGTTGACCCCGACCGTCAGATGGAGAGAGTCGGAATCGGACGTCAGCGCCTCGTGGAGCCAGCCGCGGGGCAGATACAGGGTGTCGCCGGCGCGAAGGGTCACGTCCTGCACTGGCTCGCCCGGCCCGCCCGGCTCGGGTTTGTAGTGCTGGTTTTTCAGCGGCAGCTCCAGGGCGGGCTCGTACACGAGCCAGCGCTTCTCGCCCGCGACCTGCAGGACGAAGACGTCATGCGTGTCGTGGTGGACCGCGAGCCCCTGCGCGCCGTGCGGCGTGTAGTAGGCGTTCGCCTGGGAGGGATGGCCGAGCGCAGCTTCCAGCTCGCGGCAGAGCTCCGCGAGCGGCTGCCACCAGTGATGCAAGCCCTGAATCACGATTGTCGCGCCTCGCTCGAACTCGCTCAGGACTCGCTCGACGTCCGGCGAGCCGGAAAACGGGGTGGGCCGCCACGGAATGTCGACCGCGTAGTCGCGTGCGCTGAGTTGCGCGCCGACCTTGACGAGCCTGAAGGCGGGGTAGCGGATGGCGGTGGAGCAGATCAGCCGCTCGATGTCCTCGGCCGAGAGCAATCCGTCGAACCTGTCCGGCTGCTCGCGGGCGACGACGAGCGGCCGGCGCTCCCAGTGCTCTGCGAGGAAGCGCTCGACCGGGACGGGGTCGAGGCAGCGCGTGAGGGCGGCGTCCGTCGAGACGCCGCCGCTCACGGGAGCCTCGTTGCTACGCGTCAGCGGTGTCGGTATCGGTGTCGGAGGAGTCGGAGTCCGAGGAATCGGAGTCATCCCCGTCAGCGTCGGTGGCGGCGAAGCCGGCAGTCCGCTTCTCGTCGGTGACGGTCGTGATGTCCTCGTCTGTGAGCGTCGTTCTGTCTTCGGTCACGGGTCCTCCTCGGTCGGGAAGAGGCGATGCTACAGCGTCCGCTGGTACGCGCGGAAGGCCCAGGTCGCAAAGGCTCCGGTAGCGGCCACGAACGCCGTGAGCAAGCCGAGATGACCGGCGACCGAGGCCCAGTCCGTGCCCGGCAGAGCCGGACCACGCGCCGCGCGGACGCCCCAGTCGACAGGGTTGAACTTCGACCCCGTCTGCATCCAGCCGGGAATCACCGCCCGCGCGATCAGGATCGTGGAGAGGAACATCAGCGGCAGTCCGATGAAGTTCGCGACCGCGATCATCGTCGCCTCCTTCCGCGTCAGCAGCGCGACTCCGTGCGAGACACCGGCGAAGCCGGCAGCCACCAGCATGGCGGTTCCGAGGATCACGAGCCAGCCCAGCAGCCCTGCCGCGACTCGGGCCCCGATCGCATAGCCGACGACGAGCAGGATCAGGCCCTGGATAGCGGCCTGCAGCGCTGCCCGCATCAGCTGGGAGGACACGAGTGAGCTCCGCCTGGCGGGGGTCGCGAGGAAGCGCTCGATCACGCCGCGGTCGAGATCGGTCACCATCGACATTCCCGCCCACGTGCCGGCGAAGAAAGCGTTCATCACGACGACGCCCGGCAGGAAGAAGTCGACGTACGAGGAGGTGCCGAAGCCCCCGAGCTCGGTGACGCGCTTGAAGAGCTGGCTGTAGAGGAGCAGCCAGACCATCGGCTGGATCAGGAGGAGCGCGATCCAGATCGGCTCGCGCAGCAGGTTGCGCGCCTGGCGGACCAGCATGTAGTACGACTGCGAGAGGGCGACGGGCATCAGGCGCCCCCGTCCTCGGTCCTGAAGTCTCGGCCGGTGAAGTGGAGGTAGACGTCGTCCAGGGAGGGGCGCGCGAGCGTGACCGAGGCAATCGGGATCCCCTCGCCGTCCAGCGTCGAGAGGATGCCGGGCACCGCCCGGCCGCCGTTCTCGACTCGCGCCCGCAGGGTCCGTCCGTCGACCGTCGTCTCCAGCACAGCGTCCAGCGCGGCCACGGCGCTCCGCGCGTCGTCGATGCGCCCGTCCGCGAGCTCGACGTTGACGGCTTCGCCGCGGAGCTCACGCTTGAGCTCCTCGGCAGTGCCCTCGACGACCACTCGGCCGCGACTGACGATGGCGAGCCGGTCGGCGAGGCGGTCCGCCTCCTCGAGGTAATGGGTCGTCAGCAGGATCGTGAGGTTCTCGCGTCCGGCGAGGTGCTCGAGCTCCTCCCACATCGCGGCGCGCGCCTCCGGATCGAGGCCGGTGGTCGGCTCGTCGAGGAAGAGGACGCGCGGGCGGTGGACGAGGCCGAGCGCGACGTCGAGCCGGCGCTTCATCCCGCCGGAGTAGCCGCGAACCTGGCGGTCGGCCGCATCGGCGAGCCCGAAGGTCTCGAGCAGCTCGTCGACGCGTCCGGTCAGCACGGGGCCTCGGAGCCCTTGCACGCGCCCCTGCAGCGTGAGGTTCTCGCGGGCGGTCGCCTCGCGGTCGACGCCCGAGGCCTGCGGGATGTAGCCGATCGCGCCCCGAACCTGCTTGGCCTCGCGAACGACGTCGTGGCCAGCGACGCTAGCACGGCCCTCGTCCGGCCGGGTCAGTGTGACGCAGACTCGCGTCGTGGTGGACTTCCCGGCTCCGTTCGGGCCGAGGAGGCCGTACACCTCCCCCTCCCGCACGCGGAACGTCACTCCGTCCAGTGCCTGCACCTGGCCATAGCGCTTCCGGAGCCCCTCGACGGCAATCGCGTCCATGGATCCCGAGTCTACGGACCGTCGTTAGAGTCCCTGCCGGTGGATCTCTACGAGTACCAGGGCAAGGAGCTCTTCGCCCGCTTCGGGATCCCCGTCTCCGAGGGACGGCTTGCGACGAGCCCGCAGGAGGCGCGCGCGGCCGCCGAGGAGCTCGGCGGCGAGGTCGTCGTCAAGGCGCAAGTGCTGACGGGCGGTCGCGGCAAGGCGGGCGGGGTCAAGCTCGCCCAGAGCCCCGACGAGGCCGAAGCGCGCGGACGTGACATTCTCGGCCTGGACATCCGCGGCCACGTCGTGCGCAAGCTCTGGATCGAGCGGGCCTCCGAGATCGCGAAGGAGTACTACCTCTCCCTGACCTTCGATCGCGGCGAGAAGAAAGCACTGTTCATGCTGACGAGGGAGGGTGGCGTCGAGATCGAGGAGGTCGCGGGCTCGAAGCCCGAGGCGCTCGCGCGTCTGCACGTCGATCCGCTCGAGGGCTTCCAGCCCTACCAGGCACGGCGGCTCGTCTACGGCGCGGGCATCACCGAACCGGGCGAGCAGAAGCAGATCCTCACGATCGTGGCCAGGCTGTACGCGGCCTTCGTCGGCTGCGACGCGATGCTCTGCGAGGTCAACCCGCTGATCGTGACGCCGGGCGGCGAGGTCAAGGCGCTCGACTCGAAGTTCACGGTCGACGACAACGCCCTCTTCAAGCACCCGGACATCGCCGGGATGCGCGACCTCGAGGCCGTCCCGCCGGAGGAGCGCGTCGCGCGCGAGAAAGGCGTCACGTACGTGAAGCTCGACGGCGAGGTCGGCGTGCTCGGTAACGGCGCCGGGCTCTCGATGTCGACGGTCGACGTCGTGACCTTCGTCGGCGGCCAGCCGGCGAACTTCTGCGACCTGGGCGGTGGGGGCAACGCGCAGGGTGTAGTCGACGCGCTCGAGGTGATCACGAGCGACCCGCAGGTGCGCTCGATCTTCTTCAATATCTTCGGCGGGATCACCCGCTGCGACGAAGTCGCGCGAGGGATCCTGCAGGCTCTGGGGCAGATCGGGATCAGCCGCCCGATCGTCGTCCGCCTCGACGGGACGAACGCCGACGAGGGCCGGCAGATCCTGGCGGACGCTGCGCCGCCGAGCCTCTACGTCGAGCCGACGATGCTCGACGCCGCACGGCGGGCCGTCGAGCTGGCGGCCGCATGACGACCCTAGCTTCGGGCCAGGAAGGCGGGAATGTATGGGATACCCGGGCGGGGGCCTACCGGCAGAGCGCGACCCACGCGAGCGGCGACGACCTCGACCTGCTCGTCGACTGGTGCGAGCCCGGCGACGGTGTCAAGGTGATCGATGTCGCCACGGGCGGTGGCCACGTCGCGCGCCGTCTCCGGGAGGAAGGCTGCGAGGTCGTCACGACCGATCTGGCGCCCGGCATGCGGCCGGACGTGATCTGCCCGGCGGAAGACCTGCCCTTCGCCGACGGCAGCTTCGACGTCGCGGTCACCCGCATCGCGCCGCACCACTTCGCCGACGTTCGGCGGGCCGTGGCCGAGCTTGGCCGCGTCTCGAACCGACTCGTAGTCGTCGAGGACACGCTCTTCACAGGTCGACAGGTCGAGCAGGCCGAGCAGCTCCGAGACCCCTCGCACGTTCGGAACTACACCGAGGATGAGTGGCGCGAGTTCTTCACCGGCGCAGGTCTCGAGCCGGAGCTCGTCGAGACGTTCGAGCAGCGCCATGCGCTCGAGGACTGGCTGGCGCGAACCGGCTGCGCCGGAGAGGAGGCCGAGCGAGTCAAGAGCTTGCTCGCCGAGCGGATGACCGAGGACGGCTCGGCCTGGGTGGACACGAAGATTCTGCTGCGCGCGCGGAAGTCCCAGACTTGACCCCTTAATGGCGATCATCGTGGACAGGGATACGCGGCTCGTCGTCCAGGGCCTGACCGGCAGCGAGGGCTCCTTCCACGGCACGCGAAATCGCGATTACGGCACGCAGGTCGTCGCGGGCGTGACGCCGGGCAAGGGAGGTCAGGACGTGAACGGCATCCCGGTCTTCGATACGGTCGCCGACGCTGTCGCCGAGACTGGGGCGAACACGACCATGGTCTTCGTTCCGGCGCGATTCGCGACGGACGCGATCTACGAGGCGATCGACGCCGGGATCGACACCGTCATCTGCATCGCAGAAGGGCTTCCCGCTCACGAGATGCTCCGCGTCTACAGCTACATGACGCCGCGCGGGATCACCATGCTCGGGCCGAACTGCCCCGGCGCGCTGTCGCCCGGGAAGGCGAACGTGGGGATCATTCCGGCCGAGATCTTTCGCGAGGGCGCGGTCGGGCTCGTGAGCCGCTCCGGAACGCTGACCTATCAGATCGGGCACGAGCTGACGCAGCTCGGGCTTGGCAACTCGACGATCGCCGGCATCGGCGGCGACCCGGTCGTGGGCTCCTCGTTCATCGACGTGCTCGAGAAGTTCGAGGCCGACGAGGAGACGGAGATCGTCGTCATGGTCGGTGAGATCGGCGGCAGCGAGGAGGAGAAGGCGGCGGCGTTCATCGAGGAGCGGATGTCGAAGCCGGTGCTGGCCTACATCGCCGGGTTCACGGCGCCTCCCGGCAAGACGATGGGCCACGCTGGAGCGATCATCTCCGGCTCGAGCGGCACTGCGCAGGCCAAGAAGGAGGCGCTCGAGGCGCGCGGCATTCGCGTCGGCACGACGCCGACCGAGGTGGCGCAGCTCGTCGCCGAGGTCGCGGGTATCCGCGCGTAGGGCGGACGCGCGCAGCGTTCCCCTCAACGAACTGCGGCTGAGCCTGTTAGTGGGTGCGCTCGGAACTCCCACGTGCGTCCGCAAGGTCTTCCTCGGCGGGTTGTCCCTCGCGCTGATCCTGGTCGCGGCGGCTTGTTCGTCCTCTCATTCGGGACGAGCCTGGTGGCAGGGCGCCGTTCGGAAAGCGGCCCGGTGACCGCGTCTACATCGTGCGGCCCTCCGGCCCGATCCGAAGTGCTGTCGTCTTTGGCCACGGCTGGAGCGACTACACACCGGCGAAGTACCGGAAGTGGTTCGAGCATCTCGTCGCCGGCGGCAACGCGATCATCTACCCGCGCTGGAGGATGATCAGGCCGCGTGAGCGGCGAACGAGTCGAGCGGCTCCAGCACCAGCCGGGGCTGAAGCGGCGGCACGAGCGAGCCGTGGCGATGGAGGCGAAAGGTCGGGCAGGGGCGCTCTACCACGAGTGCACAGAGGCCGGCCTGGCGAAAGTAGCAGTCGTCACACGTGACGCCCGTGAGCTTCTTCTTCATCATCCCCCCGCTTCGTGTTCGTCCTTCCCGGACAGGGCAGAACTATAGGGGCGGGACTGGAATGTTCAAGGTCTACGGACTCTGAAAAAGGCGGAAATTCCGGGACTTTCCCGGCGGACACGATGACGCCGCGCTACCTCTTGAGAGGCAATGTTGCCAGGACGCGCAACGCCTGTCGAAAAGTCTGCACAGGTACGACGCGCAGCCCATTGGCGTAGCGTCTCGCCTCGCGCGCGTTATCCCCAGCCGGTACGAGGAAGAGGTCGACGTGGGACTTGCGGGCCCCGATCGTCTTCTGCTTGACGCCGCCGATCGGATCGACCGCGCCGTTCAGCTCGAGCGCACCCGTTGCGGCGACTCGATAGCCGCGGTCGACGTCCCGGCCGAGCTTGTCCATCACTGCGAGCGCGAAGGCCAGGCCGGCGGATGGGCCGACGACGTTCCCGATGTCAATCTTGACGCGGCGGGGGAGCACCAGCTTCGCGGCCTCTCCCACGTACACGCCGATCACGGCCCGTCCGCTGGTCGGATCACGCATCGTCTTCAAGTCGACCGTACTCGTCTGACGGCCCTCCCTGACACGCAGCCGAACCCGCTGGCCGGCTCTGCGGACGCCGATCAGCCGGCGAAGGGCCGCGCGCGTCTTCACCGGCCGTCCGTCGACGGCGACGATCACGTCTCCGGCATGGAGCTTGCCCGCGGCGGGCGTGCCGTCGAACACGGCCGCGATGAGCGCGCCCTCAGCATGCGAGCCGATGTGGTAGCCGAGGGCGCGGAAGGCCACTGCGGCCGCGACCTCCTGCGAGCGCGCCATGTCGAGCCGATCGAGCTGCTCCCGGGTCCTGTTGCTGACACCCTGGTTGACGGCAGACGCGGGCACGAGCGTGGAGCCATCGCGAAGGCCGGGAAAGAAGCGCTCGAGCACGGTCGCCTTGCGCACGATCACGTCGACGAAGTACACGCCGCCCGGCCCGTGGGTTGGGCGGGCGCCCGCAACCTGTACGAGCGGCGAGACGGGATGAGCTGCATCCGGCAGGACGATGTACCGCTTCGACGGAACGACCCAGGCGAGCAGCGCGAGCACTGCCGTGACGCCGAAGAGCATCAGCCCGGTCGCAAGAAGGCGCCTCGGCGAGAGCAAGCGGCCCACGTCCGCCCGAGCATAGTTCGGCCGCCGGGTGACGGCCGATCGAAGGATCGGCTGGCGATCTCTCCCGGCGTTCACTACAGCAGGCCGCGGGTGAGTCCGCCGTCCACCGGTATCACCGCTCCGGTCACGTAGCGGGCAGGGCCCGACGCGAGGAAGCAGACGACGTCCGCGACCTCGGCCGGTCGGCCGAGGCGGCGCAGCGGAATTGGCAGCAGATCTTCCTCGGACGGGCCGTCCGGATACACCTCGGCGAGGCGGTCGGTGGCAATCCGTCCAGGTGCGATCGAGTTGACGGTGATCCCGTCGGGTCCAACCTCGCGCGCAAGGGTCTTCGCCCAGCCGATCAGGCCCGGCCGGATCGCGTTCGAGAGCGCGAGGCCGTCGATCGGCTCGCGCACCGAGCTCGAGGTGATGTTGATCACGCGGCCGGCACCGCTCGAGCGGAGCTGGGGCAGGCAGAGCCCGGTCAGACGGATCGCGGAGAGAAGCAGCAGCTCGACCGTTCGCTCGATTCCCCCGTCGTCGAGCTCGAGCGCCGTGCTGCGCGGAGGCCCGCCGCCGTTGTTGACGAGGATGTCGATGCCGCCGAAGGCTTCGACCGTCCGCTCGACCAGGCGCCGGAGGTCTCCCGGGCTTGTGACGTCCCCGCGTACCGCAAGCGCGCCGAGACGCTCTGCCTCGCGCTTGAGCAGCTCACGGCGGCGCGCGAACATCGCGACGTTCGCCCCTTCCTGCACCAGCCGCTCGGCGACGGCGAGCCCCATGCCCGACGAAGCTCCGCAGACGATCGCGGTCCGGCCGCTGAGCTCTAGGTCCATGACACGAGCGCGTGGACGACTTCCACCAGAAGCCCGGCCGACACCCCAAGCGCGGGAGAGTGCGCGGCGCGGCTGACCCGCGGCGGCTTAGGCGGCGAGGACGCCGACGACCTCCCGCACGGCCTCGGCCGACTCCTCGAGCCAGCCCTGCTCCTCGTCGCTCAGGTCGAGCTCGACGATCTCCTCGACCCCGCCGGCGCCGAGCTTGACCGGCACGCCGATGTAGAGCCCGTCGATCCCGTACTCGCCCTCGAGGAGCGCCGTGCACGGCAGGACGCGCTTCTCGTCGAGCAGCACCGCGGCGACCATCTGCGCGACGGCGGCTCCGGGCGCGTACCAGGCGGATGTCCCGAGCAGGTTCACGATCTCGCCGCCGCCCTTGCGCGTCCGCTCGACCATCGCCTCGACCCGGTTCGGGCGAGTGAGCTTCGTGAGAGGAATGCCGCCGACCGTCGCGGCCGAGGCGACGGGCACCATCTGGTCGCCGTGCCCGCCGAGGACGAGCGCTTGCACGTCCTTGACCGATGCCCCGGTCTCCCACGCGACGAAGGTGCGGAAGCGAGCGGTGTCGAGAATTCCAGCCTGGCCGAAGACGCGCTCCTTCGGGAATCCGGAAGCCCGCTGCGCGACGTGGCACATTGCGTCGAGCGGATTCGAGAGGACGATGATGACGGCGTCCGGTGATTGCGCGACCGCTTGCTCGGTGACGGACCTCACGATCTTCTCGTTCGTCGTCACGAGGTCGTCCCGGCTCATACCCGGCTGCCGTGGCAGGCCCGCGGTGATGACGACGACGTCCGAGCCGGCGGTCTCCTCGTAGGTGTTCGTGCCAACGATGGTTGCCTCGAAGCCGAGGATCGGCCCCATCTGATTGATGTCGAGCGCCTTGCCCTGCGGCAAGCCCTCCTTGATGTCCGTGAGGACGACATCGGCGGAATCGCGCTGGGCCAGCACCTGAGCGCAGGTCGCGCCGGTGTTGCCGGCGCCAACCACAGTTACCTTCCGCCGACCCCTGAAAGGCGTGAAATCGTGCTGGCCCACACTGAGCTCGCTCACCGCGCTGCCACCGCGGCCCCGAGCTTGGCGACGATCGCCTCGGCGACATCGCTGGTGCCGACCGCGGTCGGGTCGTCTCGCCGCGGCTTCATGTCATAGGTCACGCTCTTCCCCTCGGCGACCACGCCGGCGATCGCATGCTCGAGCCGGTCGGCCGCAGCGAGCTCGTCGAGGTGGCGGAGCATGAGCACTCCCGAGAGCATCATCGCCATCGGGTTCGCCTTGTTCTGGCCCGCGTACTTCGGTGCCGAGCCGTGCGTCGGCTCGAAGACGGCGGCGTGAGTACCGAAGTTCGCGCCCGGCGCGAGGCCGAGACCGCCGACGAGCCCGGCAGCGAGGTCGGACACGATGTCGCCGTAGAGGTTCGGCAGGACGAGCACGTCGTACTCCTCGGGCCGCTGCACGAGTTGCATGCAGAGGTTGTCGACGATCCGGTCGTCGAACTCGACGTCGGAATTGCCCTCGGCCACCTCACGAGCGACCCGCAGCCATAGCCCGTCGGAGAATTTCATGATGTTCGCCTTGTGCACGGCCGTCACCTTGCGCCTGCCGTTCCGGCGGGCGTAGTCGAACGCGAACTCGAAGATCCGGCGGGTTCCCTCCACCGAGATCGGCTTGACGGAGAGCCCCGAGTCCTGGCGCACCACTGCTCCCGAGTGCTCCTCGATCCACGAGATCAGGCCGCGCGCCTCGGGCGTACCCTGTTCGAACTCGATGCCGGCATAGAGATCCTCGGTCGCCTCGCGCACGATGATCAGGTCGACGTCCTGGTAGCGAGAGCGAACCCCGCGGTAGCTCTTGCAGGGGCGGACCTGCCCGTAGAGATCGAGCGTCTTTCGAAGTGTCACGTTGACGGAGCGGAAGCCGCCGCCGACCGGCGTCGTGATCGGGCCCTTCAGAGCGACGCCGTTGTCCTTGATCGACTCGAGCACCTGGTCCGGCAACGGATTGCCGCCGTACGCGTCCATCACGTCGCTGCCTGCGTGCTGGACGTCCCAGTCGAAAGGGACGCCCGTCGCCTCGAGCACCCGGCGTGTCGCCTCGGTCAACTCGGGCCCGATTCCGTCCCCCGGGATCAGCGTTACGCGGTGTGCCACGGCGCCGGGACTCTAACGATGGTCAGGTAGATTGCGGGCCGTGAACACGCCACACGTTCGGCCTGGCGGCACCTGCTGCCACGTTCTTCACGCTCCCGGCTCCAGACAGCCGCGGCTGCCGACCGTATGAACGACTTTCGACCAGGCCTGGAGGGCGTCGTCGCGTTCCGGACCGAGATTGCCGAGCCGGACCGCGAGGGAGGCTCGCTCCGCTACCGCGGCGTGGATATCGAGGAGCTCGTCGGGCAGTACCCGTACGAGCAGGTCTGGGGCCTCCTGGTCGACGAGTCCTTCGAGCCGGGCATGCCCGATCCCGAGCCGTTCGTGCTCGCCGATCCGACCGGCAACGCGCCCTCGGACCTGCAGTCGGCAACGGCTCGTCTGTCGGCCGAATGGCAGCTGAAGAAGCTCGTCGACGCAGAGCCCGACGAGGCGCGCGACGATCTGGCGCGTCTCTCCGCCACGATGATGTCGATCGTCGCGCAGGCGGCCCGGGGGCCCGGACGGCGACCCATCCCCGACGAGGTCGTGGCCCATGGCGAGACGGCCGCGGAGAAGTTCCTGCTGCGCTGGCGCGGCGAGGCCGATCCTCGCCACGCGAAAGCGATCGACACCTACTGGATCTGCACGGCCGAGCACGGCCTCAACGCGTCGACCTTCACCGCACGAATCGTGGCTTCGACGGGCGGCGACTGCGGCGCGGCGATGTCGGCGGCGGTCGGAGCGCTGTCCGGCCCGCTGCACGGGGGCGCCCCCGCGCGGGTGATTCCGATGCTGGACGAGGTTGCCTCGTCGGGCGATCCCGAGGCGTACGTGCGCGAGCTGCTCGACCGCCGCAAGCGGATCATGGGCTTCGGGCATCGGATCTACCGCGCCGAGGACCCGCGCGCCCGGCTGCTTCGCCGGACAGCGCGCGAGCTGGAGTCGCCCCGCTTCGAGGTGGCCGAGCAGCTCGAGCGGATCGCCCTCGAGGAGCTGTCGCGCCGCCATCCGGAGCGCGTGCTCGCGACGAACGTCGAGTTCTGGTCGGCCGTCGTGCTCGATGTCGCCGACATTCCGCCCGATTTGACGCCCGCCATGTTCGCCTGCGCCCGAGTGGCCGGCTGGTCGGCCCACATTCTCGAGGAGAAGCGGACGGGCCGGCTGATCCGGCCGTCCGCCCAGTACGTCGGCCCATCCAGCCGACCGGCATCGTCGGTCGGACAGGCGCCAGTTCCGACTTGAGTCTCGTCGAGGCGGCCGAGCAGGCCGACGAGCTGGCCCGGCGCGGTGCCGAGCGTGAGCTCGCGGACCTCCGCGCGCGCTGGGCCGACGATCTCGAGGCCGCGGCCCGCAGCGAGGACTACCGCGACCGCGCAATCGCCTACCGCGCGATCGGTCAATTTCGCTTTCGCCAGAAACTCGAGCTGCTCCGCCGCGGGCTCGACGACGAGAGCCCGGCGAGTCGCGGGTCGGCGCTGGTGTCGCTCGAGCTGATGTCGCAGGAGAGCCCAGGCCCGGTCAACTCGGTGCGCCCGCTCCTGCACACGCTCGCAACCACTGACCCGAACACCGCCGTCCGGCGACTGGCGATTCTCTGCCTGCGAAACGGCTCGCCCCAGCGAGACACGATCGTGCTCCTGCACGGGCTCGGCGAAGACGAGGAGCAGGAGCCGAACGTGCGGGCGACGGCGACTCGTACTGCCGGCGTGCTCAGGAAGCGTGCGGCGACTCGCTAAGGCGCTCGGCGTGCGTGGGGGTGCGCCTGGAAATAGACCTCGCGCCTGCGCCGGTCGCTGATGTGCGTGTAGAGCTCGGTGGTGGCCAGGTCGGCATGGCCGAGCATCTCCTGGACGCTGCGGAGGTCGGCGCCTCCTTCGAGCAGGTGCGTCGCGAACGAGTGTCTGAGCAAGTGCGGATGGACGCGCTGGGGGTCGAGCCCGGCGCGTTCGGCGATCCGCCGCAGGATCAGAAAGACGCCCGCGCGCGTTAGCGCACCGCCCTGCGCGTTCAGAAAGAGCTCCGGCCGGTGCCGTCTGTCGAGATGGGGACGGCCCCGGGCGAGGTAGCGGCGGAGCGCTTCGACTGCCTGTCGACCGACAGGCACGATCCGCTCCTTGTTTCCTTTGCCCGTGCAGCGGACGAGCCGCTCGTCGAGGTCGACCGCGCCCCGGTCGAGTGAGACTGCCTCGCTGACGCGGAGTCCGGCGCCGTAGAGCAGCTCGACGATGGCGCCGTCGCGAAGAGCTCGCGGCGTCGTACCGGAGGTCGCCTCGATCAGGCGCTCCGCCTCGCGTGGCGAGAGCGTGCGGGGCAGGCGCCTCGTCCGTCGCGGCAAGGCGACCTCGGTGGCCGGGTTGTCGTCTCGCACTCCGATCAGGACGAGATGGCGAAACAGCGACCGGATGGCGGCCGCCCGGCGGGCGATCGTCGCGGCTGACCGTCCGGCGGCTCTCTGGGCGGCGAGGTAGCCTTCGACGTCCTCGACCGAGACGGAACGCAAGGGGCGGCCGAGCCACGCGCCGAAGGCCCGGAGGTCGCGGCGGTAGGCGTCGACGGTGCGAGGGGCGCGCTGAGCGGTCAGGAATGCAAGGAAGCGCTCGAGATCCGGATCGTGGACGACGGTGGCGGACACCTTCCGCACACTCGTTACGAACGCGGATGCGACCGGTCGTAGACGCGGCGCAGGCGGCGCCCGTCGACGTGGCTGTAGACCTGGGTCGTCGACAGCGAGCTGTGCCCCAGCAGCTCCTGGATCGTCCGCAGGTCGGCACCGCCCTCGAGCAGGTGAGTCGCGAACGCGTGCCGCATGCGGTGCGGATTCGGAAGCAGCCGCCGGAGCATGCTCGTGTCGAGCCTGCGCCCGCGGGCGGAGAGGAAGAGAGCGTTCTCCGCTCCTCGTACGAGCACCGGCCGGGCGTCACGGAGGTACAGGCCGAGCCGGTAGGCGGCCTCCTCGCCGAGCGGTATCGCGCGCTCCTTGCCTCCCTTTCCGCGGACTCGCACGAGCTCTTGCTCGAAGTCGACATCGGCAAGATCGAGATCGATCGCCTCGCGGCTCCGTAGGCCGGCGGAGTAGACGAGCTCGACGAGAGCTCGGTTCCGAAGCCCGAACGGATCGTCGCTCTCCAGGCTCTCGAGGGTCGCCTCGATCTCGGCCGATTTCGGCGGGTCCGGCAGCCTCCGAACTCGTCGCGGGCCCGGGACGTCCGGCACGCGGCCGGGACCGAGGGCAAAACGAAGGAACGCTCGAACGGCGGCCAGCTTGCGCGCGATCGTCGCCGGCGCGAGCCGGCGCGGGTTGCGGCCGGGCCGGGCCGAGCCGAGCTCGGCGGCGTAGGCAGCGAGTACCTCGACGTCGACCTTGTCGAGCCGTGTTCCGCAGCTGCGCAGCCAGGCGTCGAACTCCTCGACGTCCACGCGGTACGCGCGCCGGGTCGCGTCGGAGAGAGCCGGGCTGGCGAGGAATCGCTCGATCGTGGTCTTCGGGTCCACGGGGTGGAGCTATTCGCCCTGCACGGTCGTTTGCCTTCCAGCAAGACTGCACCGATGCGCCGGTCGACGTTCCTCCTCGTGGCAACTCTCGCCTGCCTGGCCGTCCCCTCGGGCGGCGCGCCGGGGTCGAACGGGCGACTCGACGCCATTCCCCAGGCAACGTCCATCCGTGTGCCGCGTGGCTTCCGTGTCCAGGTCTACGCGAGTGGCCTGCACAGGCCCACGGCGATCGCGTTCAGCCCGGGAGGACGCCTGTACGTCACCGAGGAGAGCGGGCAGGTGGTCATGGCGCGGCCCCGGTCGCACGCACCTGCGGTTGTTGCCCGAGGCTTCCGGACGCCGCTCGGGCTCGCGTGGCTGGGCCGGACGCTCATCGTCTCGGCGCAGGGAACGCTCTGGCGGCTGGCGGGAGGCCGGAGGACCGCTCTCGTCGCCGGTCTGCCCTTCGGGCTGCACCAGCAGGACAACGTCGTCGTTGGGCGAGACGGGCGCCTGTACTTCGGAAGCGGCTCGACGTGCAACGCGTGCAAGGAGCCAAGCAGGCTGAGCGCCGCCGTCCTCTCGGTTCGACCCGACGGCAGGGGTCTGCGAGTGGTCTCGAGCGGTCTTCGCAACCCGTTTGGGCTCGCAATTCAGCCGGGCACGCGGCGCCTCTTCGCGTCGGTCAACGGCCGCGACGACCTCGGCAAGAGGGAGCCGGCCGAGGCCGTGGTCGAGATCCGACCCGGACGGTTCTTCGGCTGGCCCCGCTGCTGGCCCAGCGCGGCGTCGCCTCGCCTCGCGGGCCGCTGCACGGGGACCTCACGGCCGGCGGCGTATCTGGAGCCGCACTCCTCGGCGGACGGCATGGCCTTCTATGACGGAGGAGCCTTTCCGCCCCCGTACAGGGGAAATCTGTTCGTCGCCGAGTGGGGCACGTACTTCGGGCACGGCTTCGGGCGGCGCCTCGTGCGCGTCCGGCTCGACCCTGCGGGAGACGGGGCTCGAGCGCGTGTCTCCGTGTTCGCGAGCGGCTTCGACCATCCCCTTGCGGTCGCCGTCGACCGGCTCGGAGCTCTACTGGTCGCGGACTACGGGCGAGGGATCATCTATCGGATTCAGGCCTCCGGCAGCGCGTAGCTCAGAAAGCTCGTCAGGGCGGACACGTATTCCTCCGGGTGCGTCGCATGCGGAACGTGCCCCGCGCCCAGGAACGTCAGTCGCTGCGCCCGGGGCAGGGCCTGCGCCACGTAGTCGAGCGGCTTCACCAGATGAGGCCTGCTGTCGGAGCCGTGCGTGAGCAGCACCGGCCGGTCGAAGGCGCGCAGCGGCGAAAGGTCGATCCGAAGCTGCTCCGGGTCACGGCTCTCGTCGAGGAAGGTGGGTGCGTTCGCGACGAACATTCCCCGCAGGCCGGCGGACATCCCGGCCCACGAGCCCGGGCCGAAGGTGAGGTCGTCGACGAAGAGTCGCGCGCCCGCCTCGTCGTCGCCGGCCTCGAGCCGCTCGACGACGGCGGCCATCCCGGCTCGCGCTCGCTTCGTGAGCGCGAGCGCCTCGGGATCTCGCTCGAGCAGCGCGAAGAGGGGCGGCTCGTGCGCGGCGAGGCTGCGGAAGAGCCCCGGTTGCTCGCCGGCGAGGCGAAGCGCAATCGTTCCCCCGAGCGAGTTTGCCGCAACGTGAGCCGGCGCGAGGTCAAGCAGTTCGAGGAGCGCTCCGAGATCAGCGGCGTCCTCGCCCAGACTGCCGGGGCTCTCGGGGCGCTCGCTGCGCGTGTGGCCTCGGCGGTCGTAGACGAGCACCCGGTGCGAGCGGGAGAGCGCCGGGCCGACGCGCCGCCAGCTCGAGGCGTCGTCCCACGAGCCGTGGACGAGCACGATGGGTTCACCGGACCCGCTCAGCTCGTAATGGAGCGCAACGCCGTTTACGCGGGCAATCGGCATGGGACGGGCGCTAGGATACGGCTCGACATCACCATCTCACGCGCTGCAGCCATGCTTCTAGCTCGCGGTGCGAAAGGAGATCTCTCGATGGCGACGACGACGAAGCGGACGGCTCGCGCGGGCCTGGAGCAACACGACATCCAGGCTGGGGGGCACGTCTACTGGCGGCCGACGACGTCGATGCTCTACAGCCACGCACTGGCTCGGGGCGACGGCCGGTTGGCGGAGGGAGGACCTCTGGTGGTCGATACCGGAAGTCACACGGGGCGCTCCGCGCAGGACAAGTACCTCGTTCGTGAGGGGGGCTCGGAGGAGCGGATCTGGTGGAGCGACGTCAATCCATCGCTCGACGAGGAAAGCTACGAAGGGTTGCGCGAGAAGGTGACCTCGCACCTCGGCGGGCGCGACCTGTATGTCGTCGACGCGTTTGCCGGAGCGGATCCAGCGCACCGGCTCGGCGTTCGCGTGATCACCGAGAGCCCCTGGCACGCTCTCTTCGCGAAGACGCTCTTCATCGATCCGACCGAGGATGAGTTATCAGTTTACGAGCCGCAAGCACTCGTCCTCCACGCGCCCGAGGTGGAGGCCGACCCCGAAGAGGACGGAACGCGCAGCGGCACCTTCGTTGTGCTTCACCCGAGTCGCACCGAGATCTTGATCGGCGGCACGTACTACGCGGGCGAGATCAAGAAGTCGATCTTCACGGTCATGAACGACCGCCTCCCGCTCGAGGGCGTTCTGCCGATGCACTGCTCGGCGAACGTCAGCGACGACGGAGACGTCGCGGTCTTCTTCGGACTCTCTGGAACCGGAAAGACGACGCTTTCAGCCGACCCGTCACGCCACTTGATCGGCGACGACGAGCACGGCTGGGGCGATCGCGGGATCTTCAACCTGGAGGGTGGGTGCTACGCGAAGGTGATCCGGCTGTCACCCGAGGCGGAGCCCCAGATCTTCGAGGCGACGAGCAGCTTCGGCACGGTGCTCGAGAACGTCGTCGCCGACGAGCGCGGCATCCTCGATCTCCACGACGACTCGAAGACGGAGAACACCCGGGGCGCCTACAAGCTGGAGCAGATCGACAACGCGTTGCCGCAGAAGCGTGCCGGCCACCCGGCCTCGGTCATCTTCCTGACAGCCGACGCGTTCGGCATCCTCCCGCCGATTGCTCGCCTGACGCGCGAGCAGGCGCTCTTCTACTTCCTCTCGGGCTTCACGGCGAAGCTCGCCGGTACCGAGATCGGCGTCCAGGAGCCGCAGCCGACGTTCTCGTCCTGCTTCGGCGCTCCGTTTCTGCCGCAGCCACCGGCCGTCTACGCGCGCCTGCTCGGGGAGAGGCTGGAGCGGTACCGCACCGCGGTCTGGCTCGTCAACACGGGCTGGACGGGTGGGCCGTACGGCGAGGGCAGGCGAATGCCGATCGCGGCGACCCGGGGGCTGCTCGCTGCCGCGCTCGCGGGGGACCTGGACGGCGCCGAGTATCGCGTCGACCCCTTGTTCGGCTTCGAGGTACCCGTCGACGTCCCGGGCGTCGACCAGCGCCTGCTCGACCCCCGCGCGACGTGGCGTGATCCCGACGCCTACGATCGTAAGGGACGCGAGCTCGCGCTCATGTTCCGGGAGAACTCCGCGAAGTTCGCGGATGCCGGCGAGGCAGTTGTAAGCGCGGGTCCGCGGCTCTAACAAACCCTTTGCTTGCCCATAACGGGTCGGTGCTAGCGTCGATCCATGAGGGTTTTCGTCTTCGCCGCCGGACTTGCAGCCGGATTCGCGGCAGCGGGCGTAGCGCCCGCTTTTCTCACGGGGGCGGCGGGAGCTCGGCAGGTGGCCGCTCCCAGGACGTTGCTCGTCGCCCAAAAGCGAGTCGACGCCTTCGCGCAGGACGGCGGTCGGATTGCGTGGGCTTCCGACTGCAAGGTCCGGCTCGGCGCGCTGCCGGCGAGCAAGCGGACGCTCCTCGGCAACACCGGCGGCTCGTACTGCTTCGAGCCGGCCTCCTGGTCGCTCGCGCTGGCCGGGAAGCGCGCTGTGTGGGGGGGCTATCTGAAAACCGCGTCGAATAACCGCTACGGGACCATCTACACAGCCGCGCCCGGGTCGAAGCAGCGCGATCTCGAGGATCTCGAGCAAGTCGAGCGGGAGTGGGGTGCCTTCCTCGTCGGCGCCGCCGGCGATGGAGCGACTCTGGTCTACTCGAGCACCTACGTCCGCGAGTTCAACGGCCCGGACTGTCCGCCGTGCTCGCTGCACGTGACGGGATTTCCCGTGCGAGCGGTTGTGGGCGGCGTCCGGCGCTCGCTCGTGGGAACGCCTCCGGCAGCGGCGATTGCCGCCTCTTCCGGCCGAATCGCCGTCGTGCCGGCGGACCGCTCCGAGATCAAGGGCTGCTGCGCCGGCGTCGAGCCCCACCCGGTTCCGAACGATCCCGTGCAGATCCGCAGCGCCCGCACCGGCGCACTGATCGCGAAGTTCACCCCGCGCGGGACGGTGCTCGACGTCGCTCTCTCGGCGACGACCGCCGCTGTCATCACCCAGGACGTCGGGACGCGCAGGATCGAGCGCTTCAGCGCGGCCACAGGCGCACCGATCAGAAGCACCGGCGTCGCCGGAGCTCCCGTCGATCTCTCCGCGGCGGGTGGGACGGTCGTCTACCGCGTCGGTCGCACCATTCTGTCGCTGACCGGAGCGAGCGACGTCCAGCAGCACGTGGCAACGGCCGCCGGAACGCCGATCGGGCTCTCGATCGAGAGCCGCCGGGTCGCCTGGGCCGAGAACGTCCGAATCGGCGGCCGCATTCGTGGTCGCGTTCGCGCTGTCACCATCTAACATCTCGCGCGATGCGACTCGCACGTCCGGCCACGGCCCTCCTGCTGGGTTTGACCCTCGCAGCCGGCGCCCAGGCCGCCCGGGGCTCGCAGGCCCGCCTCGAGTTCTTCCGGATGCCGTCGAAGAACATCGGCAGCCTGCTCTCGACCAGCCCGACGGAGCTTCGCTGCGACGTGCTGAGCGGTGTCAAGCCGAAACCGCGTGGAACGTGCGAGCTCGACTGGACGGGCTACGCGATGCGCCCAACCGGGAGGGCGGGGCCGAACTGCGCGGGGGACACCGTCTACAACAATCGGGCGCCGATTCTCAGGTACGGCCAGACGTGGCGCCGCGGCGGGTTCACGTGTCGCTCGAGCGCGGCCGCCCTGCGCTGCACGAACCGGACGGGGCACGGCTTCAGCCTGTCGCGTCAGCGCTCGTACACGTTCTGATGCTCAGGCGAACGGTAGAGAGCCGCCCCATCAAGGGACGACGAGCTCGTAAGCGCGCACCGCGCGCTGGGTCCGTCTGGTCTGCTGCTCGCCGAGATCCCGTACCGACAGCTCGCCGAGATTCTCGTCCTCGAGCAGGCCGGCCGTCGCCTGCGACATAAAGATCTGCCCGCCCTCGGCGGCGTCGCAGAGCTCGGAGCAGCGTAGCGCCGCCGGGCCGACCCAGCCGATCCCTGCCTTCCCGGAATGGAGTGCGACGCTCACCGCTGCCTTCAGGCCGTGCGGCCATTCGTGGGCTGCGACGGCCCGCTGAGCGGCAGCTGCCGCAAGGGCGGCGTGCTTCGCCGTCGGGAAAGCCGCCAGCACTGAGTCCATCGCCACCTCCACCTCGCGTGCGTCCATGCCTTCGAACACTTCTCGCAGGAGCCTCTGATATTCGTTGAGGAGTGCGCCAAACTGCTCTGGCGTGAGCTCGCGGGAGAGGCGCATCATTCGCCTCCCCTCGGTCAAGACGATCGTCACGGTACCGGTCAGCGGAGTCTGCCGATCGAACGTCCGTAGCGGCGGGAACGCACTCGGCAGCCCCTCGATCACGAGTTGAAAGATCCGCTCGGGCCGATCGATGTCTTTGAGACGGTACTCGCCGAGGTCGCGCAGGGCAACGCCCGGAATGTCCTCGTCGTCGACGATCCCCGCCGTCGAGCGCGAGAGCAGCACCTGGCCTCCATGCGCGATCGTGCAGATTCGGGCCGCTCGGTGTAGGGCGACGCCGGTGTAGCCGTGTTCGCCAAGGTAGGGCTCGCCGGTATGGAGACCCATGCGGACGGAAACCGGAATGTCGCCCGGCCAGGAATAGTCGGCAAGCGCACGCTGAGCGCCGATGCCGGCCGCGACCGCATCGGGCGCGCGGGCGAAGGCGACGAAGAAGGAATCGCCCTGCGTATCCACCTCCGTGCCGCCGCACTCGGCGAACGCAGCGCGAAGCAGACCGCGATGCCCAGCGAGCACCTCCCCATAGCGCTCCTGCAGCCTCTTTACCAGCTCCGTCGAGCCGTGGACGTCGGTGAAGAGAAACGTGACGGTTCCCGTGGGCAATGCCATTACGCTCGCATCTTCCCATCCTCACGGTTTGTTGGCTGTGGGAAAGGAAAGTGGCCGCGGTGAATGACACGCGATACGTCGAGCTTTGTCCCCTCGCGGCGAGCGATACGAACTCTGAGCGCATGCCTTTGCGATAGCGTCAGGCGAGGATGGAAGCGAAGCACGACGTACTCGTCGTCGGGGCCGGCTGCGCGGGCATGCGCGCGGCCATCGAGGCCCACGACGCGGGCGCCGACGTCGCACTCATCTCGAAGATCCACCCGGTACGCAGCCACTCCGGCGCGGCGGAGGGTGGGATCAACGCCGCTCTCGGCAACGCGTCGGAGGACGACCCCGAGAAGCACGCGTTCGACACGGTGAAGGGCTCCGACTTTCTCGGCGACCAGAACGCGATCCAGATCCTCTGCGACGAGGCGCCGGAGGACGTCTACCAGCTGGAGCGCTGGGGCGCCGTCTTCTCGCGCACCGAGGACGGCCGCATTGCGCAACGGCCGTTCGGCGCCGCCGGCGAGCCGCGCACGGCGTACGCGGCAGACATCACGGGCCACGTCCTCGTTCACGTCCTGTACGAGCAGATGATGAGGCGGGAGCTGCAGACCTACGAGGAGTTCTTCGCCTGGAAGCTCGTGGTGAACGACGACCGGTGCCAGGGTGTGATCGCCTGGGACCTCCTGAACGGCGGCCTCAAGTCGATCGGCGCGAAGACGGTCATTCTCGCCACGGGCGGGGCCGGTCGGCTCTACACCGGCACGACGAACGCCTACGCGTGCACCGGGGACGGCATGGCGATGGCCCTCCGCGTCGGTGTGCCGCTCGAGGACATGGAGATGATGCAGTTCCACCCGACGACTCTTGCCCCCACCGGCGTTCTCATCACGGAGGGGTGCCGCGGCGAGGGCGCCTATCTGCTGAACTCCGAGGGCGACCGCTTCCTCGAGCGCTACGCACCGAACACGATGGAGCTCGCGAGCCGCGACGTCATCTCGCGGGCCGAGCAGACAGAGATCGACGAGGGGCGTGGTGTGGACGGCAACGTCCTGCTCGATCTCCGACACCTGGGTGCCGACAAGATCATCGACCGCCTGCACGGAACGCGCGAGCTCTCGATGGTCTTCGCGGGCGTCGACCCGATCCACGAGCCGATTCCGGTTCGTCCGGGCGCCCACTACCACATGGGCGGCGTCGACACGGACGTGTGGGGACAGACGAGCCTCACCGGGCTCTATGCGGCCGGGGAGTGTGCCTGCATCTCCGTGCACGGTGCGAATCGTCTGGGCGGCAACGCGTTGATGGAGACGATCACCTTCGGCAAGCGAGCAGGCGCGCATGCCGCCGAGTGGGCGCTCTCGCACACGACGGTCGAGGTTCCGCGCTCGCAGGAGACGGACGCCGAGCGTCAACTCGGCCGACTGCTCGATCGCACCGAGGGCGAGCGTCCGTGGACGATTCGAGACGAGCTCGCGTCCACGATGCACGAGAACTTCGGGGTGTTCCGACGGGACGACCAGATGCGGCGTCAGGGAGAGATCATCGCCGGATTGCGGCAACGCTACGAGCGCGTCGTCGTCGAGGACAAGGGCGAGCTCTTCAACACCGACCTGACGCAGGCGCTCGAGCTCGGGTTCCTGCTCGAGCTCGCCGCCTGCATGATTCCCGCCGGCATCGAGCGCAGGGAGAGCCGCGGCGCGCACGCGCGACCCGAGGACTATCCGAGCCGCGACGACGCGAGCTTCCTGCGGCACACCCTCGTGAGCTGGCGAGACGGGCAGCCGGAGCTCTCGTGGGAGCCCGTGACGATGACCAACTGGCAACCCCAGGAGAGGAAGTACTAGACCGGAAGGGGCACTGATGTCCTCGATGCAGCACCTGGCGCCGCGTCCCGGAAGCGAGACGATGGACGTCAAGCTCAAGATCTGGCGCTACGACTCGCAGACGGGCGAGCGCGCGCTGAAGGAGTACGAGGTGGAGGCGCCCGACTGGGTGACCCTGCTCGACGTGCTCGACCTGATCAAGGATCGGGTCGACGGCACGCTCTCGTACCGCAAGAGCTGCCGGATGATGATCTGCGGCTCGTGCGGCATGCGGATGGACGGCGGCGCGGTGCTCGCGTGCAAGACGCGCATGTACGACATCGTCAGAGCCGGGCACGTCCCGGTGATCTCGGCGATGGGGAATCTGCCGATCGTCAAGGACCTCGTCGTGGACATGGATCCCTTCTGGGACAAGATCCGGGCGATGAAGCCGTGGCTCCAGCCGGGCTACCACGAGGTGCCCGAGCAGGAGTTCCGCTTCTCGCAGGAGCAGATGAACCCGATTCACAAGGAGGCGCTCTGCATCATGTGCGGCTGCTGCGTCTCCGAGTGCAACTCGATGGAGTCCGACCCCGACTTCCTCGGGCCGGCTGCGCTCGCGAAGGGCTTCCGGTTCGTGGGCGACCCGCGCGACCAGGCGGACATCGAGCGCCTGAACGAGTACAACGGCGAGCACGGCATCTGGGATTGCACCCGCTGCTACTTCTGCAACGAACGCTGCCCGAAGGGGGTGGATCCGCGCGACTCGATCGCGAAGCTCGGCGCGGAGTCGATGAAGCGCGGCGTCGACCACGACCTCGGGGCGAAGCACGCGAAGTGGTTCGTCCGCTCTGCGATGACGACCGGATGGCTGCGGGAGACGGAGCTCGTACCGAAGACCCAGGGTGTCGTCTCGGCGATCAAGCAGGCGAAGTTCGCGCTCGGGCTCGCGCGCCACGGCAAGGTGCCGATCCCGGTCCCGCCGCACGTAGCCGAGAACGTGAGCGAGGCAAGGGCGCTTCGCGGCGTCATCGCCGACCAGGGCTTCGACGGCGCCGCGGGGATCGTCCAGGGTGAGCGCGCGCTCGCGCGCATCGAGCGGACCGACGCGGGCGGCGCAAAGCGCGACATCGCCGAGATCACGCCGGGCAAGGAACCGGCGCCCGCGGGCCACTGATGCAGAAGGTCGCGTACTACAAGGGCTGCCTGGCGTCGCTCTCGGCGAAGGAGCTGGACACATCGACGAAGGCGCTCGCGCCGCGCGTCGGCCTCGAGCTGGAGGAGCTCGAGTCGGTCACCTGCTGCGGCGCCGGCGACATCCACGAGGCAGAGCCGGACTACTACCTCCACCTGAACGCTCGCATCCTCGCCTACGCCGAGGCGACTGGCGCCGACACGCTGATGACTGTCTGCAATGTCTGCACGCTCAACCTGCGGCAGGCGAACTTCCAGCTGCAGAACGACGACGCGTTGCGGGCGCGCGTCAACCGGAACCTCGAGACCGTCGGCGTGCCGGCCTACGACGGCGGCGTCGAGGTCAAGCACCTGCTGTGGCTGATCGCGGAGGGCGACGGCTACGAGCGGCTGAAGGAGACGGCCCACCGCGGGCTCAAGGGCCTCCGGGTCGCGCCGTTCTACGGCTGCCAGATCCTGCGGCCGTCGAAGCTCCTCGGTTTCGAGGATCCCGACCGGCCCTGGTCGCTCGAGGCGATCATCGAGGCCTGCGGCGGCGAGGCAATCGACTATCCGGCAAAGATCAAGTGCTGCGGCTTCCCGATCATCCAGGCCCGCGAGGAGACGGCCCTCGGTGAGCTGATCCAGCCAATCGAGCAGGCGATGGAGGCCGGCGCCGACGTGATGGTGACGCCGTGCCCGCTGTGCCATCTTTCGCTCGATGCGTGGCAGTCGAAGCTGCGCGATACGACCGGCAAGGATTTCGCGAT
Organism: Gaiellales bacterium; assembly: GCA_038253945.1. Taxonomy (GTDB): domain Bacteria; phylum Actinomycetota; class Thermoleophilia; order Gaiellales; family Gaiellaceae; genus JBBRYW01. Next base: position 52,479 of record JBBSGR010000010.1, read on the forward strand.
GCCGATCCTGCACCTCTCCCAGCTGATCGGTGTTGCGGCGGGAATCGAGGAGTCGGAGCTGAAGTTCAAGCGGCACGTCGTCTCGGTCCGGCCCGTGCTCGAGAAGCTCGACGTCATTTAAGGGCCTGTCCCGAAAGTCGACCAGGGCGCCCGACACGCGCTCGGCGGCGCGACTGGTCGCGGCCGGCCTCGGGCTCGCGGCGGGCGCTGCTGTCGGCTGGGGCTGGTTCGAGGCGGGCTGGGTGCGGTTGAGCTCGGTCCGAGTGCCGCTCCCCGGACTGCCGCCCGAGCTCGAAGGCCTGCGGATCGTCCACCTGTCGGACTTCCACCTCGGCGCCGCATCCCGTGGAGCACGCGCGGCCGAGCGCGCGGTCGAGTGGGCGGTCGAGCGGGCGCCGGATCTCGTGCTCGTCACGGGTGACCTGCTGTCGCGCCGGCGCGGTGAGAGGCGCTTGCGCGAGCTGCTGGCTCGCCTGCCGCACTGCTACGCGATCCTCGGAAACCATGACTTTGCGATCAGCCGTGACCCGTTTTCGCAGGAGACGGCCCTTCATGACCTCGAAGGCGCCACTCTCTTGGCGGACGACGGCGTCACACTGCAGCTGCGAGGCAGGCGGGTCTACATCGCGGGCTCCGACCCGCGCGCTCGGTTCCGGCGGCGGCGCACGCAACCCGAGGAGCTGGTGAGCCCTGACGCCGACCTTCAAATCCTGCTGCTCCACTACCCGAAGGAGGCGCAGCGGCTGCCGCCGGGCGCGTTCGACCTGATCCTCGCCGGGCACATGCACGACGGGCAGATCGCACTGCCCTACCCGGGTGGAAAGCTGCGGCTCGCGCACTTGCGGCCGGCCTACTGGCATGGGCTCTACCGCGTGCCGGGCGGCGTGCTCCACGTCTCCGCGGGGCTCGGGACGACCTTCGTCCCGTTCCGTTTCTTCGCGCGGCCCGAGGCAACCGAGCTCGTGCTGGAGCAACTGGACCGAACGGGTTGAAGCGATCGCAACCTGCGGCGGCAGCTAGGGGTTTCCCCGAAGCGGTTTGAGCGTCAGAAGCTCACACTCGCCAGATGGGAATCGACAGAAGGAGGCAGATGATGCGCGCAATGTTCCTCGCGCTCGGCTTGGCTCTCGCTGCGGCGGCGATCGCATCCGGCACGGCGACCGCAAGCTCGCAGCTCACCAAGCAGCAGTACATCGGGAAGGCCGACGCGATCTGCTCGTCCGCGTCTGCGCAGGTTCGCAAGCTCGGGAGGGCCAACTCGCGCTCGAAGGTCGCGTCGATCGGCGGCAAGTGGCTGGCGATCGACCGGCGGGCACTCGCGGCCGTGCGGCAGTTGGCTCCTCCGTCGTCCGATCGAGCTACCATCGCCAACGCCATCCATCTCGCCGACATCGCGATCAACAAGGGCATCGCGGGCGTGATCGAGGCGGCCAAGTCCGGCAACGGCGCCTCCTACAACGCCGCGGCCAGGCGGGCGAGCGCACTGATCAACAAGGCGCACGCGGCCGCTCGCGCATATGGCTTCTCGGCCTGCGCGCGGTGGTGAACCGCGGGGAGGATTGGTTCGACGCAGAGCCCGAAGGGCTGCACCTCGCTCCGGAAGGTGGCCGGTCTCCGAGTAACCTGCGTCAACCGTGCGAAAGGCCGCCGTCGCCTGTTTGCTCGCAGCCACGCTCGCGGCGGTGCTGACCGCGGCCGTAAGCGCGACGCCGCCCGCGAAAACGGCGCGGTTCGGCGCAATCGTCTCGGTATCGGTCAAGCGAGCTTGGATCGCCAGGGGAACGAATCTCGAGAACGGGTGCTCGACGACCGAGCGGAGCTCGGGCAACGAAGAGCTTGTCTTTCGAAGTCGCCACGCGACCACGGTCCGGGTGACGCGGACAAGCAAGGGACCGGCCTTTTCGGGCGTAGTGGGCAGCCTCGCGGGCCACTTCACGAGCGCGGGAAGCACCACGCGGGATCCGAGCGACTGCAGTCCGTCCGCGCAGATCGCCGACTGTCTGGGACCGGGGTTCAGCTTTGCGGCAGGGCGTCTCGAGTTGCAACCTGTCGCGCCCGGCCGCCTAGCACTGACCGGCTTCGAGCACGAAGGCGAGATCCCGCTTCGCTGCATTCCCGCGGAGGCGACGGGCTCCGAGGACGCGCCGCTCGGCGCGGTTACCGGCTCGCTCGACGAGCGCAGGCTCTTCGTGACCGCCGCGAGGACGCTGACCGTCACCGGCAGCGTCAGTCGCCTCGTTCAGCTCGCCGGCGATGCGACGGGCCAGGTCCAGGAGGAGGTGAAATGGAAGCTCACGCTCCGGCGCCTTCCCAGGCGGTGACGCAGCGCATCGTCGGGCTCACGGGGGCCACGCTCGAGCGAGCTCCCTCCGTCTGCCACGCATGTGCCTGGTGGCAGTCCCGCTCCGGTCGCACGGCCGACAAGCAGCGCTGGATCGAGAGGGCCGAGGACGGCTGGGGCGCCTGGGGTGCCGTCTACCGCGACGACGACGGCCGCGTGCTGGGCTCGATGCAGTACGGGCCGGCGGCGCTGTTTCCGCGCGCCGCGGAGCTCCCAGCGGGGCCGCCCTCCGACGACGCGGCGCTCGTAACATGCGCATACCTCGTCGACCGGTCCAGCCCGTGGGTGCTCCAGTCGCTCTTCCTCACCGCTATCGGCGATGCGAAAGACCGGGGTGCGAAGGCGCTCGAGACGTTCGCGTTCCGCTACGGGGAGGGCGAGTCGGCGTACGCGCGGTTCGAGGTACACAAGACGATCTTCCCGTGCGACTTCCTCGCCGACTTCGGCTTTCGGACGATGCGCTCCGCGGGGCGGGTGGAGCTGGCGCGGCTCGATCTCGGTGGCTTGCAGCCGGTGGCCGAGGGCAAGCGCGAGCGGGTGCTCCGCGTCGTCAAGGAAGCCCTTGTGCCGGCCCCGGTGCCGCAGCGGCCGTAGTCTCGCGGGTCATCTTGCGGGCGTCTCGTTCGAGCTTCATGCTCCGGCCGTGAGCGAGCAGAACGATGGTGTACCGCTGAGTCCGGAGGACGTCAACGCGATCATGTTGATGCTGATGAAGCTGGACGCTACGCTGGAGCGGATCGAGCGCTAGAGGACGAGGAAGATGGCGAAGAAGAACCTGAGCCCTGAGCAGCGGGCGGAGCTGCGAGCAACGCTCACGGAGGCTCGCCGGGAGCTCCGTGAACTGATCGACCTTCTTGAGTTGCGGCTCGCCGAAGGGAAGCGTGAGATCTCGTGACAGGGCTGTGACTGAGCGGCGAGCCAGCGCGACTTTGGGCGGCGGGGCGGACCGGCGAGCAAAAGCTGAGGGTCAGGCGGCGAGCGCGTGCCGCGCGAGGACGCGCTCCGCGATCTGTAATGCGTTCAGCGCCGCGCCCTTGCGCAGGTTGTCGCACACGACGAAGAAAGCGAGCCCACGGGGCTCGGTCGTGTCCCGCCGGATTCGACCGACGAGCACCTCGTCGCGGCCGACCGCGTCCCGCGGCGTCGGGTAGGGCTCGATCACGCGCACGCTCGGCGCCGCCGCAAGCACGTCTCGAGCCCGCTCCGGCGAGAGCGGCTCTACCGTCTCGACCCAAACCGCCTGCGCATGGCCGACGAGGACCGGCACGCGCACGCACGTTGCCTGCAGCGGCAGGGCTGGCAACTCGAGAATCTTGCGTGTCTCGGCTCGCAGCTTCGACTCCTCGTCGGACTCGTCCCCCTCGAAGTCCCAGTCCATTGTCACGTTGCCCTCGGCCGGCGCGAGCGCCCGCAACCTCTCCATGGACTGCAGGCCCGCGCCGGACGCGGACTGGTATGTCGCGAGCCGCACACGATCGAGGCCCGCCGCGTCGTGCAGAGGCTTGAGCACACAGACCAGCTGAATTGTGGAGCAGTTCGGATTCGCAATGATCCCTTCGTGCTCGAGTGCGCGGCCGCCGTTCACCTCCGGCACAACGAGAGGAATGCCGTCGACCAGGCGATAGGCAGACGATTTGTCGACCGCCACGGCCCCGCCCTGAACCGCGTGCGGGACGAGCTCGCGGCTGGCGGACGTGCCGACCGAGAACAGGCAGACGTCGAGGTCACCGGCGGAGAGTGCCTCAGGAGTCGCTTCCTCGACGAGTAGCTCCCGGTCGCCATAGGGGAGCCGCTTGCCGGCCGATCGCGCCGAGGCGAAGAGCCGCACCCGCGAGTAGCCGCGCTCGGCGAGTAGCTCGAGCGTCACCGTACCGACCGCGCCGGTCGCCCCGACGACTCCGAGTCTCGGCTCAGCCATGCTGGCGCTCGGCACTCTCGAGCGAGAGGTCGAATGCGTCGTGCAACGTCGTCACCGTTCGCTCGACATCGGCCTGGGGGACGTAGAACGAGATCTTGATCGGCGACGTCGAGACGAACTGCGGCTGGACCTCTAGATCGCGCAGGGCCGCGAAGGTCCGCGCGGCCACACCGGGATGGCTCTTCATACCTGCCCCGATGATGCTCACCTTGCCGAGATCCGAGCTCTCGTTCCACCGCGCGCCGAGTCGATCGAGCGCGGCGGCCGCCTCGCGGCGGTCGTCGAAGGGAGCGGAGAAGACGATCTCATCACCGATCTGGATGATCGTGTCGACATTCACCGCGGCAGCGGCGAGCGAGTCGAAGAGCTCCGCCGGCCCGACCCCGCGCACGCGGTAGACGGCCTCCTCGAGCGTGTGGGTGACTCCCGAGATCATCGCCTTCTCGAGCATTCGCTCATCCTCCTCGCTGACCCACGTGCCGTCCTCGCCGGTGAACGTCGAGCGCACGTGCAGCCTCACGCCGTGGTTGCGGGCGAACTCGACCGAGCGTAGCTGCAACACTTTGGCGCCGGATGCCGCCATCTCGAGCATCTCCTCGTAGGTGACCGCATGGAGCTTGCGGGCGGACGGAACAACGCGCGGGTCGGCCGTGTAGACGCCTTCGACATCGGTGTAGATCTCACAAGCGTCCGCCCCGAGCGCGGCGGCCAGGGCGACGGCCGTCGTGTCCGAGCCGCCGCGACCGAGGGTCGTGATGTCGAGCTGGGTCGAGACACCCTGGAAGCCGGCGACCAGGACGATCTCGCCTCCGTCGAGCGCCTCGTGGATGCGGCGCGCCCGGACCTCCACGATCTTCGCTTTGCCGTGCACCGTGTCGGTCACGATCCCCGCCTGTGATCCGGTCAGCGAGATCGCCTGGTGACCGAGGTCGTTGATCGCCATGGCCGCGAGCGCGCAGGAGATACGCTCGCCGACGGACACGAGCATGTCGAGCTCGCGGGGGTTGGGCCGCTCGGAGATCTGGCGGGCGAGCTCGTGCAGGTGATCGGTTGTGTCGCCCATGGCGGAGAGCACCGCCACGACGCGGTTACCGGCCTCGCGCGCCTCGACAAGCCGGCGGGCGACCCCTTTGAGACGGTCGGTGTCCGCAACCGACGTGCCGCCGAACTTCATCACGACCGTGCCGACATGCGCCCTCGCATCGCCGGCGACGGCTGGGACGGCCTCGTACTCGGTCGTCGCCATGGCGACAGTGTAGGAGCCGTCGCGGCGGTTCTACATCTCGCGGCGGCCGGTGAGCGCGCGGCCGAGCGTCACCTCGTCGGCGTACTCGAGATCGCCGCCGACGGGGAGCCCGCTTGCGAGTCGCGTCACCCGCACGCGGCCGCGCAGACGGTCTGCGAGAAACGCGGCTGTCGCCTCGCCCGTCATGTTCGGGTTCGTGGCGAGAACGACCTCCTCGACCCCGTTTCGATCGACCCGCCGGAGCAGCTCGTCGATCCGGAGATGCTGCGGCTCGACCCCGTCGAGCGGGGAGAGCGCGCCTCCGAGCACGTGGTACAGGCCGCGGAACTCGTGTGTCCGCTCGAGCGAGATCAGGTCGACCGGCTGCTCGACCACGCAGACGACCGAGTGATCGCGGCGGGCGTCGCGGCAGATCTCGCACAGGTCCTCCTCGGTGAGGTTGCCGCACTCGTGACAGAAGCGGATGCGCTCCTTCACCTCCTGGATCGCGGCGCCGAGTGCTCCCGCCTCTTCCTTCGACACGGAGAGGAGGTGGAAGGCAAGACGCTGCGCCGTGCGAGTGCCGATCCCGGGCAGGCGTGTGAGCTGCGCGACCAGGTTCTCGACGGTTGGAGAGAACACGTCGTGCAGGGTAGCCAGGCTCGCCGGAAGTCACGCTTTCGCCACGGTCCCGTCACCCACGCGTGCGGATTTCTCCGTTACGCTGAAAGCGGGAGGAGGCTCGGGGTGGCCCCCAGGTTTTTCGCGGCGGGCGGTTGTGCGGGAGCCGGCTAGAAGCCGGGCAAGCCGAGCCCGCCGAGCTGTCCGCCCAGCGCGCCACCGAGGCGCGACTCGACGAGGCCCTGCGCGGAGCGGAGCGCCTCGTTCACCGCCGCGAGCACCATGTCGGCAAGCAGCTCCGGGTCGTCGGGGTCGATCGCCCTGGGATCGATCTTGATCTCAGTGATCTCCAGTGCGCCACTCGCCTTCACCGTGACCATTCCGCCGCCGGCCGAGGCGTCCACGGTCTCGGCCGCAAGCTCCTTCTGAGCCTTTGCCATCTGCTCCTGCATCTGCTGAACCTGCTGCATCATCTTGTTCATGTCCATCGCCACGGCGGCAAGCGTACAGGGATCGTCCTCGCCCCGCGCCGGGCTTCGAGACGACGGCCGGGCCGCAGCTACTCGTCGATTTCGCGCGCGTCGAAGGTCTGCTTGACGAGCTCCACGAGATCCTGCTCACCGACCGGCTCGTCTTCGTCGCCGGTCTCGTCACCGCCTTCGCTGACGACGAACTCGAGCCGCAGGCGGCGGCCCGTTACCTGGTAGAGCGTGTCAGCGAGAAGGGTCGTGTTCCTCGGCTCCTCGGCCAGGCCGCGGTGGAATGCCGCCGACGCCGGGAACTCGAGCGTCAACGATTCTTCGTCGAGCTCGGTCGGCCGGGCCTCCCGGAAGACCGACGCAGCGGGGATCGACTTCTCCTCGAGCGCGGGCACCACGCTCCTGTGCCAGGCGTCTGAGAGCTGCTCGAGCGCCAGGGGGCGCGGCTCCACCGGCAAGTTGCCCGGCGTATCCTCCTCCGGCTGCCGCGACGTCCCGAGTGCCGGAGACGGCCTCGCCTCGACTCGGGCGGCACGACCGTGCTCCAGCTGCTCGAGGCGGTAGGCGATCGACTCGAGAGACAGATCCGCCGACGGTCGCGTGACCTTGACCAGCGCGAGCTCCAGCGGAAGGCGTGGATCTGCACCCTGCCGCATGTCCTCGACCGCGACTGCGAGCAGATCGCAGAGCCGCAGAACCGTCGCTTCGCCGAGTTGATTCGCCTGCTCGCGTAGGCGCTCGGCTGCTTCTTCCGTCAGCGGCAGCGTCGCCGGCACCTCGCCGATGTTCTGGACGAGGAGAAGGTGCCGCAGGTGCTCGAGCAGATCGGTCACGAGCCGGCCGAGATCCTGCCCCTGCTCGGAGAGCTCCTCGATGAAGCGAAGCGCTCCGGCCGCATCGCCGTCGATCACGAGGTCGGTCATCCGGAAGAGCGACTCCTCCTCGACGACGCCGAGTAGCTGCAGAACCGTCTGGACGCTGATCGCCCCCTCGCTCGCCGAGCTCAACTGGTCGAGAGTCGAGACCGCATCGCGGAACGACCCGCGCGCGCCTCGGGCGACCAGGGCGAGCGCGGAGTCGGGCACGTCGATCCCCTCGCCGTCAGCGATCCGGCGGAGCAGCCGGACGAGCTCGGGCAGGCGGGGCCGCCCGAAGACGAACGTCTGGCAGCGGGAGCGGACGGTTCCGAGCATCTTCCCCAGATCGGTCGTGCAGAAGACGAAGACGAGGTGGGGCGGAGGCTCCTCGATCAGCTTGAGCAGCGCGTTGAACGCGGCGTCCGTGAGCTGGTGCGCCTCGTCCAGGATATAGACCTTGTACCGCCCCTCGGCCGGCTGCAGGACGACCCGGTCGCGGATCTCGCGGATGTCGTCGATCCCCCGCTGCGAGGCTGCATCCATCTCGATCACGTCGAGCGACGTGCCGCCGGCGATCGCCTGGCAGGCGTGGCAGACCTTGTCGGGTGTCGGCGTCGGGCCTTGCACGCAGTTCAGCGCCTTCGCGAGGATGCGCGCGAGTGACGTCTTGCCGGTTCCGCGCGGGCCGGCGAAGAGGTAGGCCTGACGCACCTGGTCGGCGGCGATCGCGTTCTTGAGCGTGCGGACGATGGGCTCTTGACCAACGACCTCGTCGAAGTCCTGCGGGCGGTACTTCCGGTAGAGCGCAGTCATGCCATCTTTCGCCGTTCCGTCGAAAGATGGTTAGGAAAGTGGAACCGGCTCCACATCGCTCCCGATCCTGCCATACGCTCGCGCTGGCTGCGCGAGTTCATGTGTCAAATCGTCGCCGATGTCTTCGAAAGACCCTCTGGGGTCGTGGAAGCACTGCTCGCCTTGGGAGCCGACGTAGAGGTTCATTCCCTTCCGGCCGGTGATTACCGGCTTGGATGGGGCGCGCTCGTCGAGCGCAAGACTGTGGTCGATCTTCATCTCTCCCTTGAACGCGGCCGGCTGTGGCATCAAATTGGGAAGCTTCGAGCCGCGTCTCGCTTGCCGTACCTCCTGCTCGAGGGGCGTAGCCTCGATGCGGGCTCCATCGGCGCCGCGGCGATCCGAGGCGCCTGCCTGGCGGTCGCAGGGCAGGGCGTCAACCTGCTCTGGAGCCGCGACGCCCAGGACTCGGCGCTCTGGTTGCACTTGCTGGCCCAGCGAGCTGGCGGGTTGCGTCCGGGCCGCGATCGGCCTGCATACGCTCAGCGGCTCAAGCCCGCCCAGGATCAGGTCAGGGAAGCCATGCTGGCGGCTGTACCCGGGATCTCGGTCAACGGTGCCCGTGCGCTGTTGCGGCGATTCGGCAGCGTGCGCGCTGTGGCCGTCGCTGGGTTCGAAGCCTGGCTCGAAGTTCCCGGCATCGGTATCCGCCGTGCGGAGGCACTCCGCCGAGCGCTCTCCTAACCACTCTCGCGACCCGCGAGAGTGGCTTGCCCGGCCGCGCGCTCCGCCGTCGAAGCTGGTTCCCGGGAAGTGCCCGCGTCGCTTGCTCGGGTCAGGCAGGGCCGCGGCACCTGGGAGGGAACCCTTAGCGCTGCTTCCTTCCGGACCTGACGCGGTTCGGATGCTCCCAGTGCGCGGAACCTGACCGTCAACGCTGCGCGCGTGGGCCCAGGCCCCGAAAAACCCGCCCCTCGGGCGGCGTTCGGCCCCGCTAGAGCGGGTTACGGGTTCAGGGAACCGCTAGCTCCCCACCTAGCGCGACCGGGCGGATCGATGGTAGCGGAGCCGGCGTCCTGCGGTACCCTCCTCTCCGCCGGGGGGCGTGTAGCTCAGCGGGAGAGCGCCCGCTTCACACGCGGGAGGTCGCTGGTTCGATCCCAGCCACGCCCATCACCTGACATTGAGAAAACCGCCCGCGGTCCGCGGCCGACGCAAGTCACGCTTCGCAGGCGACGGCGACCTCGAGGGCTCTGCAGATCTCACGCATTCGCTCGTCGCTGAGCCGGCCGAGGCGCTCGACGAGCGTTCCGAGCGACACGCTCTCGACCGAGTCGAGGTTGACGGCCGAGAACCGCGGGACGGGATCCTCTGGCGGCTCGAGCACCACCTCGCTGGGAATACGGCGGATGGTGGTCGTGCACGGTCCGATCAGCGTGCGTCGCAGCCGGGGGATCGCCGCATCTCGGGACAGCACGACCACCGGCCGGCGCCCGGTCTCGGCCAGCTCACACCACCAGACCTCCCCGCGCGCCGGAAGCGCGGTCAGGATGCCGCTGCGGCCGTGCGGAACGAGGCGAGGTCTCCCCACTCGTCTTCCGCGTCGAGTGGGGCGCGGTCGTATGCGGCATAGGCGTCGTCGATCTCGGCCGTGCGATTGCGGGCCAGGAGCGCGCCGAGCGCCTCGTCGATGAGCGCGGAATCCGTCAGCTCCGAACGAGCTTGTCGCGCCCTGGTCAGCAGCTGCTCGTCGACCGTCGTGCTGACCCGCACACGTGCCATGCCATATTTATACCACAGGTGTGCCACAGGCTCGCCGTGGCTTGCGGCCGAGAGCGGGTCGCGGAGCTGGTCCGGGCGCGTGATCGGTTTTCCGGCGATCGTGGTTATGGATGCGCCGCTGCTCCTTCGTGCGCTAGAGCTCGATCGCTCCCCATTCTTGGGGGCGCACGTCGTCAGGGTCGGTACCGAGCCGGGAGGCGAGCTCGAGCGCGATGCGCTGGACGGTGGCAGTGAGCGGGAACACGGAAAGCGGCTCCCCGTGTTCGGGAGCGGCGAAACGGTAGACGTGCGCGCCGCGGGCTTCGATCGCGGTGGCGACCTCAGCCAGGCGTGCGGCGCCGGGCCCGCCACCCACCGTCGAGGCAGATCAGCACGCGCGCCCTCGGCTGCCGTCCACTGGTTCGGGCCAGCACCGACGAATTCAAGCCCACGCTCTGGCAACCGGATCGATTCCTTGGGTGCCTGGAGGGCGGCGGCGACCGCGGCCGGAACCGCGTCGAGGTCGCCGAGCTCCGCGCCCAAGGCGACGGCGAGCTGGGCGAGGCGGGCCAGCGCCCCGAGATGGCTGGCGGTGAAGGTGCCTGACGTCTCCTGCGACACCGTCTCGATATCGCCGCCGGGCGCGCCCTCGCCGCCGATTGCCACTGTCGGGATGCCCTCGCCGCGAGCCCGCTCCAGAACGTGCCTCGTGTAGCGCTTCGTGCCGCGGTGGCTGAGGAGAACAAGCGCGTCCGCCGGTGTCGGCCGCGGCCCCCAGAGCGCGCAGTCGGCTGCGGATACCGCCCAGGCGTCTGCGCCGGCAAGCCGCAGGAAGTAGGCGCCCTGGTTGGCGGCATGCCAACTCGTGCCGGTGCCGACGACGAAGACGCGCCGCCCTGCAATGCGCGCCGCGCCGGCTTCGACGGGCGCCCAGTCGGCGAGCATGCGGCGCAGATCTTGGGGCTGCCGCTCCATCGTCTTCGCCATCTCGGTCATGGTCGCGGCCATCGCCTCATCTCCTCGCATGTGGTCGATGCGGCCGCGCGCAAGATCATCGTTGAAGACTACGACTCTCCGCTGCCGAAGAAGGTCGCGACCGCTCCTGCCGAGCCCGCGACCACGATCACTCCCCAGAGCTCGAGCAGGACGTCGACGATCCGTCCCCCGGCTGTCAACGGGTTCCTGATCTGCGACGAGATGGTGAGCAGCTGGACGGTCGTGAAGAACAGTGCGTCCCCGAGCGTCTTTACCTCGGTCCCTTTCGCGTGTCGCTCGAAGAAGTAGACGGCAACGGTTCCGACTCCGTCCACCACGATCGTGACCGCGACGATCATGGCCAGCCGCGCGAACAGCCTGCGGTGACGCTCCTCGAGCGTGGTGAGCCGATTGACCTCGTCACGCATGACCTTCACGGCGCGAGTGTGGCCGTCGCATCGGACGAGATGTCAGGCTGGCTCGGCGCGGGCAGGAACGCTCGCCCCACCGCCGAAACAAGGCGAGCGATGCGACGGGTTACTCTCCTGCTTGCGCTTCTCCTCGGCTGCCTGCTGGGCGCCGGGACCCTTGCGAGCCCGGCCGCCGCAGTCCTCGGCGACTGCACGCCCGACCCGTCCTGGCCTGCCGATCAGCCCGATCTCGCTGCGCGTGTCGTCACGCTCGTCAACGATTACCGCAAGGGGCTGGGGTTGAGCGAGCTCAAGATCTCGCCGGCGCTGACGGCCTCGGCGGTGTGGAAGGCGCGCCACATGGCGGAGTACCGGTACCTCCAGCACTACGATCCGGCTCCTCCCGTCGCCCGTCCGACGACGGAGCGAGAGATCGCGTGCGGCTACTTCTGGTCGTTCGGCGAGAACATCGCGTACGGATACTCGACGCCGGAGTCGGTCTTCTCGGCATGGCTGAGCTCGCCGGGGCACAAGGCCAACATCGAGAACCCGCCGTGGCGGGTCACGGGAGTCGGCGTCGCCACCGACGTGGGCGGCTCTGTCTACTGGGCGCAGGAGTTCGGCGACACGGAGGACTCGGGCACGGTGCCCCCGCCCGGCACGACGCCGCCACCGCCACCACCACCGCCGCCAGTAAGCCCGCCGCCACCACCACCGCCGCCAGTAAGCCCGCCGCCACCGCCCGTCGCGCCGCCACCACCGCCGGTAAGCCCGCCGCCGCCGCCCGTCGCGCCGCCGCCGCCCGTCGCGCCGCCGCCGCCGCCGCCGCCCACATATGCGTCCGGCTCGGACCTCTCGATCACGAAGGCCGACGCAGCTGATCCAGTCGGCTACGGCAGTGACATCGTCTACGCGATCACGGTCACGAACAACGGCCCAGAGGCTGCAAACGGCGTCTCGGTGTCGGATCCGCTCGGCTTGGCGACCACTCTCAGCTCTCTCCGGGCCAGTCAGGGCACGTGCACAACGGCAACGGGCATCCTCTGCACGCTGGGGTCGCTCATGCCGGGCGCGCGCGCCACGATCGATCTCACGGTGCATCCGAGTGCGGTCGGCGACGTCGTGAACGTCGCGTCGGTCGCCGGGTCGAGCGATCCCAATGGCGCCAACAACTCGTCGACCGCCGTGACGACCGTCATGCCGGGTCTCGTGACATCTACGCCCCCGCCACCGCCCCCGCCTCCGCCCATCGCGCCACCGCCCGTAGCGCCGCCGCCGCCGTCCCCGCCGCCACCGCCCGTGGCCCCTCCGCCCCCACCGGCTCCGCCGCCGGTCGCACCCCCGCCTCCGCCGGTCGCTCCTCCGCCGCCCGTCGCGCCGCCGCCCCCGCCGACACCCCCGCCCCCGCCCGTCGCTGCTTCTGCCGATCTCGCGCTCACGGAGGTTGGTCAGTCCGCCCCGGTCAGCTACGGCCGGGGGGAGGCGACCTTCACCCTCACGGTCGCGAACAAGGGTCCGGCAACGGCCGAGCAGGTCACGATCGTCGATCCGGTTGGCTTTGGCGGGGATCTGCTCTCGGCGGTTCCGAGCCAGGGCACGTGCAGCGTCACGCCCACGAGCGTGGGAGTGGAGTTGTCGTGCGCGCTGGGGTCGCTGCCGCCGTTTGCGGCCGCGATCATTACGCTCAAGGTCATCCCGACGGCCGTCGGCTACCTCACGAACTCCGCCTCGGTCAGCTCGTCGACCGTCGACCCAAACAGGGCCAACAACTGGGCGAGGGCCGAGGTTCGGGTCGATCCGGCGACGCTCACGCCGGACGCTTGCGCCGACCCCTCCGCTTCGAGCACCGACCCGGGCGCCTCCTGCTGACGACCTCCATGTCGCTTCGGCGGCCTGGCGACCGTGCTAGCTTCCGGGCGTGCTGCTCCTGGCGCTCTCGGCCGGACACAAGATCGGGTTGGCGGCGGTCGGCGTCGCATTCATCCTCTTCGCCCTGGCCTCGGCGTTTTTGTTCCCGCGCCTCCAGCCTGATTTTCCGGGCCGGCGGGGCCTGCGCCTCTTCATCCTTGTCACGCTCGCGCTCTTCGTGAGCATGATGGCCGCGGTCACCGTGTTCGGAAAGGAGTCGGAGGAGAAGGGGGCAACGAGCGAGGCGAGCGGCACGGCGCCCGCGGGCGGGGGACGGACCGTGCAGGTCTCCGCCAAGGACTTCAAGTTCGAGCTGCCTAGCACGAGCCTGAAGGCGGGCAGCTATACGTTCAGCCTCAAGAACGAGGGGCCGTCACAGCACAACCTCGTCGTGAAGGGGCCGGGCGTGAAGGGGGCCTCGACGCCGACGATCGCACCCGGAAAGAGCGCGTCGCTCAAGGTCAGCCTCTCCGCCGGAAGCTATGAGCTCTACTGCTCCGTACCCGGGCACAAGCAGCTCGGGATGGACGTCAAGCTCAAGGTCTCCTGAGCGGCTGCGCGACCCAGTCAGCCGAAGGGCGGTATCCTCGCCGGCGACCCGGGACGGCTCGTCCCGTCGCGCGCGCGGAGAGGTGTCCGAGTTGGCCTAAGGAGCGCGACTGGAAATCGCGTACCTGCCGAAAGGTGGGTCGCGGGTTCGAATCCCGCCCTCTCCGCCTGTCCGCCCGAGGGCTGCCGGTGTCGGCAGCCCTCGGCCCTTAACGAGCCGATGACGCGCGCGGAGCCGCCGCTGGGCCTCTCCTTCCGGCCGGTGGCGGAGGATGACGCGCGGCAGATCCTCGAGTGGCGCTACGCCGGTGAGTACGACCTCTACGACCTGAGGGCGGACAGCGCCGCGAGCTTGCTCGAGCCCGCCTACAACTACTACTCCGCCCTCGGCGGGGACGGGGAGCTGATCGGCTACTGCTGCTTCGGCGAGGACGCTCGCGTCCCCGGGCTGCCCGAGGAGGAAGGAGTTCTCGACGTCGGCGGTGGGCTGCGCCCGGACCTGACCGGCATCGGGCTCGGCGGCGGATTCCTGCGCGCGAGCTGCGAGCTCGGGCGTGAGCTGTTCGAGCCCGGCGCCTTCCGCGTGGTAATCGCCGCGTTCAACCAGCGCGCGCAGCGGGTAGCTGCCGCGCTCGGGTTCGAGTCGGCCGGATTTCACTCGACCGGTGAGCGCGATTACGTCGTTCTCACCCGGAAGGCGTGACGCCGCTCGGCGAGCTCGCGAGCGCGTCCTGCAGCCACGGCCGCAACTCGATCAGGAACTGCGGGTCGAGCGTGTGCGGCAGGGCCGACTCCCGATAGAAGACGGATGCTCCGGCGGCCTCGAGCACGCCGCGGGCGCGCCGTCCCCACTCGGCTCCGATCACCGGGTCGTACGAGCCATGCCCAATCGCGATCGGCGGCAGCGGCTCAGCCAGATCGAGCTGGAATCCTTCCACGGCCGGGATGAAGCCGCTGAAGGCGAGGACCGCGGCAGGCTTCGGCCGTCCCCGTCCGAGCGCCAGCGCGTACGTCATGACCGCTCCCTGCGAGAAGCCGCCGATGACCGTCCGGTCGGCCTCGATGCCGGTCTCGGCCCAGAAGGCATCGAGCCAGTCGGCCAGCCGCGCGTAGGTGGAGCCAAAGCTCGCAGGGTCCGGGTGCCCGAGCTCGCCCAGCTCGTACCAGTGAGCGCCTCCGGGCGGTAGGTGGAGCGGACCCCTCGGCGTCACGCCGAGCAGCCGCCGGTCGGGGTCGAGCAGGTCGAGCAGCGGAAACAGGTCGTTCTCGTCGGCGCCTCGCCCGTGCAGCAGCACGAGGAGTCCGTCGGGCCGGCCGTCGGCTTCTCGACGGCGAAAGGCGAGCCCGTCGGTTCCCGGCCGCATTAGCGGCGACGGCTCTCGCCGGCCGCCTTCGCCTCGAGCGCGCGGCGGAGAATGTCGCGCAGCTCGCGCTGATCCGCGCGGGAGAGCCCGGCGATCTCAGGGGGCGCCTCGTGCAGGCGGGCGAGCAACGTCCCGCGGATGTCGGCGCCCTTCTCCGTAACGGCGAGCATCTTCACGCGGCGGTCGTGGTCGGCTCCGCGCCGCTCGATCAGGCCCCGAGCCTCCAGCCGGTCGACGATCCCGGTCACGTTCGAGGCGTCGCACCCGAGGGCCTCCGCAAGAGCGCTCATCGGCAGCGGCGTACCGGGCTGGAGCTGCTTGAGAGCGAATGCCTGCATGGGGGCGAGCTCGAGGTCGCCTGCGATCGCTGCGTAGCGCGACCGCTGCACCCGCAGCAGGTCGGAAAGCAGGGTCCACGCCTCGGCGCCGGGGTTGCGCGCCGTGCGGCGCGGGGCAGAAGGCGCGGTCACGGCTCTCAGCTTACTCGACCTGATCGAAGGTGACAAACCTCAAGCTTCTTCGGGTAGCATCGAAGAATGGCCGATCAACACGGCATTCAGGTCGAAGGCCTCGTGCGAGAGTACAAGAAGGGCCCTCGCGCGGTCGACGGGATCGACCTCCAGGTCTCGCCCGGTGAGATCTACGGCTTCCTCGGCCCGAACGGCGCCGGGAAGTCCACGACGGTTCACGTGCTCACGACGCTGCTGCCGCCCACCTCCGGGACGGCGCGCGTGGCCGGCTTCGACGTCGTCCACCAGGGCGCGCGGGTACGCGCCTCGATCGGTGCGGCGCTGCAGGAGGCGGCGCTCGATCCCATGCTGACCGGCAGGGAGCACCTGCGGCTGCAGATGGCGCTTCAGGGCGTGCCGCGTGGTGAGCGCGCGGGGCGCGGCGAGGCCCTGCTCGAGCGCGTCGGGCTGAGCGACGCCGCAGACCGCAAGGTCAAGGGCTACTCGGGTGGGATGAAACGCCGTCTCGACCTGGCTCTGGCCCTCGTGCACGAGCCGAGCATCCTGTTTCTCGACGAGCCGACCACAGGGCTCGACCCGCAGAGCCGGAGTGCTCTCTGGGAGGAGGTGGGCCGTCTGGCGAACGAGGAGGGGGTCACCGTCTTCCTCACGACGCAGTACCTCGAGGAGGCCGACGTCCTGGCGGATCGCGTGGGCATCATCGACCGCGGCCACATCGTCGCCGAAGGCACCCCCGCGTCGCTGAAGGCGGAGATCGCGCGGCCGAGCGTCGAGGCGATTCCCGAGAACCCGGACGAGCGTGGACGTCTCGTGGAGGTGCTCGAGAGTTTCGGCGAGCGGACGGGCGCGTCGCCCAAGGGGGTAGCCGTTCGGCTGGCCTCGGAGCACATCAATCTGGCTGACGTCGTCCGCGGGATCGACTCCGCCGGAATCGAGCTCGAGCACATCCAGTTGCACGCACCGACGCTCGACGACGTCTTCCTGGCGAAGACCGGCCGCTCGCTCGAGGGCGCCGACAGCGAGGCCGAAGAGCCCGAGCCGGTCTCCCGGTGATGCTCCTCGCGTCACAGGTCGCGCAGATCGCGCGACGGTCCGTCGTGCGCACGATGCGGCAGCCGGGAGTCGTGATTCCTCCGCTCACCTTCCCGCTGATGCTGATGGCGGTGAACTCGAACGGCCTCAAGGCCGCGACGCACCTGCCCGGCTTTCCGACGAACTCCTTTCTGGACTTCTTTCTGCCGTTCAGCTTCGTGCAGGGCGCACTCTTCGCCGCCGCAACGGCCGGGACGGATCTTGCGCGCGACATCGACACCGGCTTCCTCAACCGGCTCGCGCTGACTCCGATGCGCGGCATCGCGCTCCTCCTCGGTCAGCTTGGCGGCGCCGTCTCGCTGGGCGTGCTGCAGGCATTCGTCTACCTCGCCGTCGGCCTCACCTTCGGTGTCCATTTCGTTACAGGCGTCGGCGGCATCTGCCTCTTGCTCCTGCTCGCGATCATCATCGCGTTCGGGTGGGCCTCAGTCGGGCTCTTCCTCGGTCTTCGCACCGGCTCGGGCGAGAAGGTGCAGTCGCAACTACCACTGCTCTTCTTCCTGCTCTTCATCTCGTCGACGAACCTGCCCCGCAACCTGATCGAGGTCAGTTGGTTTCGTGACCTCGCGACTTTGAACCCGGTCTCGTACATGATCGAAGGGCTCCGAACACTCATCATCACGGGCTGGGACGCCGAGGCTCTGCTGCTCGGCTTCGGGTTCTCGATCGCGATCGCGGTCGCGGCGCTCGTGGGCGCCGCCCTTGCGCTTCCGGGGAGGATGGCGCGCACGTGAACCACTCGACGGTGCGCTCGGTCGCCCTCGGCATCGCGCGGCGGCAGACCTGGACCCTGCTGAAGAACCCGGCGCTCTTCTTCCCGCCGATGCTCTTCCCGCTGATGAACTTCCTTGCCTTCGCGGGCGGCCTCTCGCGGCTCCGGCACGTGCCGGGGTTCGACTTCAAGGGTGGCTACACGGCGTTCCAGTTCGTCTTCGTCTTGCTCCAGTCGGCGGCATTCGGCGGCGTCTTCACCGGCTTCAACATCGCGCGCGACTTCGAGTACGGCTTCGCGCGCCGTCTTCTGATCGGCGCTCCCCGCAGGAGCGGGATCATCGTCGGCTACGCGCTCGGCGCCCTCTTTCGCTGGAGCATGGTCGCCGCGATGCTGACGCTCGTCGCCGTTGTCGCTCACATGAAGGTCGGCGGGGGCGGCGTCGACCTCTTCGGGCTCTACGGCCTCGCGGTGACCGTGAACGTCTGCGGAATCCTCTGGGCCTGCGGCGTCGCCATGCGGTTTCGGACCGTGCAGGCCGGGCCGCTCATGCAGACGCCCGTCTTCATGGTGCTCTTCCTCGCACCCGTGTACGTCCCCATCGGACTCCTCACGGGCTGGATTCACGCGGTCGCGCGCGTCAATCCGATCACGCCGATCGTCGAGGCCGGCCGTAGCCTGCTCTCCGGCGATCCGGCTGACGTGGGCCGCGCCTTCGCGATCGCGGCCGGCCTGATCGTGTTCTTCGCCGTCTGGGCGGTCCGTGGTCTACGAAGTGCCGAGAAAGCCGCAGCGTAGAGAAGGCTAGCGGAGGCCGAGCTTGGCCGAGCACGCCGGCCAGGCCGCCCAGCCCTCGCTGGCGAGCACGCGATCGGCGACCGCGATCTGCTCTTCTCGGCTCGCTTCGTCGGCGGAGGCGGCAAAGGAGTAGCCCCCGTAACGGGCCCACGTGCCGGAAAGAAACTGCAGCCCGCCGTAGTAGCCGTTCCCGGTGTTCGTGCTCCAGTCGCCGCCCGACTCGCACTGGGCGACCACGTCCCAGATGAGAGGTCCGGCAAACGACAGCATGTCTTGACCGAACGTCTGGGCCGACCCGCCCAGGTCGCGAGAGCTGCCCCGTGTCGCCTTCACCGGGCCGGGGTCGGGAGTGGCGCCCTCGAGCGTCTGCCTGAGGTCCGCGAGGCCCTTCTGGATCATGACCCGAGCCGCGTACGCACGAGCGAGCGAGCCTTGGTCGAGGCCGCTGGCTGTCGAGATGTCGGAGAGCTGGAGCAGAACGGCGCCGGGCTCGGGGGCGTTCCCGGTCCCGCCGAGTGCCCACCCCGCCGCCTTCGCGAAGCGCTTGTCGGCCGGGCTGAGGCTGATGTCCTCCAGGTGCTTCCAGGCGGTGAGGTACGCGGTTGGGTCTACGACGCCGTCATAGCCGCGATAGAGGAGGGAGAAGGGGTGTACCTCGAAGTGGAGATGGTACGGCGTGCCGGCTGCATCGCCGGTGTTGCCCACGAAGCCGAGCACCGTGCCCGCCTCGACGTGTGCGCCGTTTCGGGCCTGCGGGGTGAAGGCAGACAGGTGCGCGTAGTAGAACTGGTTGCCGTGCATGTCACGGAGCCACAGGCGGTTCCCGCCGATGTTGTTCCAGCCGACCGAGAAGACCGTGCCGTCGGCGACGGCCAGGATTGGCGCCCCGAGCGGCGCGAAGACGTCGTCTCCGTGATGCCACGAGACGTCGGCGCGGGCGGCGCCGAAAGTGTCGACGAAGGAGGATGGTCCGTAGACGGGGAACACGTAGCCGCGCGCGGTCGGCTTGAAGTTGACGGGCCCCTTGAACGGGCGAACAGGCAGCGCTGAGGGGCGCAATGGCGCTGCGGCCGGCGGGACCTTGGTCTTCCGCGGGGGCGCTGGGGCGGGTTTCGCCGGTTGCGGGGGCCGGGCCGGAGGCGGGGGCGTCGTCTCCGTCGGGACGGTGACCGTGGGCGTTGTCTGGGTCTCGCCGGTCGTGGTCGTCTCGCCGGTCGTGGTCGTCGTTGCCGGCGTCGAGTCGGCGTAGCAGACGTAGGACAACCCGTCGAGAACGATCAGCCGCTGCTTCGGATCGGCGGGTTGGCCGTCGGCCGAGGCGCAGTCCCAACCGTGGCCGGCCTCGTCGTACCAGACGTACGAATTGTCGTCCGACGGGCAGGAGTGCTGCGCGTGGCAATCGGAGACGTGCGCCGATGCGACATCGGCGAGCCGGCCCACCGAGCCGGCTACGAGGGCGGCCGACGAGAGGGCGAGCGCTGCTCCGATCGTGACTCCGAGTTGCTTCAAGGCCGTTCCTTTGTAGCGGTGGCAGCCCCCATCCTGCAACTGGGGAACGCGGCGGGCTCGGCGTTCAGGCGGGGCCGGTCGAGCCGCGGCGTCGCAACTTCGCCTTGAACACGAAGCTCGGCAGCGATCGGTCGGGCTCGGCGATCAGCGTGCGCAGGGCGTCCACCGCCGTGGTGGCTATCTCGTCGATCGGCTGCTCGATCGTCGTGAGCGGTGGTGTCATCCAGCCGGCGGCCTCGATCCCGTCGAAGCCGACCACGGAGAGATCAGAAGGAACCCGCAAGCCGAGCTCACGAGCCTCCTGCAGGACGCCGATGGCCATCAGGTCGCTCGAGCAGATCACTCCAGTCGGCGCCGACGGCTTTGCCATCAGCTCTCGCAACGCCGCGCGTCCGCCTTCGACCGAGAACTTGGCATGGGCTACGAGGCCGTCGGGGTCGATCCCGGCAGCCGTGAGGGCCTCCTTGCGCCCTTCGCCCTTCTCTCTCGTCGGAAGGTAGTCGTCCGGGCCGGCAACGAAGCCGATTCGGCGGTGCCCGAGCCCGATCAGGTGCTGGGTCGCCAGCTGACCCGCATGGCGTTCGTCCACGCCGATCGAGGGAACGTCGAGATCGTCGAGCGCGCCGTTGACGAAGACGAGGCGAGCGCCCTCGTGGAGGAGCCTCGCGTAGTGAGCGTGGTCTCCGGCGAGGTGGGTCATCTCGCACGAGATGAAGATGAAGCCGTCGACCTGATGATCGAGCAGCATGTGCACATAGTCGGCCTCGCGCAGCGAAGCGCCGGTCGTGTTGCCGAGGATGGAGGCGAGACCGGCCGCCGTGGCGCGCGCCTCCATGGCCTGCGCCAGCACGGGAAAGATCGGGTTCGCGAGCTCAGGCAGGAGCAGGCCGATGGCTCCGGTCGTGGGCTTCCCTCCGGGGGTCACATAGAGCAGGTCGCGCATCGCGAGCTCCACACGCCGACGGGTTGCCGGTTTGACCACCGCTGATCCGGTCGCGACCCGGGACGCTGTCGCGACGCTGACGCCGGCGCGGTGAGCTACTTCTCTGAGCGTTGACATTTCGCTGATATGTAACAAATTTCATAGCTTTGGGCAAACCCTGAACTCGCCAGGGCCCCTAATTTGATGATCTTGACAACCTGAATGAAGGGGCGTAAGATCGCCATTCGTTTCATGCCGGTGATACGCGTCTCACAGCGAGGCCCTCTCGCACGCAACTGGAGGAGCGACTCCGCCAGCCCTGACGAGCGGGGGCCCTCCAGCCGGCACCGGCGTACCTCGAGAGCAAAGGGAGGCTCCAAACGATGAAGTCACGAAAGCGCTTCACTGCGCTCGCGACGGCCGCGCTGGCGGTGTCTGCGGCCGCCGTGGTCGCCGGCTCGATCAGCGGCTCGGCCGCAGCCCGGCCGGATCGGACGACGGCCACGACGGTCAGGATCTGGACAGACAGCGACCGCATCGCCGCCGTGACGAAGGTCGCGAACGCCTGGGCGAAGTCGCGCGGCGTCTCGGTGGACATCGTCCAGGTCCCGTTCGGAAACATCCGCGACAACTTGAAGACGGTGAAAACCGAGAACGCGCCCGACGTCATCGTCGCGGCCGCGGACTGGACGGGCGAGCTGGCGGTGAACGGCTCGGTGATCCCGCTCTTTCCGAAGAAGTCGGCCCTGAACCAGATCCCGCTCTACGCGCGTCAGGCCCTCTCGTATGGCAAGGGCACGCCGAAGCTGTACGGCATGCCGACGACACTGGAGAATATCGGCCTCTTCGTGAACACGAAGCTGGCTCACGTCCCGAAGAGCTTCGCCGACCTCGAGAAGCAGGCGCTCGCGTTCCAGCGCAAGGGCGGCGGCCGGCTCGCGATTGCCGTCCAGCAGGGCCCGAACGGCGACCCCTACCACATGTACCCGTTCTTCTCGGGCCTGTGCGGCTACGTCTTCGGCCGCACGACGGGCGGCGGGCTCGACCCGAGCAAGCTCGGCGTCGCGAACCCGAAGTTCTTGAAGAACGCGCCGCTGATCGATAAGTGGAACAAGGAGGGGCTGATCAACGCCAAGGTCGGCGGCTCGGAGGCCCAGCAGGCGTTCACGAGCGGCAAGGCGGCGTTCTGGATCACCGGCCCGTGGAACATCGACACCGTCCGCAAAGCGGGGATCCAGTTCAAGATCGTCCAGGTGCCGAAGATCAAGTGCCGTTCCGTCCCGTTCCTCGGCGTCAACGGCTTCATGGTGACGAAGTTCGCTACGAGCCACGGCGTCGCCTCGGCGGCGAAGGACCTCGTCGGCTCGTACATGGCCGGTGCAGGCGCGCAGCTCGAGCTGGCGACCGTCAACGGCCGCTCGCCGGCCAACGTTCAGGCGATCAAGAGGATCCAGGACCCGGCGCTCCGGCAGATCAGCCTTGCCGGCGCAGGCGGCGTCCCGATCCCGAACATCCCGCAGATGCAGTCCGTCTGGGCCGACCTCGGCTCGGCCTGGATCAAGGCCACGAAAGGAGACGGCGCCACCAGTGCGCGAGCCGCCTTCGCGACGGCCGCCCGCAACATCCGCGACAAGATCAACAGCGGAGGCTAGACAGGTTCTGACGGTGGGCGTCCGCTCCTCGGCGGGCGTCCACCGTCTCCTCGGACCGGGAGAGCGTGTGTGAGCACGAGTGCAGCCCAATCGCAGGTGCTCCGGCAAGCGAGCGCCGCGGCGGCCGCGAGGTCGCTGCCTTCGCGGGCGATGGCCTTCTTCTCGGGGCCTGTCGGGCTCGGCGTCAAGTTCCTCCTGCTCGGGCTCGTGAACGCGATCGCGATCTGGGCGGGCGCGATCCTGGCCGACCGGAGCAAGTGGATCGCGGTCCTCGTGCTGGCGGTGGCAACGGCCGCGATCGACGCGATCTATCTCTCGAAGCGGGCGATGCCGGCGAAGTTCCTCGTGCCGGGCACGATCTTCCTGGTTGCGTTCCAGCTGATCCCGATCGCGTACACGATCGACGTCGCCTTCACGAACTACTCGACCGGGCACGTCTTAACCAGGGCACAGGCAATCGACTCGATCCGCCAGGTGTCTCTGACCGAGCCCGCGAACGCGCACTCGTACGCGATGGCGCCTGCCCGGGACGCCCACGGAAAGCTCGCGCTGCTGCTCGTGGACGAGACGACGCACAAGCCGTACGTCGGGACGCGGGCGGGGCTGAAGCCGCTGGCCGCCGGCGAGTTGAAGTTCGCGCAAGACACGATTCAGTCGGCAAAGGGGTACACGCTGCTCAAGGGGGCCGAGCTCTTCACACTCGACCGCGTGCTCAACTCCTACACCGTGCCGGCCGGTGGTGGCGGGGCGATCCGCCCACAGGGCGTCGACAGCGCGGTGGATCTCGCTCCGACGCTGAGGTACGACGCGAGAGCCGATGCGTTCAGGCGCATCTCGGACGGAAGGCTCTACCGCGACAACAAGCGGGGGTCGTTCGTAGCTGCAGGCGGTGACGAGCTCGAGCCCGGCTGGAGGACGGGGGTCGGTTTCCGGACGCTCAAGCGCATCTTCAGCGACGCGCGTATCCGTGACCCGTTTCTACGGGTGTTCGCCTGGACGCTCGGCTTCGCGGTCGCGTGCGTCTTCCTCTCGTTCGCGCTCGGTCTCCTGCTCGCGGTCACGCTGGAGAAGAAGATCCGCTTTCAGCGCTTCTACCGCACCGTGCTGGTGATCCCGTACGCGGTTCCGGCGTTCTTGACCATCCTGGTCTGGGGGGGTTTGCTGAACGACGACTTCGGCGTCGTCAACCGCATCTTTCATCTGCACGTGCCATGGCTCTTCGACGCGAACTGGGCCAAGCTCTCGGTGATCATCGTCAGCATCTGGCTGACGTTCCCCTACTTCTTCCTCGTCTCGCTCGGTGCCCTGCAGTCGATTCCCGGGGAGCTCGTCGAGGCGGCTCGCGTCGACGGCGCCGGCCCGTGGCAGGTCTTCAAGCGGATTACGCTGCCGTTGCTGCTCGTGGCGGTCGCGCCGCTTCTGATCGCCTCGTTCGCCTTCAACTTCAACAACTTCAACAACGTCTACCTGCTCACGGGGGGCGGACCGCCGACGTCGGACGGATCGGTGGCGGGCTCGACCGACATCCTGATCAGCTACACGTACAAGCTGGCCTTCGCCTCAGGGAAGGGACAGGATTACGCGCTTGCAAGCGCAATCTCGATCTTCATCTTCCTGATCGTGGCCGCGATCGGAGGCGTCGCGTTCTGGCGCTCGAAATCCCTGGAGGCGCTGCGATGACCACCGCCCGGCAGTCAGAGCTCGCCGTCGGCACCGCGCAGGCGCGGGCGCTGCGGCGACGTGGTCGCCGTCGCAAGGGCGGTTCCGACTGGTGGCGGCACGTGGTCGCGATCGCAGCGATCGTCTTTGCGCTCTTCCCCGTCGTCTACATCGTGTCCGCCGCCTTCAACGGCATCCCGACGCTCGCGAGCGCAGGCGTCATTCCCAAGCACATCACGCTCGACAACTTCCGCACGATCCTGGCGACGCACCACACGGACACGACCATCGCGCAGACGCACTATCTCGCCTGGTATGCGAACTCGATCATCATCCCCGGCTGCGCGGCGCTCTTCAGCGTCTTCCTCGGTGCACTCGCCGCGTACGCCTTCAGCCGGTTCCGCTTCAAGGGGCGGCGGATGGGGATGCTGGCCCTCCTGCTCATTCAGATGTTCCCGCAGTTCCTGGCGCTCGTTGCGATCTACCTGATCGTCCTGCACACCGGCGACGTCTTCCACGGGCTCGGCCTCAACACCCGGCTCGGCCTCATCGTCGTCTATCTCGGCGGCGCGATGGGCGTCAACACGTGGCTGATGAAGGGGTTCTTCGACACGATCCCCGCCGAGCTCGACGAGTCGGCGCGGGTGGACGGCGCGACCCCCGCCCAGGTCTTCTGGGGCGTCATTCTCCCGCTGGCGGCGCCCGTCCTGGCCGTGGTGGCGCTGATCTCGTTCATCTTCACGCTCAACGAGTTCGTGATCGCGAGCGCGCTCCTGCAGACGAACCACAAGTACACCCTGGTCGTCGGCCTCCAGCAGTTCATCGACCAGCAGTACGCGAGGCAGTGGGGGCCGTTCGCGGCCGGGGTCCTTCTCGCCGCCATCCCGCCGACGCTCCTCTTTCTCGCCCTGCAGCGGTTCATCGTGCACGGCTTGACGCAGGGCGCGGTCAAGGGATGACCGTGACCAATCGCGCGCGCAGCCCGCGCGCGGGTGCGGTCGGAGATCTCTTCGCCCCGCACCACGACGGCTCCGACCTGTACCTGCTCGAGGTGCCGGAGCGACTCGGCGCGGAGGCGGTGGTGCGGATCCGGGTGCCGCACGCGTCGTCGGCCGAAGCGGTCGCGCTTCGCTACGCCTCGGACGGCGAGGCCCGGGTCGTCCGCGCCGAGATCGACGAAGAGACGGACACGGAGACCTGGTGGCGGGCCGCGTTTCCCGTCGTCAACCCGTCGACGCGCTATCGCTGGCTGCTCGCCGGCGGGGAGGTGGGCTACGCGTGGCTCAACGGGCTCGGCTCCGTGTCGCATGACGTGCCGGACGCAGACGACTTCGTCGTCACGGTCGACCGCGGCGGCCCCGACTGGCACCTCCGCTCGGTCGTCTACGAGATCTTCCCGGATCGCTTCGCCTCGAGCGGGATCGCTGTCGAGCCGCCGGACTGGGCGATCCCGCGCGCCTGGGACGACGCGCCCACCGGACGCGGGCCCGAGACCCCGTTCGAGTGGTTCGGCGGCGATCTGCGCGGCATCGAGCAGCACCTGGATCACATCGAGTCGCTCGGCGCAAACGCTCTCTACCTGACGCCCATCTTCCCGGCCGGCAGCACGCACCGCTATGACGCCACGTCGCTGGAGCGCGTCGATCCGCTGCTCGGCGGCGACGCGGCGCTGGTCTCGCTGGTCGGAGCCGCGCATGCACGGGGAATTCGGGTCGTCGGCGATCTGACGCTGAACCACGTGGGCGAGGGCCACGACTGGTTCCGAGCTGCGCGTCACGACACATCCGCACCCGAGCGAGACTTCTTCGTCTTCGACGAATCCGGCGGCTACGCGTCCTGGCTCGGAGTGCCGTCGCTGCCGAAGCTCGACTGGCGCTCGAGCGAGCTCCCTGAGCGGATGGCTGGCGTGGTTCGAAAGTGGCTCGAGCCCCCCTTCGAGCTCGACGGCTGGCGGATCGACGTCGCCAACATGACCGGCCGGCTCGGCGGCACCGAGCTGAACGCAGAGGCGGCCGCCGTGACCCGCGCCGCGGTGGAGGCGGCCAGGTCCGACGGCCTGCTGCTCGCCGAGCACGGCCACGACTTTCGCCCGGACCTGGCGCGCGGCGACTGGCACGGCGCGATGAACTACTCCGGCTTCCTGCGCCCGGTGTGGTGGTGGCTCCGCTCGGACGAGCTCGAAGACGACCCGTTTCTTGCTCATCTGCCGGCCCCGAGGTACTCGGGTCGGGAAGCCGTCGCGACGATGCGGGCGTTCCGGGCCGGGGTTCCATGGCCGTCCGTGCTCCATTCCTGGACGCTGCTCGACAGCCACGACACGGCCCGCTTCAGGACCGTCACAGGCTCGCGGGAACGCGC
Organism: Gaiellales bacterium; assembly: GCA_038253945.1. Taxonomy (GTDB): domain Bacteria; phylum Actinomycetota; class Thermoleophilia; order Gaiellales; family Gaiellaceae; genus JBBRYW01. Next base: position 78,851 of record JBBSGR010000010.1, read on the forward strand.
GGCCGTCGGCGTCGGCCTGCAGATGACGACGCCGGGCGTGCCGATGATCTTCGCGGGGGCCGAGGTCGGGCTCGAGGGAGACTGGGGCGAGGACGCGCGGCGAACGATGCCGTGGGGCCGGCGTGATCGCTGGGACGCCGCGCTTCTCGATGGGTACCGCCGCCTGATCTCGCTTCGCCGCTCGAGCGGCGCGCTCGCGCGCGGCGGCATCCGCTACGCATACGTCGGCGCGGACGCCGTCGCGTACCTGCGCGAGACGAGGGACGAGCGCCTGCTCTGCCTGGCGAGCCGCGCCGGTCACGAGCCGGTCAGTCTGCCGCTCGAGGCCCTCTGCTGCGCGGAGCTGGAGGTGCTCGCCGGCGAGGAGGCGACTATCGCTCGCGGGCAGGCCATCCTGCCCGCGGACGGCCCTGGATTTCACGTCTGGAGACTGAATTGAGCGAGCGGAAGAGAGGTACGAGCAGTGGCTGATGTCGTTTTCGACCACGTGAGCAAGGTGTACGAGAACGGCGTCCACGCTGTTCAGGACCTGTCGCTGGAAGCGAGGGACGGTGAGTTCCTCGTCCTCGTCGGCCCCTCGGGCTGCGGCAAGACGACCGCCCTCCGCATGGTCGCCGGCTTGGAGGAGATCTCCGACGGAGACCTCAAGATCGGCGGTCGCGTCGTCAACGATCTGACACCGAAGGAGCGCGACGTCGCGATGGTGTTCCAGAACTACGCGCTCTACCCGCACCTGAGCGTGTCGGAGAACATCGCGTTCGGGCTACGGCTGCGCAAGGTGGAGAAGAAGCTCCTGGACGAGCGGGTCGCCTGGGCGGCCAAGATGCTCGACCTGACGCCGTACCTCGCGCGCCGGCCGAAAGAGCTCTCGGGCGGACAGCGGCAGCGGGTGGCGATGGGGCGGGCGATCGTGCGCCAGCCGCAGGCGTTTCTGATGGACGAGCCGCTGTCGAACCTCGACGCGAAGCTGCGCGTCCAGATGCGCGCCGACATCGCGAAGCTGCAACGCGACCTCGAGACGACGACGATCTACGTCACCCACGATCAGGTCGAGGCCATGACGATGGGAGACCGGGTCGCCGTCATGAGCGGGGGAGTCCTCCAGCAGGTCGATACGCCGCAGCGGCTCTACGACGAGCCCGAGAACCTCTTCGTTGCCGGATTCATCGGCACGCCTCCCATGAACCTGCTCGAGGCCGAGATCCTCGACGAAAACGGCTCGGTGACGCTCGGCGTTGGCCGTCAACGGCTCGAGCTGAGCCAGGACGTGTTGACGCGCTACCCGGCGGTGCGCGGCAGGGACGGGAGCACGGTCGTGCTCGGCATCCGAAGCGAGGATCTCCATCCGGCGGCGAACCGCCCCGACTTGCCGACTCTGACGGCCAAGCTCGAGCTGATCGAGTCGCTCGGCTCGCAGTCGATGGCGTACTTCAAGCTCGACGCGCAGACGCTTCGCACCGATCCGGACGAGGTCGAGGAAGAGCTCGAGGACACCGAGGGGGAGGGCGTCACGGCCTCGCGGCCGAACCTCGTAGCGACGTTCGCGGCGCGCGACGCGCTCGGGCTTCGCGTCGAGGAGGATGTTCGGCTCGGTGTCGACGTCGCCCAGGTCCACGTCTTCGACGCCGAGGGCGGTGCGCCGCTTCGCTAGACGATCGACCGGAAGGTCCGGTCGATCGTCTCTTGCAGCGTTGGCTCTCCTTGTCGGGCTCGCGGCCGCTGTCGGCTCCGGCGGCGCTGCACCGCCTCGGACTCCCGGCCCCCCGTCGGGGGCAGAGCTGGCTGCGCTTGCGCAGCCGCCCGTGCGAACGTCGATCGCGTCGCAGCGGATCTACTTCGTCATGACCGATCGCTATGCGAACGGGGACACGTCGAACGACCGCGGCGGCCTCTCCGGCCCGCGCGGCGCGACCGGTTACGACCCGACGGACGAAGGCTGGTTCCACGGCGGCGACCTCGAGGGGCTGACCGGAGACTGCACCGATACTCGGCACGGCCTCGCGCGGATCAAGGATCTCGGCTTCACCAGCATCTGGATCACGCCGCCGTTCGGCCAGAAGGCCGTGCAGGGAGACAGCGCGGCCTACCACGGCTACTGGATCCGCGACTTCACCGGCGTCGACCCTCACCTCGGCACCGAAGCCGATTTCAGCGCGTTCGTCGAGTGCGCCCATCGGCTCGGGCTCAAAGTCATCCTCGACGTCGTCGTCAACCACACGGCCGACGTCGTCCAGCTGAGCGGCGGCACCGACTTCGTCGACCCGTCGAGGAAGCCGTACCGCGACTGCGCCGGCCGCAAGTTCGATCCCGCCAGGTACGCGACCGGCTCGACCTTCCCGTGTCTCGAGGCGTCGAGCATGCCGCGCGTCCCCTCGATCCCGGCGGACGAGCGAGACGCCAAGAAGCCTGGCTGGCTGAACGATCCGACGAACTACCACGATCGCGGCAACGTCGACTTCGGCTCGTGCAGTGAGATCTGCTTCGAGCAAGGCGATTTCTTCGGCCTCGACGACCTGTTCACGGAGAAGCCGGCAGTCGTGAACGGTCTCGCCGCCGTCTACGGGGACTGGATTCGCCGCTACAAGATCGACGGCTTCCGGATCGACACGGCGCGCCACGTCAACCGAGCCTTCTTCGGAGCCTGGGTGCCGAAGATCCTCGCCGCCGCACGTGCGGCGGGCGTACCGGACTTCGAGCTCTTCGGCGAGGTGCCGCTGACCGACTCGGTCGACCTGTCCGCCTTCGTGCGGGATCGCGGCCTGCCGAACGTGCTCGATTTTCCGCTGCAGGACGCGCTCGTCCGCTTCGCGGGCGGCAGCGCGGGGCCGGGGGGGATCGCGAGCCGCCTGTCCGACGACGACTATTTCCAGGGACCATCGGGCGTCGCCTCGACGCCGGCGACCTTCCTCGGCAACCACGACATGGGGCGAGCGGCGCTCAAGATCAAAGAGCAGGCCGGCTCCGCGGGGCCGGACGAGCTGCTTCAGCGCGTCCTGCTCGCTCACACGCTGCTCTACTTCCTGCGCGGTGCCCCCGTCGAGTACTACGGCGACGAGGTCGGCATCGTCGGCCGCGGGGGCGACAAGCAGGCCCGCCAGGATCTCTTCCCGACACAGGTCTCGGACTGGAAGACCGAGGAGCGGGTCGGCGCCCCGCCGATCGGCAACGGCTCCTCCTTCGACGTGGTCGGCCACCCCATCGCAAGGCGCCTCGAGGTGCTCGGACGGCTGCGCGACGAGAATCCTGCGCTCTCGACGGGGGCGACGTTCGTGCGGTACGCAAGCGGCAAGGTTCTCGCCTTCTCGCGGATCGACGCGTCCGCGCGGCGCGAGTACCTAGCCGTCTTCAACTCGGCCAACGCGGCGGCCCGCGTTCAAATCCCGACGTCGACGCCTTTTTCGGCCTGGAAGACGGTTTTCGGCACGCCCGCGCTGACCTCGAGTGACTCTGATCGCACGGTCTCCCTCGACGTAGCTCCCCTGTCCGCGGTGCTGCTGCGCGCCGAAGCAGAGCTCCCCGTCACGGCACCCGGCAGGCCTGCGCTCAAAGTTGCCCCCGACAACTTCAGTGAGTTCGTTCGGCTCAGCGTCCCCACGGCAGCAAGCCCGATCAGCGTTGCGTTCGCAGTGCGCCGTGCGAAGGGCAAGGCGTGGGTTCGACTCGCCGCCGACGACTCGCCGCCCTACCGCGCCTATCTCGACCCCAAGCGCTACTCCCGCAGGGAGAAAATCTACCTCGTCGCCGTCGTCCGGGCGCTCGACGGCACGGCGGCCATCTCGAAGGTCGTCCCGTACACGGTCCGGAGACGATGAGCGGCGTCGGTCTCGACCCCACGGGGCGCCGCGTCGCCCACCTGCCGGCGGCGGTGCTCGGAAACGGCTCGCTGCTCGCGACTATCTCGGCCCGCGGCGAGCTCGAGCGAGTCTTCTGGCCGCGGGTCGACTGGGCTCAGCAGCTAGGCGAGTTGCGCCTCGGCATCATGGCCGAAGGCCGGACGCGCTGGCTCGACGAGGAGCCTTTCACCCACGAGCAGTCCTACTTCCAGGACGCCACCGTCCTCCGCACTCTCGTCCGCGACAGCGGTCTCGAGCTCGAGCTCGTCGACCACGTCGTAGCCGGAGCTCCCGTTCTCGCTCGCCGGCTGCGAACCGGCAAGCGAGGGCTCCGCCTCGTCGTCTACTGCCGCCCAGAGCTCGCGGAAAGCCGACGCTACGGGGGTGCCTGGGCGCATCCGGAGAGCGGGTGCGTCGTCTTCTACCGGCGGGACATGGCGCTGGCGGTCGGCGTCGTTCCGACCGGCAAGGTCCGCTGCGGCGCTGGGGAGGGACGGATTCCCAGCCTCGTCGACAATGCAGCTCCCGTCGGCAAGATCGGCCCGGCATCCTCGGCTCACGGCCCGGCCGATGCCGTCCTCGTCGCCGACGTGCTCGGCGAAGCCGTCCTTCTCTGTGCGTTCGGCGCGACGCCCGAAGCCGCGCTCGCCGAGCTTGGCCGCCACGCGGGCGAGCAGCACGGCGAGCTGCTCGACGCGCGGGTTCGTCACGACGCAGACCGTCTCGCGAGCGCTCCTCCCGAGACCTCGGGCGTCGACGGCATCGACCCGCTGTACCGGCGCTCGCTGCTCGTCTTCGATCTGGTATCGAGCCGTGACACGGGCGGCGTGATCGCCGCCCCCGAGCTCGACCCTGATTTCGTCGAGTCCGGCGGCTACGGCTTCGTCTGGCCGCGCGATCTTGCCTTCACCGCGCTTGCTTTCCTTGCCTCCGGCCGCGAGGACCTCCTGAGGCGGGCCCTCGCGTGGTCGCTTCGCACGCAGTCGGCCGAAGGCGTCTGGCTCCAGCGCCACTGGACGGACGGCTTTCTCGCACCGTCGTGGACGCCACTGCAGCTCGACCAGACCGGGGCGATGCTACTGGCCTACGAGGCCGCCTTCAGGGAGCTCCGGGACGACTCGCTCGATCGCGAGCTGTGGCTCGCGGCCCGGCAGGCCGCGGACTTCCTCGTCGAGCTCAGGGAGCCCGGCACGGGGCTTCCTGGCCCTTCGTACGATCTCTGGGAGGAGGACGATGGCCGGCACGCGTACACGGCAGCCTCCGTGATCGGGGGCTTGCGCGCCGCGGCTGCGATGGCCGGGCGGCATGAGCGGAGGCGCGCAGAGGGGTACTCGCGGGCCGCGGACGAGGTGCGCGACGCGCTCGAGACCGAGCTCTGGAGCGAGGAGCGCGGACACTACGTTCGCTCGACCGAGGATCCCAGGCTCGACTCCTCCCTCTTCGGGCTCGCCTGGCCGTTCGGCGCCGTTGACGCCCGCTCGCCGCGGATGCGGTCGACCGTGAACGCGATCGAACGCGCCCTCGCCGTGGGTGCCGGCGGGCTCCGGCGCTACGAGGGCGACACGTACGCGGGGGGGAATGCCTGGGTCCTGGCTGCCCTTTGGCTGGGGCTCGTGCGCCGGCAGGCAGGCGATCAAGCGGGCCATCTGCGCTCGCTCGTCTACGCGAGAGACGTTCAGACCGCGTTGGGCCTCTTGCCCGAGCAGGTGACCGACGACGGCCGCCCGGCGTGGGTCGTGCCGCTCACCTGGAGCCATGCGATGCTCGTGCTCGCGGCGCGGCCCGAGCTCTCGTTCGTCGGCGAGCTCGCGTCGCAGGCCGGACAGCGTCGCACCGCGGCCAGGCTCGGCTGATCAACCAGCTAGCAGCGGAAGCTCCCGCGGGCTGTGCCACGGCTTCCGTTGATCCCACGGGCGACGAACGTGCCTCGGCTCTCCGTCACCTTGAAGGAGAGGCCGACGCCCGTCCACCGCTTGCCCTTCGCATAGGCCAGCACGTCGCCGCCGGTCGCACGAGGCGGTGCCCCGCAGAGCTCTAGATTGAAGTAGGCGCGACCACCGTTCGTCCTGGAGCTCAGAGTGCGCGTTCCGATCGAGACGGTCAATCGTGAGAAGTTGTTTTCGTGTGGTCGACGTGCAGGATCCGTGCCTGTACGTCACCCCGGGAAACACGCTGAGATGGGCTGTCGCGGGTCCGCAGTACTCGAGGACGCCATGGACGATGACCGCCTTGATCTCGCCGATACAGGCTGCGCCGGCGGCCGGGCTCGGCCCAGCCGCGACGCCCGAGACCGCACTCAGCACCGCGAAGAACGTGGCTGTTGTCACGCCCGCCGCAACGCCGAGTGTTCTCATCGCTTTCATCCGACCGCCCCCTATGCTTGCTCTCTGATCATGTTGCCTCGGCCGGTGATGAGGTGGGGTTCGCATGCGTGAGCCCCTAACGATCGCAGTCGCCCAGCCGCCGTGCGTGTCGTACGACGTTGCGGCGAACGCGGTGACGCACGCGGCGACCGTTCGCTCCGCGGGCACCCGGGTGGTGGTCTTTCCCGAGCTCTCGCTGACCGGATACGAGCTGGATGCCGAAGCGATCACCGTCGAGGATCCGCAGCTAGCGCCGATCGTCGAGGCCTGCGCCGAGGCGGAGTCGTTGGCGCTGGTGGGCGCCCCGGTGCGTAGCGACGCGGGCAGATCGCACATCGCGATGCTGGCCATCGAAGGGACCGGGGCCACGGTGGCCTACCGCAAGATGTGCTTGGGCACGGCCGAGTCCCACCGCTTCGCCCCCGGCAGCGAGCCAGCCGTGCTCGACGTCGACGGCTGGCGGCTCGGTCTTGCCATCTGCAAGGACACGGGCATCCTCCAGCACGCGTCCGACACCGCTGCATTGGGTATCGACGCCTACGTCGCCGGCGTCCTGGAGTCCGCGGAAGATGCGGCCCTCCTAGACGAGCGCGCCCGCCGTGTCGCCACCGAGCACCAGGTCTGGGTCGCGGTGGGCAGCTTCGCCGGCTCGACCGGCGGCGGCTTCGCCCGGGCCGCCGGCCGTTCCGCGATCTGGGCGTCCGACGGCGTGGTGATCGCCCAGGCAGGGCCCGAGCCCGGCGCCATCGCACACGCGACGCTGAGGTGAGCACGGAAAGCCAAGCGCTCGGGAGATGCATCGCTCGTCGACGCGACGCGCGGGGGCTGACGGGCTTCCACGAGTCGCCGTTTCGCCGCTCTCGCTCGCCGTCGCCGCGGCTGCGGCTGCGGCCACCCTGCTCGCAGCGTCGATGCTCCTCGAGAGCGGCTGGCGCCTGATTCCTCAGCCGTCCCGGCCGCGTTCCGCCTCGCGGCGCCGCAGCTCCGCGCGGCGAATCTTCCCCGTCACCGTCAGTGGGAGCTCTGGAACGAACTCGAGGTGCCGGGGGTACTCGTAGGCGGCGAGGCGGGAGCGGACGAAGCGTCTGATCTCCTCCGCGAGCTCACGAGAGGGCTCGACGCCCTCGCGGAGTGTGAGGAAGGCCTTGATCGCCTCGCCGCGTATCTCATCAGGGACGCCGATCGCGGCCGCGAGCGAGACCGACGGGTGGCTGAGGAGGCACTCCTCGATCTCCTCCGGGCCGATCCTGTAGCCCGCCGACGAGATCACATCGTCGGCCCGACCCTCGAACCAGAGGTAGCTGTCGTTGTCCATCCGCACGCGATCGCCGGTTCGGAGCCACCCGTCCGGCACCTTCGCTCTCGTCTGCGCGGGCTGACGCCAGTACTCCAGAAAGACGACAGGGTCCGGCGTCCACACTGCGAGCTCACCCACGTCGCCCGGCAACGCCGGCTCCCCGTTCTCCACGAGAACTGCCACCTCGTGGCCGGGATAGGCGCGCCCCATCGACCCGCACCGCACGTCCCAGACGGTGCTCGAGTTGCCGACGACGTAGTTCGCCTCTGTCTGGCCCCAGATCTCGTTCGCTGTCACACCGAGACGCTCGCGCGCCCACGTGAGTATCTCGGCACCGAGCGTCTCGCCACCCGACATCAGAGTCCGTAGCGATCCCGGCTCCAAAGCCACGTCGATGCTTCGCATGAGCTTCAGCGCGGTGGGCGGCAGAAACGTATTCCGAATGCGCTCCCGTTGGATCAGCGCGACGGCCCATTCCGGGTCGAAAGCGTCCCCCCGAACGGCGGCGACGACCGGGCGGCCGTGCAGCCACGATGAAAGAAGGCAGTTGAGAAGGCCGCCGATCCAGGCCCAGTCCGCGGGAGACCACATGCAGTCGTCCGGCTGCGGGAAGAAGTCATGCGACAGCCGGAAGCCCGGCGCGTGACCTAGCAGAACGCGATGCGCGTGCAGTGCACCCTTCGGCGGTCCGGTAGTTCCCGACGTGTAGATCAGGAGCGCAGGCGTCTCCGCGTCGGTGTCCAGAGCCGTCAGGTGGTCGGACCCCGACTCGAGCAGCGGCCAGAAGCCGTGGTGCGGCGCGGACGCGTCGCCGTCGACCACGATCACCTCGACCCCGCCGAGCTCGGCGGCGACCGCCGCGACGCGCTCGAGCGAGCGCCCGTCCGTGACGACCGCTCGCGCCGCGCTGTCGCCGAGCCGGTGACGGAGAGCATCCGGACCGAACAGGACGCTCATCGGCACGGCGACCGCACCGATTTTGTACGTCGCCAGATGCGCGATCGCAGTCTCGAGCAGTTGGGGCAGGACGATCGCGACACGGTCACCAGGCTCGATGCCAAAGCGGCGCAGCGCGTTCCCGAACCGGTTTGAGAGCGAGGTCGTCTCGCCGAACGTCAGCTCGCGCCGGCTGCCGTCCGGGCCGACCGCGACGAGGGCAAGGTTTTCGGGCGGCTGCCGGTCGGCGCAGGCGACGCCGATGTTGAAGCGCGCGGGCGCCGCCCACCGGAAGCGCGACCGGAGCTCGTCGTACCTATCCGGCAACGACGCCGCCGTCGATCACCCACGCGGCGCCCGTGACGAACTCTGCGTCGTCCGAGGCGAGGTAGGCGATCGCCGTCGCGATTTCCTCAGGCCGGCCCAAGCGGCCGAGCGGCTGGCGTGCAACGAGCTCGGCTCGAGCGGCGTCCGGGTCGCTCGCCTCGTCGAGCAGGCGCCCGACCCAGGGCGACTCGACGGTGCCGGGGCAGACGCAATTGCAGCGCACGCCTGTGCCGGCGTACTGGATCGCCACCTGCTTCGTGAACGAGACTACGGCGCCCTTGCTTGCGCAGTAGGCGGCCCGGTCGCGCAGGCCGATGAGGCCGGCGACCGAGGCGGTATTGACGATGGCACCACGGCCATCGCGCAGCATGTATGGCAGTGCCGCCTTCGTGCCGAGGAACACACCGCGCACGTTGACGGCGAAGACCCGATCCCATTCCTCGACCGAGCACGAGACGGCGTCCGCCGTCGAGCCGATGCCGGCGTTGTTGCAGAGGACGTCGAGCCGGCCGGTCTCGTCGATTGCATGCCTCACGAGCCGCTGGACGTCCTCCTCGCGCGACACGTCGCACGAGACGTCTGCGCCGTGCAGGTCGGCGCCGATCACCATTGCTCCTTCGGCGCGAAGGCATGCGGCCAGTGCGAGGCCGATTCCCGACCCGGCCCCGGTGACGATCGCGGTACGCCCCTCGAACCGCTTCACGGCGCGCGAGCCTACTAGAGATGATTGATCGCAAATTCGAGCGGCGCCGGATGACGGCCCCCGGCACGGCGCCGGTTCGTCGAGCTCGCCCTTGCTCGGGCCCACCGGCCCGCGCTGCGAGCGATCTCGGCACCCGGCTTGGCCGCTGCCGCCGCCACGCCCGTCGCGAAGGCGAGGGCTCGATCGCGGTCGTCAGACCGCTCTCAGCAGCGCGGCGCTCTCCTCGACGACGCGGTTCACCTCACCCCGCGCGACGTTCGAGTTGGTGATGCCGTAGGCCCAGCGGTAGTGCGTCTGGTCGAGGACGCCTCGGAGCGGGACGTCCGCGATGCGGTCAAAATCGGCGTCGGGCGGCAGGTAGCCGAGGTAGTCGTTCGTGTAGCCCAGCACGAATGTGGTTACGAAAGGACTATGTCTTCGGATCTCGAGCCCGGGGGCGGCGAAGAGCTCGAACGGATTCGCGGCGATTGCGGCGTCGCCGACCGCAACGACCTGCAGCTCTGTGTGCAGCGGCTCGCCCTCGCGAGCCTTCAGGTCGGCGTACATCGTCGCGGCGGCTTTCCGGTAGGCGAGCTCGAACTCGGTCGCCGACGCAGCGGAATGAACGTGATCCGGCCAGCGCTCCGCGTAGTCCGGTTCCTGTTGGGCCTCGAGCTCGGCCGCGACGGTCGCGATCTCCGCCTTGTCCCAGGGCAGCCGGCGCCGCGCCAGCTCGACAGTCGTCGCCCGCGCCGCGATTCGCACGTCGTCACGCGTCGAGATCTCGGGCACGACCACGAGCACGGCCTGGGCGATCGCCCTCCCCAGAGAGTCTCGGTTGGCGAACGTCTGTGGCCGTGCGTCGGCGTTGCCGAACCAGTGATCCCAGGGCGCGATGTCTCCGGCGCAACCCTGGAGGAAGATGCAGGTCGAGTCGGGATACGCCTCCTCGACAGCGGAGCGGAACGGCCCGGGAAAGTCCGTGTTCCAGAGCAAGGTGTGTCCGGACATCGCCGTCGCGTGGCACGCGAACGAGGCGACGATCGCGAGCGGCTCACCGTTCTCGCCGTCGACTCGCAGGACGGGCACCCCCTCGTCGACGGGCCGCGAGGGATCGACGCGGTTGACGCTGACGCCCTCGGCGAGACCGAGGCCGGATCCGACCCGCGCGGGCTGCCGGTGGCGATCGGCTGCGTAGACGGCGCCGGCCAGCAGCTCGGGCAGCTCCGCCGCCCACGTGTCGAACCCTGGAACGTCGCGCAATCCGGCCACGGCACAGCCGCTCGAGAAACTGGGCGCGCTGTGGTTGTGGGTTGCGTGCACGAGCGCCGCCTCGGGCGGGATCCCCGTCAGCTCGCGGACGCGCCTGCGTACCTGCGCCGTCAGCTCGCCTCCGGCGAAAACGATGTCGGCGGCGACGATCGCCAACTTCTGCGCGCCGTCGTCCAGGACGAGCGCGTGCGCGACAAGCTCGTCGTGGACGCCCTCCGCCAAACCCTTACGCGCCGACCAGCAGCCGGCCGGTAGGCCGCTCGGCGGCGTGATCGTGACGCTTGCAACGCCGGCCGAGAGATTCATCGGCGCGTCGCCCGGTCGAGCTCGCAGCCGATGACGACGCCGTGCGGATCCGTGGGCGCCCCGATCGCTCCGCGAATTGTCGACAATCCCGATATTGTTGACAACCGGGTGAGGATAACCGAGGTCGAAGCGATCGTGCTCCGGCAGCCCGAGGTCGACGAGGGCATCGCCGACGGCAGCCAGGACGACCTGGTGATCCGTGTACACACGGACGAGGGAATCGTCGGTCTCGGCGAGGTCGACTCCTCGCCGGAAGTCGTGCAGGCGGTCGTCGAGGCCCGTGGGTCGCACGCCGTCGCTCATGGTCTACGCGAGCTGCTGATCGGCGAAGACCCGCTCGACGTCGAGCGCCTCTGGCAGAGGATGTACCGCGGCGTGATCTTCTACGGCCGCCGCGGCGTCGCGATTCACGCGATCAGCGGCATCGATATCGCGCTCTGGGACGTCAAGGGCCAGGCGCTCGGCAAGCCGATCTGCGAGCTGATCGGGACACACGTCCACGAGCGGATCCGGGCCTACGCCTCGCGGCTGATGCCGGACACGCCGGAGGAGGTGACGGATGCAGTGTCGGAGCTGACTGACCAGGGGTTCACCGCGATCAAGCTCGGCTGGGGCCCGCTGGGGAAGACGCCCGAGCACGACGTGCGGCTCGCGCGCGCCGCCCGCGAGGCGGCAAACGGCGCCGAGATCCTGATCGACGCCGGCCTCGGGTACGGAGCCGACGCCGCGGCGGCGACGCGGGTCGCGCGTGAGCTGGAGGACCTCGGCGTGTTCTGGCTCGAAGAGCCGTTCGACCCCGACGAGTACGAGGCGTACGCCGAGCTGGCGGACGCGGTCGACATCCCCGTCGCGGCAGGGGAGCAGGACGTGACTGTGTGGGGCTTCCGCGAGCTGATCGACCGCGGCCGGGTCGATATCGTGCAGCCGGACGTGACGCGCTGCGGAGGGATCACCGAGACGGTGCGCATCGCCGAGCTCGCCCGTTCGCGAGGCGTGAGGACGGTGCCGCACGCGTGGAAGAGCGGGATCATCAAAGCGGCGTCGCTGCACGTAAATGCGGTGCTGCCGGACGCGCTCTTCCAGGAGTACTGCGTCGCCGACACGCCGATCAACACGCGGCTCACGAAGGAGCGGCTGCCGATCGACACCGACGGTTGCGTCGCTGTTCCGACCGCTCCAGGGCTCGGAGTCGAGCTCGACCTCGACGTCCTCGACCAGCTCCGGGTGAACGGGCGATGACGCTCGTCGACCAGGGCTCCCTGACCGAGCGCGCCGTGAGGGTCATCCCGGGCGGCGTCAACAGCGGCCAGCGGCGGATCGAAGGGCTCGAGTGGCTCGTGGTCGCCGCCACCTCGGGCGCGACGTTTACCGACGGCGAGGGCCGCACCTACACCGACTACCACTCCGCGTTCGGCCCGCCGCTCCTCGGCCACAACGATCCCGACGTCGACGCGGCAGTCGCGTCGACGGCACGCTCGGTCGGCTTGATGGGAGTGGGCGTGACCGAGATCGAGGTCGAGCTGGCGGAGCGTCTGGTCGAGCTCGTCCCGTCGATCGAGCGGGTGCTGCTCACGGAGACGGGGAGCGAGGCGACATTCCACGCGCTTCGCGTCTCGCGCGCGGCCACGGGGCGCCGTCACGTGATCAAGTTCCAGGGCTGCTACCACGGCTGGCACGACTCGGTCGCGATGAACGTGATCTCTCCGGCGGAGAAGGTCGGCGCCAAGGATCCGATGTCGCAGGGAATCTTCTCCGAGGTGCTCGACGCGACGATCGTCTGCCGCTTCAACGACGCCGACGACGTCGAGCGCGCCTTGGGCGAGCATGACGTGGCCGCGATCATCCTCGAGCCGATCCCGCACAACATCGGCTGCGTGCTGCCGGAGCCCGGCTTCCTCGAGAAGCTGCGCGAGCTCGCGACGCGGCACGGCACCGTGCTCGTCTTCGACGAGGTGATCACCGGCTTCCGGCACGACCTCGGCGGCTACCAGGCGGTCTCGGGGGTGACGCCCGACCTGACGACGCTCGGCAAGGCGATGGGGAACGGCTGGCCCATCTCGGCCCTCGGCGGCAGGGCGGAGCTGATGGAGCTGTTCTCGACGACCCCGGGGCACCCGGTGCTCTTCGCCGGCACCTTCAATGGCCACCCGCCGACGGCCGCCGCCGCCCTCGCGACGATCGACAAGCTGCAGCGCGAGCCCGTGCACGAGCACGTGTTCCGCCTCGGCGAGCGCGCGCGAGCGGGACTGCGCGACCTGTACGGGCGGCTCGGCATCCCGGTCGTCGTCGCGGGGTTCGGCTCAGTCTTCGTCACCTACTTCCTCGAAGGCCCCGTCTCGAGCTACGACGACCTGCTGCGAAACGACGTCGACCTCTTCGTCGGCTATCGCCGTGAGCTGATGAGGCACGGGATCTTCGAGCTGCCGCTCAACCTGAAGCGCAGCCACTTCTCGTACGCCCACAGCGATGACGACGTGGACCGCCTGCTCGAGGCCACCGAGGCGGCTGTCGGCGCCGTGCTCGCTCGTTGATCAACTCGCCGATCACCTGCACGGTCGACCTCGAGGCGTCCGGGCGCCAGATCGGGCGGCTGCAGGTGCCCAGGTCCGCGAACACCGCAGGCTGGGCGAGTACGTACGTTCCGATCGTCAGTGTTGCGCGAGGCTCGGGGCCGACCGTTCTCGTCCTCGCCGGCAATCACGGCGACGAGTACGAGGGGCAGGTCGCGGCCCTGAACCTGGCGCGCGAGCTGCGGCCCGAGCAAGTGACCGGCCGGGTTGTCGTCATCCCATGCCTGTCGATGGAGGCCTCGAAGGCCGGGACGCGGCTGTGGCCGTCCGGCGCCAACTTGAACCGCTCTTTCCCGGGAAGCCCGGACGGCCCCGCGAACGAGCAGCTTGCCGACTTCCTGACGCGCGTCCTCTTTCCGGCGTCCGACGTCGTGATCGACATGCACTCTGGCGGCCGCTCGGCGCTGTTCCTGCCCTGTTCGCACATGCACGTCGTCGACGATCCCGCACAGCGCGGGAAGATGCTCGAGGGCATGCTGGCGTGGAACACCGACTGGCACTACCTCTACATCGATGTCGCGGGCAGCGGGCTCCTGCCGGTGGAGGCCGAGCGGCAGGGCAAGATTGTCGTTACGACGGAGCTCGGCGGCGGCGGCCACGTGACGGCGGCCACGCACAGGATCGCTCAGGACGGCCTCGCGAACGTGCTCCGCTGGGCAGGCGTGCTGGAGGGGGACGTGGTGGAGCGCGATGACGCCGTCATCCTCGACGGCCGCGATCCCCGCAACTATCTGTTCGCGCCGGAGTCAGGGCTCTTCGAGGCACTCGCCGACCCGGGCGAGACGGTGGCTGCGGGTCAGCCCGTCGGGCGAATCCACTTCGTCGAGCGCCCCAAGCGGCCGCCGGAGGCGATCGCGGCGCCGCTCGGCGGCGTCGTCGCGGGGATCAGGGCGATCTCCACCACGGCGCAGGGTGACAACGTCGTCGTGCTCGCGCAGCCGATCGAGCGAGACGCAATTCGGTAGGCCCGCGTCGCGAATCAGGTCGACCGCGTCAGGACGTCCGTCAGGCCCACCCAGTCGCTCTGACGAAGGCGGCGACGGAGCAACGCGCCGAGCTTCTCGAGGATCAGGCCGAACTCCCCGTGGTCGATCCCGAGGGCGATGACGCAGCCGGCATGCTCTCGACCGGCCTCGGCCCAGGCGCGCGCGAGCGGGGCGAAGTCGCGTGCGTTGAACGTCACGAGGATCCGCTGCTCGCGGGTCGCCAACTCGAGCACCTCGGGATCGCTCAGCGCACCGAGCTCGGGGTCCTCGTTCAAGGCGAGCACATCATCGCCTGCCTCCCTCAACGCGCGGGCGATCCGCCGTCCGGAAACGTGCGCGTCGAGAAGAACGCGCAGACTCAGCTCTCCGGCCCGCCGTCCTCGCCGCGGAGAAACGGGTAAAGCTCCTGCAGCTCACCGGGCGGGCGCCGGTTCTCCCTTAGCGCTTCCTCCACCTCGTCGGGGTAGTGATCGGCATACGCGCACGCCAGACGCACCTCGCGCTCCGAGAGCTCGGTTTCCCTGACCATCCGCTCCCGACACCCGAAGTCTCGGTGGGCCTCGACGATCTCCCAGACGTCCAGCCCCGTCCCGATTACCCATGCTCGCCGGCGAGGGTCTTCATCCCGGAAGCCGATGCCTGGAAAGCGGCGCATCCGCGCGGCTTCCTCGGTCAGCGCCTCGACGATCATCGCTTTGGATCGCCGCGTTCGCCGAGCCTCGGCTGCGACGAACCGGTCGGTGACGTGGCTCAGCCGGATACTGAACGGGGTGCCCTTCGTCACTTTCTTTGCTCGAGCCACGAACACAGATTACACATGATTATTACCCGGTAATCGCATGCGCGTCGCGCGTATCGAGCCGGCCGTAGAAACGACATTTCCGCTGGCCTATCGGATAGAGCCCGCTCCGCGAGCCCCGAGACAGCGGTGGTCGTGCTCAGCCAGTTCGCCGGCTGCTCCGCGTCTCTGATCGAGCGGCCCCTGCCGCTGCCGCGGCGCGCTCGACCGCCTCGTCGTCGACCAGACAGTGCGTTACGAAGCGGACACGGCGCTCGTCGCGGCGGTAGCCCAGGACGCCTCGCTTGGCGAGCCGCTCCAGAACGGTCTGCGCGGCCAATTCGTGGAGCGAGAAGAAGACGATGTTCGTCTCCGGCGTTTGGACCGTCACTCCATCGCTTGCGGCCAGGCGCTCGGCGAGCTCGCTCGCCCGGCGATGGTCGTCCGGGATCCGGTCGAGCATCGTCTCGAGC
Organism: Gaiellales bacterium; assembly: GCA_038253945.1. Taxonomy (GTDB): domain Bacteria; phylum Actinomycetota; class Thermoleophilia; order Gaiellales; family Gaiellaceae; genus JBBRYW01. The sequence goes on from JBBSGR010000010.1 coordinate 94,674, forward strand.
GCGACGATCCCGGCCGCCGCCGGGATCCCTGCCTTGTGCACGCTCCCCCCGCCGACGCGGCACAGGTGCACGCGCGCCCGCTCGATTACCTCCGCCTCGCCGGCCAGGACGGCGCCCAGCGGCGCGCACAGGCCCTTGTTGAGGCTGAGCGCGACCGTGTTCGCAGGAGCGGCCACCTCGGCAAGCGGGGCACCGAGCCCGACGGCGGCGTTGGGCAGTCGCGCGCCGTCGACGTGGACGCGCGGCGCCGTCGCCGCGAGTCGCTTCGTCTCCTCGAGGCCGAGAATCGTGCCCCCCGCCCGCGTGTGCGTGTTCTCCAGGCAGAGGAGCGCCGCGCCGGCTGCCTCGTCGAGCGGCACGGGCTCCAGGCCCGCGACGTGCTCGATGCCCATCCCCTCCGTGGTCAGGATGTGCGCCTCCGGCATGAGCGCGACCCGCTCCCCCGGCTTGCACAGAGTGAGCAACGCGACGATGTTCGCCGCGGTGCAGGTCGGCGTCCAGACCGCCGCCTCCTTGCCGAGCAACGCTGCCGCCAGCGCCTCCAGGCGCCCGACCGCGCTCTCGTCGGCCGTCCGCATCGCCTCCCACATCTGCTCGGTGGGCGGGGCCACCCAGTCCGAGCGGAGGTCGATCACCAGGTCCCCAGGCGCCGCTTGCGGTGCCTGGATTCAGGACGTGGGGGGGGGGGGGGCGGGGCCGGGGGGGGCGACGGCGGGGGCGGCGGGGGGGGGGGCGGCGGGGGCCCCCGGGGGGGCGCGCCCCGGCGGCCCGCGGCGGGGCGGTCTTTCAGGGCGGGCCCCGCGCGGGGGGCGTTCCGGCGGGCGGGGGGGGCGCCCCCCCCACGTCCTGAATCC
>JBBSGR010000011.1:0-95048 GCA_038253945.1 Gaiellales bacterium
GCGCTCACGCACCTCGGCCGCCGGACTCTCCAAATGCAGCGCGGCTTCCATCCTCTCCTCCCTCGAACGATGACCACTGATGCGGACACCGTTCGACGGCGAGGGAGAGGTCCCTCTATCCGGCTAACAAAGTCCTACTAGAGAACCCATCGGGAAAGCCGGGCTCCCATCTGGGCACCCGGCTGCCTCCCGGTCCGCGCCCCGCCCTCAGATGACTTTGTAAGATCGCGCGGTGGCCGAGGGCAAGTACCTGCTCTTCGTCTCGAAGCCGACCGGCTACGAGCTGCGTGAGCGCGAGGGCGATCCGCCCGCGGTGGGCGACGAGATCGCCGACGGCGAGCTTCGGCTTCGCGTCACCAAGCTGGCGCCCTCACCGCTCCCGGCGGACGCACGGCTCTGTGCGTACTCCCAGCCTGTCAGCTAAGCGCAGTCTGCGCCGCGAGGCGTCCGAAGACGAGCGCGGCGGCCAGGCCACTCGCATAACCGCCGGCCGAGATCCCCCCCGCGTCCGCTCCCGCGGCGTACAACCCGTCCACCGGCGTGCCGTCCAGACGGAGAACCCGCGCGCTCGGATCGATCCGCAGGCCGCCGATCGTGTGCGTGATCCCCGGCTGCACGCGGACACCGAGGACCGCCTCTCGAGGGACGGGGAACGGCAGCTCGGCCGCCGGCAGAACGGTGCCGCCGACCGCCACCGCGCGGTCGACCATCGTCCGCACGCCGCGCGCGCGAACCTCCTCCAGGAGCGCGCGATCGCCGAGGATGTACCAGGCGGCCGCGCCGGGCTGCCGGGCCGTTGCCTGCACGACCTCCGTCTCGGACCACGACACCGGCGCCTCGAGGAACTGAGCGCCGGCCTCGTTCAGGACGAGCGCGTGCCGCGCGTAGAGCTGGGCGGCGCCGACGAACTGCGAGGGCGGAACGTCGGCGTCCGGCATGTTGCGGCCGTAGAACTCGCCCATGCCAACCGAGGTGGCGGCGCCGCGCGCGAGGCCGAGCCGAAGACCGTCCCCATCGCTCCAGGGATTCGCACGGAGCCGAAGCGGCGCGGCCGGGCCAATGTGCTCAGCGACGAGTGCGGGGTCGCCCTGGAACCCGCCGGTCGCGAGAATGAGGGGCCCGGGGCCCGCATCCGAGCGGCCCTGGCCGGTCGAGCCGAGATGAACCTCGCCCGCGGCGCGGGCGAGCGTCTCGGTGAGACCGGCGCGGTCGAACCGAACCCCCGTCGTGAGCGGGTTTCCCGTCCCGCGCTGCGCGACGGGCGCACCCAGCGACTCGAGCCACGCGATCCCGTCGTCGAGCCGCTCCCAGACGGTTCGCTGCAGCGCCGGGTCGCCGCCCGGGCACTGGGCCCTGAACTCCTCGAAGGCGCGGTAGCGCCAGACGACGCAGCTGGAAAGCAGCATCGACCCCCCGGGCCGGTCGCCCTGCTCCCAGACAACCGGCTCGACCCCCAGCTCCCGTGCCCGTACGGCGGCGCACAGGCCGGCCATGCCCGCCCCCAGAACCGTCAGCATGCGTGCTAAATCAGGGAGAACGTCGGCTTGTGCTCGACGTACTCGATCCGAGCGCGCTCGGGGCCGCGGAGAAAGACGGCGTAGGTGTTCGGGGCGTCGACGACGTCGTCGATCTCGACGCCGGCCCTTTTTGCCTCCGCGATGTGCTCCTCGGCCGAGTCGACGAGGACGGCGAGGTGGTTCAGGAGCGGCCGCTCCGGGTCGCCCGGATCGCCGCGATGGAACTCGACGAACGCTCCGCCCACCTCGACGCGAGGATTGCCGTCGGAGGCATCGGCCGGGTGGAAGCCGAGGCCCCCGTACGCGCGCGCCGTCTCTTCCGGACGGCCCGAGAAGAGCGCGACGTGATCGAGGTCGTACTCGACGTCGGTCGGCGCCTCGACGAGTCGAAGGACGATACCCTCGCCGAGCTCGATGTCGCCGCCGCCAGGCTCAGGAAGCGCGCGCAGGGCGGAATCGAGATTGGAGACGCGGAACGCCACGTGCTTGAGCGCGCCGCGCTCACGCGGCCCGTCCGAGTCGAAGAGGGTCAGCTTGCCGCGGCGGGCGTCGGAGCCGACGAGCGTGAACCGGTCGGTCTGCTCGATCACGTGCATGCCGAGATGCGCGGTCAGGAAACCTGCGATCGGGTCGCGATCGGCAACCCACAGCGCGACGTGGTCGAGCGTCTTCGGGTTCATGGGAAAGAGAGGGCGGCCGCGGAGACGGGTCTTATTCCAGTGGCGGATTCTGGACGTTGTGCTCGTCCGCGTAGGCCTGCGTCAGCTCGTTCACGACGCCCATGCCGTCGCTGTACGCGTAGTTGATCTTCACGAACGGCTCCCACTTGTCCGGGAGCGCGTCCTCGGGGAAGATCGCCTCGACAGGGCACTCCGGCTCGCAGGCTCCGCAGTCGATGCACTCCTCGGGATCGATCACGAGAATCCGGTCGGCCTCGTGGATGCAGTCGACGGGACAGACATCGATGCACGACTTGTCCTTGATGTCGATGCAGGGCTCGGCGATGATGTACGTCACGGCTCGGAGTCTACCGAGGCGATCAGCGCATCCACGATGAGGGAGGCGCGCTCCACGAGGGCCGACTTCGCGAGCACCTGGTCGAATCCGGCGGCGTGCGCGGCCCGGAGGCCGGCCGTGTCGGTGTGGTTTGCGAAGCCGACGATCGGGATGTCCGGATAGGCGTCCGCGACCTCCGCCGGGTCGACCCGCGCGATGTCCGCGATCACCAGCTCGGGCGCCTCGACGCTGTCGTGCGTCACCAGATGGTGACCGGGAAGCAGCCCCTCGAGCTTGGCCCGGAAGAAGAGGTCGACCCCAGACAGCAGGATCGTCGGCACGCCTTGAAAAGTACCACCGCAGTGATGGTTCCCGATACTGACGGCGTGTCGGTCGAGCACGACTTCGAGCGCGGCCTGCGGTTGATCCGGCGGCAGGCGTACTTCGAGGCCCACGAGGCGCTCGAGTCGGCATGGCGCGCCGCTCGAGTGGACGAGCGCGACTTCTTTCAGGGTCTCGTCCACGTCACCGTCTCCTGGTACCAGGCGCGGCGCGGGAACGAGGTCGGTTGCGCGAGGCAGCTCGAGAAGGCCGCTCGACGGCTGGCTCGCTACGCGCCGGCTCACCGCGGTGTCGACGTCGCCTCCGTGCTCCGGCAGGTCGCTGCGGCGAGGGAGCGCGTCGAGTCAGGCTCGCTCGAGCTCGATCCGCCGCTGCTCTGACAGGCCCTTAAACCCCCAGCCCGAGCGGCTCCATCAGGCGGTTGACGACGGCGCGCACGATGCCGAAGCGGCCGAAGAAGAGTAGAAGGCCGAAGACGACGAGGAGCGCGCCGCCCCCGGCGCGGATGTAGAGGAAGCGGTCGCGCAGCCAGCGGAACGCGCCCATGGCCCGCGCGAACGCGACGCCCGCGAGCAGGAACGCGACGCCGAGGCCCGCCGAGTAGACCGCCAGCAGGATCGAGCCGTCCGTCACGGTGCTGCCGTCGCTCGCGAGCACGAGGATCGACGCGAGGACGGGTCCGATGCAGGGCGCGGCGGAGACGGCGAACGCACCGCCGAGGAGTGCGCTCGAGCCGGCCCCCCGTGCGCGTACGAGCAGGCCCGGCAGCGCGAGACGCTCGGTCCAGGGCAACAGCCCCATGAACGCGAAGCCGACCAAGACGAGGATGAAGCCGGCAACCGCCTCGAGGGTCGACTGGTCGAGCGGCAGCAACTCGGAGACCGCCGCGGCGGCGGTTCCGAGCAGCACGAACACGAGCGTGAAGCCGAGAATGAAAGGGACGCTGCCCGCGACGACCCGACGCGCCGCGCCGCGCTCGCCGAACCGGCCGACGTCGACAGCGGACACCGTCGAGAGATAGCCGGGCACCAGCGGCAGCACGCAGGGGTGGATGACCGAGAAGAAGCCGGCAACGAACGCGACGGGAATGCGCTCCAGCACGCCTAACCGTCGAAGCGGCGAAGCTCTTCGTCCAGCCGGCGCTCGAGCGCCGGCTCGAGGGCGAGGCGGCCTCCCGGAGGCGGTGGGTCGCCGCGCGACCTGCTCCAGCGCCACGCGAGCGCCGACGCCGCGACGAGACCTGCCGCGAGGCCCCCGAAGGGAAGCAGCCAGGCGAGCAGGTCGAAGCCGTGCTTCGGCGGTGCGGCGAGCACCTCGGGACCATAGAAGCCGACGAGCTTGGTCTTGATCTCGCTCTTCGTGTCGCCGGCCGCGATCCTCTGCCTGACGAAGCGGCGGATCTGATTCGCGACGGGCGCCTCGGACTGGTCGAGCGTCGTCTTACAGGTCGGGCAGATCAGCTCGCCCTCGAGCTCGGGCAGCGTCGGGTGCTGCTCGCTCGCGGCTGTCGGCCCGGCGAGCAAGAGCGCGAGCAAGAGCGAGAGCGAGAGGGCGACACGGCCCTTCACGAGCTCAGCGCGCGGTTGATGTTGCGCTCGAAGCGGGCCCTGTCGTCGGCTGTGTTGATCGCGCCGGCGAAATAGTCGTGCAATAGCTTTCCCTTGCGCGTCACGAAGAACGTCTCGGGAACCTGTGAGACGCCGTAGCGCCCGAGCACCTTCCCGCCGCGGTCGTACGCGATCGGATACGTCATGTGATTCTTCCTGACGAACCGCCGCGCGTAGCCTCTCACGTCGTTGTAGTCGACGCCGAGCACGACGAGCCCGCGCCGGCGGTGCTTGCGCCAGGCAGCCTCGAGTGCCGGCGCCTCCTGCTTGCAGGGGCCGCACCAGGATGCCCAGAAGTTGATCACGACGGCCCGGCCGCGAAGTGATGCGAGCGACACCTTCGTCGATCCCTCGAGCCTCGAGAGACGAAAGTCCGGCGCGTTTGGGTGCTTGCCCGCCCGGAGCGCGCTCTTGACGTTGCTCTTCGCGCTCGTCGCCACCTTCCACACGAGCAGGCCGAGGAGCGCCGCCACCACCGCCACCGCACCGGCCTGCGCTGCGATGCGGAGGCGTCCGGCCATCAGATGGTTGATCGGAGATTCGGGTGCCGCTCGGGGGCGGCAGCGGCCAAGCCGGGCGCCGAGCTCGGCCCAGACGCGAGCCTCCTGCGGCTCAGGCGGGGCAGGCGACAGGTTTTCGCCGGAGCCAGTCCGGCGATCCCGGACGCATAGCGTGCTCGCAGCGCGGGCCCGTAGGCCCGGGCAAGAGCGAGCTCGACGATCCGGCGCCGTGCCGGGGCCGTCATCCGGCGCCGCTCGAATTTACGATCAATCATCTAGCCGGACACGATGAAGACGGGCGTCCCGATCGCAACGTGGTCGAAGAGCCACTCGGCCTCGGGAATTCGCATCCGAATGCAGCCGTGCGAGGCCGAGTACCCGATCGACGCCGCGTCAGGCGTTCCGTGGATGCCGACGCCCGGCGCGGTCAGGCCCATCCAGCGCGTGCCGAGAGGATTGCCCTGGCCCGGTGGGATCGGCTTCGCCCCCTTCGCCCAGGGCGAGTTGGGCGGGTACCACCACGGATCGCGCCACTTGACGGCGATCGAATACGCGCCGAGCGGCGTCGGGTAGCTCGGCTGCCCGGTGGCGACTCCGAAGGTCCGCCAGGGCCGCATTCCGTCGTAGAGAGCGAGGCGATTGAAGCTGCGGTGGATCACGATCGTCGCTCCGAAGCTGCTCCGCGTAACCGCGGGAGCTAGCTCGGTCAGCTTCAGCCGGACAGGAGCGCGGCTCCCCGCGCGGAGCGCCCGCACGATCTTCGGCAGCGCCGAGCGTGCGTCGAGCGCTTGGCCCGGCTGCTCCGGCGTAATCCACGGACGCAGGTTCCGCAGCGAGAAGCGGGCGTCGATCGGCTTTCTGTCGTAGCGCTTCGCGACGACCTTCACCCAGCCCCGGAGAACGGCGCCGTCGACGGTGACCGTCAGTGGAACGGACGTTCCGGGCGATGCCACGCTCGCCCGCGAGACGGCGGTCTTGATATAGGCACGGGCGCCAAGCCGGGCCGGCCGCGCCGCGATTCGCGCCTTGCCCACCAGCAGCGGAAGCGGGCGCTCGAAAGCGGCCGTGACCTTCCTGGAGGCCTGGGCGGCCGTCAGGTAGCCGACTCGGACCGGGCCGACGCGAACCCCGGGCGCGATCGTCGCCCGCACGGGCGGAGGAGGGGGAGAAGTGGTGGGCAACGTCACGGTCGGCGACGTCGGGGTCGTCGTTGCCGTCGTGCCCGTGGTGGAGGTGGCGATGGTGCTCGCCACGACCGCGGCCGAGAAACCGCCGGCACACGCGAAACCGAGCACGAAAAGCGCTGCAAGAAGGGCTCGTCTCACGGCCTGAAAGTCTAGACGATCGCTCGAGAAATCCCGCCGACTCACCTTCTGCGATTTCAGGACCGGCGCCTGGTCGTTCCGGCGCCACCCGGCGTAACCCGCCTGATCACCACCACCGCCGTGTCGTCGGTCAGCTCGTCGCCCGCGAAGCGCCGACAGTCGGCGACGACTGCGCTCGCGAGATCCTGCGCGGACGCGGCGTGCCGCTCGCGGAGCAGGGAGTCGAGGCGCTCGACGCCGTACTGCTCCCCATTCCGGCGTGCCTCGATCAGCCCGTCGGTGTAGAGCACGATCGCCGACCCCGGCCCGAGCTCGGCGCACACGGCGGCGTACCGCTGCCCGTTCTCGATCCCGAGCGCGATGCCCGAGACCGGGAGCTCCTGGACGGCGCCGTCCGCGCGAACCATGCGCGGAGGCGGGTGGCCCGCGCTTGCGCAGACGAGGCGGCCGCGCTCGACGTCGATGGTGACCGAGACCATCGTGACGAACTTGCCGACCGGGATCTCCCCGACGAGCACCTCGTTCGCAGCGGCCAGGAAGTCGTCCGGCTCGGGATGCTCCCGCGTCAGCGAGCGGAAGACGAACTTCGCCATCGCCATGTCGGCCGTCGCTTCGATTCCGTGCCCCGTGACGTCGCCGACCACGACCGCGAGGCGCCCGTCCGCGAGCAGCAGGTAATCGTAGACGTCGCCCCCGACGTCAACGCGCGCAGACGACTCGTAGACGTCGCCGAGCTCGAGCCCCGGCACGGCCGGCCGGGACCGCGGCCTCAGCGAGCGCTGCATCGTGTCGGCGAAGCTCTTCTGCTGCTGGTACAGGCGGGCGTTGTCGATGGCGAGAGCGGCCTGGGCCGCGATCGACCGCGTCGTTCCCATCGTCTCCGGCGTGAGCGGTCGCGAGGGATCAAGCGAGAGCAGGGTCAGCGTGCCGACGACCTCCGAAGGCGTCGCGATCGGCACGATGCCCGCTGTCGAGCCCTTCTCGAGAAACGGTGCGAGCAGGCTGTGCGACGTGTCGAGACCCCGGGCCGATCCCGGATCGAGGAGCAGCGGCTCGGCGGTGTCGAGCAGACGCTGCACCGGCGGCGCCGCCATCGACTGTGACCGGGAGAGAACCGCGCGAACCGGTTCGAGGAGTGCCTCGTTCGCGACGTGGATCGCCCGTGTCACGAGCAGCTCGCCGCGCGCGTCAGGCATCCTGATCACGGCAGCGTCGAGCGAGAATGACTCGACGAGCGCCCGGGCGATCGCCTCGAGCGTCGTCTCGAGCGAGAGGCTCTGGGCGAACGAGCGTGAGATCTCGTAGAGCGCCCGCAGCTCGCGCGTCGCCCGGCGCTCGGTTCTGAGAACCTGCTCGAGCTCGCCGCTCAGCTCTTTCGCCTGCTCGTGGAGCCGGGCGTTGTCGACCGCCACTGCGAGCTGGGCGGCAAGCACCCGCACGAGCGCTGCCTCACCCGGGGTCAGCGCTCGCCCCCGGGGCGGATATGCGGCGAGCAGGCCGACGATCGCGCCACGCGCGACAAGCGGAACGCCGACGGCCGCCTCGATCCTCGACTCGGCAAGCTCGCGACCGAGCGAGGCGAGCCCGGCTTCCGTGCCCGCATCCTCGACCAGCACGAGGCCGCGCACGCGCAGCGGGCCGAGCGCGAGCTCGAGCAGGCGCTCGGCAACGCGCGCGTGCGGTCCACCGACGCCTCGCGCCGCTGCGGCCTCGAGCGCGAGCGGCTCCTGCAGGTAAATCGCGATCCGATCGATCGCGAGCAGTTCCGAGACCCGCTCGATCGCGGTCTCGAGCGTGTGAGCGAGCGAGAGCTGCGCGATCGCCTCGGCCACGATCGCGAGCACCGCACGGGCCTGCTCGAGCTCCAGGGAGAGCCGCTCCGTACGGCCGCGCTCCTGGAGCGCGTCGCTCGCCCGTGCCGCCACGCGCGCGAGCGCGCGTCCCTCGGCGTCGGACAGAGTGTCCCGCAGGTCGAGCGCGAGCTGTAGCACCGTCGCCGGCTCCTGGCCAAGGCGGATCGCTGCGACCGCGAGCTCTCCCGCCGAGGTCGTCACGCGCGTCGGGAGGAACGCCTGCCTCGTAGTAGCGACGCGACGGGCGAGCTCGCGAAGCTCGGCGAGCTCCGACTGATCCCAACTCGTTCCGGCCGACGCGAGGAGATCGAGCCGCCCCGTAACACCGCCCCGCCAGAGAAGAGCGCCGCGCGCCTCGGTCGCGTTTGCCACCAGCTCCACGACTTCAGCGGCCGCGAGCACCTCGTCATCAGTCGAGCCGGCCCCGAGCGCATCGCCGACGAGCTGGAGGATGCGCTCACGCGGTATCTGCGTGGCTCGCGTTTCCGCCTCTGCGTCGAGGCGGCACAGGGCAAGCGCCAGGCTTCCTGCCAGGACGCAGGCCACGCCCTCGTCGAACGGCGAGAAGGGGCCGGCCATTCGTAGGAACTCGAGGGTCGCGCGAACCCGCCCCTCGATCACGACCGGCGCGAGCAATACGCCCTGCGCGCCGAGCCCCTCCGCCAGCATCGACAGAGGTGCGGGCGCGCGGTAGCCGGAGCTCGGACCGTCGATCGGAACGGCAGCGACGGACATGCGCGCACCTTCCAGCTCGGCCGCAAGGGCGGGCGAGGAGCCGGAGACGACCCGCACGCGGAGGTGCAGGCCGGTGGAGTCGATCAAGCGCGAAAGCCCCACGTCCGCCCGCAGAGCGGACGTACCGGCCCCCACGGCGGCCTCGAGCGCCTCGGCTTCCTGTGTGCAGATACGCAAAGGTGCGCTCGCCTCGGCGACCCGCGCTAGAGCGTCGACGGCCGAGGCGCCGGCGGCGGGAACGCGTTCCGGTACCTTCGCGCGGAGGCTCACGACTGGAGTATCGCGAGCGCCAGGTCGGCACTGCTAGCTGGTCCTCGTGAGCGGCTTCCGCGATAATGGCTCGCATGGCCCAACCAGCACACCGAGGCGACGCCCCTCCGACCCCCGATCCGCTCGCCGTTCACCGCGAGTACCGGCGGCACCGCGCGCGGCGTGAGTTTCGCTCCGCGAGGCTCCGCGAACGGCGGAACGCTCACGTTCGTTTCTTCCTCGCCATCGCGCTCCTGCTCGTCCTCAGCATTGCGTTCGGGCTGACGGCATGGCGGCAGGTCGAGCAGCTCTTCGGGCTGTAGCCCGGAAATCGCCGTGGAGCCTCCGTCCCTCGGACCGCCTCCTCGCCGGGCGCCCCTGCGAGGTATGCGGATCTCGCGGGCAGCCGGACGCGGCAGCTCGCAGCTTCGCACCGCCGGTGCCCGCCTGAGCGGCGTCGCGGGTCTCGTCCTCATGCTCTCTGCGTTCATGGATTGGTACTCGGGATCCGGCGACGGTCTCACGATCGGGGTGATCGGCTGGCACACCGGCACCCTCGGGAAGCTGGTCTTCTTCCTCGGGCTGGCCGTCCTCCTCCTGTATGGCCTGCGCGAGGCGGGTATTCAGTTGCCCGCGAGCATCCCGGAGAGCCTACTTCTGATCGCGCTCGGAGGACTCGCGACCACCTTCGTGTTGATCCAGCTTGTCGCCATCCCCGACCGCTTCATTCCGTGGGACGGTCGCGGCGTCGGAATCTGGGTCGCGCTCGCCGCGGCGCTCGCGGTAATCTCGAGCGGCGTCGTGCAGGCGACGGAGGATCTGTGAACCCGCTTTTTTCGCCGCTTCGCCGCGCTGACGCGCGTCAGCCGCCGAGCAGTTGCTTGGTCGACTCGACCAGCTGTTGCGGGTCGAACGGCTTGCCGATGAAACCGCGGGCGCCGCGTGAAGTCGCCTCGGCCGCGGACTCTCCGTCGACCTTGCCGCTGAACATGATGACGGGAATCGCCTCGACGCCGTGCCGCTCACGCATGCGGCGAAGCATCTCCCAACCGTCCACCTCGGGCATCATCACATCGAGGAGGATCAGAGCGGGGGGCTCGTCCTCGAGGGCGGCCAGCCCCTCCTCGGCGCTGCCTGCCTCGCGGACGGAATAGCCCTCGAGCTCGAGGTTCACGCGGACGTATTCCCGCACCCGCTCGTCGTCGTCGACGATCAGGACGAGAGGGCCTTCCTGCGTCCTGCCGGCCGGTCCAGAATGCAGCAGGAAGGCATCGAGGTCGGCCCGCCGATAGCGTCGATGCCCCCCGGGCGTGTAGAAGGTGGGGACGCGCTTCAGATCCGACCACTTGCGGATGGTGCTCTGCGCGACCCCGAGGTACTTGGCGGCCTGACCCAGGGTGAGCCACTCGTTGGCCTCGCCGCTCGAGCCCCGTCTGCTACCGCCGATGTCTCGGAAAACCACGCCGGCTTCGATTCTACTGGAAATTTACCTTTCCTGGAAGGGCGCGAGGCGTATCAACCGGCGGCCGTCGTCACGGTGACAGTCGGGCCTGGCGGCCCCAGGGTCGAAGGCTCGAGCGTGCGCTCATACGTGACCGTCCCGCCATCGCCGGCTGTGTCGTTCAGCGTCTGGCCGACGGCGAGCCCGAGCAGAAAGCACACAGCCGCACCGACCACGGCGAGAAGGAAGCCGGCTCGGCGTCTGCGCTTCCGGTCCGTGCGGGCACGTCGGTGGTCACGCTCCCCGACGGCCATCGTCGGCTCCGGCCCACTCAAGGAGAGAAGTCCGTGGCGCCGCGCGCGTACAGACAGAACGCGGCGTCCTCGACGAGCGCGAGGTCTCCGGGCCTGGCCTCCTCGGGCGCCCGCTCGGTCACGGCTTCGCGACTCCAGCGCTCGGCGGCGCGGTAGGCCTCGGCCAGTTGCTCGAGCGTGAAGGTCTGTCCGAGGCGGCGTCGCAACTCATCGGTGAGAGCGTCCACCTGGGCCACGAGGCGGCAATATCGCGCCCGATCGGGTGCGGCGGCGAGTAGCCGGCGATGCCCGTCCTCCCACTCGCGTCGGGCGCTATCCACCGAGGCTCCCACGGCGCGCCATGATAGGCACCGCAAGCGGTGCCTACGAACCGCAGTCGGGATCCAGTGCGCTCGACCGGTCATTTCAGACGGAACGCGGGCAAGCCCGCCTTCTGAGAATGTAGGCACCGCAAGCGGTGCCTACGGAGCGGCGGAAGCTGAGCAGCAGCGGGCTGGCCAGAGCGGCTCGATCTCAGCCAGGATCCGGTCGCCGAGCTCGTAGCCCGGACGGGCGAGCGCCCATGCTGCGTGCGCGTGCAGGCACTTGAGACGCTCGGCGCTGCCAGCGCCCCCGATTCCGAGCTCGAGCGACGCACCGCCATCCAGGCCGGCCCGCGAACCCGCCAGACGCCGACGGATGACGCGTTGATCCGCCGTGGCCTGCTCGAGGCTTGCCGCCAGCCTCCCATCCCGCCGCGCCTCTTCACCGAAGCGCTCGACGCCGCCGAGGGCTTCGAGGCGGGCCACCGCACGTACCAGGTGTGGGCAGGTCAGGTAATAGGTCGTCGGGAACGGCTGGCCCGCGCTGTCGTACGAGTCCTGCTCGGTGACAGCGGGCAGACCGAACGGGCAGCGGGCGGCGACGCCCCTGAACGCGCGCGTCGGGCGACGGAGCTGGCGCTCGACGACCGCTCGGTCATCCATCCTTTCTGATCGTAGCTCGGCGCTTCTCCTGCTCCTTGCGCCAACGCTCGATTCCCTTGACGATGAACAGACGCTCGCCCGGCCTGACGAAGCCGATCCGCCGGGCCTGACGGAGCAGCCCGGGGCCCGCGAGCGAGTGGGACAGCTTTTCCTCGAGCGTCCGCCGCTGCGTCTCCAGAACGCTCACCTCCGCGGTACGGCGGCCCAGGGCGTCGCGCGTCCGCAGGTAGGTCCGGAGCGGCTGCGAGTAGAGGAAGGCGATCAGGAGCAGGACGGCGGCGACCAGCCAGCGGCGCCCGGCGCCGGGCCGGATTCGAGCCCCTCGGAACGTTCGAGCCGCCATCGCACGCCCTTTCGGGCCGCGAGCGCCGTTTCCTGCCGATGCCGCCCTCAGGCGACGTCGACCTTGATCACGTTCGTGGTTCCCGGGAGGTTGACGGCGGTTCCGGCGGTGATGACCACCCGATCGCCGGCAGCGACGATGCCGCTGTCACGGACAGCGTCGAGCGAGCTCGCCCACAGCTCGTCGACGTTGCTCGCCTGTGGAATCTCGATCGGGATCACGCCCCACTCGATCGCCATCTGCTGGGCCGCGTAGCGGTGGTGCGTCAGGCCGACGATCGGGCGGTGCGGCCGCAGCCGCGCGACGGCCGACGCGGTCTGGCCCGTAAAGGTGGGCACGAGTATGGCGCGGGCGCGCAGAACCTCCGCGAGGTCGCAGGCCGCGTTCGACATCGCTCGCCCGATCGTCGGCTCCTCGCTGGCGTCCGGGAGCTGATGCCGGTAGCCGAGGCTCGGCTCGACGGCCCGTGCGATCCGATCCATGTACTCGACAGACTCCATCGGATACTCGCCGACCGCGGTCTCGCCCGAGAGCATCAGCGCCGACGTCCCGTCAAGGATTGCGTTGGCCACGTCGCTCGCTTCGGCGCGCGTCGGCTCGGGCTCGTGGATCATCGACTCGAGCATCTGGGTTGCGGTGATGACGGGAGTGCCTCGCTGAAGGGCGGCGAGGATGATCCGTTTCTGCAGCAGCGGCACGGAAGCAGGCCCGATCTCGACGCCGAGGTCGCCGCGCGCGACCATGACGGCGTCCGCCTCCATCAGGATCTCGTCGAGCACGTCGACCGCCTCGGCCTTCTCGATCTTCGCGATCACATGCGCGTGCGAGCCGAAGGACTCGAGCCGCGTCCGCAGCTCGCGCACGTCGGACGCTGCGCGGACGAAGGAGAGAGCGATGTAATCGACCTCCAGCTCGACGGCGAGCTCGAGATCCGCCAAATCCTTCGGAGTCAGCGAGGGAATCGGAATCTGGATTCCCGGCAGGTTCACCCCCTTGTTGGAGCTCACTACGCCGCCGACGAGAACCTCGCAGCGCGCGCGCCCGCGCTCGACCTTGCGGACGCGGAGGTGAACGCTCCCGTCGTCGATCAGCACGTCGTTGCCGACCGAAAGAACTTCCCCGATCACGGCCGGAGCCACGGGAAGCTCACCGTCCCGCGCGGCATGCTCGGCCACCACGACGATCTCCTCACCGCGGGTGAGCGTCACGGTCGACGTGAGCTCGCCGATCCGGAGCTTGGGCCCCTGGAGATCCGCGATCAAGGAGACCGGGCGGCCGAGGTCCACCTGAACCTCGCGCACAGTCCTGGCGCGAGCCGCGTGCTGCTCGTGCGTGCCGTGCGAGAAGTTCAGCCGCGCACCGTCCATACCGGCCCGGACCAGCGCCTCGATCCGCTCAGGCGACGCAGTGGCCGGCCCGATCGTGGCCACGATCTTGGTGCGGCGGGGCTCGGCCAATTCCCCCCTGATGCTAGATGCCCGCACCGGACGGAGGGTGCTCCTGGCTCGCGCGTCCCCCGGCGGGAGATTTCGCCAGGCTACTCAGGCTCCGCGTCCGGCTGCACGCGGGAAGGCGGACCACCCCGGGTACACGGCCGCGTCGCCCAGCTCCTCCTCGATCCGCAACAGCTGGTTGTACTTCGCAACGCGATCGGAGCGCGAGGGGGCGCCGGTCTTGATCTGCCCGACGCCGGTCGCCACGGCAAGGTCGGCGATCGTCGTGTCCTCGGTCTCGCCCGAGCGGTGCGAGATGATGGCCGCGTAGCCGCTCGCCCGGGCCAGTGAGATCGTCTCGAGCGTCTCGGTGAGGGTGCCGATCTGGTTCACCTTGACGAGGATGGCGTTAGCCACGCGTTCTTCGATCCCGCGACGCAGACGGTCGACATTGGTGACGAAGAGGTCGTCGCCGACGAGCTGCAGCCGGTCGCCGAGGCGCTCGGTCAAGGCCCGCCACGCGCCCCATTCGTCCTCCGCCAGTCCGTCCTCGACCGACAGGAGCGGGAAGCGCCCGAAAAGCGAGCCGTAGAGCTCGATCATGCCCTCCGTGTCGAGTGTCCGCCCCTCCCCTTCGAGCCGGTAGTTGCCGTCGTGGAAGAACTCGGTCGCCGCCGGGTCGAGCGCGATGCCGATCCGATCTCGATGGCCGGACCGCTCGGCTGCCTCGAGGACCGCCTCCAGCGCGTCCTCCGTCGACGGCAAGTCCGGCGCGAATCCACCCTCGTCACCTACCCCCGTGGCCAGCCCGCGCTCGTGCAGGACATCCCTCAGCCGATGGAACACCTCGGCGGCGATACGCAGCCCTTCGCGGAAGCTGTCCGCGCCGGCCGGCACGAGCATGAACTCCTGCAGGTCGAGCGAGTTCTGCGCATGGACGCCGCCGTTCACGACGTTCAGCATCGGCACGGGCAGGACGTGCGCGTTGACGCCGCCGATCCAACGGTACAGCGGCGTGCCGGTCTCCGCCGCGGCGGCCTTCGCGGCGGCGAGCGAGCAGCCGAGAATCGCGTTCGCCCCGAGGCGAGACTTGTTCTCGGTTCCGTCGAGTGCGATCAGGGTGGCGTCGAGGGCGCGCTGATCGCGGCAATCAGTGCCGACCAGTGCCGGCGCGATCTCGTCCTCGATCGTGCGCACGGCCCGCAGTACGCCCTTGCCGCCGTAGACGGCCGCGTCTCCGTCCCGCAACTCGACGGCCTCGAAGCGACCCGTCGAGGCCCCCGACGGGACTGCCGCGCGGCTGCACCGGCCGGACTCGAGCCGAACCTCGACCTCGACGGTCGGGTTGCCACGCGAGTCCAGGATCTGCCGGCCGTGAACTCCGGCGACGACGCCGTTCGCTCTTCCCCTCATTCGAGCTCCTTGGCGAGGTCGTAGAATCGATCCTGCTCGGCGAGCGACAGCTCCGCGAAGCGATCTCCCGCCGCCGACGCGAGCTTTTCCGCCTTCTCGACGCGCGCGACGAAGCGGCCGGAGGCCCGCCTGAGCTCCAGCTCGGGATCCACGTTCAGCCGTCGCGCGACGTTGACGCACGCGAAGAGCAGATCCCCGAGCTCGGCTGCCTGCCTGGCATCTGGAGGCTGCTCAGGAGCCGGCTCGGGCCTCGAGTCGAGCTCGACTCGGAGCTCCGCGAGCTCGGCCTCCAGATCAGCGAGCGCGCCCGCCACGTCCGCGTACTCGAAGCCCAGCGCGGCCGCGCGGCGCTGTACCTTGCGCGCCAGCGAAAGCGCGGGCAGCGAGCCCGGAATGCCGCCGAAGGCGCCCTCCCGGCCCTCCGTCGCCTTGATCTCCTCCCAGCGGCCGCGCACCGCGGCCGCCGTCGCGAGGGTTGCGCCGCCGAACACATGAGGGTGCCTTCGCACGAGCTTCGCGTGGACGCCGCGCGCAACCTCCTCCAGCCCGCCGTCGCCTCGCTCCGATAGCAGCAAGGCCAGGAAGTACACCTGAAAGAGCAGGTCGCCGAGCTCGTCCAGGAGCGCCTCGGGCGAGCCTGACATCGCTGCGTCGGCGACCTCGTAGGCCTCCTCGAGCGTGTGCGGGACGATCGTTTCCGCCGTCTGCTCGCGATCCCACGGACACTCCCGGCGAAGCCGCTCGGTCAGGCGCTGGAGGTCGATCAGCGCGTCTGCGAGGGCCAAGCTAGCCGGTGGTGACCGAGACGCCCGTCGAGCTCGTGGTGCTCGTGGCGCACGGATCCGGGGTTGGCTTGAAGCCGGCCTGAAAGCTCAGCTTGCCGCCGCAGAACTCCTTGCGCGTGTCGTTGACCCAGCTCGTCATCTTCTTTTGCTTCTCGCTCTGAAGAAGCTGCGTCTTGATCGACGTCTTCACTTGCGAGAACGGCGTGACGGTCGCAGGCTTGACGGCCGAGAGCGCCTGGATGATGTGGTAGCCGTAGCTGGTCCTGATCGGACGGGCCAGCTGGCCCTTAGCAAGCGAGAATGCGGTCTTGTCGAACGCCGCTACGGTTTGCCCGCGCGAGATCGTCAGCTTCCCGCCGAGCGCCTTCGAGCCCGGGTCCTGGGAGTACTTCTTGGCGAGCTTGGCGAAGTTCGCTCCACCCTTCAGCTGACGGTAGATCTTGTTCGCCTGCGGCTTGCTCTTGACCAGGATATGGCGAACCTCGCGGCTTTCCGGCTGCTGGTACTGCTTCTTGTGGGCGTCGTAGTAGGCCTTGATGTCGGCGTCCGAGACATCGACCTTGGTCGTGACGTTCTTGTAGATCGCCTCCGAGAGCAGCTGCGAGCGAAGATTCTGCTTGACCTGATCCTCGGAATAGCCCTGGGCCTTCAACTGCGCCAGGTACTTCTTCTGGTCGCCCTTGAAGTACTGCTGCTTCAGGTCACCGAGGCGCTGGTCGACCTGCTTGTCCGAGACGGTGATCCCGAGATCCTTGCCCTTCTGGTTGAACTCAGAGCGCTGAATCAGGAATTGCATGATCTGACCCTGAAGCTGGGTGTACGGCTGCGAGCCGGGCTTCGGGAACGGCCGGTGCTGCTGCTTGTAGCTGCCCTTTGCCTGGTTGAGCAGCGTGTCGAACTCGCTCTTCGCGATCGTGTCATCGCCGACGACCGCGACGGCGTCGCTCGGAACGGACTTGGAGGAGCTGCTGCTGCCACAACCGGCCAGGAGGAGCGCCGCGAGCGCCACGGGGATGAGGAGGAAAATCTTCGAGTTCATAGAAATAGCGCCATTTGCAGCGGTTTTACTCACGCTGCTCGGCGCACTTCGAGTATAGCATCGACGAGGGACATCGCTCCCGACAACCCGCCGACGGGGCTGTGGCGGTTCATCCGGAGGGAGACCTCGCTGCTCGCCGTCACGTAGACGGCCGTGTCGACGAGGGCTCGAAGGTCACGCAGCTCGCCGGAGCCGAGCACGAGCGGGCCGACCGTGGTCCGCCCGTCACGGAACACCAGGTAGTCGGCACCAAGCACCGCGAGCTTGAGCTTCGCCTCCTGGATCGCAAACAGGTTCTCGACCGGCTCGGGCAGGGGTCCGAAGCGATCCTCCGTCGCCGCGTGCAGCTCGCGCAGCTCGTCCTCGGAGTCCGTCAGCGCGAGCCTGCGATGGAGGTCGATCTTCAGCGCCTCGGAGCCGATGTAGCTCGCCGGGATGTAGGCGTCGACGCGGGCGTCGACGCGTACCGGCCGTGGGATCGGCCTCCGCTGGCCGCTGAGCTCGGCGACGGCCTCACCGAGCAGCTCGACGTAGAGCTCGAAGCCGACCGCGGCCACGTGACCCGATTGCTCGTCACCGAGCAGGTTGCCCGCGCCCCGAATCTCGAGATCGCGCATCGCGATCGCGAAGCCGGAGCCGAGCTCCGTGTGGTCGGCCAGCGTCGCGAGGCGGGCGCGGGCCTCCGGCGAGAGCTCCGATGCGTCCGGGTAGAAGAGATAGGCATGGGCGAGGACGTCGGAGCGGCCGACCCGACCACGGATCTGGTACAGCTGGGCGAGGCCCAGCGCGTCGGCGCGCTCGACGACCAGAGTGTTCGCCTGCGGGATGTCGATGCCGGACTCGATGATCGTCGTCGAGACGAGCACGTCGGCGTCGCCGCGCAGGAAGCTCATCATCCGCGCCTCGAGGTCTCTCTCCGGCATCTTCCCGTGCGCAACGAGCACGCGCAGCTCGGGACATAGCTCCTCGATCTTCGTCGCCGCCTCCTCGATTGTCTCCACGCGGTTGTGGAGATAGAAGGACTGACCGCCCCGTTCGTGCTCCCGCTGGAGCGCCGTCTTCACGAGCTCCTCGTCGTACTCGCCGACCGAGGTTCGGATCGGGCGACGCCCCTCGGGCGGGGTCTCGATCACGGAGATGTCGCGCAGCCCCGAGAGCGACATGTGCAACGTGCGCGGAATCGGCGTCGCCGACAGTGCGAGCACGTCCACCTCGAGCCGGAGCGAGCGCAGCAACTCCTTCTGGGCTACGCCGAAGCGCTGTTCCTCGTCGAGGATCACGAGGCCGAGCTGCTTCGGGATCACGTCCCGCGACAGGACGCGGTGCGTTCCGATCAGGACCTCGACCTTTCCCTCGGCGAAGTCGCGCAGGACGGCTTTCACCTCGCGCGGGGATCGGAAGCGCGAGATCATCTCGACACGAACGGGAAAGTCGCGGTAGCGCTCGCGGAAGGTGTTCCAGTGCTGCTGGGCGAGGATCGTGGTCGGCGCCAGGATCAGCGTCTGCCTGCCGTTGACGGCCACGGCGAACCCGGCCCGCACGGCGACCTCGGTCTTACCGAATCCCACGTCTCCGCAGACGAGACGATCCATCGGGCGCGGTGCCTCGAGATCCTCCTTGACCGCCTCGATCGCGAGCCGCTGGTCGTCCGTCTCTCGGTACGGAAACTCAGCCTCGAGGCGCTCGAGCCACTCGTTCGTCAAATCGAACGCGATTCCGGGTGCCGACTGCCTTCGCGCGTAGAGGGCGATCAACTCCCCCGCCAGCTCGCGGACGCTCTCGCGAGCGCGGGACTTGAGCAGCTGCCAGGCCTTGCCGCCGAGCTTGGAGAGCGCCGGCGACTTGGCGTCGACGCCGATGTAGCGCGAGATCTTGCCGATCTGCTCATGCGGCACGTAGAGGCGGTCCTCGCCCCGGAACGCGAGGAAGAGGTAGTCCCGCGTGACCCCAGCAACCTCCTTCGTCTCGAAGCCGAGCAGCCGACCGACGCCGTGATCCTCGTGCACCACGTGGTCCCCGGTGCGGAGGTCCGCGAACGACTGCAGGGCGCGACCAGGCGCGCGCACGCGCGAGCTCGCGGGCAGGCGCTTGCGAAAGACCTGGACGTCCGGAAGAAGAGCGAGACCCAGCTCACGCCACACGAAGCCCCTCCGGGCAGGCGAGACAGCGAACAGCAACTCCGCCTCCCTCGGGAAGTCCACGTGCGACTCGACCAGCTCCGCCTTCACGCGCCGGAGCAGGTTCTGCGTGCGCAGTGCCTCGCCTCGATGCGGGAAGGAAACGACGACCCGCACCCCGGCGCGCAGAAGAGCGCCCAGCTCGTTCTCCGCCTCGGCCAGGCCGCGCGCTGCGAGAACCGGCCGCCGCGCCTCGAACGTGAAGCTTTGACCCGCCGGAAGCGAGTCGAGCGTGGCCGCACGCTCGAGCGGAAGCTGCCGGAGACCCTCCTCTTCCAACACCCGGCGGACGTCGCCGGGTTGCCACACGAGATCGGGGCCGACCGGAAGGATCGCCACGAGGTCTTTGGGTGCCGCGGGCGCACCATCACCGAGCGTCGGTGAGACGAGGTCGAGGCGCCGTTCGGCGGCCGGGAAGACGGTTGCATCCTCGAGGGAGCGAAGCGCGCGCTGCGTAAAGGGCGAGAAGGCGCGAACCGCCTCGATCTCGTCGCCGAAGAACTCGACCCGGAGCGGCTCGCGCCCAGTTGTCGGGAAGATATCGATGATTCCGCCCCGAACGGCGAACTGCCCCCGCTGCTCGACGCGGTCGGATGCTTCATAGCCCGCGAGCACGAGGCTCTCCCTCAGAGCCTCGAGTCCCGGCTCGTCGCCCGCCGCGAAATGGATCGCCTCCGGCCGCGCTCCGGGCGGCGGCACCGGCTCCGCGAGCGCAGCTGCCGACGCGCAGACGAGCCCTCGGCGCGACAGGACGTCAAGCGCTCGCGCGCGCTCCCCGACGAGATGAGGCGGCGGCGCCAGGCCGGATTCCCAGCGGACGCCCCGGCTCGGCAGGAGCGCGACACGCTCCTCACCGAGAAACCAGGCGGCCGCCTCCGCCGTGTCACGAGCGTCGGCATCCTCACTCAGAACGCAAACGAGTGACCGCCCGAGCGTCTCGTGCAGCGTGGCCAGAAGGAGCGGCAGGGCGGGCTCGGACACGCGTGCAGAGGCAGGAAATGCTTCGCAGAACGCCTGAAAGAGCTCGCTCCCTGCGAGCTCCTGCACGAACATATGAAGCGGCGGACGGTCCATGACGAACGCCGGAACGGGCGGGTTCCGGCGAGTGTCGAGTCTAGTCGGCGGCTACCGGACTGCGGCGCCATTTTCCTGGTGTCCGACGGGTCCCGTGAGGACAAGCGCGTCGGGGCCGACCGCGAGCCTCCCTCCGGATTCACCGTAGCGCGGAAAGGGGCACTCGTGGCAAACGTCTCTGTGCCGAACGTGTGTTCAGCGAATCTTGTGCTCAGTTGAAACGGCGCTGGGTTGCTTCGAGGCCCTCCGTTACGAGCGTCTCAACAGCGTCCGCCGAGCGTCCGACGAGCCCCTCGAGGTCCTCGTCTGCGCGAAAACCCGAGAGGACGTAGTCCGAGACCGACCGGCGCTCGTCCCGCCCGGGGCGCCCAACTCCGATTCGCAGCCTCAGAAATCCCTGATCGTCGAGCACCTCCGCGATCGAGCGCAAGCCGTTATGGCCGGCCAGACCGCCGCCGAGCCGTGCTTGCAAACGTCCCGCGTCGAGATCCACGTCGTCGTGAACCACGAGGAGCCCCTCGGGCACGACCTTGAAGAAACGGACAGCGGCGCCGAGCGACCGGCCCGAGTCGTTCATGAACGTCTCGGGCTTCAGGACCGCGACGCGGCGCCCCTCGATGCGAAGCTCCGAGAGACTGCCGGAGAACTTCGAGCGAAACGACGCACCGTACCGTTGCACGACCTCATCGACGACGAGCCAGCCGACGTTGTGCCGTGTCCGCTCGTACTCTCGCCCCGGGTTGCCCAGACCGGCGACGAGCAGGTCGAGCGTCGAGGCGGGCTCGCCCCGACGAAGTAGGTGCATCGAGCTAGCCCTCGACGGTGCCCGGAGAACCAGCGGCATCCGCGCCCGGCTCGGAGCCGTCCTCAGGCGTCTCCTCGCCCGGAGGCACCTCACCCTCCTCGCCTTCCTCGACCACGTCCTCGGGCTCGACCACGCGCGTCGGCATCCCGACCGTCGCGAGCACCGTCTCCTCGGGATCGTCGAGCAGCGTGACCCCATCTTGCGGCGTCAGGTCGGCGACGCGGAGGGAATCGCCGATCGCCATCCCGGAGACATCGAGCTCGATGCGGTCGGGCACCTCCATCGGAAGTGCCTCGACGTTGATCTCACGCGTCACCTGCGAGAGCACGCCGCCTTCCTTGACACCCGCCGCCTCGCCGATCAGCTCGATCACGACCTGGGCCTGGATAGGCTGGTCGAGTCGGACTTCCTGCAGATCGATGTGTGTGAGGCGGCCACGGAGATGGTCCTGCTGAAAGTCCTTCAGAATCGAGGCGTGGGTCGTCTTCTGACCCTCCAGAACCACGTCGAGAATCGCGTGAAGCCCGTGCGATCCGGTCAGGACACGTCGCAGCTCCCGCTCGGAGACGCTGATCGAGTGCGGCTTCTTGCCGCGGCCATACAGAACGCCCGGGATGAGACCCTGCTTGCGAAGCCGTCGGGACGCGGCGGAGCCGTGCTCCTCTCGCTCGTTGACCTCCAGGCGTATCCGCTCGTCAGCCACGGCGCACAAGTGTAGCCGGAGAGGTCAGGCCCGACCCGAGGCGACGTCAGCTACCGCCAAGCGCGTTAGTAGGATCCTGCGGTGAGCGGCCGCGAGGTGATGGGGTGGGGGACGAACTCGGCAGCGGCGCCCGGGAGCTCGCGGTGGCGGGCGAAGATCGCTGTTCCGACCAGCACACCGGCAACGATCACGACCACGCCGACGCCGTCGATCGTCTTGCCGACAAGCTCAACCGCGTCTTTGAAGCTCCTCCCGAGGTGCTGCCTTTCGTTGTCGGAGGCGGCATTCGTCGGGCACCCCAGGGGATCCTGCGATCCCCTGGGGTGCGTTGTGTCTTCGAGCTATGCGCAGACGACGTAGACGCGCAACGTCCGCGCGTTCTCCGCCCCGTTCGTCGCAAAACCGACCCAGCCGTCGGCCACGGCGCCGTTCGCAAGCACGCTGTAGTGGCCAGGGGTGGTGGCGTTCACGGGACCGTTCTGCATGATCTGGTCGCCAGCCGCCGCGTTGGGAGTGCCGAGCAGCACGCCGCCACCGAGCGCCCGCTTGCCCGAGGGGCAGGCCACGACGGTGCCGCCGATTCCCTTGCCGGGCACTGAAACCGTCGCCGCGCGAACAGCGGCGGCCGCTGTTCCTGCGGGACCGGCGGGGCCACGCGCGCCCGCGGAACCCGTTGCGCCGCGCGGGCCCTGCGACCCGGCGGGGCCGGCGGGACCAGCCGGACCCGCAGGGCCGGCAGGACCCTGCGGCCCGGCAGGGCCGGCAGGCCCGCTGCCGGCAGCCCCGCCGGCGGGCCCAGGCGGGCCGGCAGGACCAGCCGGACCCGACGGCCCGGCGGAGCCGACGGCCCCCTGCGGGCCTGCGGGGCCGGTCTCGCCCACGGGGCCGCGCGGGATCTGGCCGTTGCGGAAATCGCGAATTAGCAGCGAGCCGTTCCTGACCTTCGCCGAGGTGACGGCGTTCGAGCGCAACTGCGCCGTTCCCACGCTGTTGCGCGGCAGCTTGATGGCGGCGTAGCCGGTTCCACCAAGCGCGAAGAGCAGCGCCAAGCAGCCGATCACCATTGCGGGTGAGACCCTCAATCTTGCGAGCACGTTCCGACCTCCTAAATCGTTTCCGGTCTCCTTCCCGTTCGCTATACGAACTAACGCGGGCGGCGGTAAGCATTTCGTAAAGCGAATAAGTTCAGATTGTGAGGCGTACGGCTGTGGGGTAGCGTGGACGCGATGAGCGAGGGCGCGAGCGAGCAGGCTGGCCGCGATCGTCTGCAAGACGCGCGCGCCGCGGGCGCAGTGCGCGAGATGCCGCTCGAGCGCATCGTCCACATCGCGGAGTTCCGCGCCTGCCTGCGCACCTTCCTAAGCGCTGGCGAGACCGTCTCGGGGCGCTGGGGACTGACGCCGCAGCGCTACCTACTGCTCCTGGCGATCAAGGGAGCTCCAGATATGAGCGAGCGGCTGAGTTTCGGAGAGCTCGCCCGGCGCCTCAAGCTCTCGCCCAACACCGTTACGGAGCACTGCGCGCGTGCCGAGGAGGCTGGATTGATCAACCGCCAGCCGGCCGAGCACGACCGACGTGTCGTCTATCTACGCCTCACCGCGGAGGGCGAGCGACGCCTGCGCGGTGCGCTCGCCGAAAGTGACGCGCACCGGCGCGAGTTCGCACGGGTGTTCAGGCGGTTGAGCGGCGCTTTCCGCGAAGCCGTCGGCGGCTAAGAGCCTATCCCGGTAGGAAGGGACCTCTGCCTCGACGGCGAAGTCCGATCTCGTTGAGAAACACAACGAGGAGGACGAGATGCTCACTGACGCACGTCGCGCGGGATCGACGATCGCCGCGAGTGTCGACGTCGCGCACGCGACTGCGAGTCAGCCGCTCGAGTCGAGCCGGGGCGTCGAGCAGGGAGCGCGCAGCCGCCCAGGCGCAGCGCCAGGCGCACCCCCGTGTCCCCCCTTCACGCGTGGCCACGCATATACGTATTGCCCCCAGGAGTATCGAAGGCATCTTTGGCCGACTTGTTGCAAGGGCGCACTAAACTAAATTAAGGGCTTTACCGTGGATCTCCTTGCCAGCGTCGGAACAGACGATCGCGGAGCAGGCGGGCGTGATCGGTGAGCACCTCCTCATAGCGTTTTCACTGAGCTGCTTCAACAGGCGGGTCGAGCCCTCGTTGTCGGCGAACAAGGACGATGACCGTCCTCGTCGGGAGTCCCGTCAATGGCCGGCTACTGCCGCGCGCCCTCGGATGCAGAGCGCCCCGAGGTCGATGCCGTACACCCCGTAGACCTGGCAACCCATCCGCGCCGAGAAGAAGTCCTCGCTGGTCCCGTTGGCGTACGCCAGGACTGGCGCGGCGTTCCTCGCCAGGTCGGCGTCGAGCCGCGCATAGGTGCGGTAGCGCGCGGCGCCGCTGAGCTTCGCCGCCGCCTCCAGCCGCTTGTTGTACGTGGGATCGTCGAAGCGGCCGACGTCGGCGTTCTGTGTGTTTGCGTTGTTGCCGTTGACGGGGAGGTTGCCGTCGAAGAGGGGGTTGAGGAAGTCGAATGGATCGAAAAACCCGTCGGTAAACCAGCCGGCGTCGGCAATGTCCCACGGCTCGCCTTTTCTGGCGAGCTTCTTGCCGAGCGCATCGAACGAGAAGGTGTGGATCTTGAGGTGGATCCCAATGGCTGCGAGATTCCTGGCGAGGACGTGCCCTTTCTTGAGGCAGCCAGGGAGGTCGCAGGTGTAGAACACCGCCGAGCGACGCCGGCTCCCGGCGAGCCTTCGCGCGCGACCCAGATCCCCCTCGAGCGGATAGATGTGCGCGTCCCGGAAGCCGGTGATCCCAGGAGGCACATACTGGTCGGTGGCGAGCAACACCCCCTGCGCGGCGTGGACGAGCGCGCGCCGGTCGAGCGCGAAGTTCACCGCCCGGCGCACGCGCGCGCTCGCGAACAGCGGTCGGGCCGTGTTGAGCGCGTAGTCCCAGACTCCTTGCAACGGGGTCACGAAGTACTGCTGTCTTCCCGCTCGCCCCAGCGGGCTCGCCGCCCCGTAGCGGGCGGCGAGGCGTGCGCCTTCAGTTCGCGTGACGCTCTGCCAGGCTGCGTAGTCCGCCAGTCCCGCCTGGGCCTGCTTAAGCGCCTGCGCCGCGCCCGGGTTCAGCGCGAAGTGGAACTCGCCGAGCCGGCGCGGTCGCGGGCCGCGGTAGTTCGGGTTGCGCCTGAGGACGAGGCTCCGGTGCGGCTGGTAGGACGCGATGTAGTAGGGGCCGGCGGAGGGGATCGCCGGCAGTCCGTTCGGCGCGACCGGGGTGTTGGTGGGGACGGCGCAGGACAAGGGCATCGCCAGCCGGGAGAGGAAACTTCCCGAGACGCCCGTCAGACGAATCGAGAGCGTGTCTCCGCGGGCGCGGATGCCCGCAATATGACTCGCCCTTCCCGCCTCGAACACCTTGACGCCGACGATGTCTCCGAGATAGAAGGGCGCCGTTCCGCTTGTCCGCGGGTCGAGGCTGCGCTCGATCGAGTACTTGAACGTCGCCGCCGTGACCGTCTCGGTCGAGGGAGGCGAGAAGCGGAAGCCTTTGCGGACCGTGAAGGTATACGTTCGCCGGTCGGCCGACAGGCGCGGCAGCGAGCGGGCGACGTCGGGGACGAGCTGCCAGCCTGCGGGGCCCGCTCGGTCGGGGTAGCCAACGAGCTGGGCGCAGGTCGCATAGAACACTTGCAGCTCCGGTCCGAATCCGAAGCCGGCGACCGCCGGATCGGTGTGATTGATCCCCTCGACGTCGACGCGCGCCGTTCCCCCCTGCCGCCCTCCGGCGGCTGCTACCTCTTGCACGCTGACCCACACGAGGCCGTCCGCGAAGAGGATGCCTGTCGGGCTGCCTCCGACGGGGATCCTGGTCGGAGTGTTGGTTTGCGGGTCGATCCTCGTGACCGTGCCGTCGCCGCTGTTCGCGACCCAGACGGCACCCGCGCCGACCGCGATCCCGGTCGGGTTCCGACCGACCGTGACCGTCGTCTCGACCGCGTTCGTGCCCGCGTCGATGCGCTTGACCTCGTCGTCAGCGGTGTCAGCGACCCAGACGGCGCCGTCGCCGACGGCGAGCGCGCTCGGCCCGTTTCCCACCGGCACTTTTTCCGTCAGCACGCCGGTCGGTTCGATCCGAGACACCTTGTTCACTCCGTCGCTGACCCAGGTCGCTCCAGCGCCAAGCGCGATCCCGTTCAGGCCGCCCCAGGCGACTCCAAAGCCCACCTGCGTCAACGCCTCCCGCCCGGTCGCGGCATCGACTCGGATCACGCTGTGGCCGCTCGTGACCCACACGGACCTGCGTCCGGCGACGAGCGGGCCGACGGCGCCCCAGGTCGCTTTGTTCCTCAGCTCGCTCGTCCCGGCGAGACTGTTGAAGGCCGGGTCGATCCGCCCCAGCCTGATCTTCGCGTAGGAGGTCCCACCACCATACGACAACGGGCCGACGCTCGCGAACCAAATCTTTCCCGCGCCCGCTGCGAGGCCGGTCGGCGAGACGTCGAGTGGGATCGCCCGTACCTGGCGCCGAGCCTTGGCGTCGATCCGCGAGACCGTCTCGTCGTCGAGGTTCGCGACCCAGACGGCGCGGAAGCCGCGGACGATCGAGCCGGGGCGTGTGCCGACCGTGACGTCGTCGATGACCCGGTTCGTCTTCGGGTCGATGACGGCGACCGAGTTCGGTGCCACCTTGACCCCGCTTCCGCCGGAGCTTCCCTGTCCGAGCGCGAAGATCGGGATCGCGACGGCCGCAGCCGCAGCACCGATCAGGGCGGAGCCGGCGTACAGCCGCCGCCGTTTGCGCTTGAGCTCGACGTCGAGCGTCCGCAGCGGCCTGAACTCGCTTGGCAGGCCCTCGATCACGAGCTGGTAGAGACGCTGGCGCTGGTCGAGGTCCTTTAGCCGGCGCTCGCCCAGGTCGCGGATCGAGACCCCGGGCGGGAGATCCTCCTCAGCCAGCTCCTTCGTCGTCGAGGAGAGCAGCACCTGGCCGCCGTGGCCGGCCGCTCCGATCCTGGCCGCCCGGTGCACGCCGATCCCGACGTAGCGCTCGCCGCCCACCCTGGGCTCGCCGGTGTGGAGTCCCATCCGCACTCTGATCTGAGCGCCCTCCGGCCAGCCTTGCGCCTCGAGGTCGCGCTGGGCGTCGACGGCGGCGGCAACCGCGTCCTTCGCGGTCCGGAAGGCGACGAAGAACGAATCACCTTGCGTGTCGACCTCTCGCCCGCCGTGGGCGGCGAACGCGGCCCGCAGGATCCGCTGATGCTCAGCCAGGACCTCGCCGTAACCGCCGCCCATCTGTTTGAGCAGCCGCGTCGACCCTTCGATGTCCGTAAACAGGAAGGTAACGGTGCCGCCGTGAAGCTCAGGCGTGAGCCACCCTGGAATAAGGCTCCCACCAAAGTAACGTTGTGTCAAGCGTCACGAAGGCGTTTCGCCTGAGTTGACCCGGCGGTTGTTGAGCCCTCCTCGCTAGAAGAGCTGGTTCTCGCCGCCGAAGATCGCCGAGACCGACTCGTCGGCGAACGCGTTCACAATCGTCTCGGCGAGGAGGCGCGACACCGTTAGAACCGTGACGTTATCCGGCTTCCGAATGGGGTCGATCGGGACCGTGTCGGTGACCACGAGGCCGGTGATATCCGCGGCAGCGACGCGCTCGAGGACGTCGGCGTCGAGCAACGTGTGCGTCACGAACATCCAGACCTCGGTCGCACCGTGCTCTCTGAGCACCTTCGTGCCCGCGATCTGCGTTCCCCCCGTCGTCGTCACGTCGTCGCCGACGACGGCCACCTTGCCTCGCACACGCCCGGTGAGCTCCGTCATCTCGACGCGGTCGTGCACCGGACGCGTCTTGTGCATGATCGCGAACTCGGCGTCGATCATCTCGGCAAACCGCACTGCGAACTTTGCTCGGCCCGCATCGGGAGCCACGGAGACGATTCCCTCTCCTGTCAGCCCGAGGTCGCGGAAGTGCTTCGCAAAGAGCGGCAGGGCCGTCATATGGTCGACCGGAATCCTGAAAAAGCCCTGGATCTGGCCAGCGTGCAGATCCATCGTGAGCACGCGGTCGGCACCGGCAAGCTGAAGCATGTCGGCGACCAGCCGGCCGGAGATCGGCTCACGGGGTTTTGCCTTTCGGTCCTGGCGAGAGTAGGGAAACCACGGGATGACCGCGGTGATCCGCTTGGCCGAGGCCAGCTTGGCCGCCTGGATCATCAGCAACAACTCCATCAAGTGCTGGTCGACAGGCTGGCAGCCCGTCTGCACGAGGAAGACGTCCGCCCCGCGGATCGACTCCCTGTAGCGGCAGTACGTCTCGCCGTTCGCGAACGTCCCGAGCTCGATCTCGCCGAGTTCCACCCCGATGTGCTCGGCGATCCGCTGTGCGAGCTCCGGGTGCGAACGACCCGCGAACACCATCAGCCGCTTCAGCGGACCGCGCTCGATCCAGTGGCCGGGCTTCGGCGTCGGCGAGGGAGCGTCGCCGGCGAGGCCGGGGAGGCTCAGCTCAGTCGTCGCGATCTGCATAGACGTATCCCTCCCTCGTCACCTGTCGCGGCGGGAAGCCCGCAAGGGAGCCGGGCGGCACGTCGTCGGTTATCACCGTTCCGGCCGCAATCCATGCATCGTCCCCAATCGTCACGGGCGCCACGAATGCATTGTCGACGCCGGTCCTGACGTTGCGGCCGATCGTCGTCCGGCCCTTTGGCCGCCCGGGTCGGTGCGGGTAGTTCACCGTGATCCCGCCGGCGCCGATGTTCGACCCCTCGCCAATCTCCGCGTCGCCGATGTATGAGAGGTGCGGCACCTTTGCCCCGCCGCCCACGTACGAGTTCTTGATCTCGACGAATGTCCCGGCCTTGGCGCCGCTCTCGAGCACGGTCCCGGGACGCAGGTAGCAGAACGGGCCCACCGCGGCGTTCACCCCGATGCTGGCTCCGTCAGCCACCACGTGGGGGCCTACCTGCGCTGAGCTACCGACTCGCGTCGCACCGCGAAGGATCGTGAACGGGTGAATGACAGCGTCCGCCTCGATCTCGACCTCCGCCTCGATCCAGGTCGAGGCGGGATCGACGATCGTGACGCCGGCCGTCATGTGGCGTCCGTTGACACGATCCCGGAGCATCGCGCTTGCCCCGGCGAGCTCACTCCGAGTGTTGACGCCCACGAGCTCGAGTGGATCGGCCGCACTGTAGACCGCGACGTCGCGGCCGGAGCGAACCAGGTACCCGATCGTGTCGGTGAGGTACAGCTCACCCTGGGCGTTGCGGGCATCGAGCCGCTCGATCGCGCCCCAGAGCTCGCGGCTCGAGAAAACGTAAACCGATCCGTTGAGCTCACGGATTGCGAGCTGCTCGGGTGTCGCATCCGCAGCCTCGACGATCTCAACGACCCGGCCGGAGCCGTCGCGGACGATCCTCCCGTACGGCAGCGACTCCTCGGGAGCGAACGAGACGAGCGTCGCGGCCGCGCCTCGCTGGCGATGCACATCGATCAGCCCCGCGAGCAGTTCGCGCGTGAGCAGCGGGCCGTCGCCGGGGAGCACGACCACATCGCCCTCGAAGCCCGCCAGCGCGGAGCGGGCCGCCGCGACGGCGTCACCGGTACCCCTCGGCTCCCGCTGAATAACTGTGTCGAAGCCTTCGAAGGCATCGCTGACCTGCGGCGACACGACAACGAGGACTCGGTCCGGCTCGAGCGGCTCAATCGCGGCGACGACCCAGTCGATCATCCGCCGGCCGAGCAGCGAATGCAGGTGTTTCGGGACCGAGGAGCGCATCCGTGTGCCAAGGCCTGCGGCCATCACAACTGCGGTGAGGGGCGGCGGCGTCACCGGCGTAATGGCTGGGGCGCCAGGATTCGAACCTGGGATCGCGGGACCAAAACCCGCTGCCTTACCACTTGGCTACGCCCCAGAGCAATGGTGTGAGTGTGCCAAATTCGGAAGGATGAGAGCCGTTGCTCGCCGAGGGGCGCCGACTCTACCGGCGATCGGCGAAGAGAACGACGAGCGCGACGACGGCGAGCACGCCGACGATGATGAGCGTGAGCGTCCCGATCACGATAAAGAGAATCGGAACGAGCGCCATCATCGCCTGAGATGCAGCAGCAATCCAGCTCGTCTGTCGGGCGACATCGGAGCCGAGCCGGCGGCCGACGAAGAGGTAGAACGCCATGATCGCGGCCGCCACCACGATCGCAAACCACCACGGGATCACGTGGACCGCGACGAGAAGCCCCTCGATCACCGCAATCCCCAGGGCACCGCGGAGCCGGCGCGCGCGGAGCCAGCGCCCCGCCGAGCTCGAGCCGTGGTCGACGACGGACGCGTGTCCCAGCTCGAACATCCCTAATCGGTCGCTCCAGCCCGCCCCAGACGCGATGGGCTGGCCAAAGGCGACGCCACGGAACGCCTTGCGACTTGCCGGAAGGAGGCTCGTACTGCCGGGCGGGGCACTGCGTCAACCGTACCACGCTGGTACCGCGATCCAGGTGCGGCCAGCCGGTCGCACACGAGCCTGCGCGTCGAGCGCGGCGCGCCGCTGCTGGAAGAGCCCGTACACGATCGGCCCGGCGCCGCTGACATCCGCGCGGAAGGCGCCTGCCGCTCGTAGCTTGGCAGCGAGTGGGGACGAGCCGAGGTCGTTCGGCGGAAGCGCCGAGAGATCCGCCGAGCTTCGAACGGCTGCCAGCGCGCCGAGCAGCCGAGTTCGGCGCTCGGCGTACCCGACCTCTCCCCCACGCCCGTCGAAGCGCGCGTAGACAGTGGCCGTCGAGGGCTTCGAGGATCCGTGCGGAAGCAAGAGGACGACCCAGTAGTCCTGCGGCAGGTCGAGCGGGGTGAGCGCGCTTCCGTCACCCTCGCCCAACTGCGGGCCACTCTCGAGGAAGAACGACACATCGGCTCCCAGCTCGCCTGCGATCACCCGGAGAGTGAGGTCGTCGAGCGGCCGGTCGAGGGTCGCGTTCGCGAGTCGAAGCGCGGTCGCCGCGTCCGAGCTCCCACCTCCAAGGCCAGCAGCGACCGGGATTCGCTTCGTGATCGCGACGCGCCAGCGCGGACGAGTTCCCGCGGCTCGGCCGAGGGCGACGAGCGCGCGGGTCACCAGCGTGTCGTCCGGAAATCCCTCGACATGGAGGCCTTCGCAGCGCTCGAGGGAGACGCGGTCCGACAGATCGAGGCGCTGCAGCACCGTCGCGACTTCGTGTTTGTCATCTTCGCGACGCGATCCGACAACGAGCGCCAGGTTGAGCTTCGACGCGGCCGGGCGGCGAATCACGCGAGAGCTTCGGCGAGCGCGACGAACTCCGCGGGCTCGAGCGCCTCCGCGCGCACGTCTGCTGAGCGGCCGATTGCCCCGAGCGCGCAAGCCGCTGACTCGCGGCTCGTAAGCCCGGCCAGCTCGAGCGAGTTCGCCAGGGTCTTGCGGCGATGTGCGAAGGCCGCCCCGACGAGGCCTTTCACTACCGAGAACGAAGGCGGCAGCGTTCCGCGCTGAAAGGCGACGAGTGCCGAGACGACATTCGGCCTCGGGCGGAAGACGTTTCTCGACACCGGGTGAAAACCGGTGCGCTTCGCAGCGAGCTGCACGAGCACGGAAACCGCTCCGTAGGCCTTCGTAGAGGGGCGGGCGAAGAGACGATCGGCGACCTCCCTCTGCACCATCACGCACCAGAGGGCGAGGGACGGCAAGCCGTCGAGGCTCTCGACGAGCAGCGGCGTAGCCACGCTGTACGGCAGATTTGACACGAGCTTGACGGGAGCCGGCTCGAACGTCGTGAGGTCGAGCTGGAGCGCGTCTCCGAGATGAAGGTCGACGTTGGAATGACCCGCGAGTCGCTCGCGCAGATGCGGCTCCAGCGAGCGGTCGAGCTCGACGGCGTGCACCCGCTCCACCCGGTTGGCCAGAAAGAGCGTGAGCACGCCGAGGCCGGGGCCGACCTCGAGGACGACGTCACCACCGTCGAGCTGCGCGAGGCGACCGATCACGCTCAGAATGTTCTCGTCGACGAGGAAGTGCTGCCCGAGGTGGCGCCTGGGAACGACGGGGAGCCGCGTCACGGCAGAGCGAAGCATGCCGAGGCGTTGACGTCGATCTGCGCGGCGAGCCTTCGCGCGTCCTCGGCGCGCGCCTCCGCGAGCGTCTCGATCGTGTAGCGGACGTTGGCCGGCTCGTTTGGGCGACCCCGGCACGGCTGGGGCGCGAGGTAAGGCGAGTCGGTCTCGGCGAGGATGCGGTCGGCAGGAACGCTCACGGCTGCAGCCCGGAGCGCCTCGGCTCTGGGGTAGGTCACGTTGCCCGCGAACGAGACGTAATAGCCGCGCTCGAGCGCGGCCGGCAGAAGCCCAGGGGACGAAAAGCAGTGCAGCACCACGGGTCCGTCGAAGCGCTCGAGTGCCTGCGCCGTCTCCTCCTCAGCGTCGCGGGAGTGGACGACGACCGGCAGGTCGAGCTCCCCGGCCAGCTCGAGTTGGCTGCGAAAGAGCGCCAGCTGGCTTTCGTGCCGAGCGTAGTCTCGGTAGAAGTCGAGGCCCGTCTCGCCCACCGCGACGGCCCGGGGCTTGCTGAGCAGCCTTCGCAGCTCGACTATCCGGTCGGCCTCTCCGCTATCTGCCTGGTGCGGATGGATGCCGAGCACGGCGTAGACCTCGCGGTGCTTCGCAGAGGCGCGGAGCGCGGCCACGCAGGAGGCGATCCCCGACCCGACCGCCAGCACGCGCGCCACGCCGCTCTCTCTCGCGCGGGCGACGATGACGTCCGCGGGCTCGGCGCAGGCGTCGAGATGTGCGTGGGTGTCGATCATTCCCGCACGGGAATCGGCTCGGGCGAGGGCCGGTCGGGGTCCATACGCGAGAGCTCTTCCTCCACGACGCCGGGGTCGAGCTTGCGAAAGAGTGGAGCAGGCTCGTGCAGAACCTGCCCGGGAGGGAGCTCGCTCGGATTCCACGACCCCACCCAGCTCGTGTAGTCGCCGGTAAGCACCGTATGGCTCCGACCGTCCGCCTCGAAGCGCTCGCGGAACTCGAGCGGCCCCGCGATGTAGCCATCGTGACCGAGGAGCTCGTGCAGCCTCTGACAGGTGAATGGCAGGAACGGAGTCAGCATCGTCTTCAGGCTGTCCACCGCGCGGAGAGCGACATACAGGATCGTCCCCGCGCGAGCTCGGTCGGTCGGGAGCACGGTCCAGGGCGCCTGCTCGCTCAGATACTGGTTGACGCTCGACGCGAGCTGCATGGCAGTCGCGAGCGCCCCGCGGAATCGTGCCGACTCGATCTGCGAGCCGACCGAGGAAAAGCCCGTGGCGATGAGCTCGAGTAGGGCGTGGTCTGCCTCGGTGAGCTGACCCGGCTCGGGAACCGAGCCGAAGTTCCGAAAGGCGTTCGACAGTGTCCGGTTGACGAGGTTCCCCCACGTCGCCACGAGCTCGTCGTTGTTGCGGCGCACGAACTCGGCCCATGTGAAGTCCGTGTCGTGCGTCTCGGGCCCGGAGGCGGTGAGGTAGTAGCGCAGCGAATCCGGGTCGTACCGCGACAGGAAATCGCGCACGAGGATCGCAACGTTTCGGCTTGTGCTGAATTGGCGCCCCTCCTGCGTCAGGAACTCGCTCGCGACGACGTTGTCCGGGAGCTCGAGCTTGCGACCGGCGCCGACCTCGCCGCCCTCGCCATAGCCCAGCAACTCCCCCGGCCAGATGATCGTGTGGAAGACGATGTTGTCCTTGCCCATGAAGTAGAAGTGGCGTGCGGCGGGCTCCTGCCACCAGTCTCGCCAGGCATCGGGAGTGCCGTGGCTGTCGGCCCACTCGATCGCGGCGGAGAGGTAGCCGACGACCGCATCGAACCACACATAGATCCGTTTGTTCTCGTGCTCGCCGTAGCCGGGAACCGGAATCGGGACACCCCAGTTGAGGTCGCGCGTGACCGGACGTGGACGAACGTCGTCGAGTAGGCCGAGCGAGAAGTTCCTGACGTTCGGTCGCCAGTGCTTCTGACCGGCAATCCACTCGCGCAGCTGGCCGGCGAAGGCCGGCAGATCCAGGAAGAGGTGCGGGGTCTCTCTGAACTCGGGCGTCGTGCCGTCGATCTTCGAGCGCGGCTCGAGCAGGTCGGTCGGATCGAGCTGGTTGCCACAGTTGTCGCACTGGTCGCCGCGAGCGTCGGGGAAGCCGCAAATGGGGCAAGTGCCCTCGATGTAGCGATCGGGCAGCGTATGGCCCGTCGTTCGAGAGAACGCGACCAGCATCGTCTGTTCCACGATGAAGCCCTTCTCCCAAAGCGTGCGGAAAACATCCCGTACGACCCGGTAGTGGTTCGCCGTCGTCGTGCGCGTGAACAGGTCGTACGAAAGGCCGAGGTCGCGCAAGTCCTCGCGGATCAGGGCGTTGTAGCGGGTCGCCGTCTGCTCGGGAGACATGCCTTCCCGTTCGGCGGTGACCATGACTGGCGTTCCATGCTCGTCCGTCCCGGACACCATGAGAACGTCACTGCCCTTGAGGCGGTGGTAGCGCGCGAAGATGTCGGACGGCACGCCGAAGCCGGCGACGTGGCCGATGTGTCGGGGACCGCTGGCGTACGGCCAGGCAACAGCAACGAGAATTCGCTCTCTTAGCGTTTCCACCACCCTTCCTCCGCCGATCGCAGGAAGAGCACATGATACGAGCGGACACGGGTCCGGACGAGGCGCCAGCCGGCCCTGCGGCGCCCGCCCGGACTCTTGCCGAGCCCACTTACAGGCGTGCGTGTGCCCGCTGTCTCCCTTCGGAGGCATGTCGGCTGTTGCGCGCACGTCGCCTGTTGCGCTCGACTGCTCGCCTCGACCTTCCCGCAGCACGACACGCGTCCCGGTATCCGACGCCTCGGTCGATATCCCGGATCAGCGCCTCCAGATTGAACGGCTCGGGTGGGGCTCCAAGCAGAGACTCCGAGACAAACACCTGGTCATCTCCATTGCAGGAGGCACGAGGGTCGGGCGCAGCTTCTGCACCGGCGCCCGCGCCGCGGGAGGCATCAGGACGCCGACGGCAGGCCCGTCGCAGCGCAAGGACGAGCGCGAACGCCGCGCCTCCGCAAGTCAGCAGCAGCGCCAGGAGGGGCCCGAGCCCGCGGTGCCCGGATGCGGCATCTGCGCTCGCATCATTCCCTGCCCGACGGGGGACCGCACCTGTGCCCGGCCTGACGTCGCCTCGCGCACCAGCCCGCACTTGCCTCACCATCCCAGGGGCGGTGGCATGGGGCACGAAGCTCGAGCGGTCGCTCCGGGCGAGGTCCCCCTCGCGGCCGCTCTGCTTGCCCGGCCCCGAGGGACGCGTGTGGGCTTGACCGGCGCCGTTCTCGCGGCCCGCGCCATCGACTGAGTTTCTCCTTGCGAGCTCGTGACCAGTCGCTGCCAGCTCGGCGGAGCTGCCACGCTCGGAACTCGTCGAGATGCCCTCTGGCCGCCCGTCACGATTCGTGGCCTCGACGGAGGAGTCGCCAGGCTGCGGGCTCGCGGGCACGGACTCGCCGGCTGGGGCGCCGGTCAGGGCCGCCTGCGGCCGCACGTCAGGGGCGTCACTCGAATTCCCCGTGGCACCGGCAGCTCCGGTCGAGGGCTCGACGCCGGGGGATTGCGTCGCGGCTGAAGGCCCGATCCCAGGGCTCGCAGAGGCGGATCCGGCTTGGGAAGCGGGCTGCGGCACTGGCAGCGCGACGACCGGAAGAACGAGGTTGGGCATCGGTTGATCGGGGGTCGGCGTCGTGCCGCCCACGGGCCGGCTGCTGGGTTCGACTACCGGCGCGGTTGGGGCTGGAACGGGCGGAGCGTCCGGCAGTCGAGTCTGCTCGCGACTCGCCGCGTCCTTCGTGACTCCGGCTGTGGCTGATGCGCCGAGCGGCACGGAGGCCGACGCCGGCTCGCCAGGCGCCGAAGGCGCCGGCACGTTCTTCGAAGCGGCGCCGGCACGAACCGCGTTACCAGCAGCTGGGATGCCCGCAGGAAGTGCACTGCCGGCAGGGAGTGCGGCGGCGACACCGGGCGTTGCGGCTGCATTCGGGGCCCCGGCCTCGTTGCCGGGAGCCGATCCGATCGCCGGGGTCGAGGGAGTCGCGGAGGCCGATCCCGTCGCCGGGGTCGAGAGAGCCGCGGAGGCTGATCCCGTCGCCGGGGTCGAGAGAGCCGCGGCTGCCGATCCCGCCGCCGCGGCTGCCGGCGAGCTCACGCCCGACGCTGTCGGCACGGCGGAGACGCTCGGCGTGGAGGGCGCAGGCGGAGAGCCGAGCGTCGCCGCAGGCGAGCTCGTAGCGGGCATCGGCGCGGGCGATGCAGTCACCGCTGGTGTCGGCACGGAAACCGAGGCCGAACCCGAGGTGGATGCGCTACCGGCCGGTACCGCAGGGCTCGAGGCGGGCGAGACGCGCACCGGCGGCGTCGTCGCCGGAACCGGCGCCACGGCTGGAATGGAGGTGGTACCGCGCGGCGGAAGAAACGCGAGTGGATCCAGGTATCCCTGGGGATCCGAGCCCACTCGCACCCCGAGGTGCACATACGGCCCGTCGAGCTCGGGATCTCCGCTCGGGCCGATCGTTCCGACCGGCGCTCCATCGGCCACGGTCGACCCGCGCGGGACGCCGATCGAGCCCAGGTGCACGAGCGTGACGGAGTAGCCGTCCGCAGTCTGGATGCTCAGCGACTTCCCGCCTGAGGGAACGCTGCCCGCGAAGGTCACCGTTCCTGCGGCCGGGGCACGAACGCTCGCGCCGGGCGGGCCGCCCACATCGATCCCCCGGTGCTGTCCACCGAGGTACGGATTGACCCCAAACGAGAACGGGCGCAGGACCGGCCCGTCCGCCGGCCAGGTCCAGGCCTGGGCGGCGGGTGCGCCGAGCACGGCGGCTACAACGACGGCGAGGAACGACCGTTTGACCATTCGAGCTCCTTCTGTTGTCAGTATTGCCAACGGCTGCCCACGGTAGCAAGGCGGGCGGATGTTGTCAACGGTGACGACGGCCTGGCGTTACTCCAGGGACGACTCGTAGAGACGATTGCGCGGGAGACGCGTCAGCCGGGCAGCTATCTCGACTGCCTGGCGCCGCGCGAGCCCCCGGGCGACGAGCTCGCGAACCGCGGCGACTGCGGCCCCGAGTTCCGCCTCCCGCACCAGGCTGGCCTGCGGCGCGCCGATCACGACCGTGATCTCACCCTTGGGCGGCTCGCGAAACCGCTCAGCAAGCTCCCCCGCAGTTCCACGCGGGATTTCCTCGAAGCGCTTCGTCAGCTCCCGGCAGACTGCCACCGTTCGTTCGGGCAGAGCCGCCGCGAGACTCGCGAGGCTCTCCGGCAGTCGGCGCGGGGACTCGAAAGCGACCGCGGCTCCGCCAAAAGCAGCAAGCTCGCCCCACAGCTCCTCGCGACTCGCCCGCGAGCGGGGAAGGAAACCGAGAAAAAGGTAGCGGTCGCTCGAGAGTCCGCTCGCGACGAGCGCGGTCTCCACTGCGGACGGTCCGGGCAGGACGGAGACCGTGATGCCGGCTTCGTGTGCGGCTGCAATCAGGCGCATACCAGGATCGTTGACACCCGGAAGCCCCGCGTCGCTGACGAGGGCAAGCCGCTCACCCCGTTCGAGTCGGGGCAGCAGCTCGGCAGTCCGGCGCGCTTCGTTATGCGCGTGAAAGCTGAGCAGCGCCGCCTCGACGCCATGACGCACGAGGAGTACCCGCGTGCGGCGAGTGTCCTCGCAGAGCACCAGGTCAGCCTCGGCCAGCTCGCGCAGCACACGGAGCGTGACATCCTCGAGATTGCCGATCGGGGTCGCGCAGACCGACAGAGGCACGGTTACGAGGCCGGGTTCATGACGAAAGCCTCTCCACCCCGGCGGCTACCATACCCCGCCGATGCTGGTAGAGCTGCGACCCGGTGCTGCTGCGGCGCAGGCGACGCCGCGACCTGGCAGAGCTCCCTCGGCAAGACCGGGCATCTAGCGTGCCCGAGGAGCAAAAGCCGTATCGCGTCTACCGCGGCGGACGCCTCAAGGGTAAGGTCCCGCTCTCCTCACGCACCCCTCGCAGCGAGAAGCGGGCCGATGGAGCAGCGTTCACTCCGCGCCGGGAGACGGCACGACCCAAGCGCGCGCGGAGCTGGCGCGACCGGAACTGGGGGCGAATCGTCCTCTTCACACTCGTCGCGCTCCTGGTGGTCGGAGTCGTGTGGGGCGTGGCCAGCTACCTCGCATTCCGTAGCGGAGTCCAGGCCTCGAACGCGCGGGTGAGCCGAAAGACGCGAGCCGCGCTGACGAAGCAGAGCGGCCTTCTGCTCTCGCACCCGACGAACATCTTGCTGCTCGGCACCGACCACTCGAAGCAGGGCGGCCGCCAGGGCCTCCGGCACTCGGACTCGATCGTCGTGCTGCGATCCGATCCGAAGCATCACCGCCTGGTCTACCTCTCGATCCTCCGCGATCTTCGCGTCAACATCCCCGGCTACGGGCTCAACAAGATCAATGCGGCCTACCAGTTTGGGGGCCCTTCGCTGGCCGCAAGGACAGTGCGCTCCGTCACCGGCCTCAAGATCAACCACATCGTGCTCGTGGACTTCGGCAACTTCCGAGATCTGATCGACAAGCTCGGAGGGGTTGACGTCGACGTCCCCGCCCCCATTCTCTCGAACAAGTTCGACTGCCCCTTCGGCACGCCGCTGCAGTGCAGCAGGTGGAAGGGCTGGCACTTCGCGAAGGGCACGCAGCACATGAACGGACGACGAGCGCTCGTCTACTCGCGCATCCGGGAGAACCAGCTGAACTCATCCGAGAGCGACGCGACGCGGGCCGCGCGCCAGCAGCAGGTGCTCCAGGCGATCGGCGGGAAGCTGACCGGCATCGGCACGCTCGCTCGCCTTCCGTTCATCGGAGACACGCTCCTGAAGCCGGCGACGACCGATCTGACCGCCGGCCAGCTGCTGCAGCTCGGCTGGATCAAATTCAGGGCCGGGCGAACGCTGCGGTGCCGCCTCGGCGGAACCTCGTATGGTGGCTACATCATCCCCGACGAGGAGAAGTTCGTCACGCTGCGCATGGTCGTCGGCGCCTCGGCGCCCCAGCCGCCGCAACCCGGTTCGCCCTACGGCTCGGGCTGCCTGATCCGGCATTAGCAGTGGCCATCGTCTCCTGGATTCTGTTCGGCCTCCTCTCGGGAGCGGTGGCGCGGCTGGTCGTGCCCGGACGGCAGGCGATCGGCTGTCTGGCGACGCTTGCGGTCGGGCTCGTCGGCGCCCTGATCGGGGGCGCGATCGGGCAGGTCGTCTTCGACCGTCACACCCGCTTCAGTTGGGATCTCGGCCCATTCCTCCTCGCCGTCGCGGGCTCGGTCGTGTTGCTGCTCGCGCTGCAGGCGCTGTCCGGCCGGCGACGATAGAGAAGCCTACGAGGCCTCGGCTGCTTTCTTGTCCTCGCTCTTCTTCTCTTCCTTCTTGCCGTCCGAGGAAGAGTCCCCCTCGTCCTTCGACGGCTTGCGCGAGCCGCGCCCGTAGTCGGTCGTGTAGAAGCCGGAGCCCTTGAAGTGAACCGCCACCGGGTAGAGGACGGTCTGGACGGGCCCCTCGCCGCAGACTTCACACTTCTCCGGAGTCGGGTCTCCCATGCGCTGGAAGCGCTCGAATAGGTGCCCGTTCGGACAACGGTACTCGTAGACCGGCATGCGAGAAGGCTACCAGCGAGGTTGGTCGTGATACCGTGCCCGGCCGCGGCGCGCCGCGCTGCCGTGGGCCCTTCTCGTGAGCGAGTCGCCCGTCTCCGCAACCCGAGCAGCGCCGCGTCGCCCGGGGCGTCCTCTCGCCGCCACGTGGGCCTGGGAGCACCGGTTCGCCGCCGGCGTTCTCGCGATCTCGGCGGTGCTCGGCCTCTTTCTGCTCCTCGTGCGAACCGCGTGGCCGCCCCACGAGGACGAGGCACTCGCCCTTCTCGTCGGCAAGCGCTCGCTCGGCAACGTCTTCCACACGGTGCTGCACGAGCGCGGCGGCGCTCCCCTCCACTTCCTGATCGCCTGGCTCGTCGTCCATCTCGGCGGCGGGCTCGATGCTCTTCGGCTCGCCTCTGCGCTCTTCGCGGTGGCGACCATCCCGGTCGCATACGATCTCGTGCGGCGCCTTTCGGAGCAGCAGACGGCACTCGCCGCGGCCGCGCTGCTCGCCGGTACCTGGGTTCTGCTCTTCCACGGCGTCTACG
Organism: Gaiellales bacterium; assembly: GCA_038253945.1. Lineage (GTDB taxonomy): Bacteria > Actinomycetota > Thermoleophilia > Gaiellales > Gaiellaceae > JBBRYW01. The sequence goes on from JBBSGR010000011.1 coordinate 39,827, forward strand.
CCCGCATGTACAGCCTCTTCCTGCTGACGAGCGCGCTCTCCTACCTCGCGCTCGTAATCGCCCTCCGCAGCGTGCGTCGCCGCGACTGGGCTCTCTGGGGCGCAGCGTCGCTGGCGATGGTGGCGACCCACCCCTACGGAGCGCTCGTCACGGCCACGCAGGTCTTGTTCGTCGCTCTCGGTCGGAACCGCTCCAGACAGTGCCTCGTGGCGTTTGCCGCGCTCGGAACCTTGGGGTCGCCATTCTGGTACGCCGACCTGGTTCTCGCACACCGGTTCGACGTGGGCGTCGGGGGCGGCGGAGACACGCTTGGCACGCCCGGGTCCGTCGTTCGTTACCTGGGCCGTGTCGCCGGCGACTTCTCCTCCGGCTGGCGTCCGCTCACGCTCGGCTTCCTCCTGCTCGCCGCGTTCGGGCTCGTCCGGCTCGTACGCACCCGGCGCCCCTCGGCCCTGCTAGCTGCCGTCGTCCTTGGCCTACCGGCTGTGGCCCTTACTCTCGCGCGCCTCGGGCACTCGACATCCCCGCAGTCTCGTCACCTGATCTTCGCGCTTCCTTTCTTCAGCATGCTCGTCGCTTCCGGCCTCCGGGACCTCGCGCGACGCTTCGGCGGCGCGCCGCTTACCGTCGCCGCGGTAACTCTCGCCTTGGTGGCGGAGGTCGGCTGGGCCTGGCACAAGACGCCCGAGCTCTTCACAGGCGACCCCGCCGCTCGCGCGAACGCCCGTGAGTCGGCCGCGGCGTGGGTCGCAGGGGACGGACGGCGCGACGACGTGCTCTTCGGCTACGAGCCGGTCTACCTGCTCGCGTGGGAGCGCTCGCGCATGCTCGCGGAGACCGTCGTCCCGCGCGCAGACGGAAAGCTCGCGCTCGACGCCCTCCGCTCTGCTCCGCGACCGCTCGGCCGCGGAGTGTTCGTGCTCGACGCGGGCGACTCGACCAACCTCGAGCCCAGAACGACGATTCCCCTGCGCCTGCCGCAGCCTGCAACGAGCTTCGAGGGGCAAGCATTCGGGCCGTACCTGGTGATCCGCACCAGACGACCCACCAGAACGGCGGCCGGATTCCTGGACGCCGCAGCTCGAGCGATGGAGCTCGGGCGCAGCCTCCGGATCGGCGACGCGCCGGTGAATCTCCACGCGATCTTGGACGCCCGACGGCAACTGGCTGCTCAGTCCCGCGGCGGCCCTTTCTCGGCGGCGTCCTCCCGCTCCGCCAGCTCGCGGTAGCACGGAGCTCCCTCGAACGCGGCCAGGCCTGCGGGCGCCTCGCGCCGGCGCCGGCGCCGGCGAGCCGCCGCGATCGCAGCCGACGCACCGACGACCCCGCCCAGGACGAAGGACCTGAGCCGGCCGGAGGAGCCACCGTCAGGCTGCATTGCTACTCATGGCACCGGTTTGCTCTCGAGCCACCCACTCGTCCGCAGGCCGGCGCGGCATGAAGCGAAGCGTAGCGCCTTCCTGGAGCTGGCAGGATCTGGGGGGTGCTGGTATGCACGATCGGCGATCTTCTCCTCGACGTCGTCATCCGCCTCGAGGGGCCCGTCGCGTTCGACACGGACACGTACGGCCGAACGTACACCGGCGCGGGCGGCCAGGCGGCGAACGTCGCAGCCTGGACGGCCGAGCTCGGCGGCGAGGCGCGGTTCATCGGGAAACGCGCGCGTGACCCAGCAGGCCTTCTCGTCGCCGCAGAGCTGCGCAGGAGGGGGGTAGACGTCGTCGGGCCGGAGGTCGAGCGGGGCACGGGAACGGTTGTCTCTGTGGCGACGCCCGACGGCGGGCGCACGATGCTGAGCGACCGCGGCGTCGCTGCCGACCTCGCGCCGGGCGAGCTCGAGTCGGCCTGGCTCGTCGACTGCGACTGGCTTCACGTGCCCGGCTACAGCCTCGCTCGCCCGCCACTCCGCGAGGCCGCGATCGCGGCCGCGCGCCGCGCCCGGCTCGTGAGCGTCGATGCGTCCTCGACCGCCGTAATCGAGGCTCTGGGGCCGCAGGCCTATGTCGAGGCGATTGGCCTGCTCCGACCGTCGGTGGTGTTCGCCAACGAGGACGAGATCGGTCTGTTGCCGACCCTCTCGGCGCCCACTTTGGTCGTGAAGCGGGGCGCGCGCGGCTGCGTCGTCCGCCGAGACGGCGAGACGGCCGAGCACGCGGCGGTGCCCGCTCAGCCCCTCGACTCGACCGGAGCCGGTGACGCCTTCGCCGCCGGCTTCCTGCTCGGCGGGCCCGAGCTCGCGCTGGGTGCCGCCGCACGGTGCGTCGGGTCGCTGGGCGCGATGCCGTGACGAAACCGATCCACGTCGCAGGCGAGGTCGAGGAGGCTGTCGCAGGCGGGGGTGCGGTCGTCGCCCTCGAGACGACCCTCGTCGCGCACGGCTTTCCCCCCGGTCAGGGCGCGGAGGTCGGCCGCAGCTCAGAGGCGGCGGTCCGCGACGCAGGCGCGGTCCCCGCAACCGTCGGAGTGCTCGACGGCAAGATCAGAATCGGCCTGTCCAGCGAGGAGCTCGATCGGATTGCGGAGGCTGGGCCGGATGCCCGGAAGCTCGGGCCACGCGACCTCGCAGTCTGCGCTGTCCAGAACGCCGTCGGCGCGACCACCGTCGGCGGGACGCTCGTCGCCTGCCGCGCCGCAGGCATCCGCTTCCTGGCGACCGGCGGCCTCGGCGGCGTCCATCGAGGCTGGGAGCAGGGTCGGCCCGACGTATCGGCCGATCTAGCCGAGCTCGCGCGCGCCAAGGTGCTCGTCGTCTCGTCGGGTGTCAAGTCGCTGCTCGACGTCACGGCCACCGTCGAGCTCCTCGAGACGCTTGGGATCCCGATTCTCGGCTGGCGAACCGACGAGCTGCCGCTGTTCTACGCCGCCCGCGGCGGCCCACCCGTCTCGTCGCGCGTCGAATCCACGCATGAGGTCGCCGCGATCGCGCGCGCCCACTGGGAGCTCGACGGTTCGGGCCTGCTGCTCGCACGCCCTCCGGACGAAAGCCTCGACGACGTCGAGCCGCTGATCCAGCGGGCGCTCGCAGAGGCAGCGCGCAGAGGCATCGCCGGCCAGGACGTCACGCCGTTCGTGCTCTCGCGGCTTCACGCCGAGAGCGAGGGACGGACGCTCGAGGCAAACCGGTCGCTCGTCGTCGCGAACGCCGGGCTGGCGGCCGAGGTAGCGGTCGCGCAGGCTCGCGAGAGGCGGTGACGATCTCGGACGGCTAGGAGCTCTCGATCGCGCCGAGCAGCTCGTCGATCTCGAGGGCCATCAGCGTCTGCAGCCTCGAGCTGCCGCGCGCGCCCAGGGCAATCGAGACCTTCGCGATCGTCGCGGCGTCCGGCGCCTCGATCACGTTCACGAAGTCGAACGGCCCGAGCGTGGCCCACTGGTGCAGGACCTTCGCGCCGAGCTCCTCGACGTCACGGTTCACCTCCCGCAGCCGCTCCGGGTTCGAATTGAGCGTCTGAACGCCCTGCGCGGTCAGGGTCGTCAGCATGATGTACGTCGGCATTCGCTCCTCCTCTTCTACGGAATCAGGAGCGCGAGCTTACAACCCGTGCGGCCTGGTCGAAGTACAGCATGGCCGAGCCCAGGAGGAACAGCGGCGACAGCACGAGAAGCGCGAGGATCGCGGCAGCGCGGAGCGCCTGGTCACCCGTGCCGCGGAGCAGAGCGACGAGCACGAGACCCGTGAGCAGGATCGTGATCACGAGGGTGGCGAGCGAGCCGAGCACATGGACGTAGTCGGCCCGGGCGAGCTGCAGCCCTCGCCGCAGGCCCGCGCCCACACCGAGCCCCTCGGCCACCGCCGCGGGCACGGCGAGGCAGACGAGCCCGAAGTACGCAAGCGTGACGAGATCGAATCCAGGCAGCACCACGATCCGCTGGACGACGAGCGGGAGAAACGCGATGAACCCCGCGGCGAGCGCGACCGCCAGGTTGCGGCGAATGTTCAACGCGATCACCGAAGCACCCACGAGCGACCCGGCCCACGCCAGCGTGCCGACGACGGGGACGATCGGCCAGACGAGCCGCCGCGGCAGCTCGACGAGCAGCACTGCAGCGACGACCGGGCCGACACCCAGGGCGAGCGACGGCCAGAAGCGCCTGCCGTACAGGCGGATCGACTCTGCGACGAGCTGCCCAACCGTCCGCGTCTCGTGGGGAAGCGGCGGGGGCAGCTCAGAACGAGTGCGCGGCGGGACGGTCCTCGGCATCGTCCGAGACCGTAACCGCCGCGGGATGTCTACGGCACCGCGGTCAGCCGGAGCTCTCGGCCTCGATCGTCTGGGGGCCCGACCCTCCTCCGACCGGCACGCGCCGCGGCTTCGCGGCTTCTGCCACCGGGATCGTCAGCGTCAGGACGCCTGATTCGTAGTTCGCGTGGATGTTGTCCGCGTCCAGCGTGTCGCCGAGGAAGATCTGGCGCGAGTAGGTGCCTTGCGGCCGCTCGGAGACGATCACCTCGTCACCCTCGTGCCGGTCGAATCGACGCTCCGCGCCGACTGTCACGACGTTGCGCTCGACCGTCAGCTCGATCGAGTCTGCGTCGACGCCCGGCAGGTCGAACTCGACGACGAACTGGTCGCCACGGCGAAACGCATCCATCGGGAAGCTGCGCCGCGCCTGCCCCGCCCCCGCCTGCTCCGCCAGGCGGTCGAGCTCGCGAAAGGGATCGAATCGCATCACCATCGAAGTACCTCCTTGGCCCGAGAGTTCGCCTGCTTGATAGCCGGTTCGCGCCTGCTCGAAACAGAAATCTACGAGCTCGAGAGCTCGGACGCAAGCGCGTCGGCTTCGTCCACGAGGTCGGAGATCGCATCGAGCCCTCGCGACCAGAACGCCGGATCCTCGACGTCGAAGCCGATGCGACGCGCGAGCTCGACCGGAGGAACAGAGCCCCCGGCCCGAAGGAGATCGAGGATCGGCTCGACGAGCGCCTCTCCCTCGTCTACATACCGGCGGTAGATCGCGAGCGAGAAGAGATACCCGAAGGCGTAGGCATAGACGTAACCGGGCGCGAAGATGAAGTGCGGCACGTAGCTCCACCACGTGCGGTAGCCGTCCGTCACCTCGACGGCCTCGCCGAGCATGCGCTCCTGCTCGCCGGCCCAGAGCTCGCCCACCCGCTCGACCGGCAGCTCTCCCGACGTGCGCCGCGCCGTATGCACGGCGTTCTCGAAGCGGTTCATCGCGATCTGCCTGAAGACGGTTGCGAGCGTGTCCTCGATCCGATTCGTCAGGAGATCGAGCCGGGCCTTCGGATCGCTTTCGCGCTCGAGCAGGATCTGGAAGGTGAGCGCCTCACCGAAGACCGATGCCGTCTCGGCCAGCGTGAGCGGCGTTCGCATGTTGAACAGACCGAGCGGAGCCGCCAGCGAGCCGTGCAGGCCGTGGCCCAGCTCGTGCGCGAGAGTCAGGACGCTCCGCCGCTCGCCCGAGTAGTTCATCAGGACGTACGGGTGGCGATCGGCGACGCTCGCGCAGAAGGCGCCGTTCTCCTTTCCCGGCCGCAGCGCCGCGTCGATCCAGCGGTCGTCGAAGAAGCGGGCGACCAGATCCCCCGCGACCGGCGAGAAGGACGAGAACGCCTCGAGCACCGTCGCGCTGGCGTCGTCCCATCCGATCGTCGCGGGAACGCCCTGCAGCGGCGCGAAGCGGTCGTAGTCGGCGAGGCGGTCGATTCCCAGCAGCCGTGCCTTCAGCGCGTAGTAGCGCTGCGGCACGTCATAGCGGGCGACGATGGCCTCGACGAGGCTCTCGACGGCCTCGTCGGAGATCTGGTTGGAGAGGTTGCGAGCGGAGATCCAGGTTTCGTAGCCGCGCAGCCGATCGTCGATCGCGCTTTCGTTCAGGATCGTGTTCAGGATGAAGTTGCGCGTCCGCAGGCCCGGCCGGAGCGTCTCGGTGACGGCCTCGGCCGTCGAGCGCCGCTCCTCGCGGTCGGGAAGCCGTGCGAGGCGCGCGACCGCCTCGTCGAGCGACACCTCGCCTTCGGGAAGCCGGACGCGGAGGTCGGCCGTCAGCTCCTGGAAGAGGCGCGTCCAGGCACTCGCGCCGGTTAGGCTCTTCTCCGCGTCGAGCCGCTCCTCGGGCTCGGACAGAAGGTGGGGCCGGTAGCGGCGCCGGGCACGCAGGACGTTTGCATAGCGCTCGAGCGACCCGTCGGCGAGGAGCTCCTCGGCGTCCTCGTCCCCCAGGCCGGCCCATTCGAGATCGAAGAAGAGCACCTCTGTCGCGATGGCCGTCGCCCCCTCGCGGATCCGCTGAACGAGCGCACCCCTCGCCTCGTCCGAGGTATCGGCGGCGAAGCGCAGGTGAGCGAAGGTCCCGGCGCGATCGACGATCGACTCGATGCGCTCGAGCTCGGCAGTCGCTTCGGCCAGCTCCCCGGCGGAGAGCTCCGCGAGACGGCCGTGGTAGCGCTCGCGAAAAACGTTGGCCGCCGAGAGGGCCTCGTCGATCTCCCGCTGGATGCGCGGGTCGTCCGGGCCCTCGTAGAGGTCGGAGAGGTCCCACTGGATCGCCTCGGCGCCCGTTGCGGTCGTCGTCGCCATGCCGAGACCCTACCGAGCGACAGAACTGTCTACCGCCGCTTGCGACCACGCCCCAGGATGAGATTCACGTGGCCCCCCGAGAGGAGACGCGTTCCCGGCCCCGGGCTCTGGCTGAGCACCCGTCCTCGCTTCCGCTTCGTCGCGTAGACGGTCCCCACCCTCCCGGTTCGACAGTGCGCCTTTGAGATTGCCTGCTTCGCCGAGCCGAGCGTCCTTCCTTGCACGTCGGGTACGACGCACAGCGGTCGCGGTGTCGGTGGCGGTGGTGGCGGTGGCGGTGGTGGAGGTGGCGGCGCGGGCGGCGGTGGCGGAGGTGGAGGAGGTGACGGCGGTGGCGGTGGCGGCGGTGGCGGTGAAGCGGCGAAGACGACGTACGCTGAGCCGGAGTCCGTGCGTCCGTTGTTGCCGGCGCGCCAAGCGCCTACGATCACGTCGGCGCGGCCGTCTGCGTTCATGTCGCCCGCGCCGGCAACCGAGATCCCTGCGAGATCGCCGTCAGCCGCCCCGTCGATCTCGAAACCGCCGAGACCGAGAGCCAGCAGGTCGATGCTCGTCGTGGACGTCTTGCCGAAGACCACGTAAGCCGAGCCCGAGTCGGTACGCCCGTTGTTGTCGGCAACGTGAGCGCCGACGATCAGGTCAGGGCGGCCGTCGCCGTTCACGTCGCCGGCTCCGGCGACCGAGATCCCGGCGGAATCGCCGGCGGCGGCGCCGTCGATCCGAAACCCGTCCGGGCCGAGCGCGTTGAGGTCGACAGTCGCCGTCGAGCTCTTGCCGAAGACCACGTACGCGGAGCCGGAGTCCGTGCGTCCGTTGTTGTCCGCCTGGGAGGCGCCGACGATCACGTCGGGGCGTCCGTCGCCGTTCACGTCGCCGGCTCGCGCCACCGAGAACCCGGCGGAATCGCCGGCGGCGGCGCCGTCGATCCGGAAGCCGTCCGGCCCGAGGGCGTTCAGGTCGATGGGCCCGGACGCCGGCCTTCCGAACACGACGTAGGCCGAGCCGGAGCGGGCACGGGCGTTGTTGGATGCGTCTCGAGCGCCGACGATCAGGTCCGGGCGGCCGTCCCCGTTCACGTCGCCGGCACCGGCGACGGCGATTCCCGCCTCGTCGCCGGCTGCGGCGCCGTCGATCCGGAAGCCGCCCGTGCCGAGCGCGTTCAGGTCGACAATCGTCGGCGTCGCCCTGCCGAAGACGACATACGCCGAGCCGGACCTTGCCCGGCCGTTGTTGCCTGCGAAGGACGCGCCCACGATCACATCCGGCCGGCCGTCCCCGTTCACGTCCCCCGCGCCGTCGACCGAGAACCCGGCCCCGTCGGTTTCCGCCGCACCGTCGATTCGGACGTTCGCTTCTCGCAGGAGACCGACGACGCCGCCGGGATTCGGCGGCGCCCACGCCGGCTGCGCGCCGGACAGAGCGAAGGCGAGCCCGACGCAAAGACCGGCTGCCGCCCTGCGGAGCCCCGTCACCAGGCTATGTATCTACGAAACGATGGTGGACGTCAAGCTCGCGCCTCGCGAGGGAAGCCGCCCGGCGTCAGCTCGAGCGCTTCGACGCCAGAGGTCGGCCGGCGAATCGAGCACAGCCCGGTCACGGTGGTCGCGGTCAACCCCCACCTCCGCCGCCGCCCGACAAAGCCGAGAAGCGAAGCGCGTCGCGCGTCGCAAGCGCTGCCGCCGGGTCTCGGCAGCCGTCGCTCCAGCTACAGTCGGCGAGATGCCGGCGCTCGCCAGGGCGTCTCTGACCGAGACCGAAAGCCGCGTGACCGAGCGGCTCGTCACTCTTCTACGAACCGAGCTCGGGCCCGACCTGCGCTCGGTCTGGCTCTATGGCTCGCGGGCGCGCGGAGAGCCGCCCCACGACGAGTCGGACGTCGACGTCCTGATCGTGTCGGAGCGTGACCTGGCGGACGACGACCTGCGCGTGATCCGGCTCGTCGACGAGGCTGCGAAGGCTGAGGGAGAGCGGCCGGCATTCTTCGCGACGAAGGTCTACACGCCCGAGCAGATCGCCGACCGCCGCCAGATCCGGTCGTTCTTCATGCAGGAGGTCGATCGCGACAAGATCGTGGTTTACGGCGAGCCATGAGCCCCCGCTCCGAGGAGTTCATGGCAATGGCGCAGGAGCGCCTGGACGCCGCACGGGCAGCGCATGCCGGGGCTTCCCTTCGAGCGCAACAACGCTCGCCTACTACGCCATGCTCTACGCAGCGAGGGCCGCCCTGAGCGAGGAGGATCTGGGCGCCAAGACTGACAGCGGCACCTGGAACCTGGTCGGAAGCACCTTCGTCGACGCGGGACGATTCGAGCGGGAGCTGTTCGAGCAGGCCCGAAGGACGCAGCGGGTCCGCGAAGCCGCCGACTATGACGCAGCCAGCGTCTCGCCGGGCGAGGCCGCTTCCATCCTTGCGCTCGCAGAGCGCTTCCTCGCGTCGATGCGCCGGCTCGTCGGCGGATGAGACGCGACGATCCGCGCCACGCGCCCGTCTCGCACGCCAGCGCTCGGAGTACAGTCGGCGGGTGCCCGCGATCGCGAAGGCGTCTCTTACCGAGGCAGGCGATTATGACGCGAGGCACGTGACGCCGGCAGCGGCAGCCCCGATCATCGACGACGCGGCGCGATTCGTCGCCCTGCGTACGATGCTCGACGGTTGAGCCTGCGAGCCGGCTCGTGCAGGACCGACTGACCGCGCGCCACCCGGCTAAGGCGAGAAACGATCGCGCATGCTCGAGCGGCGCGTTACAGCGGTCGCGAACGCGGCGCCCGTGGACGACCCGCTCGCCCGCCCCACAGGATCCGCCTTCAGCGCCTTCTCGGCCGCCTGCGCGGGCAGCGTGCGGAGCCGAGGCGCGCGTCCGCAACGCTCGTCACGCCGCTACCCGCTCCTCCGCCTGCTCGAACACGAGCTCGCCGTCCGCCACATCCACGCGCACGGTGTCGCCTTCGGCGAACTCGCGCTCCAGCAGCTTCATGGCGAGCGGGTTCTCGACCAGGCGTTGCAGCGCGCGCTTGAGCGGCCGGGCGCCGTAGGTCGGATCCCAGCCGGCCTCTGCGAGGTGCTCCTTCGCCTCGTCGCTCAGCTCGATCGAGATTCCGCGCTCGGTGAGCCGCCGCCGGAGCTGGGCCAGCTGCAGCTCGACGATCTGGGCCAGCTGCTCGCGCGCGAGCGCGTGAAACTCGATTACCTCGTCGATCCGGTTCAGGAACTCGGGCCGGAAGATTTCCCGCATCGCCGCCTCGGAGCGCACATTCGAGGTCATGATGATGACCGTGTTGCGAAAGTCGACCGTGCGACCGTGGCCGTCGGTGAGGCGCCCGTCGTCGAGGATCTGGAGGAGGACGTCAAAGACCTCGGTGTGCGCCTTCTCGATCTCGTCCAGCAGGACGACCGAGTAGGGCCGGCGGCGAACGGCCTCGGTCAGCTGGCCGCCCTCGTCGTAGCCGATGTAGCCGGGCGGGGCGCCGATCAGGCGGGCGACCGTGTGCCGTTCCTGGTACTCCGACATGTCGAGCCTGACCATCGCGCGCTCGTCGTCGAACATGAACTCGGCGAGGGCGCGGGCGAGCTCGGTCTTCCCCACTCCGGTCGGGCCGAGGAAGACGAACGAGCCAATCGGCCGGTTCGGATCCTGCAGACCGGAGCGAGCTCGGCGGAGAGCGTTCGCAACAGCCTCGACGGCCTCGTCCTGGCCGACCACCCGCTCGTGTAGCCGCTCCTCCATGTGGATCAGCTTCTCCGTCTCGCCCTCGAGGAGGCGCGAGACGGGGATACCCGTCCACCGCGCCACCACCGCGGCGACGTCGTCCTCGTCAACCTCCTCCTTCACCATCGGGTTCTCCAGCGGCTGACCGTCGCGCTCAACGAGCTCGCGCTCGAGCTCCGGCAGCTCGCCGTAACGAATCTCGGCGACGCGCTGGAGCTCACCCGTCCGCTCTGCGCGCTCGGCCCCCATTCGCAGCTCATCGATCCGCCGCTTGATCTCGGCGACGCGCTGTAACGCCTCCTTCTCGCGGTTCCAGCGCGCTGCGAGCTCGTCGCGTGCCTCCTTCGCCTCGGCGAGGTCGCGCTCGACCGGCTCCCGCACCTCCGACTTCTCCTTGACCATTGCGGCGAGCTCGATCTCGAGCTGGCGCACGCGCCGCTCGGCCTCGTCGAGCTCGACGGGCGAGGAGTCGATCTCCATGCGCAGGCGCGAGGCGGCCTCGTCAACGAGGTCGATCGCCTTGTCGGGCAAGAAGCGGTCCGTGATGTAGCGGTCGGAGAGGACCGCTGCGGCGACGAGCGCTGCGTCTCGGATCGCAACGCCGTGGTGGGCCTCGTAGCGCTCCTTCAGCCCGCGCAGGATCGCGATCGTGTCCGGGACGGACGGCTCGCCCACGAAGATCGGCTGGAAGCGGCGCTCGAGCGCCGCGTCCTTCTCGATGTGCTTGCGAAACTCGTCCAGCGTCGTCGCGCCGACGGCACGCAGCTCGCCGCGGGCGAGCATGGGCTTCAGCATGTTCGCCGCGTCGACCGCCCCCTCGGCCGCCCCCGCGCCGACGATCGTGTGCAGCTCGTCGATGAAGAGGACGATCTGGCCGTCCGAGCTCTTGATCTCGTTCAGGACGGCCTTCAGCCGCTCCTCGAACTCGCCCCGGTACTTCGCGCCGGCGAGCAGCGCGCCGATGTCGAGCGCCCAGACGCGCTTGCCCTTGAGGCCCTCGGGCACGTCGCCGGCCATGATCCGTTGGGCCAGGCCCTCCGCGATCGCGGTCTTGCCGACGCCCGGGTCCCCGATCAGCACCGGATTGTTCTTCGTGCGGCGTGAGAGAACCTGGATTACGCGGCGGATCTCCTCGTCGCGGCCGATGACGGGGTCGAGCTTGCCCTGCTCGGCCAGCGCGGTCAGATCGCGGCCGAACTTCTCGAGCGCCTGGTAGGTCTCCTCGGGATCCTGGGAGGTGACCCGCTGGCCGCCCCGGACCTCCTTGAGCGCAACAAGGAGCTTGCTGCGCTCTAGAACATCGAGCGCAAGGAGCAGATGCTCGGTGGAGACGTAGTCGTCTTCCAGCTTCTTCGCCTCGTCGGAAGCCTTGTCGAGGATCTTCCGGAACGCGTTCGAGATCTGCGGCTGCAGATTCTCGGCTCCCCGAACAGCGGGACGTCCGCGTAGCGTCGTCTCGGCCTGCGCCCGCAGCTCGACGGGCGAGGACCCCGCCCGCTCGGCCAGCGTCTGGGGCAGCTCCTGATCCAGAAGCGCCAGCAGCAGATGCTCGGGATAGAGCTCGGGGTTACCGTTCCGGCGAGCGAGCTCCTGGGCCGCCCCGACCGCCTCCTGGCTCTTCAGCGTCAGCTTGTTGAAGTCCATCTGACCTCTCTCCTGGGCACACGGGCGGGCGACCTCTCCTGCTCGTAGACGACCAGATCGCGGCGGTACTGCCTGTGCACGCTCGCGACCTCCTCGCGAAGCTTGCTCTCCAGTTGCTCGATCCGCGCCTGCATACGGCGGAGCTGATCCTCGAGGCCAAGCACGACCTCGACGCCGGCGAGGTTCAAGCCGAGCTCGGTCGTGAGCCGCTGAATCAGGCGTAGCCGCTCGAGGTCGCGCTCCGAGTAGAGCCGCGTGTTGCCGGCCGTCCGCCCCGGGCGCACTAGTCCCTTCTGCTCGTAGATGCGTAGCGTCTGGGGATGCATGCCGACGATGTCGGCGGCGACGCTGATCATGTAGCGGGGTCTCTCATCCATGCCTCATCACCTCAGGCGAAAAGCTTGTCTCTCGGGTTCTCGCGCGACACCTTCTGGAAGTTCTCGAGCGCCTCGCGCTCGGCCTTCGTCAGCTTCTTCGGAACGCTCACGCGCACGCGCGAGAGGAAGTCGCCCTTCCCCTGCCCGTTCAGCTTCGGAGCGCCGCGGCCGCGGACGCGGAGCAGCTTCCCGTCCTCCGAGCCCGCCGGCACCTTGAGCGAGATAGGTCCTTCCGGGGTCGGCACGTCGACCGTCGCGCCGAGCACCGCCTCGGCATAGGTGACGGGCACGTCGACGATCAGGTCGTCGCCACGCCGCTGGTAGAGCTGCGACGGGGCGACGCGGGTGACGACGTAGAGGTCGCCGGGCGGGCCCCCACCCGAGCCGGGGTCGCCCTTGCCCTTGAGCCGGATCCGCGTGCCGTCCTTGACGCCCGGGCGGATTTTCACCGTGTACCGCTTCGTCTGTCGCTCGCGTCCCGAGCCATGGCACTTCGGGCAGGGATCCTCGACGACCGTGCCGTTCCCACGGCAGCGCGGGCACGGCTGCGAGAGCGCGAACAGGCCCTGGCTCTCGGAGACGACGCCGCGGCCGTTGCATTCCGGGCAGATGACGGGCGCCGTACCGGGTCTCGCCCCGGAGCCGCCGCACTGCGAGCAGGCCGACTCCACATCGACAGGGATGCGCGTCTCGACGCCGCGGAGCGAGTCCTCGAAGGAGAGGTTGACCTCCGCCTCGACGTCGGCACCGCGGACGCCGCGTGGCTGCTGTTGCTGCGTTCGCCCCCGGCCGCCGCGGCCGAAGAGCCCGCCGAGCAGGTCGCCGAGGTCGCCGATGTCCCCGACGTTGAAGTTGCCGCCGAAGTTGACGTCTCGCCCGTCGAAGCCGGGGCCGCCCCCACGCCCGTTCGCCGACCCGAACGTGTCGTACTGCTTCCGCTTCTCGGGCTCGGAGAGCACGTCATAGGCTCCTTGCACCTCTTTGAAGCGCTCCTCGGCCGAGTCGTCGCCCGGGTTTCGGTCCGGGTGGTACTGACGGGCCAACTTCCTGTAGGCCTTCTTGATCTCGTCCTGCGACGCATTCTTGGCGACACCGAGGATCTGGTAGAGATTGCGGGTCGTCGCTGCCATTACTCCTCTTCGTCCGGAAGCGGTGCGGCGACTACGACTCGCGCGGGCCGCATCACGCGGTCACCGAGCCGGTAGCCCTTCTGCAGCACCTGGATGACAGAGCCCTCCTCGGCTTCGGACGGCTGCGAGAGCAGCGCCTCGTGGATGTGCGGATCGAAGCGCCCGTCGGTCTCGATCTCGGCGAGCCCTTGCTTCTCGAGCGCCGCCGCAAGCGAGCGGTGCACGAGGTGGACGCCGTCCAGCAACTGCTCGCGCTTCGTCGTGGGAACCTCCCGGTTCCCCCGAGCCCCCTCCCGTGGTCCGCTTTCGCGGACAGGCGGCTTCGCCGCCTCCTCGTGCTTCTCGGCCGCGTCAAGCGCGCGCTGCAGGTCGTCGAGCACGGGCAGAAGCTCCTTCACGAGCCGCTCGTTCGCTCGCGCCATCAGGCTCTCCTGCTCGCGGGCGCTCCGCTTGCGGTAGTTGTCGAACTCGGCCGCGAGGCGCCTGAGGTCGTTCAGGTGCCCGCCCGCCTCGGCCTCGGCGGCCGCGAGACGGGCCTCGAGATCAGCAGCGCTCCCCGCGGCGGGGCCAGGTCCCGGGACGCCGTGTCCCGGGACCTGCTCGCCATCGGTCTTCTTCGCCGCCGGCAGCTCCTCGGCCTGGGGAGCGTCCTCCCGCTCGGTATCCGTGTGGATCCGCTCGCTCATGAAGTGGTCTTGGCCTCTTCGTCGATCACCTCGTAGTCGGCGTCCTCGACGACCTCGTCATCCGAGCTCGGGGCGCCGTCGCCCGACGGCCCGGCCTGCGCGCCCGCTGCCTGCTGCGCGGTCGCCTGCGCGTACACCGCCTCGGCCAACTTCTGCGAGGCCTCTTGCAGCGCCTCGGTCTTCTGCCGGATCTCGTTCGGATCCGAGCCCTCGAGGGCCTGCTTCAGCTCCATGATGCGGCCTTCGATCGTCGCTGCATCGGCGGAGTCCAGCTTGTCGCGGTGCTCCTTGAGGCTCCGCTCGGTCTGGTAGGCGAGACCCTCGGCTGCGTTCTTCGCATCGGCCAGCTCGCGCAGACGTCGCGCCTCGTCGGCGTGCGACTCGGCGTCGGAGATCATCTTCTCGACCTCCTCCTGCTTGAGTCCGGAGCCGCCCTCGATCCGGATCTGCTGCTCGTTCCCGGTGCCCAGGTCCTTGGCCGAGACGTTGATGATCCCGTTCGCGTCGATGTCGAACGAGACCTCGACCTGCGGCATGCCGCGCGGCGCGGGCGGAATGCCGACGAGCTGGAACTTGCCGAGCGTCTTGTTGAACGCCGCCATCTCGGTCTCGCCCTGGAGCACGTGAACCTCGACCGACGGCTGATTGTCCTCGGCGGTCGTGAACGTCTCCGACTTCTTCGTCGGGATCGTCGTGTTGCGCTCGATCAGGCGGGTGAAGACTCCGCCCTTCGTCTCGATTCCGAGCGACAGAGGAGTCACGTCGAGGAGGAGGATGTCCTTCACCTCGCCCTTCAGCACGCCGGCCTGGATCGCGGCGCCGACGGCGACGACCTCGTCCGGGTTGACACCCTTGTGCGGATCCTTGCCGATCAGCTCCTTCACCTTCTCGACCACTGCCGGCATACGGGTCATGCCGCCGACGAGCACGACGTGATCGATCTTCGAGGCGTCGAGGCCGGCGTCGGCCAGCACCTTCTTCGTCGGCCCCACTGTGCGCTCGAGCAAACCGGAGGTCAGCTCGTCGAGCTTCGCGCGGGTCAGCTGGAGATCGAGGTGCTTCGGGCCATCCTGCGTCGCGGTGACGAACGGTAGGTTGATCTGCGTCGTCATCGTCGAGGAGAGCTCGATCTTGGCCTTCTCGGCCGCCTCGTAGAGCCGCTGGAGCGCCATCCGGTCCTGCGAGAGGTCGATGCCCTGATCCTTCTTGAACTCCGCGACCATCCAGTCGACGATCGCCTTGTCGAAGTTGTCGCCGCCGAGGTGGTTGTCGCCGTTCGTGGCCTTCACCTCGAAGACGCCCTCGCCGAGCTCGAGCACGGACACGTCGAACGTGCCGCCGCCGAGGTCGAAGACGAGGATCGTCTGGTCAGCCTCTTTGTCGAGCCCGTAGGCCAGCGAGGCCGCGGTCGGCTCGTTGATGATGCGCAGCACGTTGAGGCCGGCGATCTTGCCGGCATCCTTCGTCGCCTCGCGCTGCGCGTTGTTGAAGTAGGCGGGGACGGTCACGACCGCGTCGGTCACCGTCTCGCCGAGGTATGCCTCTGCGTCCACCTTCAGCTTCTGCAGGATCATGGCCGAGATCTCCGGCGGGGCGTACTCCTTGTCCCCCGCGTGCACGCGCGCGTCACCGTTCGGGCCTTGCACGACCTCGTACGGGACGATCTTCATCTCTTCCGAGACCTCGTCGAACTTGCGGCCCATGAAGCGCTTGATCGAGAAGACCGTGTTCTGCGGATTCGTCACGGCCTGTCGCCGCGCGGGCGCGCCGACGAGCCGCTGCCCGTCCTTCGTGAACGCGACGACGGACGGCGTCGTGCGACCGCCCTCGGCGTTCGGGATCACGGTCGGCTCGCCGCCCTCGATCACTGCCATGCACGAATTCGTCGTGCCGAGGTCGATGCCAATCGTCTTTGCCATCAGTATGAATCCTCCAGTCGAGTTAGAACTAGAGACAGGATAAAATCTGAGCGCCTCCTTGTCAAGTCGAATCGCGGAAGATTCGACGCGCGTGTCCCGCGATTCCCGCATCGAGCAGTACGCGACCATCCTCGTGGACGACTGCGCGTGCGTGCAGCCCGGCTGGCAGGTGGTGGTGGCCGCCCAGCCGCTGGCGCGGCCGCTCGTCGAGGAGGTGATGCGGCAGATCGCGCGGCGCGGTGCCTACGCGCTGCTACGGCTGCGGCTCGACTGGATCGCGTCCGAGTGGATCGGCGAGGCTCCGGAGGAGATCCTTCGCGAGCTTCCGGCGATCGACGCCCACTCGCTCGCCAGCCAGGACTGCTTCATCGTGATTCTTGCCCCCGAGAACACGCGCGAGGGATCGGACGTGGCCCCCGAGCGCCTCGCGCTCCTGTCCGAGGCCCTTCGACCGCACACGGCGCCCTTCATGGCGGGCGAGAAGCCTTGGGTCGGCTGTCAGTACCCGACACCGGCCCTCGCGCAGGAGGCAGGGATGTCCTTCGGGCAGTTCGAGGAATTCCTCTACGGCGCCGTGCTCATCGACTGGGACGACTTGCGCCGGCGCATGGAGCGGATCGCCGAGCGCTTCGACGCTGGGAACGAGGTGCGCATCGTCGCCGAGGGGACCGATCTGACGTTCAGCCTCGCCGGCCGGCGAGGCAGGGTGAGCGCGGCCGACTCCAACATGCCGAGCGGCGAAGTGTTCTTCGGGCCGCGGGAGGACTCGACGAGCGGGGTGATCCACTTCAGTGAGTACCCGGCCTGCTACCTCGGTCATCAGGTGGGCGGCGTGCGGCTTCGCTTCGAGGGCGGCCGGGTCGTGGAAGCCTCGGCCGACTCTGACGAGGAGTTCCTGCTGCAGATGCTCGATTCCGACGAGGGCGCGCGCGTCGTGGGCGAGTTCGGGATCGGCTGCAATCCGGGCATCCAGCGCCACATCCGCAACACCCTCTTCGACGAGAAGATGGAGGGCACGATCCACGTCGCGCTCGGCCAGAGCTACGCAGAGACGGGGGGCACCAACACGAGCGCGCTCCACTGGGACATGGTCAAGGATTTGCGTCGCGGCGGCCGTCTCGAGATCGACGGCGAGGTCGTGCAGCAGGACGGCCGCTGGATCTTGGAGGGGTGAACCCCAGGTTCCCCCCTGTGCCCCCACCTTGGCCGTAGCTCTCCATTGGCCGCGGGGTGGCTCTCGCCCGGCAGAGCCGGGCTTCGCCGGAGCAGGTTACTCTCTGCCCGTGGTTGCCAGCAGAGGCCCGGCGGATGAGTGATCCGCGCGTCTCCGAGTACGCGAGGCTGCTCGTCGAGCGGTGCCTCGACGTCCAACCTCGCATGCAGGTTCTGATCCGCACGACGCCGCTCGCCCGGCCGCTCTACCAGGAGCTCGCGCGTCTGATCGGCCGCCGCGGCGCCTACGTGATCCCCCGAATCGGCTTCACGCTCTGGCCCACCGACGTTCCGTGGGCGCTCGAGGCGCCGGAGGAGCTGCTCGGAGAACTGCCGGAGATCGAGCGCTACGACTCCGATCACATGGACGCCCGCATCACGATCGAAGCTCCGGAGAACACGCGCGAGCTCGTAGCCCTGTCACCCGAGCGCCGGGCTCTCCGAAGCAAAGCGACTGCCTACTTCCTGCGTCGGACTGTGGAGGACGAGATCCCCTGGGTGAGCTGCCAGTTCCCGACGGCCGCACTCGCCCAGGAGGCCGGGATGACGCTCGGACAATTCGAGGACTTCCTCTTCGGCGCCTGCCTGCTCGACTGGGATGCCGAGTCGGGGCGGATGCACCGTGCCGCCGACCGCTTCGACGCCGCTGACGAGATCCGCATCGTCGGTGCAGAGACCGACCTGACGCTGAGCCTCAGAGGCCGGCGCGGCGAGGTCGACGACGGCCGTACGAACATGCCGGGAGGCGAGTTCTTCTTCTCCCCGCTCGAGGATTCCGCCGAGGGAACGATCGTGTTCGGCGAGTTCCCCACGATCGCGCGCGGGGACGAGGTGCGCGGCGCCCGCCTCGTCTTCCGGGACGGCCGGGTCGTGGAGGCCTCGGCCGTCGCCGGCGAGGACACGCTCCTGGCGGCGCTCGAGATCGACGAGGGTGCGCGCCGGATCGGCGAGCTCGGGATCGGTTGCAACCCCCGGATCGAGCGCCACATGAAGAACACGCTCTTCGACGAGAAGATGAACGGGACGATCCACCTCGCCCTCGGGAAGAGCTACCCGAAGGTGGGAGGCAAGAACGAGAGCGCGATCCACTGGGACATCGTCAAGGATTTGCGCGAGAACGGCCGCATCGAGCTCGACGGCGAGGTCGTGCAAGAGAACGGGAAATGGGTCGGCCCACTCGACGGCGTCTAGCCGTCGCCGGGCAGCAGCGAGAACAGGACACAGTCGTGCCGCTCGTCGTAGAGCCGGCGCGAGGAACGCTCGATTCCCTCCCGTGCGAAGCCGGCGCGCTCGGCGACGCGCTGGGAGGCGAGGTTGTCGGGGTGCGTCCGTAGCTCGATCCTCTTGACGCCGAGATCCTGGAACGCCCACCCTGCGACGAGCCGGACCGCCCGGGTCGCGATCCCGCGACCGCGCCCCTCGGGAAGGAGGTCGTAGCCGACCTCGGCGATCTCATGCCGGTAGAGGCGGAGGCTGATCGTGCCGAGAATTCGTTCGGGCGAGGCGTCGTAGATCGAGAAGTGGGCCATCGTCCCGGTTCGCCAGCCGGCCTCACTGGGCCGGACGAGCTCGGCTCGGATCACGTCGGCCGTCAGACGGCTCGCGCGGATGGTGAGCCACCGGCGCATCTCCTCGTCCGGTTGCCGCCCGGCGAGCGGCCCCACGTCCGCCTCTCCCAATGGGCGCAGCACGAAATCCTCCTCCCGCAGGTCGGGAGCGGGGAGCGAGGTGCGCTGCCGGAGCGCCATCGAAGCGATCGTAGTTTGCTACGGGGATCCCGGCCCGGTAGAACGGAGCCGATGACCGAACGGAAGGAAGACCGCCCGCTCGTCCCGAAGAACGAGCTGGAGGCGACGATCGCGGCCCGGCACGAGCTCGGCGCGGAACTGGAGCCCCAGATGGTCGACGCCTTCGTGCAGCGGATCGAACGCCGGATCGACGAGCGCATCGACGAGCGGCTCAAGCTCAGCCGGCAGGGCGGGCGCGAGGGAAGCTTCGTCCTCGCCCTCGTCAGCCTCGGCGTCGCCGTTCCGCTGCTCGGCATTGCCGTGTCGCACGGGATCGCCGCGGTCATCGTCGTCTGCGCCGCGCTCGTCCTCGTGAACGCGATCTACCAGCGGCTGTAGGGTCTCACCCCGGTGGCGGAGGACGCCGCGACCGGCGCCCTCCGGAGCTCGAATCGGCCTTGCGGTGCCTTACAGCCGATCCTTTGCCGCATCCGCCTTGTCCTTCGCCTCGTCCCAGGCGTCGCCAGCATCGTCCTTCACGCTGCCGAAGGCGCCCTGCGCCTTGCCTTCCGTCTCGAGCGACTTGTCGTCGGTGGCCTTCCCGGCGGCTTCCTTGGCCTTGCCCTCGACCTCGTCCCAATCAGGCATATCTTTCTTCCTCCCCAGAGTTTGCAGCGATGGTCTTCCCCGGCACCCAGGGAGCAAACGCGTCGCTCGAGCTTTTGAGCGGAACGGTGGGCGCGGCGGGTCCGGCGCCGCCGGACCTCCCTTCGCTCGTCTACGCTTGACCGAGATGAAGCCGCTCGTCGATTCCTGGGGCCGCGAGATCAAGAGCCTGCGTGTGTCTGTCACCGACAAGTGCAACTTCCGCTGCACGTACTGCATGCCGGCCGAGGGACTCGAGTGGCTCAAGCGCGACGAGGTCCTGACTTTCGAGGAGATCACGCGCCTCGTCCGCACGATGGCCTCCATGGGCGTCGGCGAGGTGCGGCTGACGGGCGGTGAGCCGCTCGTTCGTCGCGATCTCCCGGTCCTGGTGCAAATGCTCGCCGAGACGCGCGGCGTCCACGACCTCTCCCTGACGACGAACGGCGTCCTGCTCGATCGGCTGGCCGCCCCGCTCGCGGCGGCGGGTCTACGGCGCCTGAACGTCTCGCTGGACTCGCTTTCGCACGTCCGCTTCGCGGAGATCACCCGGCGTGACGCGCTCGATCGCGTCCTGGCAGGACTCGAAGAGGCCGAGCGGTACCCGGAGCTGCGGCCGATCAAGGTCAACTGCGTCGCGATCCGCGGCGTCACCGAGCAGGAGGTGCCCGCGCTCGCCGCCCTCGCCCGTCGCAAGCCCTATGTCGTCCGCTTCATCGAGTTCATGCCGCTCGATGCGGACGAAGGCTGGCGCGCGGAAGACGTCCTCACCGGCGCCGAGATCCGAGCATTGATCGAGGAGCGGTGGCCGCTCGTTGAGATTCCCGCGGGCGCCTCGTCGACTGCACGCCGCTTTCGCTTTGCCGACGGAGCGGGCGAGGTCGGCTTCGTGAACCCCGTGTCCGAGCCGTTCTGCTCGAGCTGTGATCGAATCCGAATGACGGCGGACGGACGCCTGCGCACCTGTCTCTTCTCGAGGCGAGAATGGGATCTGAAGACGCCGCTCCGCGGCGGAGCCCCAGACGCCGAGCTGGAGGAGCTGATCCGCTCCGCGGTTCGCCACAAGGAGCTGAAGCACCGGATCAACGAGCCCGGCTTCGTCCGCGCCTCCCGCTCCATGTCCCAGATCGGCGGCTGACGCGTAAGATCGCGGGCCGTGCTTCGCCAAGGCCCTATCCCGGCATTCGTCCACGGCGTGATCGAGTACCTGGCGGCCGCGGTCTTCATCGTCGGGCCTTTCGTCCTCGGCTTCGACTCGGGCGTCGGAAAGGCGGTCTCCATCGTCGTCGGCCTGGTCATCCTCGTCGTCACGGCGACGAGCGAGCTGCCGACCTCGCTGATCAAGGAGATCCCGGTCGCGGTGCATATCGCGCTCGACTTCGTCCTCGCGATCTTCCTGATTGCAGCGCCTTTCCTCTTCAGGTTCACCGATGACACGAAGGCGACCGCGCTCTTCGTGACACTCGGCATCGCCCACCTGCTGATCACGATCGGCACGCGATTTCTGCCGGCTCGGGTTGCGGCGGGGGGCGCAGCCCGCTGACCTTTTCACCTTTCGGGAAGAAGGAAGCCGGCGCGGGCGTTTAGAATCATCGTCTGATGGATGCAACCTCGTCGACGATGGCTGCTGCGCGCAGCCCCTTCCTGCCTCGAGGTTGGGGTGATCTCGTGCGCCAGATCGTCATCTGGCTCGGCTTCGTGTTCGCGTACCAGGTCGTGCGCGGGCTCGCCGACCGAAATCCGGCGCGCGCCTTCGGGAACGGCCTCAAGGTGATCGGCTTCGAGCGGCACGTGAATGCGTTGTTCGAGGTGAGCGTCCAGCAGGTCGCCGATTCTTCACACACCCTGACGACGCTGGCCTCGTGGACGTACTGGCTTTCACAGTTCACGGTCGTGGGGCTCGCCCTGCTCTGGGTGTACCTGCGGCGAAACGAGGCGTTCGTCCGGTTCCGAAACGTGATCCTGCTCGCGAACCTGATCGGTCTCGTCGGCTACATCCTGCTCCCCACAGCGCCGCCGCGCATGTTCCCCGACTTCGGCTTCGTCGACACTCTCGCCGTCTTCGCGAGCTTGAACCACGGCAGCGGAATCGTTCAGCTGGCGGCCAACCCGTACGCGGCGATGCCGAGCCTGCACGCGGCGGACTCGTTCCTGGTCGGAATCGTGCTGGCGACGCTCGTGCGGCGGCGATTCCTCCAGCTCGTCTGGGCTCTCTGGCCGGCGTGGGTCGCGTTCTGCGTGATCGCGACCGGCAACCATTTCTGGCTCGACGTCCTGGCGGGTTTCGTGGTCTCTCTTGCCGCCGGCGCGATCGTCTACCGCCGGCCTCTGCGCCGAAAGCTCGCGGCGGCAACCAGCTAGGGCGCTGCCCCGGTGAGCAGGGCGGAGGCACTCAAGCAGGGGTACACCGACGAGATCCGCCGTCTGGCCGCCCGGGCCGTCGGCGGCCTCGGACGGACCCGCGTGTCGCCAAATGCGCTGACTGCCTCCGGCGTGACTCTCTGCGCGGTGGCCTCGGTGGTCGTCTTCTTCGAGAACCGAGACGAGTACCTCTACTACTGGTTGGGGGGGCTGCTCTTCGTCGTCGGTTCGATTCTCGACATCCTCGACGGCGCGCTAGCCCGGACGACCGGCAAGCAGACGCCGTTCGGCGCCTTTCTCGACTCGACCACGGACCGGGTCAGCGAGGCGTTCATGCTGGGGGCGGTCGCGCTCGTCTTCGCTCGGCACGGGAACACGATCGCGCTCGCGCTCACGTTTGCCGCCGTGCTCGGCTCGTTTCTCGTCAGCTACACGCGCGCGCGCGCCGAGGCTCTGGGCCTGCGCGGCGACGTGGGAATCGGCAGCCGGGCGGAGCGCGTGGTCGTCATCTCGGCCGGGCTCATGCTTGCGCCATGGGGTCTCTTGCAATGGGCGATCTACGTGTTGACGGCCACCGCGTGGATCACGGTCGTCCAGCGCGCGCTGAGCGTGCGCTCGCAGCTGCGCGCTCGCTAGCCGCGTGCGCATCTATCGCACGCCTGACTCACGCTTCGACAACCTGCCTGGCTGGCCCTTCGAGCCGCGCTACCTCGTTCAGGACGACTTGCGTATGCACTCCTACGACGCCCCCTATCGCTCGATCGAACGCTTCGCGGACGAGCTCGATTTGCACGCCGTGACGTTGGTCGTGCACGACTGGGGCGGGCCGATCGGGTTCCGCCTCGCGGTGGAGCATCCGCGTCGGATCGACCGCCTGGTCGTGCTAAACACCGGCATCGGCACGGCCGTCCGCAGCACCGAGTGGCTGCGCTTCCGGGCCGTCACGCGCGGTGTCGACACCGGAATCGACGTCGGCAACTGATGCGTACGGCTCTCGCACAGCCCGCCGACGAAGCCGTAATCGCCGGATATGCCGCTCCCTTCCCGGTGCCCGAGTCGCGCGTTGGGGTCGTGACGTTCCCGGAACTCGCGCCAACCGCTCCCGATGACCCTTCAGCGGCGGCGCTGCTCGACGTCAGCGAGCGTCTTCGCCGCTGGGACAAGCCGGCGCTCGTACTCTTCTCCGACTCCGATCCGATCTTCTCCGGGACCGAGTCCGAGCTGATCGCCGAGGTGCTGCCTGACGCCGAGCTCGCCGACCCGCTCAGAGGCGCTGGGCACTTCCTGCAGGAAGACAGGGGCGCCGAAATCGGACAGCGTGTCGTGGCCTGGCTGACCTGAGCACGGCTCAGGGAGCGTGTCGCGCTTCCTGGGCGCCGCCTTGGCGTCCATTTGGTATCTTGCTAGCACTCAAGTGATAGAGACACGTGTCCACTGAGAGAAGGAGCGTGCTCGTCCGCATGCCGGGCGAGCTCAAGGAACGGCTCGCCGAGGAGGCCGAGGGGCGCGGGACCAGCCTCAACGACGTCGCCGTCGGCCTTCTCGCCGCCCGCTTCGCCGTCCCGTTCCGACCGAGCGGAAGGCGGGGCGCGGTCCCGCGCGGGACCGCGGACGTCCTGCTGCGGATGCCCCGTCAGCTCAAGGAGAAGCTGCACGCGCGGGCGGCCCAGCGGAAGCGAAACGTGAACGACTTGATCGTCGAGACGCTCTCGGAAGCGCTCGGTAGCTCGAAACAGCGGAACCGAAAGGAAGCTATGAGCTCAAAGAACGGCTCGACCAACGGGAAGGTCTCCCGCACGGAGGATCGCGTGCGCGTCGCCGTCATCGGCGTCGGCAACTGCGCGAACTCGCTGGTGCAGGGAGTCGAGTACTACAAGGACGCCGACCCGGAGCAGTTCGTCCCCGGGCTGATGCACGTCGACCTCGGCGGCTACCACGTCCGCGACATCGAGTTTACGGCCGCCTTCGACGTCACGACCGACAAGGTCGGCAAGGATCTGGCTGAGGCGATGTGGGCGAAGCCGAACGACACGATCAAGTTCGCCGACGTCCCCCGGACCGGCGTCACCGTATCGCGCGGCATGACCCACGACGGCATCGGCAAGTACATGTCCGAGGTGCTCGAGAAGGCGCCCGGCGACACTGACGACGTGGTCGAGATCCTGCGCGAGACGAAGACGGACGTGGTCGTCAACTACCTGCCCGTCGGCTCCGAGGAAGCGACGAAGTGGTACACGGAGCAGATCCTGAACGCGGGCTGCGCGATGGTGAACTGCATGCCGGTCTTCATCGCCAAGGGCGGGTACTTCCAGCGGAAGTTCGAGGACCGCGGGCTGCCGATCATCGGCGACGACATCAAGTCGCAGGTCGGCGCGACGATCACGCACCGCGTGCTGACGAGCCTCTTCCGCGAGCGCGGCGTGCGGCTCGATCGCACGATGCAGCTGAACGTCGGCGGCAACTCGGACTTCCTCAACATGCTCGAGCGCGAGCGCCTCGAGTCGAAGAAGATCTCGAAGACGAACGCGGTTACGTCGATGCTCGACTACGACCTGGGCGCAGGCAACGTCCACGTCGGGCCGTCCGACCATGTGCCGTGGCTGAGCGACCGCAAGTGGGCCTACATCCGCATGGAGGGCTCCGCCTTCGGCGACGTCCCGCTGAACGTCGAGTTGAAGCTCGAGGTGTGGGACTCGCCGAACTCGGCCGGCATCGTGATCGACGCCGTCAGGATGGCGAAGCTGGCGCTGAACAGGGGCGTCTCGGGCGCGCTCGAGGGGCCGAGCGCCTACCTGATGAAGTCGCCGCCGAAGCAGCTTCCGGACGACGAGGCGCACGACGCAGTCGAGCAGTTCATCGCGCAGAACGCTCGCCAAACGGCGAAGGAGCGTGCCGGAACCACGGCGTAGGCAGCCCGCCCCTGCGGGAGGAGCAATGGCTCACCGGGCCAGCTTGCGCGGCAGCCAGAGCGACGCGACGATCGCTCGGTGGAGATCGAAGAGCCGCTGATCTACCGGGCCGAAGTGCTGGCTTATCATCGGAGCATTGGCAGACCTCGTGGTCGAGGTACGGAAGATCCGCAGATTGCTCGAGGAAGAGGATGAAGAGGAAGAGGAGTAAGAAAGAGATCAGCGAGCAAGCAGGTCGCGAAGCGGAGAACATGCCCTCCGTGCGCCGGCTGCGCGAGATCGTGGAGAAGGGCTACGCCGACCTCGAACGGCGAGGCATACGCCCGGAAGGCTCGTAACCGACGGCGCCAGCTCACTGATCCTCGCGGAGGCGGCGGGCTACACTCGACTCACATGCAGGGCTTGCGCATCTGCCTCGTCACGCCCTTCGCCTGGTCTCAGCCACACGACGTCAATGAGCACGTGCAGGGAGTCGCGAGCAAGTTGCGGGCGCTCGGTCACTCGGTCACCGTGCTTGCTCCGTCACAGCGCGCGAGCGACCTGCTCGCCGGTCGCCGCGCTCTTGCCGAAGGAACCGACGCGGACGTCATCGCCGTTGGGCCTGCCGTACCGATCTCTCGCCGGAGCAGCGTCGGCGTCGCGGTCGGTGCGCGCGCCAACCTGGCGCTGGCGCTGGCGCAGGGCGAGTTCGACGTCGTCCACGGCTTCGAGCCGGGGCTGCCGAGCCTCTCCTACCTTGCACTCAGGGACACGCCGTCGCTCGCAGTTGCGACGTTCGTCTCCGCGGCTCGGCTCGCGTACCCGCCGGGGCGGGCACAGCGCGCGCGTCTGCTCGGACGGATCGACGCGCTGCTCGCAACATCGGACGAAGTGGCCGCCACGGCGGCCGAGCGCTTTCCCGGCGAGTACCGGATCCTCTCGCCCGGCGTCGACACCGATCTCTTCCAGCCAGGTCTCAAGCGGCACACGATCGTGCTCGAATGGCGCCCCGACGAGCGGCCGCTCGCACGTGCGGCTCGCCGCGCGCTGAGACAGCTGCCGGACTGGGAGCTCGTACTGCTCCGAACGAAGCGGCTGGCCGGCCACCCGACGGTTCCAGCGGCGCTCCGAGGGCGCGTTCACGTCCGGACCGCGCGCGACGGCGCCACGCGGGCGCCGATCCTGAACGAGGCGAGCATCTTCGTGCCGGCGAGCGCGGGCCTGGAGCGCGTCCGGCTCGAGGCAGCCGCGGCCGGGGCCGTCGTCGCCTCGCCTCACGGCGTCGACGAGCAACCGGAGCTCGTCGCGGCCCTGCTCGCGCGCCTGGCCGAGAACGACAACCTGCGCGAGCGGCTCGGCGCCGAGGGACGACGAACGGCCGAGGCACAGTCCTTCGCGGCCGTCGCAGCCGAGCTCGACGCCGTCTACGCCGACCTTGCCGGGCGACGGCGTACCCGACGGCGCACGGTGGATCCCCTTGCCGACCGGGAGTGGATCGATTGCGACCTCCACATGCACACGTCGTGGTCGTGGGACTGCTCGACGGGGGTGCGCGAGTTGGTCGACCATGCGGAGGCCGAGGGCCTTGGAGCGATCGCGATCACCGATCACAATGCATTCGGCGGCGCGCTGGAAGCCGTGGAGCTTGCCCGCGGCCGCTCGCTCACGGTCATCCCGGCCGAGGAGATCAAGACCGACGGCGACGGCGAGGTGATCGGGCTCTTCCTGTCGCGCGAGATCCCGCGCGGGATGTCGTTCGCGGAGACGGTCGAGGCGATCCGGAGTCAGGGTGGGCTCGTGTACGTGCCGCACCCGTTCGATCGCATGCACTCGGTGCCGAGCGCCGCAACGCTCCACCGGCACCTCGCCGACATCGACGTCCTCGAGGTCTTCAACGCCAAGCTCCTGTTCGAGGGCTGGAACGACGAGGCTCTCCGCTTCGCGCGCAAGTACAACCTCACGGTCGGAGCGGGGTCCGACGCGCACGTCCTGCCGGCGGTCGGCACGGGCGGCGTCCGCATGCGCGCCTTCGACGGGCCCGAGGAGTTTCTGCTCAGCCTCCGCAGCGCAGAAGTGCTCCGGCGTCCGAAGTCCCTCGTCTACCTTCAATCGCTGAAGTGGATGGCGCAGGCCAAGGAAAGGGTCCGCTAGAGGAGAACACTTCTCTTGCCGCTAACGCCCGGCTTCCCCGCGTCGAGCTCCCAAATGACAGTGTCCACCGACGAGATCTACGAGCGCTACCTCCAGAAGGCGATCGGCGAGGTCAACGAATTGGCCGAGGAGATCGCGCGGACTGCGGGGAGCAGCGTCCCGGTCATCCCATCCGGGCATCCGCTCGCCGACATCTTCCTGCTCAAGCACCAGCCGCAGCGCTCCGAGGTGCAGGAGGGCGTCGCGTTCTTCGGACGCTCCGGACAGGCGGTCCTGAAGTCGCTGCAACGGCTTCGCGTGGATCCGTTGACGGTCTACGGCACGAATTGCCTGAAGTACGAGCAGCAGGACGCCGAGGAGGCACGTCCTCTCCTCGCGCGTGAGCTCCACATCGTTCAGCCGAAGCTCGTCGTTGTGATGGGCGACGAGGCGCTGACGTTCCTCAACTCGATCGAGTTTCCACTCGCGCAGCAGCTGGAGCCCAAGCCGGGAGAGCTGCAGCGATT
This sequence comes from Gaiellales bacterium, assembly GCA_038253945.1. Classification (GTDB taxonomy): domain Bacteria; phylum Actinomycetota; class Thermoleophilia; order Gaiellales; family Gaiellaceae; genus JBBRYW01. Next base: position 67,322 of record JBBSGR010000011.1, read on the forward strand.
CACACCGACGACCCAGGCCCTCTGTGCACCAGACATCGACGTGTCGCTCGACGAGCAGCCCGCCAAGACCCGCTTCTGGAACGCGTTCAAGCCGATCGGTCAGTGGTTCGCCGAGCAGCCGCCGTACTGATCACCTGCACAATGGGCCCGTACCAGGCTTGGCCCCCCGATCCGAGACGACGACGCAGCGCACGCTTGTGCTCGGCGTCCTGGTGGCCGCAGTCGTCGCCTACTTCGCGACGTCCGAGTCGCTGCCGAACCTCTCGACCTGGGGAGACGTCGCCCTCATCGCCCTCGCGCTCATGCCGGCGGTCTTCGGGTTCGTCTACCTGGCGCTCCCCCTCTGGCACGCTCGTGGTCTGCTGCCGACCGCCCTCTCCCTCGTCGCGCTGGCGGTCGTCCTGCAGGCGGCGGGGCTGGACGTCGCCGCGAACTTCGCGAAGCTCGCCGCCGCGACCGCGCTCGGCTTCTGGTTCCTCGAGTACTTCGACGACTTGCGGCTCGTGCTGGTGGTTGCCGCAATCATCCCGCTGATCGACGCGTACTCGGTCTGGCGGGGCCCGACCCACCACATCGTCACGCAGCAGCGGCACATCTTCACCACGCTCTCCTTCGCCTTTCCGGTCCCCGGCGAGCACGCATCGGCGAACCTCGGTGTTCCGGATCTGCTCTTCTTTGCCGTCTTCCTGGCCGCCGCGGCACGGTTCCGGCTGAGAATCGGGTGGACGTGGCTTGCGATGACGGCATCGTTCGGCATCACGATCGCGCTCGCCGTCTGGTTCGACGCCGCCGGGCTGCCGGCGTTGCCGGGTCTCTCGATCGGGTTCGTGGCGGTCAACGCAGATCGGGTGTGGGCTGCGCTGCGCCAGCGCCCTGGGGCGCCCGCTGAGCCCCCGTTTCTCGCGCCCGGCGAGCGCGAGCGCGTGCTTGCGAACCGTGCAGGCGGGCACCCGCGCTCGGATCTGCAAGGGCTCGGGCCTGATATCCCTGACGAATGAGCTCGGTTTCTATGCTGTGGAAGGCTGCTGCTTCACCAGCAGTGCGACCGTCTCGATGTGCGGCGTGTGCGGGAACATGTCGACCGGCCGCACCCGCTCCAACCGGTAGCCCCACTCGCCGACGAGCTCCTTGACGTTGCCTGCGAGCGTCGTCGGATTGCAGGAGACGTAGACGATCTTCGCCGGCTCGAGACGCGCGATCCGGCGCAGCGCCTTGGGCGACAGGCCGGCCCGCGGCGGATCGACCACGACGACGTCGGGGTCGCCGGCTCGGGAGTGCAGCTCCTCGAGCGCGGCTCCGGTCTCGGCCGCGAAGAAGGCCGCGTTGGCGATGCCGTTCAGGTCGGCGTTCTCGAGCGCACAGGCGACCGACTCCTCCGATACGTCGACCCCCCAGACGGTCAGGGCGTCGCCCGCCAGGACGAGGCCGATCGTGCCGATTCCGCAGTAGAGGTCGTAAACCGTCTCGCCGCCCGTCAGCCCGGCGAGCTCGCGGGCGAGCTCGTACAGCCGCTCGGCCATTCGCGTATTCGTCTGGAGAAAGGCGTTCGGCCGGACACGGAAGCGAAGGCCGCACAGCTCCTCCTCGATCGCCTCCTCGCCCCAGAGGAGGGTCGTGGGCAGGTTCGTCACCTCCGCCGGGCGATCGTTGACCGCCCAGTGGATCGAGCGCACCTCGGGGAACTCGCGCAGGCGCTCCACGAACGTGTCGCGTGCACGCAGCGCGCCCGGAGCCGTCACGAGCTGGACGAGAGCCTGGTTCGTGTTCCGCGCTTCTCGTACGACCAGGTGGCGCAGGTAGCCGGTGTGCTCGGCCTGGTCGTAGGCGACGAGGCCCTCTTCGCGCGCCCAGTCGTCGACCGCCTCGCGGATCGCGTTCCCGGCGTCGGTCGTGAGCCAGCAGCGCTCGATGTCCAGCACCTCGTCCCAGCGACCCGCCCTGTGAAAACCGAGCGCCGGGCCGGCCGGCGTCGACGTGAACGAGTACTCGAGCTTGTTCCGGTAGTGGAACACCTCCACCGCCGGGACGATCGTCTCGAGCGGTGGAGCGCCGAGCCCGCCGATTCGCTGCAGCGCGTCGGCCACCTGAGCCGCCTTCGCATCGAGCTGCGCCTCGTAGGCGAGGTCCTGGAAGCGGCAGCCGCCGCAGGCCGGGTAGTGCGCGCAGGGTGCCTCCACCCGCGGCGCGCCCCGCTCGAGCACCTCGGTCGAGGTCGCCTCGGCGTAGCCTCGTTTTACCTTGGTGACCCGCGCCAGGACGGTGTCGCCCGGGAGCCCGCGCCGGACGAAGACTACGAAGCCGTTCAGCCGAGCGACCCCGTTCCCGCCGTAGGCGAGCGAGTCGATCTTCAGCTCGAGCTCCTGATTTCTCGTCACCGGCGCGGCCACGCTCGGAGCGTAGCCGCGCCGGTCAACGGCGAGGAGCTACCCGCCCGGCTGCGGGTGCAGCTCGAGCAGGATCGGCTTCCGCGGGTTCTGCTTGAAGTTGAAGTCGCGAACGAGGTTGCCGAGGATCGAGACCCTTTCCCGCACGGTCGGGCGCGGGTCGGGGCGGCCGTCCGTCTTCGGATCGAGCCGACGGCTCTGCAGGAAGTCGTCCTCGATGAACTTGACGTAAGCGTCGAAGCTCAGGGTCTGATGGTCGATGAAGCCCTTCCGCGCATAGGGGCTGATGACGAGGCCCGGGACGCGGATTCCGTACCCGTTCTGATCGACGGTCGGCGGCTTGACGTGGTCGTAGAAGCCGCCCCAGTCGTCCCAGGCCAGGAAGATCGCAGTGCTCTTCCAGTCCGGGCCGCGCATGGCGGCGTTGACGAGCCGCGTCACGTACGACTGACCGGCGCTGACGAGACCGGGCGGGTGCTCGCTGACCGAGCCCGTGGGGTTGATCCAGGAGACCGCAGGCAGCGTGCCGGCCTTTGCGGCCTTGAAGTAGTTGCCGAGCGTCGTGATGTTCTGCAGCTGGCCGTCCTCACGAACCGTGTCGAAGTACGGGAGCGGGTTCCAGATCCCGGGCGTCTTCGCCCCCTGCTTGACGGACTTGCAGACCATCGCGTCGTCCTCGCAGTCGGGCTGCGTGCCGGTGAAGACGTAGTAGCGCCAGCTGACCTTGTACTTGTGCAGCATGTAGGTCAGATCCGTCCAGGCGTAGTCGGGCGGAGTCTTCGCGGTGTTGCTCTTCGCATCCGGCGGCGAGCCGGGGCTCTGTAGGGCGTTGACGCAGCTGGCGGGATTGCCTGGCTGCGAGCACTTCGCCGACCATTCCGAGACCATGAACAGGTGCTCGGGCAGGCTCCACGAGGCGTTCGGCTCGAACATCTTGTCCTGCAGCACGAAGTTCTTCGCGTACGCCCAGTAGTTCGGGATCTCGCGGGCGTCGTGATACCCCATGACGTCCGGGTTGGCCGCCCGCTGCGAGCAGATCGGGTTGTTCGGATTCTTCTTGCAGCCCTTCTTCTTCGCGCTCTTCGCGCGCGACAGGAAGCCGTCCATCTTGCCGCCGTCGATGTCGGCGGCAGCGTCGACCTGGCCGTGCGGCCCGCCCGCATTCAGGTCCTTCGGATCGTGGAACGGCTTGACGCAGGCGCTCGTGGCTGGGTCCGGCACGCAGACGGTCGGAACGCCGTTCTGCATCGGGATCCCGTCGGCGCCGGGATACGTGCCGAAGTAGTGATCGAAGGAGCGGTTCTCCTGCATGATCACGATCACGTGCTTGATCTTGTGGATGCCGGCCGCCGCCGGTGCGGTGCGCTTGGGTCCCTTGGCCGCGTTCGAGGTGGCGGAAGCGGCGACGATCCCGGCCGCGGCGAGACCGGCCACGGCGAGGACGAGCCAGATTCGTCTCATGACTTACCCCTTCTCTTGGGTGGACACTCCCTTGTAGTCGCAGCACGTCACCGCGGCGTAAACGCCGGGTAAAGGGCTCGTCACGCGGCTCCGGAGAGGGTTACGCCAGCCGGGTCACGATCACGCGCCGCTCGCGCGGCCCGTCGAGCTCGCACAGGAAGATCCCCTGCCAGGTGCCGAGGGCGAGCCGGCCCCGCTCGAGCGGAATCGTCACCTGCGTCCCCATCAGCGACGCGCGGATGTGGGACGCCGCATTCTCCTCCCCCGCCTCGACGTGCTGCCAGCCCCAGTCGTCGCCGACCATGCGCTCGAGCGCACGCTCGAAGTCGCGCGCGACCGCAGGGTCGGCGTGCTCGTTGATCGTCACGGCCGCGGTCGTGTGCGGAACGAAGACGAGGGCCGCGGCTGCGCCTTCGGCCTCGCCCAGCGTTTCCTGAACGCGGGCAGTGATGTCGACGAGCTGCGTGCGACGCTCCGTTCTGACGCGAAACTCCCCCACGGCCGCATATCCTAAGGAGCGTGGCCGCACCCGCAGCGACCGCTCGAGAGCTCGACGCATACCGCGAGGGGGCAGATCGCTTCCTCGCAGAGCTCGACGAGGAGTACTACCTCCATTTCGCCGGCCTGAAGGACACGCTCGAGCTGGAGCCGATCTACGAGCGGCACGCCGGCCTGACCGGGCGGGACCGGGTCGATTCGATCGGCGCCGCCGTGGGAGACAGCTCCCGGGTGCGCGAGCTGTGGCGCTTTGCGTGTGAGGGCTACATCGGTGCGGCGAGGCGCGAGCACGACGAGCGGATCGCCGCCTTGGAAGCCGAGCTCACCGCCAGCCTCGACGGCGAGGAGATCCCCTTCCGCGCTCTCCGCTCGAGGCTCGCCAACGAGCCCGACCGCGAGCGCCGCGAGCGCCTCGACCGCTCGCGGGTCGAGCTGACCGAGGAGCACCTCCTCCCGGTTCAGCTCGAAGCCTGGCAGGCCGCCCACCTGGCCGCCGCGGACCTCGGCGGCTCGACCTACCTCGACCTGTACCGACGCTTCGGCTTCCCGCTCGACGAGCTCGCCGGCCAGTGCGAGGAGGTGCTCGAGGCGACGGAGCGGCTCTACGAGCAGTCGATCGACTCGGTTCTTCGCTCCCGCGCCCGGGTCGGGCTCGACGAGGCGGCCCGGTGGGACGTGACGCGGGTCTTCAGAGCCCCGGAGTGGGACCGGGCCTTTCCAGGGCCTGGGATGCTGCCGGCCCTCGAAGGCACCCTGGCCGACCTGGGCATCGACCTGCGCGGGCAGCGGAACATCCAGCTCGATCTCGAGCAGCGGCCGCGGAAGACGCCGCGCGCCTTCTGCGCACCGATCGAGATCCCGGAGCGCGTCGTGCTCGTGATCGCACCGATCGGCGGCGTCGACGACTGGGGCGCGCTCTTCCACGAGGCAGGCCACGCCGAGCACTTCGCCCACACCTCCTCGAGCCTCTCGGTCGAGGAGCGGCGACTCGGCGACAACGCGGTCACCGAAGGGTGGGCGGCGCTCCTCGATGGGCTCACGAGCGACCCGGCCTGGCTGAGCCGGCGTCTCGACGTGCCGAGGCCCCACGACTTCGCGGCGGAGAGCGCCGCGACGTATCTCTACAGGGTGCGCCGCTACTGCGCCAAGCTGCTCTACGAGCTCGAGCTCCATGCGGCCGCCGACGTCGCCGAGCTGCAGCCGCGCTACGTCGAGCTCATCTCCGAGGCGCTCAAGATCGAGCCGAGCGAGGCCGATTACCTCGGTGACGTCGACGCCGGCTTCTACGCATCCTCGTACCTGCGCTCCTGGGCGTTCGAGGCGCACATGCGCACGTTCTTACGCGAGCAGTTCGGTGCCGCGTGGTTCTCGCGCCGCGAGGCGGGATCGCTGCTCCGCGAGCTGTGGTCGCTCGGCCAGAGCCAGACGGCGGACGAGCTGCTCGGCGACGTCGTGGGCACCTCGCTCGAGCTGGACGCGGTCGTCGACCGCGCGGCCGAGGCGCTGCGCTAGGCGCCGCCTGCGGTGCCGACTTCAGGCGATGCGGGCTTGCCCGCATCGCCGTCTGCACTGACCGGTCGAGCGGATTGGATAGAGACGCAGGCTCCTACAGAGCGCCTCCGGCCGCAGCCGGAGCCGCCGCGTCGACGCCCTGGTCGCCGACCCGCGTTCGCGCGAGATACTCCTCCGCGAGCAAAAGATTCGACGCGGACGCACGCTCGACGTTCTTCAGCAGGTCGGACATGCTCGCGACCTCCTCGCGCTGCTCCTGCAGGAACCAGTGCAGGAACTGCTCGCCCACGAGGTCTTGCTCCTTCCGGGCGAGCGCCGCAAGCTCGCTGATCTGGCGCGTCACGGACTTCTCTTGCGCGAGCGCGAGCGTGACGGGCGCCACGGGGTCGGCGAACTTCGTCTCCGGAGCAGCGACCCCCGGCACCGTGACCGGAAGGTCCGCGTCGAGCAGGTACTGCACGAGCATCATCGCGTGGTTTCGCTCCTCGACTGCCTGCCGGTAGAAGTGACCCGCCAGCCCGGGCAGCGTCTCGGAGTCGTAGTAGACGGCGATCGCAACGTACTGCTGGGATGCGGCGAGCTCACGGCCGATCTGCTCGTTGAGCGCTCCTCCGAAGCGGGCCATGCGGGCAGGCTACATCGTCTCGAGCGTCGCGCGACGGCGGCCGTCCGCCTCGAAGAAGCGCAGGAGCGCATAGGCGAGAGCCGCGTACACCGCACCGAGCGCAAGCTCTGTCCCGAGCAGGCCGCGGACGTGCGACAGCGACGCGCCCGCGGCGACCTCGCGGCCGGCCTTGATCCCGTGCGTCAGCGGCAACGCCCGCCCGACCGCCTGCATCCAACCGGGCAGCGTCTCGATCGGCACGTTGACGCCGCAGAACAACAGCATCAGGAAGTAGACGAGGTTCGCGAGGAAGAAGACGTCGCGGCCGCGGAGGCCGATCGCGCCGACGACCAGGCCGAAAGCCGTACACGCAGCAGCCGAGACGACCACCACCAGCCCGAGCGGAGCCAGCGCGGAGACGGGCGGGTGGAAGTCGAGCAGCAGGCGGCCGACGGCGAAGCCGAAGACGGACACGATCACCCCGTTGACGATCAACGGCATCGCGCGGCCGAGGAAGAGGGCGAGCCGGTTCGCGGGCGAGGCAAGCAGCGGCGAGAGCGTCTGCGTCCAGCGCTCCCCGCCGATCGTCATCGCCATCCCGTAGATGCCCGCCATCGAGCTCACCTGGACTGCGTTGCCGACGACGAAGAAGCTGTCGTTCCGCAGGTTGATCGCGCGGCCGATGTAGGCGAAGAAGAGGATCTGGAACAGTGGACTGCCGAGCATCGTCGGGATGTAGTAGGTCGGGTGCATCCAGTTGAACAGCGCCCGGTAGGCGATGTAGCCGCCGACGAAGAAGATGCGCAGGTTGGTCACGTCAGCGAGAGCGTGGCGCGCTCCCGCGCGAGCCGCTCGAAGTTGCGCAGCAACACGGTCCCGAGCACGAGGTAGATAGCGGCGAGCGCGAGGCACATGCCGATCGCGAAGAGTGGCTCTCCACCGCCGAGCGCCGCCCCGCGTATGGCCTTGACGCCCCAGGTCGGTGCCAGCATCCACGAGAGCGGTCTGACCCAGCCGGGAAAGAGCGAGAGCGGGGTCAGAAGGCCCGAGACAAGCCAGACCGGATACTCGAGCAGATTCGACATCGCGTTCGCGTTGCGGTAGAGGATGAACGTGGAGGCGAGGACGAGCCCGAGCAGGCCGAGCGCGAGGATCGTCGCCGGCACGGCGAGCGCGAAGAGCAGGGGATGCTCGATCGAGAGCGGCACACCGAAGAAGAGGCGGCCCCAGACGAGGGTCGCGGTCAGCGAGTACAGGCCGATCGTCGCGTTCGCGAGCGTCATCGGGACGAGCACGAGGACGAATCGCGCCGGCGCCGCGATCGAGACCTCCAGTGTCCCCTGCCAGCGCTGCCACTGGATCGCGCCGCCCGAGGCGAAGAGCGTCGACGACCAGATCCCCATCAGCCCCGCGCCGAGCGCGACGTAGAGCAGCGCCTGCCCGCGGCCACCCGCCCGCCACATGAAGAAGGCGATGGTGGCGAAGACGACGGGCTGGATCGCCGAGGTAAGCAGGAAGAAGCTCGAGAGCGTGAGCATCTTCAGGTTGAAGCGCCAGCCGGCCCACATGAGGCGAAGCGCCCGTCTCATGCTTGATCGAGGGTCGCGTGCCGGCGGCTCGAGCGCTCGAAGAAGCGAAGGAGCGCCATACCGGCGGCCGCGTAGACGAGGCCGATGACGATCTCGACGGCGAGCAGCCTCGAGACATCGCCGAGCGAGGCGCCCTCGACCACGCGGCGCGCGGCCTGGATCGCGTGCGTCAGGGGCAGCACCTTCGCCACGCCGCTCATCCAGCCGGGCAAGACGTCGAGTGGAACGTTCACGCCGCAGAAGACGAGCAGGAAGCCGAACAGGATGTTCGAGAGAACCGCGATCTCGCGAATCCGCAGCCCGATCGAGGCATTGACGAGCCCCAGCCCGGTGCACGAGAAGGCGGCCGCCGCGACGGCAAGCACCAACCCCGGCAGTGCGGCGACCGGCACGTGGACGCCGAGCAGGATCGAGCCGGCGGCGAGCGCAAAGCCCGACACGAGGGCGCCGTTCACGACGACGGGCAGCGCACGGCCCAGAAACAGTGGCAGGCGAGGGGCCGGAGAGGCGAGCACGGCCGAGAGCGTGTTCGACCAGCGCTCACCCGTGATCGTCTGGCTCATGGCGAACAGGCAAGGAATCGAGGCGTACTGGAGTGCATTGCCGATCACGTAGAACGAGTCCGAGCGCAGGTGCGCGGCGCGACCGACGTAGGCGAAGAGCAGGATCTGGAAGATCGGCGCGACGAGCAGGCTGGGGACGTAGATCCACGGGCTCAGCCAGCCGAAGAGCGCCCGGTAGCTGATTGCGCCGCCCACGAAGAAGAGGCGGGCCGTCCTCATGTCAGCGAGAGCGTCGCGCGCCGCCGGGCTGAGCGGAGCATCGTCTCGGCGAGCACGGCGCCGAGAATGGCGTACCCGGCGCCGAGCAGAATGGCGAGCGCTGCGTCCGGCAGCGGCGATCCGCCGATGGCCGACTCGCGCAGCGCGTTCATGCCCCACGTCGGCGCGAGCGCCCACGAGATCGGCCGAACCCAGGCAGGCAGGAGCGAAAGAGGGACGAGCAGCCCCGCAACGAGCCAGACCGGGTATTCGAGCACGTTCCCGAGCGCCCAGGCCGACCGGTAACGCACCACTGTGACAGCCAGCAGGAAGCCCAGCAGGCCGACCGACCCGATCGTCGCGACGACCGCCACTCCGAAGAGCAGCGGATGCACGATCGTGATCGGAATTCCGAAGAGGAAGCGGCCCCAGGCGAGCGTCGCCACGAGCGAGTAGATGCCCAGAGTCGACATCGCGATCGTGATCGGCAGCAGAACGACCGGAAAGGGAACGGGGGCGGCTACCAGCAGCTCGAGCGTGCCGTGCCAGCGCTCGCGCTGCATCGCAGAGCTCGCGGCCACGCTCGTCGACGACCAGATGCCCATCACCGCCGAGCCGAGCGCTGCCGGCAGGAGCAGCTGCGGATTCCCTCCGGCGCGGAACATGAAGAAGGCGATCGTCGCGAAGAAGAGCGGCCACACGGCCACCGAGCCCACGTCGAACGGCGAGCGCGACAGCAGCTTGAAGTGATGCACCCAGCCGACAAAGAGGAGCTTGATCGTCCGCACTCGTTACTCCGCGGTCACAAGGGCGACGTAGGCGTCCTCGAGCGTCGGCTCGCGCGAGGAGACCCGACCGACCGAGACGCCGTCCAGGCACGTCAGGAGCGTCTGGGTCATCTCCCGCTCGCCGGTGGTCTGCACGACGAGCAGCTGCTTCTGCTCGTGCTCCTCGACCGCCACGGCCGTGACGCCGTCGAGCGCGCGCAGCCGATCGACCTCGGGCTCGCCGACGCCGAACACCTCGATCTCCGTCACGGCCCCGTCGGCGACATCCCTCTTCAGCTCCGCGGGCGTGCCCGCACCGACGATCCGCCCGTTCGAGATCACCGCGATCCGGTCGCAGAGGGCGTCCGCCTCGAACATGTAGTGCGTCGTCAGCAGGATCGTCTTGCCCGCAGAGGCGAGGTCGGCGATCAGCGCCCGGAGCTCGCGGGCTCCGATCGGATCGAGCCCGATCGTCGGCTCGTCGAGGAAGAGAACGGGCGGGTCGTGGAGCAGTCCGCGGGCAACGTGGAGGCGCTGCTTCATCCCCCGCGAGTAACCCTCCACGCGCTCCTTCTCCCGACCCTTCAGACCGACGAGCTCGAGCAACTCCTCGATGCGGGGCTTCTGCTCGCGACCGGGGACGCCGTAGAGCTCTGCAAAGTAGCGGAGGTTGTCGAGGGCTGACAGCCGCTCGTAGACGCCTCGCTCGCCCCCGAAGACGTAGCCGATCGAGCGGCGCACCTCCTGTGCCTCTCGGACGACGTCGTGGCCGAGCACGCGGGCCGAACCGGCGGTCGGGATCAGCAGCGTAATCAGCATCTTGATCGTGGTCGTCTTGCCGGCGCCGTTCGGTCCGAGCAGGCCGAAGAGCTCTCCCTCGCTCACGTCGAACGACACGCCCCGGACGGCCTCGACGTCGACGCTGCGCCGCCGGAGGGTTCCGGTCGTGGTGCGATAGGTCCGCACGAGCTCGTGCGCCTCGATCACGCCCATCGCCCCAGCCTAGCGTCCCGCGCACCGGCGGATTTCGCCGTCTTGCATACTGCATATGATCTATTCAATGAATCGCACCCGAGTGCTCATCGCCGGCGCCGCGGGCCGCGATTTCCACAACTTCAACGTCGTCTATCGGGGCCATGCGGAGTTCGAGGTCGTGGTCTTCACGGCGACCCAGATCCCGAACATCGACGGGCGCATCTACCCGGCCGAGCTCGCCGGCGAGCTGTACCCGGCGGGCATTCCGATCGAGCCGCAGAGCCGGCTCGAGGAGTGCATCCGCGAGCACGAGATCGACGAGGTGGTCTTCGCCTACTCGGACGTGACGCACGAGCACGTCATGCACATCGCCTCGCGGGCACTCGCGGCAGGCGCTTCCTTCCGGCTGCTCGCGCCCGGCGAGACCGAGCTTCCCTCGTCCAAGCCCGTCGTGGCCGTCTGCGCCGTGCGCACCGGCGCGGGCAAGAGCCAGACGACCCGGCACGTGGCTGCGCTACTCCACAGGGACGGCAAGCGCGTCGCGGTGCTGCGACACCCGATGCCGTACGGCGACCTGACGCGGCAGGCCGTGCAACGCTTCGCGCGGTACGAGGATCTCGAGGCCGCAGACTGCACGATCGAGGAGCGCGAGGAGTACGAGCCCCATCTCGCCGCCGGAAACCTCGTCTTCGCCGGCATCGACTACGCGGCGATTCTCCAGACGGCCGAGCGGGAGGCCGACGTGATCCTCTGGGACGGCGGCAACAACGACACGCCCTTCATCAAGCCGGACCTCCACATCGTCGTGGTCGACCCGCACCGGCCCGGCCACGAGCTTCGCTACCACCCGGGCGAGACGAACCTGCGGATGGCCGACGCCTGCGTCGTGAACAAGGTGGACAGCGCACCGCCGGAGGGCGTCGACGCCGTGCTCGACTCGATCCGGATCCACAACCCGGGAACGAGAGTCGTGCTCGCCGCCTCACCGTTCCACGTCGAGGGCGACGCCGCGGCGATCGCGGGGAAGCGCGTGCTCGCGATCGAGGACGGGCCGACGCTCACGCACGGCGAGATGGCCTACGGCGCCGCCGTCCTGGCCGCAAAGGCGAACGGCGCGGCCGCGCTGGTGGACCCCAGGCCCTTCGCGGTGGGCTCGATCAAGCAAACGTTCGCCGACTATCCGCACGTGGGCGAGTTGCTCCCCGCGATGGGCTACAACTGCCGCCAGCGCGAGGAGCTGCGCGAGACGATCGCGCGTTCCGATGCCGATCTCGTCCTGATCGGCACTCCGATCGACCTGCGGGGTCTGATCGAGTTCGACAAGCCGGCGCTGCGGGTGACCTACCGCCTCCAGGCGGTGGGTGAGCCCACCGTCGCGGACATCCTCGCCGAGTACGGCCTGATCGGCCAGGCGGCGCTCGTCTAGCGACGCTTCCCGCCGGGCCGGGAGGCGCATCGTCCGCGACTAACATCCCAACCGTGATCGCCGTGGCTGAGCATCTGAAGGGCCGCAGCTTCACGAAGGTCGCCGACTGGCGCCGCGACGAGCTCCTCTCCGTGCTCGACCACGCCGACGAGCTGAAGCGAGCCCGGTCCGAGCACGAGGAGCACCGGCTGTTGCCGGGCCGAAGCCTCGGAATGATCTTCAACAAGCCGTCCACCCGGACCCGCGTCTCGTTCGAGGTCGGGATCGCGCAGCTTGGCGGCGTCGGGCTGTACCTGCGCACCGAAGACCTCCACCTCGGGCGCGGCGAGACGATTCGCGACACCGCCACGGTCCTCTCGCGCTACCTCGACGCGCTGGTCGTGCGGACCTATGCTCAGAAAGACGTCGAGGAGCTCGCTCGCCACTCCCAGATCCCGGTCATCAACGCGCTCACCGACAGCTCGCATCCGTGTCAGGCGCTCGCCGACATGATGACGGTGCGCGAGCGGCTCGGCCGGCTCGAGGATGTGCGGATCGCCTACCTCGGCGACGGCAACAACGTCTGCGCGTCGCTGATGGTCGCGGCCGCCAAGCTCGGGGTCGACTTCACCGCGGCGATGCCGGACGGCTACGAGCCGCAAGAGGCCGCGCTCTCGGCCGCGCGCGTCGCCGCGGAGCAGACGGGAGCCTCTGTCCGGATCACCCGCGACGCGCAGGAGGCGGCGCGGGGCGCGGACGTCCTCTACACCGACGTCTGGACGAGCATGGGCCAGGAAGCCGAGCGGACACGACGACTGCGCGACCTGAGCGGATACGGGATCGACTCAACCTTGCTCGGATTGGCGGACAGAGACGCGGTCGTCTTCCACTGCCTGCCGGCCCATTACGGCGAAGAGATCTCCGAGGAGATTCTCCACGGACCCCGGTCCGCAGTCTGGGATCAGGCCGAGAACCGCCTGCACGCGCAGAAGGCGCTGATGGCGCTCGTGATCCCCTAGCCGGCTGACGGTCCGTGCTTCCGATCAAGGACAACGTCCCCACGCGGTCCTTCCCGATCGTGACGGTCGGGCTGATCGCGGCGAACTTCGCCGTCTGGATCCTCTACGAGCTGCCGCACCTGAACCGCTCGGTGAACGAGTACGCCTACCACCCCTGCGAGGTCGAGCACTCGTGCAGGGTCGTCGGCCACGACTGGGTCGTCACCGCGTTCACCTCGATGTTCATGCATGGAGGCTGGGAGCACATCCTCGGCAACATGCTCTTCCTCTGGATCTTCGGCAACAACGTCGAGGACGCGATGGGTCGCATACGGTTCCTCGCGTTCTACATCCTCGGCGGGCTCGCGGCGACGGCGCTGCAGACGTTCGTCACGCTCCACTACGGAACGGCTGTGGACGGGATGATCCCAAATCTGGGGGCAAGCGGCGCGATCTCGGCCGTCCTCGGCGGGTACATGCTGTTGCTGCCCCGAGCGAGGGTGCTGACGCTCATCTTCTTCTTCCTGCTCCGCGAGATCCGCGCAGTCTGGTTCCTCGGCATCTGGTTCGCGTTCCAGCTGTGGTCGGGCGGCTCTGCTCTCGAGCACCCCGAGCAGGGCGGCGGAGTCGCCTTCTTCGCCCACGTCGGCGGCTTCGTGTTCGGCGTCGCGACGGTGTACGTCTTCGCCCGGAGACGGCCGCTGCAGCCGCTCTACTGATGCCGGCGGGGAAGCGCTCGTTCGAGGAGCACGTCCGGCGAGCTCTCGACTCGCTCCCGGCGGACCTCGCGGCGCGCATCGAGAACGTCGCCGTCGTCGTGCGGGACGAGCATCCCGGCGATCCCGATCTCTTCGGCCTGTACGAGGGAACGCCCCTGCCCGAGCGCGACGGGGCGGCGCCCACGCTGCCCGACCGGATCACGATCTACCGGCTGCCGCTCGAGGAGTCGTTCGAGGATCCGGAGGAGCTCGAGAACGAGATCCGGATCACGGTTCTGCACGAGTTGGCGCACTTCTTCGGCATCGACGAGGAGCGGCTCGCCGAGCTCGGCTACGACTGATGGTGACCTTTCTGAACGCTGTCGCGCTCGCCGCTGCGGCCGTCGGCGCGCTCGTCCTCGTCGCCTATTTCCTCGGTCCGTGGCGGTGATGCCCGGACGGGAATAGTGGTCACTAACACGTCGTTTGAAATGACGTGAAGACCTTGACTGACATCCGAGCCGAGATCGAGCGCGTCAGCGAGCGGCGCACCGAGCTCTGGCATGCACTGAGTGAAGGCCGCGACCCGGCGCTCGCCACGGAGCTGAAGGAGCTCGAGGCGCACCTGGCGCACCTCTGGGACGAGCAGCGGGCGACGCGAGCGCAGCTTCGCTTCGGCGAGCGCGATCAAATCATCCGGCGGGCCCGGACCGAGGAGCGTCTGGCGCGGGCTGCGTAGAGGCGCCCGGGCGCCTCTACACTGGGGCGGAAGGGGCGTTAGCTCAGCTGGGAGAGCGCCGGCTTTGCAAGCCGGAGGTCACCGGTTCGATCCCGGTACGCTCCACTCGAAAAGACCTGCCGACGCGGACCTGCTGTTGGCAGAGAAGTAGACGCCGCTAGCTCGCTGCTAAGGCTCTGCTGAGGAAAGCTGAGCTCTACGCGACTTCGACGACCGCTGCGGCGACCGTAGCCGGCACGGGCACGGGCTCCCCTTCGAGCCGGAGGCCCTCGATGTGGAAAGCGATCGCCTCGCGCATATCGGCTTCGCACTCTTCGATTGTGTCGCCGACGGCGACGCAGCCTGGGAGGTCCGGCGCCCAGGCGCCGAAGTTCCCGTCGCCGCGCTCGATCACGATCAGGTAGCCGTGCTCAGTGACAGAGATCATGTCTCTCGCTCCAGTCCCACTTGTTTCAGGATGCTTCGTTGCAGGCCGATCGGCAAGTCCTTGCTCAGCTTCCCAGGGATCGTGACGAGCCCCGGATCAGCCGCCGCTCGCGGCCGAGGATCTTGCCACCGAAGCGCACGGAGCTCGCCGAGGCGAAGTCCAGTGCCGAGCGCCACATCGAAGAGGCAGACGAAGAAGAGATCGGGCTCGTGGCGGAGCGGGTCAAGGGGCGCGACCTCGAGCAGCGCGCGCCGGATCGCGCCCGAGTGCGCAGGCGGGATCTCCTTCCCGGCGAAGTCCTGGGCCGGCGGAAGGTCGGCTCGGGCGCCCGGGTTCGCGAGGAGCAGGCCCTGCCGGACCGCGTCGGCGAGCATCTTGCGCAGCGGGACGATCACGTTGCGAACCGTCCCAGCCGCCTTCCCCTCCGCCTCGAGCTCGGCGATGAGGCGATCGACGTCCTCGGTGCGCAGCGAAGAAAGGACCCGGCTGCCCAGGCGCGGGAGCACGTGCCGCTGCAGGTTGAGCCGATAGCCCCGGAAGGTCGACGGCGAGAGGCGCGTGCGTCCACCTCCGCCGACCCGGGCGGGATCGCGGTGGGCGAGCCAGCGCTCGGCGTACGAAGCGAGCGTCTCGCTGCTCGGCTCCCGCCATGTTCCCGTGTCGACCTCGCGCTTCCTGGCTGTGAGCGCGCGCTCCGCCTCGCGCCGGCTCGGGCCGATCGTCTCCCACTTCTGCTTTCCGCCGACGTAGTAGACGACGCAAGCAGGCAATGGGGTAGCCAACCCCCGCATCATCAGACTGACCGAAGCGACGTCGTCGCAGCGCCCGACGCCCATCCGAGCAGCCACTCACCCCGTCAAACGACTGGACGATGCGGCACGGACCCTTGACAAACACGCCTCCATACAGAGCAGGCGGTCCAGTCAGTCGGAGAACATGCTGACCCCGGTATACGGCCAGATGGTACGACTGAAAGCCACGTCTGCGGAATCGGTTCTTCGACGTCCGAGCGCAATGCCCGTTCTTGGTGCTGATGAACGCACCCATCGGCTTCGTGACGATCAGCTCGCCGCCGTTTTGCTCGATCATGCGCTCCGCGAGCCGCCGATACGTCGCCTCGATCGCGTCGCGTTTCTCGCGCGGCAGCTCCTCGTCGCGCATCGGGGCCTGGAAGAGCTGGGTCGCCTTGTAGTACAGCAGGAGCGGCTCCGGAGTCGGCGCGCGGAACTCGCCGTCGAAGTCGAGTACCTGGAGGTTTCCGAAGACGCGCGCTCGAGGTACTCGCCGCCGTTCTCCAGCTCAAAGCGATGCTCGATTTCCGGGTCGTAAGGGATGTCGATCTCCTTCATCGTCTCGATCTGCAGGCCGTGCATCTCCGGCATACCTCTCATGCTGTTCGTCGTTTGCGAGGAAACGGCCGCCGCGGCGGAGCATCCGTCACGCTCCCCGCACGGCGAGGTCGATGTCGGCGGCGTGGTAGAGAACGTGGCTCGCCATTGCGAGATCGAACGACTCGTCCAGGAATGGAAGCGCCTCAGCCTCCGCGACGATGAGGAGCATGTTGAGCTCTTCCCTCTCGACCGTCCGCCGCAGGTCCGCCATCACGCCGGCGGAGATGTCGCACCCGACGCTGACCCCGCCATGCGACGCAAGTCGAAGGCTCGCAGAAACCGCGAAAAGAAACGAAATCCGTTGCCGTAGATTGCACCGCTTGCCGATTGGAGCGCATGGTAAGGAGTCAACGGTTGAGTTCGTCAGAGGGCTCTGCTCTGCAGGTCGTTGCGGCCCGGATCGCGGGTCCGGGATAGTCGAGCACCAGGCCAGCTTCGTCGAACACGAGTTCGCCGCGGAAGTTCAACGATGGAGAGGTGTAGTCGTACCGCTGTCGCCCGGTGCCGCGATCGAGACGAACGTAGCGCTGCTCAAGACGCTCGACGTCGAGGCTCAGCGCTCTGACGTACGCAGTGGGCGCGTCCGCCGAATCGCCGGGCTCGAGGCAGAGCCGGTGCACCGGAAAAGCATTGGTCAGGGACGAGGACTCGAGGTCGACGTCGAGGCATCCGTCGAGGTGCGGCGCGGCGCGACCGTCCAAAAGCCACTTACCACCGCCATCGCTCTCGAGTACCACTGACCGAGCGCCGCTCGACGATTGCCCGGAGGCCGGCGGGATCATGAGCACGATGGCGCTCGGGTTGATGCTGGGCGCCGGCTCGTCGAGCAAGGCCGTCGCGCGACTCGGCACGTCCCGAGTCGTCGCTACTGGCCTGGCTGGGATCGGGGCCATGCTGGCGCTGACGACGCTGTGGGATCCGAGCACCGGCGCATCCGAGCTGGTCGCCTGGTTCTTCGGCTTGACGCTCGCGACGGGCTGGGTCATGGCTCCGGCGACAGACGCAGTCGTCGGCGCCGTGCCCGCAGCCACGTCCGGCGTCGCCTCGGCGACGAACACGGTCGCGCGCATGGTCGCAGGAGCGCTCGGCGTCGCGATCACCGGTTCGCTCGTCAGCTCCCTGTACTCGAACGAACTCGGCGGCAAGCTCGACGCGCTGCCCGCCCGGGCGCAAGCACAGGCCGAGAACTCCGTCGGCGCCGCCAGCGCGATCGCAACACACCTCCCACCCCACGCGGCCTCGACCCTGCTCACGACGACCGGTGACGCCTTCACCCAGGCGATGGGCTATGGCCTCCTCGTCGGGGCCGGGCTCGCCGCCGCCGCGGCCGTGCTCGTCCTCCGCTTCCTTCCGGCCGGTGAACCCCGCGCCGCGGAAGCCGACGAGGCCGAGCCAGTCGTCGGTCGTCCACTCGCCCAAGACCGAGCGGCCTAGGCACCGCAAGAGTTTGATCTCGAGGTCGTCACCGCCTTCGTCCAGTAGCGTGAATTGATGCTCAGCGTCCCGCGCGGCGCCGCGCTCTACATCGGCGCGCTGATCGGCCCGGGGCTCCTGCTCGTTCCCTCGCTCGCGGCTCAGGCGGCAGGCCCGGCGGCGATCATCGCCTGGGCGGGACTGCTGGTCCTCTCTGCGCCGCTCGCGATCACCTTCGCCGCGCTCGGGGTGCGCCACCCGGTCGCGGGCGGAGTCTCGGCCTACGTGCGGGATGCCTTCGGCGAATCGGCCGCCGCCGTCACGGGTGCGTGCTTCATGGCCGCGGTGCTCTTCGGCGGACCGGCGATTGCGCTGATCGGCGGCTACTACGTGGCCGACCTCACCGGATCGGGCATGCCGGTCGCCGTGACGGTGGGCGTCGTCATGTATGGGACAGTCGTCGTCGCGAACGCGGTCGGCCTGCGACTCTCCTCCGGCTTCCAGCTCGCGCTCTCCGCCGTCCTCGTCGCGGTCGTGGTGGTGGCCGTGGCCGTCGCCCTGCCGACGCGCGCGTCGCACAACTGGAGCCCGTTCGCGCCCCACGGCTGGTGGGCGGCCGGCACCGCCGCGAACATCCTGATCTGGCTCTTCGTCGGGTGGGAGGCGATGGCGCAGCTCGCCGGTGACTTCCGCGACCCGGCGCGCGACCTGCCGCGGGCGATGGCGCTCGCATTCGCCGTGATCACGGCGCTCTACGCAGGCCTCGCCGTCGCCACGATCACGGTCACGGCCGGGAGCGGCTCGCGCGTCCCGCTTGCGGACCTGATCGCCGTCGGATTCGGTCGGGCCGGACGCGAGGCGACGGCAGTGCTGGCGGTCGCCCTGACGATGGGGACGATGAACGTCTACATCGGCTCGTCGGCGAAGCTGACCGCGGCGCTCGCGAGGGAACGAGCGCTGCCGCCGTGGCTCGCGGGCGACGCCCACCGCAGCGTGCCGAGGAGGCCGATGCTCGCGCTCGCCGCCACCGCGGTCGTCGTGCTCGCTGCGCTCGTGGCCGGGTTCAGCAGCACGAGCGCGCTGATTCGTGCCACCTCGGCGTGCTTCATCGTCGTGTACGTGCTTGCGCTCGCGTCTGCGGCGAAACGACTCGAGGGACGCCTGCGCGCGGCGGCGATCGTCGCGCTCGCGCTCGTCTGCGTCGTCGCCGTGTTCTCGTCCGCGTTCCTGCTCGTCCCGGCCGCGGCGGCTGTAGCGTCCGTCACGCTCCGGGCTCGCGCCGGGCGCAGGCGGGAGCAGGTCGCACGCGCGCTTCGCTGAGCGCGTTCAGCCGATCGGCAGCCGGATGAGGAAGCGTCCGCCGCCCAAAGACTGCTCTCGGCGGTGACGGCTTGCCGTACGTCGCGTCGTGTGCTCGGATCGATGATCCGCAGCCCGGGGCCGTCACACGACGTGCTGCCTCCGCTTGACGGCTGACGGAATCGCCATCCTCGCCTGCGTTCTTGGCGCACCTCGGGTTCGACGCAACCTCCTCGTGAAGGTTGTCGTGGGTCGTCAAAGCAGCTGGGTTCGTTAGGCGCGGTGCGGCCAGACACCCGGCGACGATCGCCTACATCGAACGCCGCCTCCAGGAAGGCGAGATCCGGCGCGAAGCAAACCGCTGCCTCAAGCGCTACCTCGCCCGCAGCCTCTACCGCCTACTTGAACACGGAGCGCCGCGGACCACTTGACAGAGATAGAAGCATCGCTCGCTCAAGGGAGCGCCCTCGGCCTTCCGCGCAACCGGCCAGGTGACGGGGCACCGATGACTTTCGGGCGGCAGTGGCGTCCGAAGCAAGAGAGACAGGCCACAGAGGCCGCGGCCACGCCGGCGCTGCGGCCCGGAACAGGCGCGTTCCCGTAGCAAGCACGGTCCCCAAGACGACCCGAGACCAAGGAGGGTCTGATCATGCGGAAACTGATAGCGACGGTGTTCAACTACTCGCTCGACGGCCTACTCGCCGACGAGGGCACCGAGTTTTGGAAGTTCTGCTTCGACCTGCCCGAAAACCGTGAGCCCGACGACCCGGCGCAACTCGACTTTCTCCAGAGCGCGTACGCGCACATCATGGGCCGCACCGCCTATGAGGGCATCTCCGGGTCCATGACAACGTCCACCGACCACCCCTTCGCCGACATCCTGAACGCCGGGCGCAAGGTCGTCTTCTCCCGAACCCTGGAGACGGCCGACTGGGCCAACACCACCATCGCCGCTGGTGACACGGCAGAAGAGATCGACAAGCTCAGGCAAGGCGACGACGGCCACATCGTGGTCTGGGGCGGCGTCACCCTCTGGCGGTCGCTCATGCGGCTCGACCTGATCGACGAGCTCCAGGTGAGCATGTTCCCCTACGTTGCGGGCGAGGGCACCCGGCTGTTCGACGGCGTCCCCAAGTCCTACCCGCTCGACCTGGTTTCCAGCACCGCCTCCCGCAACGGGATCATCGAACTGCAGTACCGGCGGCACCGCTACCCTGGTCACTGACGCCGTCGCGACCATTCTGACCAAGCTGGGCGCGCCGCGGCACGCAGAGGCGCCACACTCGGGGAACATTTCTGCGCACTGGTCTACTGCACGGTTGCGTAGCATCTGCGCGCGTGGAGGCGGGAGTACGCACGGGCGGATGTCTCTGCGGGGCGGTCCGCTACAGCGTTCGCGGTGACCCTGTGCATGTTCGGCGTTAGCTGAAACCCGAAGACGAGATCTGGGTGAAGCGACGCGAGAGCTGGATACCGCAGGTCGAGGGCGCAGCGCAGCACGACGAGAAATCAAGCTGAAGTCGTCTCGATCCCGCCGTCCTCCAGTGACATTCGCGAACGCTGGCCCAGACGAGTGTGGACTGGCTCACGCCGGACGTCGCGCGAAGAAGACGAACTCGCGGCCGGGCCTATCGGGGGCATCCCTCACGGCCTCAAGAACGAAACTGGCGGCCCTTAGCTGCGCTTCGACCTCGGCACGTTGACGGAACCGCAGGGTCGAGTCGGATGTGAGTAGGTCGCCGCTGGCGCGGAATGAATAGGTCGCTCTGAAACTCACAAGAGGCAGAGCGAGATCCGTCAGTTCGTTCCACTTCTCGACCTCGCCGGCGTCTTCGATGTCGACCACCTGGCGCGTCCGATCCCGTGTCCACTCCTCCCAGCCTCGAAAGGCGGGGTCGCGCGTCTCGAACACGAGGTAACCGTTCGGCCTCAGCGCCTCGTAAACGGCGCGAAGCGTTGCCTCCCACGCCTCCCGATCGGTGATTGCTTGAGCAACGTTCCCGGTCATGGTCGCGAGATCGACCTCCAGCGACGGCAGGGCTGAGGCATCGCCCACGATCCACCGAACCCGCTCCGCACCAGGTTTGCCGCGCGCAACGGCGATCGAGGCCGGGGCTGGATCTAGCCCCGTTGCCTCGAAACCCTCCCGTGCGAGCAGGACCGCGAACGTGCCGGTCCCACAACCCACATCCAAGACGCGCCGTGCGCCCAACTCCCGAGCGATCGCGAGATAGACGTCGAGATCGCTGCGGTCGGCGTCGAAGGCGTCGTAGACGGCCGCGAGGCGCGGATGCTCGAACGCGAGGTCAGGCATCGCAACCCACGATACGCACCCGCTCCCGCCACCGACTTTCACCGAGTGTCAGGGTGCATGCGCGAACACTGGCGCAGGCGCGTGACCTCTCCTCCGGTTAGCTCACGTGTTCGATGTCGTCTGGAAGCCGCAGCCACGAATGTCGCCGCTCCTCCCAGACCGACCTCGTCGGCGCAGGGAAGGAAGGATCCGCGAACGCACCCACCGGGACGGCCACAATTCCAGGCGTGGCCTCCGTGGTGTAGAACACGGTCGCGCCGCAGTCCGGACAGAAGTGGAAGAAGGCGCGTTTCTCTCCCTCGTCTGAGACGCGGATGTACTGCCGCGAGGCGCCCTCCGTCGTTACCTGCTCGGCGTCGAATCGCGCTTGGACACCGAAGACGCTTCCAGTTCGACGCTGGCAGGCGAGACAGTGACAGATCGAGACTCGAACCGGCTCTCCCTCGACGGTGAGTCGGAGCTGCTCACAACTACACGCGGCGAGTCGAGTGCTCACGAGCGGGATCGTAGACAGAGTCGGCTCAATGGACATTCGCTGGCCCAGCCGAACGGCTGACATCTATGACGGTCGCTATCCCGGATCTTGCCTACTACGCCAGCGGCTAGTCAGCCCACCAATC
The DNA here is from genome assembly GCA_038253945.1 of Gaiellales bacterium. GTDB lineage: Bacteria > Actinomycetota > Thermoleophilia > Gaiellales > Gaiellaceae > JBBRYW01. The sequence continues at coordinate 89,177 of JBBSGR010000011.1, forward strand.
GCGCTGGCCATCGACGTCTTACGCTCCATCATCGTTCGTCCAATGTCCAGCGGTTTTCCTTCGGCGCGGGCGTCCCAGGCATTGTGCGAACCGGCGGCGCTTGCGGCCCTTGTTAGGTCGCGGCGCGCGCTGCGCGGACGGGGTGGCGCCGGGCCTCGGCGTACAGCGGGTCCGGGGCCAGGTCGAGGCCATCTGGCTAGGCGATGGTTCGTCGGTCACGATGTCGACGAAGCCGACAACGGTGCCGTCCTCGCTCGGGTGCAGGTCACTCGGGCTTCGGGCGCCAGAGCCAGCGGAGCGCGTCGGGCAGGATCACGCCGTCGTGGTTTCCGTTGTGGCCGCCGTCTCCGAGAACGAAGCGGAAGTCGTAACCGCGTTCCGCAAGGGCCGCGGCGACCTGCATGTTCTCGCTGAAGAAGTTGTACCGAGGAGCGTCCCAGTTGAGGTCCCGGGTCACGGTGTGCAGGAAGATGCGCAACGGCTTCGCCGACGTATCCCGAATCAGGTGTGGATACCGATTGCCGCCATCGAGTTGCGCGAAGGCGCCGACGAAGCTCAGGACCCGGCGGAACCGGTCGGGGCGCATCCAGCCAACCGTGAACGCGCAGACCCCGCCGCTGCTCCCGCCGCCGATCGCCCACTGGTCGGGGTCGTCCATGATCGCGTAGCGCATCTGAACAGCCGGGAGGATCTCCGTCAGCAGGAACGTCGCGTACGCATCGCTGAACGCGTCGTATTCGGCGTTCCGCTGCCCTGGTTCCCCCGGCGCGACGAAGACGCCGATCGTGACGGGCATCTCGCCTCGGTGAATCAAATTGTCGAAGACGACCGGGGCGCGCGCCTCGAAGTGGAGGTCGAGGTACCACTCGGCGTCCTGAAACACCATCAGCGATGCCGGCTCCGAGTCGGTGTACCGAGCCGGAACATACACCCAGTAGCGGCGGTGTGTCCCTGGGAAGACGCGGCTCGCGTTCCACTCGTAGTCGTGGATCTCGCCGCGCGGGATACCGGGCTGGGGAAACGAGTCAGGGCCGTGCGCGTAGCGGCCGGGAAACTCGGTCGGATGGCGAACGTACGGGATTTCAGTCACTTCTGACCTCCAGAGACACAGGAAAAGCCGCGGCGCGGGTGGCGCACCACGGACGACGTCGAGGATCAAGAAGTGGCCTACATCGGTCGCCGACTCTAACAGGGGCCAGCGACGCTTCTACGCTCGCCTGAGCGAGCGTTCAGGAATGTCCCTTGAGGCGCCTCAAATTCAAGGGCGGCTCGGGCGCGAGCGTTGGAATCCAACCCGCGAGGTGCAACCAGCTATCGGCGCTCGCCACCTTGCCGTAGATCACGTATTCCTGGTCTTGCACTGGAACCCCGCGGCGGCTCGCTGGTCCCTCGTCCGACGCGAGCGCCGTTTCCGCCCATTGGATCGCTTCGCGAACGTCCTGAGCACCAATGAGATCGAACGTCATCTCCTCCCACCCCATCGGCGCCCCGGGGAAGGGACTCCATCCAATCCGCGGCGCCACATCCACGTTTCGTCTCGCAGGCTGCTCCCAGAGGTAACGCGGTACGCGGCGGCCAGCTCACAGGGCTCGTTCTCATAATCGGGGTACTGCGCAGGGGCGTTTCTACTCAATCGAGCCTGCATGTCATGACGAGCTCCACCCACGAGAACCTGTCCGGAGCCGGGACGAGGCGGTTGCGTTCTCCCGCTACCAGCCGGTGACGCATACGAGCTGCCACTGGCTCGTAGACGGAGGCGCTGCCTCGCTCTATGTGCACGGGCCGAGGACAGCCTTCGTGCACCTGGTCGTCGAGCCTCACCGTCGGCGATGCGGCATTGGTTTGGTGCGGTTGCGAAGGCGCGGGTAGTGCAGTCGGTACTCGACCTCCTGGAGCGGATCTGCCGGAGCCGCAGGTACCGGAGGGCTTTCGCCTTGTCACGTGGATCGGCCGCGTCCCCGACGAGCACCTCGCAGCTTATGTGGACGCCCGGGAAGCGATGAACGATGCACCGCAGCCGGAGGGAATGGAGATCGCAAGTTCGACCGCTGAGACTGTACGCGCGTCCGAGGAATCGCTCGTTCACGTCAGCGTGAGATGCGCCTGACCGTTGCTGTTGATGAGCGTGCGTCGATCGGAGCGTTTACCGAGCTACGGGTTTCGCGCGGCTCGCCCCTCGGCTTCACCGATGACACCGGAACCGTCGAAGCGTGCCGTCGGAAGGATCTTGCTCGGGCGGTCAAAGTTGAGTTATTGCGACGGCTCCACTCTGACCATCCGGAGGTCAGTACGGTCTCTACCTCGAACGCGGAGGAGAACACCGTGATGCGCCAGCTGAACGAGTCGATCGGCTTTCGGCCGACCGTGACCTCGGTCGCTCTGGACCTTGCCGGGCCGTAGCTCGGCGCCGCACACTCACCTGTACCAATGTTCACGGATGCACCCTGAGCGAGCGCGCGTTCCGACGTTCGCTCCGAACCCGTTATCCCCGCAGCCGGTAGCTGAGCCGCACGAACTGCTTGTCGCGGGCAACGTCGACGAGCTCGAGGTCAGCTGCCGTCAACCGACGGGGAAGCAGCGGAGCTCCACCACCGAGTGTCACCGGCGCGATGCCGACAAAAACCTCGTCCAGCAGGCTGCAGTCGGCGAACTGCCCCACCAGCCCGCCGCCGCCGACGAGCCAGACGTTTCTGTCTCCCGCCGCTTGCGTCATCTCCTGCGCGCCGTCTGCTGTGCGACAGGCCAGACTGAGAGGTTCTGGGGCGCAGTCACGCAGCCACCTTTCCGAATTGCGGCCGCTGCGGCCGCAACCGCACGGTGTCTGCAGTAGCCCGAACCGTCTGCGCCAGCACCGCTCCCGTGGGAGCAACAACGACCGCGAGCGTGTGCTGATCGTGGTGCGTGTCGACACCAATCACGTAATCCACCTCGTCTGCAAGCATCCCGATCGATCCTCCGACTCGATTCGCAGGGTCCGGATGACGTCGGTCTGATGCAGGGAAGGTGTGGCAGGTCTGTGATGAGTCACGCCGGCAAGGCGGACAAGCTCCTGATCAAGCCAACAGCGGGCGCCAGACCGGCGTCGCCGTGCACGCCCGGACGATTCATTGCGAAGGCACACACGACGCGGTAGAGGAGCGCGATGACAAGGAACAGCCCGTAGAGAAGGGTTAGCCAAAACGACTCGGCGGCCCCGGATGGAACCAGGGCCGCTTAATCCAGCGAGACTGGTCCTCTGCCGTCAGGACGGCGAGTAGCCCAACCCAAAGGGAGCGCGATGCTAACAACCGGGTCGGAAATCATCGCGCCATCCCCGGGTGGGCCGCTTGGCTGGGCCAGGCTTCAGGAATGGTTTCCCGAACGCCGGACGGTAATGTCCGGAGACCGTGAGCGAGGCGGAAGTGATCGCACGGACGGCTTCGCCGCGCACGGTGGAGACCCTCGCGGCCGATCTTCGCGCGCTCGGTCTGCATCCCGGAGCGACGGTGCTCGTGCATTCCTCGCTCTCCGCGCTCGGATGGATCGCCGGCGGGGCCGTCGCCGTGATTCAGGCGCTCCTCGCGGTCGTGGGAGACGAGGGGACGATCGTGATGCCAGCCCACAGTGGGGATCTCTCCGACCCGGCTGGATGGGAAAATCCACCGGTGCCGCCGGAGTGGGTCAAGACGGTTCGCGACGCGATGCCCGCCTTTGATCCGCGCGCCACCCCGACAAGGGGCGTCGGGATCGTCGCCGAGGTCTTCCGCAGCTGGCCCGGAGCGGTGCGAAGCTCGCACCCCCAGGTTTCGTTCGCAGCCTGGGGGCGTGGCGCTGACGAAATCACGAAGAACCACGAGTTGCGGTTCTCGCTGGGCGAGCGCTCACCGCTTGCGCGCCTATACGACCTCGAGGCCCACGTCGTCCTGCTCGGTGCGAGCTACGGGAGCAATACTTCCTTCCACCTCGCAGAGCATCGAACGGCCAACGCGCGACCATGCCGAAGTGGCGCGCCACTGCTCATCGAAGGTGAAAGGGTCTGGCAGTGGTTCGACGACATCGAGGGCCACGCCGAACGCTTCGATGAGCTTGGTGCGGACTTCGAGCGTGCGCGCGAAGTCGGCAAAGGTTGCGTCGGGTCTGCACAGGCATGCCTTTTTCCCCAGAGAAGCGCCGTGGACTTCGCGGTGGAGTGGCTGCTCGCACGCGGCTTCTAAGAACGCGTGGCTGGGCGGCTGTGGCTAGGGGTCTCTCCCCTGCGCGAGTACTCGGGAATGTTCCCCGGCGGCAGCCTCGGTTGGCGAGTGGCTGAGAGTAGGGTCGGCCGGTGCCCGACGTGTCGGAGCTGCTGGCTGCCTATGACGCGCAGGTTCGCGACCGCGTTCCTGATCCGTTGCCGCGGGGTGTCACGGTCGAGCGGGACGGCCCGCTGTTGCGTTTCTTCGCTTTCGCAGGCCGCGGCTTCGTCGTCTATCGCGACCTCGGCGGGCTCGAGGGTGCGGACCTCGATGGGCTGATCGCGCGCCAGGTGCGTGTGTTTGCCGAGCGCGGCGAGCGCTTCGAGTGGAAGTTGCATGGGCACGATCGGCCTGAGGATTTGTCGCAGCGGTTGCGCGCGGCGGGGTTCGTGCCCGAGGAGACGGAGGCGGTCGTGATCGCGCCGGTCGCGGAGATCGCCGGGGAGGTGGGACTGCCCGAGGGCGTTTCGCTGCGGGAGGTGACGAGCCGCGCCGACTTCGAACGGATTGCGGCTCTCGAGCAGGCGGTTTGGGGGGAGGAGGACCAGCGGAGCTGGCTCGTCGACATGCTCGAGTCGGAGCGTGTGGTCGATCCGGGCGCGCTCACGATCGTCGTGGCAGAGGCCGGCGCGGCCGTCGTCTGCGCCGCGTGGATCCGCTTCGAGCGCGACACCGAGTTCGGGACCCTCTGGGGGGGCGCGACCCTGCCCGAGTGGCGCCGACGCGGGATCTACCGCGCCGCCGTCACCTACCGAGCGAACCTCGCCGCAGCCGGGGGCTTCCGCTACCTCGAGACCGACGCCTCCGACGATAGCCGCCCCATCCTCGAGCGTCTCGGCTTCACCGCGGTGACGACGACGACGCCATATGTCTGGTCGCCTTCGACGGGTCCGACAGCAGAGCCGTAGCCTGGGCGAGCGTTCCCGAATGACGCCAGAGAAACAGGTGTTCCTCCGTTCGACCCTTGGCGCTCACGCCTCGCGAAGTGCCGCGTTACGCTGCCCGCACGAGAGCCAAGGAGATTCCATGACGGACTACGTGGTCAAGCCGCTCGATGCGAGTACCTGGGACGCATTCGCGCGGCTCGTCGAGCGGCACAACGGTGTGTTCGGTGGCTGTTGGTGCACCTGGTTCCACACCTTCCATGCCGAGAAGACGTTCACCGCCGAGGGCAACCGCGCCCTCAAGAAGCGGTTGGTCGAGCAGGGCCGCGCGCACGCTGCGCTGGTGTTCGACGGTGCTGCGGCAGTGGCGTGGTGTCAGTACGGCATCCCGCAGGAGCTGCCGAACATCCACCACCGCAAGGAGTACGAGGCCGCTCTCGACAGGCCGCCCGACTACCGGATCACCTGCATCTTCGTGGACAAGAAGCACCGGCGCAAAGGAGTGACCGCGGCCGCCCTTGGTGGTGCCGTGGATCTGATTGCGCAGGCCGGCGGCGGGGTTGTGGAGGGCTACCCGCACGACACCGGCGGCCAGAAGGTGTCCGTCCTCTACAACGGCACACGGTCCCTGTACGAGCGGGCCGGCTTCAGCTATCTCCGCCCCAAAGGCACGAGGAACTGCGTGATGCGCAGGGTTGTGCCGTGAGACCTACGTTTGCGGGATGCGGGCCTCGTCGAGCGACAACGACTCGTCGGGTTCGAGCCGATTCCAAA